>NZ_JAIZSA010000019.1:0-166346 GCF_020419825.1 Burkholderia sp. AU30198 | reverse complement strand
CGAACAGTCGGTGAACATCTACAACTGCGAGCGGCCACATGCCGCCCTCAAATACAAAACGCCCGATGCGGTGCATCGGGCGTTTAGCGGGTGAACACTGTCAACCTATTCCAGGACTTGACACCGGGCCGGTGATCAGTGCGCGAACAGGTTCATGATGTCCTGCTTTTCCTGCTCGTCGACGTGCGGCACGGTGGCGTCGACGTTCTGCGCGGCCGGTGCCTGCGGTACGCCGACTGTCGACACGAAGCCGTGACCCGGCGCGAACTCGGTGAAGTACAGCTCGCCGCCGAGCGATTCGACGCCGTCCGGCACCGTCGGCTTGAATTCGGGTACGCCCTTCAGCGCGGCCCCCATGTAGTCGATCCAGACGGGCAGCGACAGGCCGCCGCCCGTTTCGCGATCGCCGAGGCTGCGCGGATTGTCGTAGCCGATCCACGCGATCGCGGCGAGCGTGTGCTGGTAGCCGGCGAACCACGCGTCGTGCGAGTCGTTCGTCGTGCCGGTCTTGCCCGCGAGGTCGGTGCGCTTCAGCACGTTGGTCCGTGCGCCCGTGCCGCGCTGCGCGACGCTCTGCAGCAGGCTGTTCATCACGTACGCGTTGCGTGCGTCGATCGCGCGCGGCGCGTTCTGCTCGGCGACGAGCGGCTGCGCGCGCACGACGATCGCCCCGTTCGGATCGGTGACTTCGGCGATCAGGTACGGATTGACGCGGTAGCCGCCGTTCGCGAAGACCGAGTACGCGCCTGCCATCTGCAGCGGCGTGACCTGGCCCGCGCCGAGTGCCATCGGCAGGTAGGCCGGATGGCGTTCGGCGTCGAAGCCGAAGCGCGTGATGTACTGCTGCGCGTACTTCGTGCCGATGTGGTTCAGGATCCGGATCGACACGAGGTTGCGCGAGCGCTGCAGCGCGGTGCGCATCGACATCGGGCCTTCGAAGCCGCCACCGTAGTTCTTCGGCTCCCACGGCTGGCCGCCCGTTTCGGCGGCGCTGAAATACAGCGGGCCGTCGTTGATCACGGTTGCCGGCCCGAGGCCCTTGTCGAGCGACGCCGAATAGATGAACGGCTTGAACGACGAACCCGGCTGCCGCCATGCCTGCGTGACGTGGTTGAACTTGTTCTTGTTGTAGTCGAAGCCGCCGACGAGCGAGCGGATCGCGCCGTCCTGCGGGACGATCGACAGGAACGCCCCCTCGACCTGCGGCAACTGCGTGATCGACCATTTGCCGGCGTCGTTCTTCACGACGCGGACGATCGCGCCCGGGCGGATGCGGCGATTCGGCTGCGCATTGGCTGACAGCGCGCCCGACGCGAAGCGCAGGTTGTCGCCTTCGACCGTCGCATTGCTGCCGTCGATGAACGCAACCGTGATCTGGCGCGGGCTGGCGGCCGTGACGACCGCGGCAATCAGTTCGCCGTTGTCGGGGTGTTCGAGCAGCGCATCGTCGATCGCCTGTTCGCGGTCGTCGGCACCGGCCGGCAGTTCGATGAAGCCTTCCGGCCCCCGATAGCCGTGCCGGCGTTCGTAATCCATGATGCCCTTGCGCAGCGCGGTGTAAGCGACCTGCTGGTCCGCGGAGTCGATCGTCGTGACGACGTTGAAGCCGCGCGTGTAGGTTTCCTCACGGTACTGCGCGTACATCATTTGTCGGACCATTTCCGCGACGTACTCGGCGTGCACGCTGAAATCGCGGCCCGGCCCCTTGACGACGAGCGGCTGTGCGACAGCCTCGTCGTACTGCTCGCGCGAGATGAAGTTCAGCTCGAGCATCCGTTGCAGGATGTATTCCTGGCGCACTTTCGCGCGCTTCGGGTTCACGACCGGGTTGTACGCGGACGGCGCCTTCGGCAGCCCGGCGAGCATCGCGGCTTCGGCGAGCGTGATGTCCTTCAGGTCCTTGCCGAAATAGACCCGTGCGGCGCTCGCGAAGCCGTACGCGCGCTGGCCGAGATAGATCTGATTCATGTAGACCTCGAGAATCTGATCCTTCGTCAGCGCCCGCTCGATCCGGTACGCGAGCAGCATCTCGTAGATCTTGCGCGTGTAGGTCTTCTCGCTCGACAGGAAGAAGTTGCGCGCGACCTGCATCGTGATCGTGCTCGCACCCTGCGACGCATGGCCGTTCGTCAGCGCGACGAAGCCGGCGCGGACGATGCCGGTGAGGTCGACGCCGCCGTGATCGTAGAAGCGCGCGTCCTCGATCGCGAGGATCGCATTCTTCAGCGAGTCGGGCACGTCCTTGAAATGGACGACGTCGCGGCGCTCTTCGCCGAATTCGCCGATCAGCACGTGATCGGACGTATAGATGCGCAGCGGCACCTTCGGCCGATAGTCGGTCAGCGCGTCGAGCGACGGCATGTTCGGCCAGGCGACGACGAGCGCGTAGCCGAGCACGAGGCCGCCGGCCACGACGAGCGCCACGCACATCGTGGCGAATCCGAGCAGGACTTTTTGCCACCAGGGCCGCTTCTTCGGCTCCGGGGCGGGAGGCGGGGACGTAGGAGTCGTGGATTGCATAGGCATACCGGAAAACAGTCCCGCGATTATAGCTGCCCGGTAAGACCGGTCCTGACGCGAGGGGCCGCCCGCCGCGAAGCTGCGGGCTGGCGTACTACCAGCATAGCCCGCGCACGGCCGTGGCGAGCGGATGCTGGCCGTTAGGCCGACTGTCGGCCGCGCGCGCCGCTTTGCAGAATCAGGTCTCGGAAACGCGGCGTGGGCCGCGACGATCTCGGGAGGCTGGGATGGCAGGACGATGGGGAGCGTGGTTTGCGCGGAGCGGGCACCGGTCGACGGGAATCGACGTCGGTTCGGACGAGGTGAGGGTGGTCGTGCTGAGCCGGCGCGGCCGGGGCGCGGAGGTGTGCGTCGAGGGGCTTGAGCGGGAGCCGGTCGGGTTGGCGGGCGGGCCGGAGGATGCGCGTTGGGCGGCGGTCGCGCGTGCGCTGGCCGCCGCCGTGTCGAGGCTGTCGGCGGCCGACGTGCGGTGCGATGCGCGCGGGGTGATGGCATTGCACGATGACGAGATGCGCACCGCGACGCTCGATCTGGCCGGGCGGGATGACGTTGAAGACGCTGCGCGGCAGGCGGCTGAGCGCATCTCGGGGCTGGCGCCGGACAGCCTCGCGTTCGACTGGCGGCAGGATGGCGGCGCGGGGGCGGGCGAGATCGAGGTTGCCGTGGCCCCGCTGGCGCTGCTCGAACGGCGGATCGACGTGGCTGCGCAGGCCGGTGTCGACCTGACGGTGGTCGACGGCGAGTCGGCCGCAGCGCTGCGTGCGTTGCGCTACGCCGCGCAATTCGAACCCGACGCGCAGGCGGGCCCCTACGCGGCGCTCTGGTTTCACGACTCGGGCGTGCACGGCTGGCGAATCGACGGCCCGTTGGCCGTACCGGTGCTGACGCTGTCCGGTGCCGTGCCGGGGGCGTTTGCCGATGCATTGCGCCGGCGCGCGCTCGGGGCCGTGCAGTGCGTACTCGTGGCCGGGGACGAGCGGTGTATCGCCCGCTTCGATACGTCCGTCGCCGAGATTGGCGATGTGCTCGGCGCGGTTGCAGTGTCGTTCGACTGCACGGGCTGGAGCGGGCAGCCGCGCCAGCCCGCCGGCATGCCGGGCGGCCCGGCACTGGCTGTCGCATTCGGGCTGGCATTGCGCGGGGTGTGGGCGTGACGGCCGATCGCGCGGAGCAGGGCGGCTTCAACCTGCTGCCGTACCGCGAGCTGCTGGTGCAGGCGTTGCGACGTCGTCGGGCCGCGCAGTGCGGCATGGCGATTCTGTTCGGCGTGCTTGGCACCAGCCTGTGGACGGGCGCCGCCACCGGGGTGCGGTGGCGGGTGGATGCCGAGCGCGCAAGCGTGGAGGCGCGGCTGCGGCAGTTGCAGCCGCAGGTGGGCGCGGCGACGCGCGCCGCCAATGCAGCGGCCGTCGCCGCGCAGCGCGACGCGCAGGCGGCTGCGCTTGCCGTGCCTTACCGACACGTCGCGGGGCTGCTGGCGACACTGGCGCAGGTGGGCGACGGCACCGTCCGGCTCGACGCGCTGCGCACGACGTCGGCCAGTGCCGTGCTCGAGGCGCGCGCCGCGAGCTACCCGGCGGCGGCGCGATGGCTCGCGGCGATGGCGCACGCGCAGCGTGGCTGGCGGATCGATATCGATGCGTTGAAGCCTGCTTCGGATGCTCCGGTCGCGACGGGCGGGATGCCGTTCCGGTTCTCGGTCCAGTTGCGCCGGCACGATGCGATGCCGTCCCGGGAAGTGTCGGGAGGTGGCGCATGACGGCGCGCGCGCATCGGCCCGCACCGCGCGGTGACGGGTGGCTCGGCGGCATGCGGCGCGTGTCGCCGGCGGCGGTACACATCGCAGGCTGCGTGCTCGCGCTCGCCGCCGTGCTGGCGGGCGGCATTCATCTGGCAAATGCGGCCGACTGGAGCGGGCTCGCGCACAGCCGCGCGTTGCTGGCAGCGGCGCAGATGCGTGAGGCCGACGCGCAGCGTGTCCTGGCAGCCGCTGCACGGTCGCGCGGCGTGCATCCGGTGGCGGCACACGGCGATCGCTTGCCGCGAGCGCCGGAATGGGCCGCGTTGATGCTGGAACTGGCTGATCGCGCCGCGTCGAGCGGGCTGCACGGCGTCTCGATCGAACCGCAGCGCGCCGATGGCGCGGTGCCGGACGGTCGGCGCACGGTGCGCATCGTCGCGGATGGCGGCTTTCGTGCGTTGCTGCAGATGGTCGGCGGGCTGGCGCGTTTCCCGGTGCTGGCGGTGCCGACCGCGCTGCGTGTCGAACGCGGAAAGGCGGCGGCGCGCGTGGAAATGTCTGTCGACGTGTTTCCGGCGTTGCCGGCGGCAACGTCCACGGGCGGGGATGCGTCGGTTCTGGCCGATGCGCCCGGCGCCGATCCGTTCGGCGACGCCGGCAGGTCTGAAGCGGAGGGGGCGGCGGCCCGCCTGGCCGGCACGATTCGCGACGGGCGCGCCGGTCTCGCGCTGTTCGACGACGGTGACGGCGCGTTCGCGGCCGTGGTGCCCGGCGAAGCCCTCGGGGCCGCGCGAGTGGTACGAGTCGATCCCGTCACCGTGACGCTCGCGACGGCGGACGGCGCGTACCGCGTCACGCTGGATGACGGGAGGCGGCCATGATGAAGCACGGATGTCGGGTACTCGCCGTCTGGGCCGGATTGAGCGCGGCCGGCGCAAGCGCCTCGTTGCCACCGCTGCCGGCAGTCTGGCCAGCCGCCGCATCGATGGACATGCCGGTGCCGGGCCTGCCGTTGCCGCCAGGTACGGTGGACGGTGCGGACAACACCGTATCGGCGGAGGCCGGCCCGCCGCCGTTCGACCAGGCGGCTCGCGCGGCGCTTCAGGCGGGGGCCGCCACCCCGGCACCCGGGCTGGAGGGGCCGCCGATCCCGTTGGCGCCGCCGGCCCGGATCGGCGACGCCGCGGCGCGGCAACCCGGCGATGCGGACGATGCGCGGCGGATCTCGCTGAATCTGCGAGGCGCGGGGCTCGCGGCCGCGTTCGACGCGTTCGCGCGGTTCACCGGGCTCAATATCGTCGTCGGCGAACAGGTGCGCGGCACCGTCACGTTACGTCTGAACAATGTGCGCTGGCGCGACGCCTTCGACACGCTGCTCGACACGCACGGGCTCGCGATGTCCCGGCGGGGCAACGTGATATGGGTCACGCCGGCGGCCGAACTGGCCGCGCGCGAACGCGAGCGCTTCGAAATGCACGCGCGGGCCGCCGATCTGGAGCCGCTGGCGAGCCGCACGTTCGCGCTGCACTACCCGCGCGCGCAGGATGTGCAACGGCTGCTGGCCGGTGCGACGGGCCAGCGCCTGCTGTCGAAACGCGGCGCCGCGGCGGCCGATCCGCGTACGAACCTGCTGTTCGTCACCGATCTCGCGCCGCGTCTCGACCAGATCGCGAGCCTGATCGATGCGATCGACCGGCCGTCGCGGCAGGTCCGGATCGAGGCCCGCATCGTCGAGGGCGAGCAGGGTTTTTCGCGTAATCTCGGCGCTCGCGTTGCGTTGCGGGCGCAGGAGCGACCGCCGTCGGGCGAGAGCGCCACGTTCACGGCCGGCGCGCGCAACGCGCTCGACCTTGCCGCGCGGCCGCTCGGCGGCTTCGAAGCGGCAACCGCGGGCTTTACGCTGTTCGCCGCACCGCTCAGCCGTGTGCTCGACGTCGAACTGAGCGCGCTCGAGGCGCAGGGGCGGGGTCAGATCGTTTCGAGTCCGCGCGTGGTGACCGCCGATCGCGTCAAGGCCATCGTCGAACAGGGTTCGGAACTGCCGTACCAGGCGAAGGTCGGCAACGGCGTGAGCGGCGTGCAGTTCCGCCGGGCGACGCTCAAGCTCGAGGTCGAGCCGCAGATCACGCCGGACGGGCGCGTGGTGCTCGACCTCGACGTGACGAAGGACAGCATCGGCGAGCCGACCGCGGCTGGCCCGGCGATTCATACGAAGCACGTCCAGACGCGCGTCGAGGTCGAGAACGGCGGGACGGTCGCGATCGGCGGGATCTATGAGCAACTGAACCGGAACGATGTGACGCGCGTGCCGCTCTTGGGCAAAATACCGTTTCTGGGCGCGCTCTTCCGGCACCGCGCGCAGCGCGATCAGCGCAACGAACTGGTCGTCTTCATCACGCCGACCGTCGTCGATGCGCGCTGCGATGCGCGCGGCGCGGGCAGCGCGGATGGCGAAGAAACAGGGCCGGAAGCCGCCGGCGCAGGCTCGACAAGGCAGCCGCTTTGCCAGTAAGCTGCGCCACACACCAGCAAGATTGAAGCAGAGGAAGCCGTTGCAAGCGCGGGACCCACATGCAAGCGTATTTTTCGTCGGCCTTATGGGAGCGGGTAAGACCACCGTGGGCCGCGCGGTCGCGCGTCGTCTCGACAGGACGTTCTTCGACTCCGACCACGAAATCGAGGCCCGCACGGGCGCGCGCATTCCGACGATCTTCGAGATGGAGGGCGAGGCCGGGTTTCGCGATCGCGAAACGCAGGTGATCGCCGAGCTCACGCAGCGCGAGAACATCGTGCTCGCGACGGGCGGCGGCGCGGTGCTGCGCCCGGAAAATCGCGATTGCCTGAAAAGCAACGGCATCGTCATCTACCTGCGCGCCAATCCGCACGACCTGTGGCTGCGCACGCGCAAGGACAAGAACCGCCCGCTGCTGCAGACCGAAGATCCGAAGGGGCGTCTCGAAGCGCTATATGAAGTGCGCGACCCGCTGTACCGCGAATGCGCGGATTTCGTCATCGAGACCGGCCGTCCGTCGGTCAACGGTCTCGTCAACATGGTGCTGATGCAACTCGAACTGGCGGGCGTCATCGCCAAGCCGCTACAAGCATGATTACTGTCAACGTCGATCTGGGCGACCGCGCCTATCCGATTCACATTGGCGCCGGCCTGATCGGCCGCGCCGAGCTGTTCGCCCCGCACATCAAGGGTTCGTCCGTCACGATCGTCACGAACACGACGGTCGATCCGCTCTACGGCGATGCACTGCGCGCGGCGCTTGCACCGCTCGGCAAGCGCGTGTCGACGGTCGTGCTGCCGGACGGCGAGGCGTACAAGAACTGGGAAACGCTGAACCTGATCTTCGACGGCCTGCTGACCGACCGCGCGGATCGCAAGACGACGCTCGTCGCGCTCGGCGGCGGCGTGATCGGCGACATGACGGGCTTTGCCGCTGCGTGCTACATGCGCGGCGTGCCGTTCATCCAGGTGCCGACGACGCTGCTGTCGCAGGTCGACTCGTCGGTCGGCGGCAAGACGGGCATCAACCACCCGCTCGGCAAGAACATGATTGGCGCGTTCTACCAGCCGCAGGCCGTGATCGCCGACATCGGCGCGCTGACGACCCTGCCCGACCGCGAACTGGCGGCCGGCGTTGCCGAGGTCATCAAGACCGGCGCGATCGCCGATGCGCAATTCTTCGACTGGATCGAGGCGAACGTCGACGCGCTGAACCGTCGCGACCCGGCTGCGCTCGCGCACGCGGTGAAGCGCTCGTGCGAGATCAAGGCGAGCGTGGTGGCGGCCGACGAACGCGAAGGCGGCCTGCGCGCGATCCTGAACTTCGGCCACACGTTCGGCCACGCGATCGAGGCCGGGCTCGGCTATGGCGAGTGGCTGCATGGCGAGGCGGTCGGCTGCGGGATGGTGATGGCGGGCGACCTGTCGGTGCGGCTCGGCCTGCTCGACGAAGCGTCGCGGCAGCGCCTCGATGCGGTGATCGCGGCCGCGCACCTGCCGACCCGCGGGCCCGCGCTCGGCGATGCGCGCTACATGGACCTGATGCGCGTCGACAAGAAGGCCGAGGCCGGCGCGATCAAGTTCATCCTGCTGAAGCGATTCGGCGATACGCTGATCACGCAGGCGCCGGACGAAGCCGTGTTCGCTACACTGGCCCAGACCACCCGCTAACGGCGGCCCGGATGCCCCGGCGCCCCTGACATGGAGGAGACGTGAGCGAGACATCCAGCAGCACACTGCCCGAAGCCGGCCACGCATCCACTGCGCCGGTGGCCGAGCCGCCGACCTTGGCGGCGCTGGAAGCCCATCTCGCTCCGTATGCCGCTCACGCGTTGCAATCGCGCGGCCGTCGTCATCCGGAAACACCGCCGGCGGCGCGCACCGAATTCCAGCGCGACCGCGACCGCATCGTCCACTCGACCGCATTTCGCCGGCTCGAATACAAGACGCAGGTCTTCGTCAATCACGAAGGCGACCTGTTCCGCACACGTCTCACTCACAGTCTCGAAGTTGCGCAGATCGCACGCTCGGTCGCGCGCAACCTGCGTCTGAACGAGGATCTCGTCGAGGCGATCTCGCTCGCGCACGATCTCGGCCATACGCCGTTCGGCCATGCCGGGCAGGACGCGCTGAATGCCTGCATGCGCGAGCATGGCGGCTTCGAGCACAACCTGCAGAGCCTGGCGGTCGTCGACGAGCTCGAGGAGCATTACGGCGCGTTCAACGGGCTGAACCTGTGCTTCGAGACCCGCGAAGGCATTCTGAAGCACTGCTCGCGCGAGAATGCGCGCAAGCTCGGCGCGCTCGGCGAGCGCTTCCTGCAGGGTCGCCAGCCGTCGCTCGAAGCGCAGATTGCCAACATCGCGGACGAGATCGCGTATAACAACCACGACGTCGACGACGGCCTGCGTTCCGGCCTGATCACGATCGAACAGCTCGCGGAAGTCGAGCTGTGGCAGCGCCACTACGAGGCGGCGCTCGCCGAATTCCCGCACCTCGAAGGCCGCCGTCTCGTGCACGAGACGGTGCGCCGCATCATCAACACGCTGATCGTCGACCTGATCGACGAGACGACGCGCAACCTCGCGCGCGTCGCGCCCGCGTCGCTCGACGACGTGCGCGCCGCGCCGCCGCTCGTGTCGCACAGCGAATCTGTCGCCGCCCAGGCGGCCGCCCTCAAGCGTTTCCTCTTCAAGAACCTCTATCGCCACTACAAGGTGATGCGCATGGCGAGCAAGGCGCAGCGCGTGGTCACCGGGCTGTTCGAGGCGTTCATCGACGATCCGCGCCTGCTGCCGCCGCCGTACCAGTCCGACGACGCCGCGCAGCAGCCGCGTCTCGTCGCGCACTACATCGCCGGCATGACCGACCGCTTCGCGCTGAAGGAGTATCAGCGCCTGTTCGTCATCAGCGACAACTGACTGTCACAAACGATCACTAGACTTCGCCGGTTCAATGGCGATGGGAATGTTGCACGCGCTGTTGGTAACGTTTTCATAGGAGAGAGATCGATGAAGAAGAAGCCTGCGGGGACCATGGTTCGTTCGATCGCGCTCGGCGGCGCGCTGATGTTCGGGGCGCAGCACGTGGCGTTCGCCGCGACGGAGATCCAGTTCTGGCATGCGATGGAGGCCGCGCTCGGCGAGCGGGTCAACCTGATCGCCGACCAGTTCAACGCGTCGCAGAGCGACTACAAGATCGTGCCGGTCTTCAAGGGCACCTACGACCAAGCGCTCGCGGCCGGCATCGCCGCTTATCGCAGCGGCAACGCGCCGGCGATCCTCCAGGTCTATGAAGTCGGCACGGCCACGATGATGCAGGCGAAGAAGGCCGTCGTGCCTGTCCACGACGTGTTCAAGCAGGCCGGCGTGCCGCTCGACGAAAAGGCGTTCGTGCCGACCATCGCGAGCTACTACAGCGACGCGAAGACGGGCCATCTCGTGTCGATGCCGTTCAACAGCTCGACGCCGGTGCTGTACTACAACAAGGACGCGTTCAAGAAGGCCGGCCTCGATCCGAACCAGCCGCCGAAGACGTGGGCCGACGTGCAGGCCGATGCGGAGAAGCTGCGCAAGTCGGGGATGGCGTGCGGCTTCACGACCGGCTGGCAAGGCTGGATCCAGCTCGAGAACTACAGCGCCTGGCACGGGCTGCCGTTCGCGAGCCGCAACAACGGCTTCGACGGTAACGACGCGGTGCTCGAATTCAACAAGCCGCAGCAGATCGCGCACGTCGCGTTCCTGCAGCAGATGGCGAAGGACGGCACGTTCACGTACGCGGGCCGCAAGGATGAAGCGTCGGCGAAGTTCTACAGCGGCGACTGCGGGATCATGACGACGTCGTCGGGCGCGCTCGCGAACGTGCAGAAGTTCGCGAAGTTCAGCTATGGCACGGGCATGATGCCGTACGACGCGAACGTGAAGGGCGCACCGCAGAACGCGATCATCGGCGGCGCGAGCCTGTGGGTGCTGGCCGGCAAGGATCCGGCAACCTACAAGGGCGTCGCGAAATTCCTTGCGTACCTGGCCTCGCCGGCCGTTGCCGCGAAGTGGCACCAGGACACGGGCTACCTGCCGGTCACCACGGCCGCGTACGACCTGACGCGCCAGCAGGGCTTCTACGCGAAGAACCCGAGCGCCGAAACCGCGATCAAGCAGATGCTGAACAAGCCGCCGCTGCCGTACACGAAGGGGCTGCGCCTCGGCAACATGCCGCAGATCCGCACGGTGGTCGACGAGGAATTCGAGCAGGTCTGGGCGCAGAAGAAGTCGCCGAAGGATGCGCTCGATTCCGCGGCTTCGCGCGGCGACGAACTGCTGCGCCGCTTCGAGAAGTCGGGCGGCTGAGCCCGCATCGCACCGTGCCGCCGGCCGCGCCGCATCCCGGATGGATGCACGCGCCGGCCGGCGGCACGCCCCCCTTTCCGTTGCGCCTGACCGGATCTCCGCGATGCAATCCCGTTCCCGTTTCGGCACGAGCCTGTTGCCGTACCTGCTGATCGCCCCGCAGCTCGCGATCACCGCCGTGTTCTTCCTGTGGCCGGCCGGCGTCGCGCTGTGGCAGTCGACGCAGATGCAGGACGCGTTCGGCACGTCGAGCGAATTCGTCGGCTTCGCGAACTTCACGCACCTGTTCGCCGATCCGCTGTATCTCGATTCGTTCCGCACGACGCTCGTGTTCAGCTCGCTCGTCACGGTGAGCGGGCTCGTCGTGTCGCTGATCCTCGCCGCGTGCGCCGACCGCGTGATCCGCGGTGCACGCGTGTACCGCACGCTGCTGATCTGGCCGTACGCGGTCGCCCCGACGATCGCCGCCGTGCTGTGGGCGTTCCTGTTCAACCCGAGCATCGGCCTGATCACCTATGCGCTCGCGAAGAGCGGCATCGTGTGGAACCACGCGCTGAACGGCGGCCAGGCGATGTTCCTCGTCGTGCTCGCGTCGGTGTGGAAGCAGGTGAGCTACAACTTCCTGTTCTTCTATGCGGGCCTGCAGGCGATCCCGCGCTCGCTGATCGAGGCGGCCTCAATCGACGGCGCCGGGCCGGTGCGGCGCTTCTTCAACATCGCGCTGCCGCTGCTGTCGCCCACCAGTTTCTTCCTGCTGGTCGTGAACCTCGTGTACGCCTTCTTCGACACGTTCCCGGTGATCGACGCGGCCACCGGCGGCGGCCCCGCGCAAAGCACCAAGACGCTGATCTACAAGATTTTCGCGGAGGGCTTCCAGGGGCTCGACATCGGCAGCTCGGGCGCGCAGTCGGTCGTGCTGATGATCATCGTCGTCGGGCTCACGGTGATCCAGTTCCGCTTCGTCGAACGCAGGGTGCAATACGCATGATCGAGAATCGCAAGGGCTTCGACCTGTTCTGCCACGCGGTGCTGATCGCGGGTGTCGTGCTGATCGTGTTTCCCGTCTACGTTGCGTTCTGCGCGGCGACGATGAACGCGCAGGAAGTGTTCACGGTGCCGCTGTCGCTCGTGCCGAGCACGCACCTGTTCGAGAACGTCGCGTACATCTGGGGGCACGGCAGCGGCGGCACGACGGCGCCGTTCGGCCGCCTGCTCGTGAACAGCTTCGCGATGGCGCTCGGCATCGCGGTGGGCAAGATCGCGGTGTCGATCCTGTCCGCGTACGCGATCGTCTATTTCCGCTTCCCGTTCCGCAACACGGCGTTCTGGCTGATCTTCATCACGCTGATGCTGCCGGTCGAGGTGCGGATCTTCCCGACCGTGCAGGTCGTGTCGACGCTGCACCTGACGAACACCTATGCGGGGCTCACGCTGCCGCTGATCGCATCGGCGACCGCGACGTTCCTGTTCCGCCAGTTCTTCATGACGCTGCCCGACGAGCTGATGGATGCCGCGCGCATCGACGGCGCGGGGCCGCTGCGGTTCTTCTGGGACGTCGTGCTGCCGCTGTCGAAGACGAGCATCGCGGCGCTGTTCGTGATCACGTTCATCTACGGCTGGAACCAGTATCTGTGGCCGATCCTGATCACGACGGAGGCATCGCTGTCGACGGCGGTGGTGGGTATCAAGACGATGATCGCGAGCGGCGACGCCGCAACCGAATGGCAATACGTGATGGCGGCGACGCTGCTGGGGATGATCCCGCCGCTCGTCGTCGTGCTGGCGATGCAGCGCTGGTTCGTGCGCGGCCTCGTCGATTCCGAGAAATAAACAACGGACGGTAACCGGGAGAAGGACCAGGTATGGCTGCGCTGAGCTTGAAGGGCGTCAGGAAATCCTACGACGGCAAGCAGCACGTGCTGCATGGCATCGACGTGGAGATCGCCGACGGCGAATTCATCGTGCTGGTCGGCCCGTCGGGCTGCGGCAAGTCGACGTTGCTGCGGATGATCGCGGGGCTCGAGACGGTGACGGACGGCGAGATCGCGATCGGCGAGCGCGTCGTCAACGCGCTGGAGCCGAAGGATCGCGACATCGCGATGGTGTTCCAGAACTATGCGCTGTACCCGCACATGACGGTCGCGCAGAACATGGGCTACGGGCTGAAGATCCGCGGGATCGAGCGCGCGACGATCGACTCGCGCGTCGCCGCGGCCGCGAAGATCCTCGAGCTCGAGCCGCTGCTCGCACGGCGGCCGCGCGAGCTGTCGGGCGGCCAGCGGCAGCGCGTCGCGATGGGGCGCGCGATCGTGCGCGAGCCGTCGGTGTTCCTGTTCGACGAGCCGTTGTCGAACCTCGACGCGAAATTGCGCGTGCAGATGCGGCTCGAGATCCAGCGGCTGCATGCACGGCTCGCGACGACGAGCGTCTACGTGACGCACGACCAGATCGAGGCGATGACGCTCGCGCAGCGCGTGATCGTGATGAACCGCGGCTACGCGGAGCAGATCGGTGCGCCGGTCGACGTGTACGAGAAGCCGGCGACGGTGTTCGTCGCGGGCTTCATCGGCTCGCCCGCGATGAACCTGATGCACGGCCGGCTGTCGGACGACGGTGCGATGTTTACGGTTGCAGGCGGCGGCCCTGCGCTGCCGGTTGCCGGCGCGCCCGGCATCGGTACCGCGATCGCCACCGGGCGCGACTGGGTGCTCGGCGTGCGTCCCGAGCACATGACGCCGCAGCCGGGCGTCGCGCAGGCGACGCTGCCGGTCGATTCGTGCGAGCTGCTCGGCGCGGACAATCTCGCGCATGGCCGCTGGGGCAATCACGATGTTGCGGTGCGCCTGCCGCACGCAGACCGCCCCGCGCGCGGCACGGCGCTGGCGGCCGCGCTGCCTGCGCACCGGCTGCATTTCTTCGATCCCGAGACCGGCAAGCGTGCCGCCTGAACCTGCTGTACCAGCCGAGAGACCGACGATGACAACCCGTACCGACTGGCCCTATCCGCGCGTCGTCGCCCATCGCGGCGGCGGCACGCTCGCGCCGGAGAACACGCTCGCCGCGCTCGACGAAGGCGCGCGCCGTGGCCACCGGATGGTCGAGTTCGACGCGAAGCTGTCGGCCGACGACGTGACGTTCCTGCTGCACGACGACACGGTCGACCGCACGTCGAACGGTCACGGCGCGGCGGCAGGCATGCGCTATGACGCGCTGGCCGCGCTCGACGCGGGTGCGTGGCTCGACGCGCGCTTCGCGGGCGAGCGGATGCCGACGCTCGAGGCGGCGGCGGCGCGCTGCCTCGCCCACGGGCTGGCAGCCAATGTCGAGATCAAGCCGTGCCCGGGGCGCGAGCGCGAGACCGGGCAGCGCGTGGCGGCCGACGCGGCCGCGTACTGGCGCGATGCCGCGGTCCCGCCGCTCCTGTCGTCGTTCTCGTTCGATGCGCTGCAACAGGCGCGCGCGACGGCGCCGGCGCTGCCGCGCGGGATGCTCTACGAGGCCGTGCCGGACGACTGGCACGCGCAAGTGGTCGGCGCGCTCGGCTGCGTTTCGTTGCATGCAGACCACAAACAGCTCGACGAACCGCTCGTGCGCGCGATCAAGGCGGCCGGGTTGCGCATCCTGGTTTACACGGTAAAC
This sequence comes from Burkholderia sp. AU30198, assembly GCF_020419825.1. Taxonomy (NCBI): domain Bacteria; kingdom Pseudomonadati; phylum Pseudomonadota; class Betaproteobacteria; order Burkholderiales; family Burkholderiaceae; genus Burkholderia; species Burkholderia sp. AU30198. Next base: position 151,588 of record NZ_JAIZSA010000019.1, on the reverse strand, counting down.
GACCTCGAACGGGCACGCGAACTGGCGCGCTGGGGCGTCGACGCGGTCTGCACGGACCGGATCGACCTGATCGCCTCCACGGCACTGGACGACATCGACATCGCCTGACGGCCGCGACGGCGGCCGGTGAAACCCGTGTCGGGAACGTGCCCGACGCGAAAAAAGCGACGCCCCGGCGGGTTTCCCGCCGGGGCGTTTTACATCGTGGAGACGTTACGTCAGGAAAAATCCGCTACAAATTGCAGCAGGATTAACCATTCCCCAAATATTCGACTACGCTTAGAAGCGGTAGCCGACGTTCAGGTACGTCACGATCGGGTTCAGCGAGATGTGCGCTTTCGACGTTTCGGTCAGGGTGCCCACCTGGGTTCGCTTGGCGGTCGTGAACGTCGCGGTCACGCTGACCGGGATGTACGACATCGAGAGGCCGGCGAACCAGTGTTTCGTGAAGTTGTACGTGAAGCCGGCGTTGAACACGGGCGCCCACTGGTTGCTGGTCTGTGCGCTGGTCGGGCCGCCGAGCGCGCCGTTTTCGAACGCGCTGTTCGTGATCTTCGCGCCGGTGAACCAGATATACGTCGCGCCGACGCCGACATACGGACGGAACTTCGCGTTGGCGTCGTTGAAGTAGTACTTGAGGAGGAGCGCGGGGCTCCACTGGTACGCGCGGCCGAGCGTACCAAAATTCGCGAACTGACCCTTGCCGGTGATGTCGAACTTCGGCGGAATGCCGGCAATGAACTCGGTGGCGATATGGTCGGTCACGAAGTAACCGGTCGCCAGTGCGAGCGTGTCGGCGTCGCTGATGCCAGCACCCGTGTTGGGAATCGATTGGTTGACGGGCGTGCCGCCGACGCCGTAGAGGTACAGCGGATCGCTGCTGTCCTGTGGCGCGAGGTGCAGCCAGCCGGTGCTGACGTAGAAATCGCCTGCGGATTGTGCGTGTGCCGTACCGCCCGCAAACGTGAATGCGAGCGCTGCAGCCCCCGTAATGGCCAGTTTTCGTTTCATTGTGTCTCCTCCGATGTAAGGCGTGCTCATTATGACGACTGCGTTTAAAACCAAACAAGCTCGTAAGTTAGAGTTTTCACCCTAGGATTAGTACGACCGTACGCTTCCGCGCCCTGTCGGGACAGGCATTCTACGCAGGTGCGCACTATCGGACCCCCGGGTATTTCCTAACGCGTTCAAACGGACATTCAGCATGGCACGGTTAGCACGACTCTACGTTCCCGACCAGCCGCAGCACGTGATACTGCGCGGCCTGGATCAGCAACCCGCGTTCGTCGACGACCAGGACTACGAACTCTTCATCGATTGCCTGAAGGCCGCCGCGCGCGATCATCACCTGTCGGTGCACGCCTACGTGCTGCTGCCGCGCCAGGTGCAACTGCTCGTGACGCCGAGCGACGAGGCGAGCCTGCCGAAAGCGATGCAGGCTGTCGGCCGCCGCTATGTCGCACATTTCAACCGGCGCTATTCGCGGCGCGGCACCCTGTGGGAAGGCCGCTACCGCGCGACGGTGATCGAAGGCGAGCGCTATTTCCTGCTCGGGAGCCGCGTGGTCGAGATGAGCCCGGTGCGCGCGCAGCTCGTCGCGACGCCCGAGGCTTATCGCTGGTCGAGCTACCGGCATCACGTCGGGCTCACCGTCGACAGCCTGATCACCGACCATCCGCTCTACTGGGCGCTCGGCAATACGCCGTTCGACCGCCAGCGCGCGTACAAGGAGCTGTGCGAGCAGCCGCTCGACGAGCGGCAGGCCGACCAGTTGCAGCAGGCGACGTTGAAGGGTTGGGTGCTCGGCGGCGAGAATTATCGCGAGTGGGCGGCGCGTACCGCGAACCGGCGCGTGTCGCCGCTACCGCGCGGACGCCCCAGAAAGGTGCGTGAAAACACGCCGCCGATCCAGCAGTAATCCGGGAATGGCGGTTCAGGAGGCGGCGCTGCGGGCGCCGCTTCTTTTTGCACCAAAATGATGCGGCCCCAATAAAATGGCACCAGATCGAGGCATGCATTTAATTGGGGTTCAATCAAGCGGTTTTTGTTGCTATTCCTTTGATTCGTCGCGTATATTCCGAATTCCGGTGGCCCGGGCGAAGCATGCCCATCCACTGTCGGCCGTGCCGTCTCCCGTCGGGAGCGGGATCGACGGCAACAAGAAAATGGTTCAACGGCCTCCAGGCCCCCTTTACGACGGTGTCCCCATGAACGACCACCAGCAGCCGCTCGCCGCGGTGCCCGCCGCACAAGGTCTGTATGACCCGCAAAACGAACACGACGCCTGTGGCGTCGGCTTCGTCGCTCACATCAAGGGCAAGAAGAGCCACGAGATCATTCAGCAGGGTCTGAAGATCCTCGAGAACCTCGATCACCGCGGCGCGGTCGGCGCCGATCCGCTGATGGGCGACGGCGCGGGCATCCTGATCCAGATCCCGGACGCGTTCTATCGCGAGGAAATGGCGAAGCAGGGCGTGAACCTGCCGCCGGCTGGTGAATATGGGGTCGGCATGATCTTCCTGCCGAAGGAAAACGCATCGCGCCTCGCGTGCGAGCAGGAGCTCGAGCGGACGGTGAAGGCCGAAGGCCAGGTCGTGCTCGGCTGGCGCGACGTGCCGGTCGACCATGCGATGCCGATTTCGCCGACCGTGAAGGCGAGCGAGCCGCTGATCCGCCAGATCTTCATCGGCCGCGGCAAGGACATCATGGTGACGGACGCGCTCGAGCGGAAGCTGTATGTGATCCGCAAGACGGCGAGCCACCGCATCCAGGCGCTGAAGCTCAAGCACGGCAAGGAATACTTCGTGCCGTCGATGTCGGCGCGCACGATCGTCTACAAGGGCCTGCTGCTCGCGGGCCAGGTCGGCGTGTACTACCGCGACCTGCAGGACGCGCGCGTCGTGTCGGCGCTCGCGCTCGTGCACCAGCGCTTCTCGACCAACACGTTCCCGGCGTGGGAACTGGCTCACCCGTACCGGATGATCGCGCACAACGGCGAGATCAACACCGTGAAGGGCAACGTGAACTGGCTGAACGCGCGTACCGGCGCGATCGCGTCGCACGTGCTCGCCGACGATCTGCCGAAGCTGTGGCCGCTGATCTACCCGGGCCAGTCGGATACCGCGTCGTTCGACAACTGTCTCGAGCTGCTGGTGATGGCCGGCTACCCGCTCGTGCACGCGGTGATGATGATGATCCCGGAAGCGTGGGAACAGCACACGCTGATGGACGAGAACCGCCGCGCGTTCTACGAATACCACGCCGCGATGATGGAGCCGTGGGACGGCCCGGCCGCGATCGCGTTCACCGACGGCCGCCAGATCGGTGCGACGCTCGACCGTAACGGCCTGCGCCCGGCGCGCTACATCGTGACCGACGACGACCTCGTCATCATGGCGTCGGAAGCCGGCACGCTGCCGATCCCCGAATCGAAGATCGTCAAGAAGTGGCGCCTGCAGCCGGGCAAGATGTTCCTGATCGACATGGAACACGGCCGCATCATCGACGACAAGGAACTGAAGGACAACCTCGCGAACGCGAAGCCGTACAAGAGCTGGATCGACGCCGTGCGCATCAAGCTCGACGAGATCGAGCCGAAGGCCGAGGAAGTCGCGGCCGGCCGCACGCAGGGCGCCGCGCTGCTTGATCGCCAGCAGGCGTTCGGCTATACGCAGGAAGACCTGAAGTTCCTGATGGCGCCGATGGCGCAGCAGGGTGAAGAAGCCGTCGGCTCGATGGGCAACGACTCGCCGCTTGCGGTGATGTCGAACAAGAACAAGACGCTCTATCACTACTTCAAGCAGCTGTTCGCGCAGGTCACGAACCCGCCGATCGACCCGATCCGCGAGAACATGGTCATGTCGCTCGTGTCGTTCATCGGCCCGAAGCCGAACCTGCTCGACACGAACAACATCAACCCGCCGATGCGTCTCGAAGTGTCGCAGCCGGTGCTCGACTTCAAGGACATCGCGAAGATCCGCGCGATCGACCAGTACACGGGCGGCAAGTTCAGCGCCTACGAACTGAACATCTGCTACCCGGTCGCTTGGGGCAAGGAAGGCATCGAGGCACGCCTCGCGTCGCTGTGCGCGGAAGCCGTCGACGCGGTGAAGTCGGGCTACAACATGCTGATCGTGTCGGACCGCAAGACGGACGCCGAGCATGTCGCGATCCCGGCGCTGCTCGCCACGTCGGCGATCCACTCGCACCTCGTCCAGCAAGGGCTGCGCACGAGCACGGGCCTCGTCGTCGAGACGGGCTCCGCGCGTGAGACGCACCACTTCGCGCTGCTCGCGGGCTACGGCGCGGAAGCCGTGCACCCGTACCTCGCGATGGAAACGCTCGCGAAGATGGCGGAAGGGCTGCCGGGCGACCTGTCGCCGGAGAAGGCCGTCTACAACTTCACGAAGGCGGTCGGCAAGGGCCTGCAGAAGGTGATGTCGAAGATGGGCATCTCGACGTACATGTCGTACACGGGCGCGCAGATCTTCGAAGCGCTCGGCCTGTCGAGCGACCTGGTCGAGAAGTACTTCAAGGGCACGGCGTCGAAGGTTGGCGGCATCGGCCTGTTCGAAGTCGCGGAAGAAGCGATCCGCCTGCACCGCGATGCGTTCGGCGACAACCCGGTCCTGCGCGACATGCTCGACGCGGGCGGCGAGTACGCGTACCGCGTGCGTGGCGAAGACCACATGTGGACGCCGGATTCGATCGCGAAGCTGCAGCACGCGACGCGCAGCAACTCGTACCAGACGTACAAGGAATACGCGCACCTGATCAACGACCAGACCAAGCGTCACATGACGTTCCGCGGCCTGTTCGAGTTCAAGGTCGAGCCGACCAAGGCGATCCCGATCGACGACGTCGAATCGGCGAAGGACATCGTCAAGCGCTTTGCGACGGGCGCGATGTCGCTCGGTTCGATCAGCACCGAAGCGCACGCAACCCTCGCGGTCGCGATGAACCGGATCGGCGGCAAGTCGAACACCGGCGAAGGCGGCGAGGACCAGAAGCGCTACCGCAACGAGCTGCGCGGCATTCCGATCAAGGCCGGCGAGACGCTGAAGTCGGTGATCGGCGACGAGATCGTCAGCGACATTCCGCTGAAGGACGGCGATTCGCTGCGCTCGAAGATCAAGCAGGTCGCGTCGGGCCGCTTCGGCGTCACCGCCGAGTACCTCGCGTCGGCCGACCAGATCCAGATCAAGATGGCGCAGGGCGCGAAGCCGGGCGAAGGCGGCCAGTTGCCGGGCCACAAGGTGTCGGAATACATCGGCAAGCTGCGTTACTCGGTGCCGGGTGTCGGCCTGATCTCGCCGCCGCCGCACCACGACATCTACTCGATCGAGGATCTGGCGCAGCTGATCCACGACCTGAAGAACGTGAACCCGAGCTCGAGCATCTCCGTGAAGCTTGTGTCGGAAGTGGGCGTCGGCACGGTCGCGGCCGGTGTCGCGAAGGCGAAGGCCGATCACGTCGTGATCGCCGGCCATGACGGCGGCACGGGTGCGTCGCCGCTGTCGTCGGTCAAGCACGCGGGCACGCCGTGGGAACTCGGCCTCGCCGAAACGCAGCAGACGCTGGTGCTGAACCGCCTGCGCGGCCGCATCCGCGTGCAGGCCGACGGCCAGATGAAGACGGGCCGTGACGTCGTGATCGGCGCGCTGCTCGGCGCGGACGAATTCGGCTTCGCGACGGCACCGCTCGTCGTCGAAGGCTGCATCATGATGCGCAAGTGCCACCTGAACACGTGCCCGGTCGGCGTCGCGACGCAGGATCCGGTGCTGCGTGCGAAGTTCCAGGGCCAGCCCGAGCACGTCGTGAACTACTTCTTCTTCGTCGCCGAGGAAGTGCGCGAGATCATGGCGCAGCTCGGCGTCGCGAAGTTCGACGACCTGATCGGCCGCGCCGACCTGCTCGACACCCGCAAGGGCATCGAGCACTGGAAGGCGAAGGGCCTCGACTTCTCGCGCGTGTTCTACCAGCCGGAAGAGTGCGAGGACGTCGCGCCGCGTCACGTCGACGTGCAGGATCACGGCCTCGAGCGCGCGCTCGACCACGTGCTGATCGAGAAGGCGAAGGCCGCGATCGAGAACGGCGAGCATGTGTCGTTCATCCAGCCGGTGCGCAACGTGAACCGCACGGTCGGCGCGATGCTGTCAGGCGTGATCGCGAAGAAGCACGGCCACGACGGCCTGGCCGACGATGCGGTGCACATCCAGCTGAAGGGCACGGCCGGACAGAGCTTCGGCGCGTTCCTCGCGAAGGGCGTGACGCTCGACCTCGTCGGCGACGGCAACGACTACGTCGGCAAGGGCCTGTCGGGCGGCCGGATCATCATCCGTCCGACCAACGACTTCCGCGGCAAGTCCGAGGAAAACATCATCTGCGGCAACACGGTGATGTACGGCGCGATCGAAGGCGAATCGTTCTTCCGCGGCGTCGCGGGCGAGCGCTTCTGCGTGCGTAACTCGGGCGCGACGGCGGTCGTCGAAGGCACGGGCGATCACGGTTGCGAATACATGACGGGCGGTACGGTCGTCGTGCTCGGCGAGACCGGGCGCAACTTCGCGGCCGGCATGTCGGGCGGTCTCGCGTACATCTACGATCCGGAAGGCACGTTCGCGGCGAAGTGCAACAAGTCGATGGTCGCGCTCGAGCCGGTGCTGCAGCAGGCCGAGCAGGAGCGCACGGTCGACCGCGCGCTCTGGCATGCGGGCATGACGGACGAAGCGCTGCTCAAGGGGCTCGTCGAGCGTCATTTCCAGTTCACGGGTTCGCCGCGCGCGAAGTCGCTGCTGGAAAACTGGGACGCGGCGCGCCGCCAGTTCGTGAAGGTGTTCCCGCACGAATACAAGCGCGCGCTGGGCGAGATCGGTGCGAAGAAGGCGGCGAAGGAAGAACTGGCCGCCTGAGCGACGAACGACATAGCGAATGCCGCGCGCGCATGATTGCCGCGCGCGGCTCCCCCACCCGATACACCGAACAGAAGAGCACCTTATGGGCAAGGCAACCGGTTTTCTGGAGTTCGAACGCCGCCACGAGGCGTACGAAGCACCGCTCACGCGCGTGAAGCACTACAAGGAATTCGTCGCGGCACTGACCGACGCGGACGCGAAGGTCCAGGGCGCACGCTGCATGGATTGCGGCATCCCGTTCTGCAACAACGGCTGCCCGGTCAACAACATCATTCCGGACTTCAACGATCTCGTTTACCGGCAGGACTGGCAGCAGGCGATCGAAGTCCTGCACTCGACCAACAACTTCCCGGAATTCACGGGCCGCATCTGCCCGGCACCGTGCGAGTCGGCATGCACGCTCGGGATCAACGACGACCCGGTCGGCATCAAGTCGATCGAGCACGCGATCATCGACAAGGCCTGGGCGGAAGGCTGGGTGAAGCCGCTGCCGGCCGAGCACAAGACGGGCAAGAAGGTCGCGGTCGTCGGCTCGGGCCCCGCGGGCCTCGCCGCCGCGCAGCAGCTCGCGCGCGCGGGCCACGACGTGACGGTGTTCGAGAAGAACGATCGCGTCGGCGGCCTGCTGCGCTACGGGATCCCCGACTTCAAGCTCGAGAAGTGGCTGATCGACCGCCGCATGCGCCAGATGGAAGCGGAAGGCGTGACGTTCCGCACCAGCGTGTTCATCGGCAAGGATCAGCTGCCCGAGTCGATCGGCAGCCTCGCGAAGGAAACCATCTCGCCGGACACGCTGAAGGAAGAATTCGACGCGGTCGTGATCGCCGGTGGTTCGGAAACGCCGCGCGACCTGCCGGTGCCGGGCCGCGAACTCGCGGGCGTGCATTACGCGATGGACTTCCTGCCGCAGCAGAACCGCGTGAACGCGGGCGACAAGCTCGTCGACCAGCTGCTCGCGAAGGGCAAGCACGTGATCGTGATCGGCGGCGGCGATACGGGTTCCGACTGCGTCGGCACGTCGAACCGTCACGGCGCGAAGCACGTCACGCAGTTCGAGCTGCTGCCGCAGCCGCCGGAAGAGGAAAACAAGCCGCTCGTGTGGCCGTACTGGCCGATCAAGCTGCGCACGTCGTCGTCGCATGAGGAAGGTTGCGAGCGCGACTGGGCGGTCGCGACGAAGCGCCTCGAAGGCAAGAACGGCAAGGTCGAGAAGCTGATCGCGGTGCGCGTCGAGTGGAAGGACGGCAAGATGCAGGAAGTGCCGGGCTCCGAGTTCGAGATGAAAGCCGACCTCGTGCTGCTCGCGATGGGCTTCACGCAGCCGGCAGCGCCCGTGCTCGAAGCGTTCGGCGTCGCGAAGGATGCGCGCGGCAATGCACGCGCTGCAACCGAAGGCGATCGCTCGTACTACACGTCGGTCGACAAGGTGTTCGCGGCGGGCGACATGCGCCGTGGCCAGTCGCTCGTGGTGTGGGCGATCCGCGAAGGCCGCCAGTGCGCGCGGTCGGTCGATGCGTACCTGATGGGGCATTCGAGCCTGCCGCGGTAAGCGCGGGTCGAGCAGCATCGCGGTATCAGCCGGGCGTCCGAAAGGGCGCCCGGTTTTTTTATGGTGCGGCCAGTATCGATGATGCTGGGGGCCGAACGACGTCAATGCGCTGGTTTCGCCGGCGCGAGCGGAAGCATCTGGATTCTTCCGAAGCCGGTGACGCGGCCGTCGCAAGCGATCGTCGCGACGTAGCTGGCGTCGCCCGATCTCAGATCGAATCTCCACCAGCCGAGCGTGTCGGTGTGGTAGCGGGGCGTGCCGACGAATTCAACTTCGTCGGTAAGGCTCCCCTGCGCTTTCGCGAAAGCAAGAATCCCTGCCTCAAGCTCCGCGATCGATGCGTTGGGGCACATGCCTTCGTCTCGCTCGTATCTCGCCATTCCGACGACGAAGAGCAAGAGCAACGCAAGCGCGGCGGCTGCCGCGATCAGGATAAAGGTCAGGCGAACGACGCAACGGGTGACGGTCGGGATCATGAAGGTGTCCGGAGGTTTCGTGACGAGCGAGACGGCGATTTCGGCTGAAGCTCTCGGCAGCGTACGATTCATGGTCCTCCGGGCGCATCGCCCTGCCGGGCAGTCGCACCCGGCCCACCCCCGCATTTTCGCGAAGCGTCGCCTAATCTGATCACATCCGGCGGCGATTTCCCGGCATCTCAAAGCTTTCGTTTTGTAATGATCCTTGCAAATTGTCATATCATGTCGCCCCTCCGGCCGTGAAGCGAGCGGCCATCACATATGACTGACCCTATTTACAAGGACTCTGGATGGAAGCATTCGTGCAAGGGCTGATCGACGCCGTCAACGGCGTGCTGTGGAACTACGTGCTGATCGCGCTGCTGCTCGGCGTGGGCGTGTGGTTCACGCTGCGGTTCAGGATGATCCAGCTGAAGGCGCTGTTCCTCAGCATGAAGCTGGTCGGCAGCAAGGGCGAGCCGGGCAGCATCTCGTCGTTCCAGGCGTTCGCGACCGGGCTCGCGAGCCGCGTGGGGACCGGCAACATCGCCGGCGTCGCGGTCGCGCTGACGGTCGGCGGGCCCGGCGCGATCTTCTGGATGTGGATGACGGCGCTGGTCGGGATGTCGTCCGCGTTCGTCGAGGCGACGCTCGCGCAGATCTTCAAGGTGTCGCACCCGGACGGCAGCTATCGCGGCGGCCCCGCGTACTACATCCAGACGGGCCTGCGCTCGCGCGGCTTCGGCGTGCTGTTCTCGCTGTCGCTGATCCTCGCGTTCGGCTTCGTGTTCAACGCGGTGCAGGCCAACGCGATCGCCGATGCGTTCGACACGTCGTTCGGCTGGAGCCGCGCGAGCGTCGGTCTCGGGCTCGTGCTGCTGACCGCACCGATCATCTTCGGCGGGATCCGCCGGATCGCGGCGGTTGCGCAGGTGATCGTGCCGCTGATGGCAATCGGCTACCTCGCGCTCGCGGTCTATGCGGTCGCGACGCACATCGCGCTGGTGCCGGGCGTGATCGAGTTGATCGTGAAGAGCGCGTTCGGTCTCGAGCAGGCGGCGGGCGGCCTGACGGGCTATGCGGTCAGCCAGGCGGTCGCGATGGGCGTGAAGCGCGGGCTGTTCTCGAACGAGGCCGGCATGGGCAGTGCACCGAATGCGGCGGCGACCGCCAGCACGCGGCATCCGGTCGTGCAGGGGCTGATCCAGATGCTCGGCGTGTTCGTCGACACGATCGTGATCTGCAGCGCGACCGCCTTCGTGATCCTGCTGTCGGGCCAGTACGAACTGGGCACCGGCATGGAAGGCGCGGCGCTCACGCAGCGCGCGATCGCGAGCCACGTGGGCGGCTGGGGCGGCATCTACATGGCGTTCGCGATCTTCTTCTTCGCGTATTCGTCGGTGATCGGCAACTACGCGTATGCGGAAGGCAACGTCGAATTCATCACGAAGCGGCGCGGCGTGCTGCCGCTATTCCGCATCGCGGTGCTCGGCATGGTGATGTTCGGCAGCGTCGGGCAACTGCCGCTCGTGTGGGCGATGGCCGATACGAGCATGGGGCTGATGGCGATCATCAACCTGATCGCGATCCTCGCACTCGGCAAGTATGCGCACGCCGCGTGGGCCGACTATCGCCGCCAGCGCGCTCAAGGCGTTGCCGATCCGGTGTTCACGCGCAACACGATTCCGGAACTCGCGAACGTGCTGCCGACCGACGTGTGGGGCGAGCATGGCCCGCTGCCGCAGCGTCCGGCCGCGGCCGAAGCCGACAGCGTGCCGCGCGCGGTGGTGCGCGAGTCATGAACGGCGACCGGCTGCGCGTGTTCGTCGCGCTGATGCCCGATGCGGCATCGCGCGACGCGCTGCACGCGTTGCCGGTTACCCGTGGCGCGCGGCGTCCGCTGCCCGCGCAACTGCATGTGACGCTCGCGTTCGTCGGCGCGATCGAGCGGGCGTGCTGCGACGCGCTGGCCGCGTACCTGCCGACGCTTGCGGCCGCGCATGCGCTGCCGTTGGTGCCGGTCGAACGGATCGCGTGGTGGCCGAGCCTGCCGCGCGCGCGGCTGATCGTCGCGGAACTGGCCGCCGAGCCGGCGTGTGCTGCGTTGAATGCCGCGCTGTCGGCGAAGCTGCGCGAGCTCGGCGTACCGGCTGACCGGCGGCCGTTCCGTCCGCACGTGACGCTCGCGCGGCTGCCGCACGATGCGGTCGGGCAGCCGGCGCACGGCGGTGCGGTGAAGCGGCCGGTCGTGCTGCGGTTCGACGCGCTCACGCTGTTCGAAAGCCGGTTGTCGCACGAAGGCGTGTCGCATTGGCCGATCGTGTCGGCGCCGATTGCGCGGGCGGACGGCGCGGCAGCGGGGTGAGCCGTGCCGGCGCGGCCGGGCGAAGGCCGGCCGCCATCTTTGTCGTGCCGCATGCGGGCTTGCCGCTGTGGCGCTCCGGCGACGTCGTGCGACGTCCGGCCTGCTACCCGTAGCGGGCGAGCGTCCACCCCGATGGATCGATCTTCGGTCCTCTCCCGGTGACGAGATCCACCATCACCTTTTCCGAACCCATCGACATCGTTCAGCCCGGCTTACCGAGGTCTCCGAGATCGCCAGAGAGCGTGACGCACGCCGCGCCGCGCCGTGCGCGCACGGGAGCCTTCGGCGAGCCGTGCGCTGTGCAGCGCCAATACCATGCCGCGACCTGCGACCTGCGACCTGCGACCTGCGACCTGCGACCTGCGACCTGCGACCCGCGACCCGCGACCCGCGAGTCGCCGCGCAAGCGCCGCGCCGAGCCCCGAGCCGAGTCCCGAGCCGAGTCCCGAGCCGAGTCCCGAGCCCCGAGCCCCGAGCCCCGAGCCCCGAGCCCCGAGCCCCGAGCCCCGAACCGGCGCCGGTGACGGGCGCGATCCTTGCGATGTGCGCGCCGCGTGCGCTTACGCCGCGACCTTGTCGCTGTCGCTCACGCGCTCGACGTTGATCGTGCCGACATGGAACGCGGCCAGCGACTCGCGGTGCGCGATGCTGACGATCGCGGCCTTCGGCAGCCGTTCGGCGAACAGGTGATAGAGGCGTGCCTCGTTGTCGGCGTCGAGCGCGCTCGTCGCTTCGTCGAGGAACAGGAAGTCGGGCTTGTGCAGCAGCACGCGTGCGCCGGCCAGGCGCTGCTGTTCGCCCGGCGACAGCACGCGGGTCCAGTGCGCGGTCTCGCCGAGGCGCTCGACGTAATCCTCGAGGCGGCATGCGCGCAGCGCGTCGCGGCAGGCATCGTCGCTGAACGCGTCGGCCGTCGCCGGATAGGTGAGCGCGGCCTTCAGCGTGCCGATCGGCAGATAGCTCGTCTGCGGCACGAACATCATTCGCGCGCCGACCGGCGCATCGATCGCGCCGTCGCCGAACGGCCACAGGCCCGCGAGCGCGCGCATGAACGTGCTCTTGCCGGAACCCGACTTGCCGATCACGAGCCAGCGCGAGCCGGGCTCGATCGTGACGCTGCCGATGTTCGCGAGCGCGTTGCCGTTCGGCAGCGCGAGCTTGAGCGATGACGTCGACAGCGTCACGTCGTCGACGTAGTGCAGGTTGATGCCGCCGTGCTCGGTCGCGGGCGACAGGCTTTCCTTCAGGTGCGACGTGCCCATCACGCGCTTGAATTCGCGCAGACGGTTGACGGTGGCGCGCCATTCGACGAGGGTCGAGTAGCTGTTGATGAACCACGAGAACGAATCGCTGACGGTGCCGAACGCGGACGAGATCTGCATCAGCACGCCGAACGAGAACGCACCCGCGAAATAGCGCGGCGCGGCGACGACGAGCGGGAAGATGATCGCGATCTGCCCGTAGAAGCTCAGCACGAACGTGAGCCGCTTCGTGTACTTCATCACGCGCCACCAGTTGTCGCGGATGCGCGCGAAGAGGTTTTGCGCGTTACCGGTCTCGGTCTTCTCGCCGTCGTAGAACGCGATCTGCTCGGCGTTCTCGCGCACGCGGATCAGCCCGAAGCGGAAGTCGGCCTCGACGCGCTGCTGCTGGTAGTTGATCGACACGAGCGGATGGCCGACCTTCTGGATGATCAGCGAGCCGACCACCGCGTACAGCGCGGCCGCCCACACCATGTAGCCGGGGATCGCGATCGGCGTCGCGCCGAGCGAAATCGTCAGCGCGCCGGCGAGCGACCACAAAATCGTGATGAACGACACGAGCGTGACGACCGTCGACAGCAGGTCGAGCGACAGCGCGAGGGTGGTCGTCGCGAACGACTGGAGGTCGTCGGTGATCCGCTGGTCGGGGTTGTCGGCGAGACGGTCACGCTCGATCCGGTAGAACGCGCGATCGCCGAGCCACTGGCCGAGAAAGCGGTCGGTGAGCCACTGGCGCCAGCGGAAGCCGAGCATCTGCCGCAGGTAGCGGCCGTACACGGCGAGGATGATGAACGCGAATGCGAGCGCGGAGAACTGCATCAGCAGGTTCGGGAAGTCGTGGACGTCCTTCGACTGCAGCGCGTTGTAGAACTCCGCGTTCCACTTGTTCAGCCGGACGTTGATCCAGACCACGCAGAGGTTGATCGCGATGATCGCGACCAGCAGGCCCCATGCGATTTTCCATTCGGACGATACCCAGTAGGGCTTGACGAGGCTCCATGCGGATACCGGACGCTCGTCCTGCGGCGCGTCGGAGGCGGAGCGGACGGGATCGATCGATTGGGTCATGTGCTTCCTGATGAGTAGCCGGCGCGCGGGCCGGGCGAAGCCGGGCGCGCGCCGCGATACGGCATGCCGGGACGCGGCGCCGACTGACGGCGGGCGTCCGGATGGTCGCCCGCGCGTCTTAAACGGCACTTAAGGCCGGCGGTGACGCGGCAACCGGCCGCTCGCGCGGCCGGCCTGCGGGCATTGTGCCAGAGCGGCGCGGCACGACGGCGAATTTGCCGCAAGGGGGACAGTTTGCGGCGCTTTCCGCTTTTATGGTCTAATGGCCGACGACGAAACAGGGGTGCTTTGTGGCGCGGCCGGCAGATGTTCCGGGCAGCGCGATGAGGCTGAGAAAAACCCTTTGCACCCGATCCGGGTAATACCGGCGAGGGAAGTTTCTGAACCCGCCGGGTCGCGCTGGCTGCCATCCCACATGGTCAGCGCCCTTGTCCCGCCCGGCCGGCCTTTGCTGCCGGTTTCGTCCTTTTGGGTACGCGCTTTGCGCGTTACGGAAGGAATGATGACCGCACAATCTTCAGTCTTTTGCATGGTTCCCGGCCCGATGTCGCGTGTGTTTGCACACGGCGGCGCGTGCGCATTCGCATCGACGTTCGTCGTGCGCGCTTGCGCGGAGGGTGCGCGATGAACGTCCGGGATTCCCGACCCGATTTCGCGGTGCTCGGCGGCGGCCTCGTCGGCCGCCTGATCGCATGGCGGCTCGCCGGCGACGGGCATCGTGTCGCGCTTTACGAGCGCGGCGGCTCGGACGGCGAGCAGTCGGCCGCGTGGATCGCGGCTGCGATGCTCGCGCCGCTCGCGGAAGCGGCGAGCGCGGAGCTGCTGATCACCGAGCTCGGCGCCGCGTCGCTCGCACGCTGGCCGCAGTGGCTCGCGGAACTGCCCGAACCCGTCTTCTTCCAGCATCACGGCACGCTCGTCGTCTGGCATCACGCGGATCGCGCGGAGGCGCCGTTGTTCGAGCGGCGCGTGCGCGCGAACGCGCCGGCCGACCTGTTCGACCGCGGTTTCGTGACGCTCGCCGGTGCGCAGGTCGATGCGGCCGAGCCGGTGCTCGCGGGCCGCTTCGCACGCGGCCTGCTGCTGCCGAACGAAGGCCAGCTCGACAATCGCCAGGCGCTGCGCGCGCTCGCGGCGGGCCTCGCCGAGCGCGGCGTCGATCTGCACTGGCACGTCACGATCGACGATGCGAACCTGCCCGCCGCGCATTTCACGATCGATTGCCGCGGGCTCGGCGCGAAACCCGCGCTGCCCGCGTTGCGCGGCATCCGCGGCGAAGTCGCACGCGTGCGCGCGCCCGGCATCGGGCTCACCCGGCCCGTGCGGCTGCTGCATCCGCGCTACCCGCTGTACATCGCGCCGAAGCAGGACGATCTCTATGTGATCGGCGCGACCGAGGTGGAGGGCGAGGACATGTCGCCCGTCAGCGTGCGCTCCGCGCTCGAACTGCTGAGCGCGGCGTTCTCCGTGCATCCGGCATTCGGCGAGGCGCGCATCCTCGAACTCAATGCGCAGTGCCGGCCGACGCTGCCCGATCATCGCCCGGCGGTGATCTGGGACGGCGCGTCGACGCTCGCCGTCAACGGCCTGTACCGGCACGGCTTCATGATCGCGCCGGAAGTCGCGCACGCGGCGGTCGCGGTCGCCGAAGCCGCGCTCGGCGGCACGTTCGGCGATGCCGACGCGTTCGCCGTGTGGCGCGACGCGCAGCGCTGGCCGACGCTCCTTCATCACCGCAACGACGCGCGCCAGCTGGCCTGACGCGCACCGCTGACCGAATTCGACGAAGCCTCATGGATATCCAGATCAACCAACAGACCCTGACGTTGCCCGACGGCGCAACGGTGTCCGACGCGCTCGCCGCGTACGGCGCGCGTCCGCCGTACGCGGTCGCGCTGAACGGCAACTTCGTCGCGCGCACGCAGCACGCGGCGCGCGCACTCGCGGCGGGCGACAAGCTCGACGTCGTGCACCCCGTCGCGGGCGGCTGAGCGCCGCCGGATCGTCCCCGCTCTTCCAGGAAAACGACATGACGTCCCCCACCTCCGCCGACGCGTTGACGCTGTACGGCGAAACATTCGCAAGCCGCGTGCTGATCGGCACGTCGCGCTATCCGTCGCTGCAGTCGCTGTCCGATTCGATCGCCGCGTCGAGTCCCGGGATGGTGACGGTCGCGCTGCGCCGCCAGATGACGGGCGGTACGGCCGAAGCCGGCTTCTTCGACCTGCTCAAGCGCCACGCGGTGCCGCTGCTGCCGAACACGGCCGGCTGCCAGACCGTCGCCGAAGCCGTGACGACCGCGCACATGGCGCGCGAGGTGTTCGGCACCGACTGGATCAAGCTCGAACTGATCGGCGACGACTACACGTTGCAGCCCGACCCGGTCGGCCTGATCGAAGCAGCCGCGCAACTGGTCAAGGACGGTTTCAAGGTGCTGCCGTACTGCACCGAGGATCTGGTGATCGGCCGGCGCCTGCTCGACGTCGGCTGCGAGGCGCTGATGCCGTGGGGCGCACCGATCGGCACGGGCAAGGGCGTCGTGAACCCGTACGGCCTGCGCGTGCTGCGCGAGCGGCTGCCCGACGTGCCGCTGATCGTCGACGCGGGGCTCGGCGTGCCGTCGCATGCGTGCCAGGTGATGGAGTGGGGCTTCGACGGCGTGTTGCTGAACACCGCCGTGTCGCAGGCCACGCACCCCGAGATCATGGCGCGCGCGTTTGCGCAGGGTGTCGAGGCCGGCCGTGCCGCGTACCTCGCCGGGCCGATGGATGCGCGCGAGACCGCGCATGCGAGCACGCCGGTCGTCGGGATGCCGTTCTGGCACCAGGACGGAGGTGGCGCATGAGTGCGCGTTTCGCGGATGCATTCTGGCCGCCGGCGGACGAACTGGCCGAAGCGGCCGAACGGATTCGCGCCCGGCTCGGCGACTGGCCGGGCGGCGCCGCGCCATGGCGGCTCTGCGTTGCGGTGCCCGACGCGCCGGCCGACGGCGATGTGCTGATCGTATCGGCCGGCGACCGCGCCGCGCAGGCGCGCGCGTCGGCCGCTTCGCGGCCCGCGGCGGCACCGGGCGCGATTGCGATCGAATTCGGCGAGCAGGGCGCGGTGTTGCACACGGCGGGCGCGCGCTACGCGCTCGACGCCGCGCATCCGCTCGCGGACGACTGGATCGCCGCGCTCGCCGCGTTTCTCGACTGCGGCTTTGCGCCGGTCGATGCGCTGGTGCTGGCGCTGGCGTGGCGCGACGGCGACGAAACGCGCGCCGCCGATGCGTGGCCGGTCGACGCCGCGCGGTTCCCGCGTGTCGCCGGGCTGCCGGCCGCGCCCCAACCGGCATTCGCGCCGTGCCCCGCGCAACTCGGCCTTTATCCGGTCGTGCCGGACGCCGAATGGGTCGAACGCGTGCTCGATTGCGGCGTGCGAACCGTGCAACTGCGTGTGAAAGGCGCGACGCCGGATACCTTGCGGCGGGACATCGCGCGCGCGGTCGCGGCCGGGCGCCGCTATCCCGATGCGCGCGTGTTCATCAACGATCACTGGCAGATCGCTGCAGAAGAGGGTGCGTACGGCGTTCATCTGGGCCAGGAAGACCTCGAAACGGCCGATCTGGCCGCGATCGCGGGGGCGGGCCTGCGGCTCGGACTTTCGAGCCACGGTTATTACGAAATGTTGCGGGCGCTGCATGAGCGCCCGAGCTACCTCGCGCTCGGCCCGGTGTATGCGACCGCGACCAAGGCCGTTGCTGCGCCGCCACAGGGCCTCGCCCGGATCGCCCGTTATGCGCGCTTCGCGGGCGCGCGGGCGCCGCTCGTCGCGATCGGCGGGGTGGGGCTCGACGCGCTGCCGGCCGTGCTGGCAACGGGCGTCGGCAGTGTCGCGGTGGTCAGTGCGGTGACGGGCGCGGCCGACTATCGGACCGCCATTGCTGCATTGCAGCAATGCTTTCCCGGACAATTTGACAATCATTGACCGCAGGGGCTGAAGCGGCGTCACGACATCATTCCAAGGCAGGCCCTATAATTCGGCGTTCTGCGTAAAAGGACTGTCCGCTCCGTGAGCCCCACTCCTACCGAGACACTGCTGGAACTTCGCGACGTCGACTTTGGCTACGGCGACCGCCTCGTCCTGTCCAACCTGAACCTGCGCTTCGGGCGCGGGCAGGTCGTTGCGGTCATGGGCGGGTCGGGTTGCGGCAAGACGACCGTGCTGCGCCTGATCGGCGGGCTCGTGCGAGCGCGCCGCGGCCAGGTGCTGTTCGACGGCGCCGATGTCGGCGCGCAAACGCGCGACGGCCTGTACGCGCTGCGCCGCAAGATGGGCATGCTGTTCCAGTTCGGCGCGCTGTTCACCGACATGTCGGTATTCGAGAACGTCGCGTTCGCGCTGCGCGAGCATACTGACCTGCCCGAAGACCTGATCCGCGACCTCGTGCTGATGAAGCTCAACGCGGTCGGGCTGCGCGGCGCGCGCGACCTGATGCCGTCCGAGGTGTCGGGCGGGATGGCGCGCCGCATCGCGCTCGCGCGCGCGATCGCGCTCGATCCGCAGCTCATCATGTACGACGAGCCGTTTGCGGGCCTCGATCCGATCTCGCTCGGCATCACCGCGAACCTGATCCGCACGCTGAACCAGGCGCTGGGCGCCACGTCGATCCTCGTTACGCACGACGTGCCCGAATCGTTCGCGATCGCCGACTACGTGTATTTCCTGGCCAACGGTGGCGTGCTCGCGCAGGGCACGCCCGACGAACTGCGCGCATCGACCGATCCGAGCGTGCGGCAGTTCATCGACGGTGCGCCGGATGGCCCGTTCAAATTTCATTACACGAGCCCGCCGCTCGCAGCGGATTTCGGGCTCGGCGGAGGGCGCGCATGATCAGCGCGATCGGACGTTTCGTCATTGGCGGCCTCGAGCGCGCGGGCTACGGCACGCGGCTGTTCGTGCGCCTCGTGCTGGAATTCTTCCCGCTGCTGCGCCGGCCGCGGCTGGTCACGAAGCAGATCCACTTCCTCGGCAACTATTCGTTCGTGATCATTGCCGTGTCGGGGCTGTTCGTCGGCTTCGTGCTCGGCCTGCAGGGGTATTACACGCTGAACCGCTACGGTTCCGAGCAGGCGCTCGGCCTGCTGGTCGCGCTGTCGCTCGTGCGCGAGCTCGGGCCGGTCGTCACCGCGCTGCTGTTCGCGGGCCGCGCGGGCACGTCGCTCACGGCCGAGATCGGTCTGATGAAAGCCGGCGAGCAGCTCACCGCGCTCGAGATGATGGCGGTGGACCCGATCAAGAACGTGATCGCGCCGCGCATGTGGGCGGGCATCATCGCGATGCCGCTCCTGGCCGCGATCTTCAGCGCAGTCGGCGTGCTCGGCGGTTATATCGTCGGCGTCGTGCTGATCGGCGTCGATCCGGGTGCGTTCTGGTCGCAGATGCAGGGCGGGGTCCAGGTCTGGGCCGACGTCGGCAACGGCGTGCTGAAGAGCATCGTGTTCGGGTTCGCCGTGACCTTCATTGCGCTGTTTCAAGGGTATGAAGCGAAGCCCACGCCCGAGGGCGTGTCGCGCGCGACCACCAAGACGGTCGTGTTCGCGTCGCTCGCCGTACTCGGCCTCGATTTCCTGCTGACCGCGCTGATGTTCAGCTAAGCCTCAGCCAAGCCAAATTTTGGGATGACGATGAAAAAGACTGCTCTCGACTTCTGGGTCGGCCTGTTCGTGGTGGTGGGCTTCCTTGCGGTGCTGTTCCTGGCGCTGAAGGTCGGCAACATGAGCTCGCTGTCGTTTCAGCCGACCTATTCGGTGAAGATGAAATTCGACAATATCGGCGGGCTGAAGCCGCGTGCGGCCGTGAAGAGCGCGGGTGTCGTGGTCGGCCGCGTGAAGACGGTCGGCTTCGACACGAACACGTACCAGGCGCTCGTCACGATCGATATCGACGGCCAGTTCCCGTTCCCGAAGGATTCGTCCGCGAAGATCCTGACGTCGGGCCTGCTCGGCGAGCAATATATCGGTCTCGAGCCGGGCGGCGACACCGAAATGCTGAAGGCGGGCGATACGATCACGATGACGCAATCGGCGATCGTGCTCGAGAACCTGATCGGCCAGTTCCTGTATAGCAAGGCCGCCGATGCGGGCGGTGCGAAGCCGGCAGCCGGTGCACCGGTCGCGCCTGCACCGGTGTCGGTGCCGGCATCGGCGGTGTCCGCCGCGTCCGGTTCGGCGGCTCAATAACCACACGAGAGAATACAGAGGGTAATGACCATGCAGACGATCCGCATCAGGCACGCCGCACTGGCGGTAGCGGCAGTCGCCGCGTTGAGCGGCTGCGCGACCGTGCAGACGCCGACCAAGGGCGATCCGCTCGAAGGTTTCAACCGGTCGATGTACAAGTTCAACGACACGGTCGATACGTATGCGCTGAAGCCGGTCGCGCAGGGCTACCAGTACGTGGTGCCGCAGCCGGTGCGCGACAGCGTGACGAACTTCTTCTCGAACATCGGCGACGTCTACATCGCGGCGAACAACATCGTGC
This sequence comes from Burkholderia sp. AU30198, assembly GCF_020419825.1. Lineage (NCBI taxonomy): Bacteria > Pseudomonadati > Pseudomonadota > Betaproteobacteria > Burkholderiales > Burkholderiaceae > Burkholderia > Burkholderia sp. AU30198. The sequence continues at coordinate 131,450 of NZ_JAIZSA010000019.1, read as the reverse complement.
AGCTGCGGATCGCGGACGGCGTCGGCGACCTGATGCGCGTGGTGATCAACACGGTGTTCGGCGTCGGCGGCCTGTTCGACGTCGCGACGATTGCGAAGCTGCCGAAGCACACGGCCGACTTCGGGATCACGATGGGCCGCTACGGCATGCCGTCGGGCCCGTACCTGGTGCTGCCGCTGCTCGGCCCGAGCACGGTGCGCGACACGGCCGGCCTGGGCGTCGACTACGTTGGCAACCCCCTCACCTATGTGAAGCCGGATGGCGTGGGCTACGGCCTGTTCGGCGTGAACCTCGTCAATACGCGCGCGAACCTGCTCGGCGCGGGCGACGTGCTGAACGCCGCGGCGCTCGACAAGTATTCGTTCGTGCGCAACGCGTACCTGCAGCGCCGCCAGGCGCTGATCGACAACGCGCGTGGCGAAGCCGGCTCGACGGCGAGCAACGACGCGCTGCCGAAGTACGACCTGCCGGACGACGGCGCGGCGCCGGCGGCCGGCGCAGCGGCGGCAGGCGGTGCGAAGGCGCCGGCGGGCGCGGCAGTGGCCGCGCCGGCTTCGGGCGCCACGGCCGGATCGCCGAACCCGGCCAGCGAAACGAGCGTGCCGCCGATGCAGGTGGCGCCGCCGTCGCCGGGCGGGTTCCGCTTCCCGAGCATCCGGCTGCACTGACGGATTTACATTCGTTACAGCCGGAAACGATTCAGTCGGTAGCGTGCGCGAACTTGCGCGTAAGCTACCTGCTCCAACCTCCGCATCGACTCATATGCAGGTCACCATGATGAAAAAACTGTTCCTGATCCCCGTTTTCGCGGCGCTGTTCTCGTTCGGCAGCGCGGCTCACGCGCAAGTCGACCAGTCGAACCCGCAGGCGCTGATCAAGACCGCGACGCAGCAGGTGCTCGACGAAGTCAAGGCGCAGACGATCAAGCAGGGCGACACCAACCGCATCATCACGATCGTCAACAAGGACATCCTGCCGTACACCGATTTCCGCCGCACCACGCAGCTCGCGATGGGCCGCAACTGGCGCACGGCGACGGCCGAGCAGCAGCAGCAGGTTCAGGAGCAGTTCAAGCTGCTGCTGATCCGCACGTATTCGGGCGCGCTGGCGCAACTGAAGCCGGACCAGCAGATCCAGTACCCGCCGTTCCGCGCCGATCCGGCCGATACCGATGTCGTGGTCAAGACGGTTGCGATGAACAACGGCCAGCCGGTCCAGATCGATTACCGCCTGTACAAGTCGGCGAGCGGCTGGAAGGTGTATGACCTGAACGTGCTCGGCGCGTGGCTGATCCAGACGTACCAGCAGCAGTTCAACGAGAAGATCCAGCAAAGCGGCGTGGACGGCCTGATCCAGTTCCTCACGCAGCGCAACCAGCAACTTGCCGCCGGCAAGCAAGCGTCGTGAGCGGCTTCGAAGCCGGCTCCTCGCTGACCGTCGCGAGCGCGAAGTCCGCGCTCGCGGACGGTCTTGTGCGCATCGGCGCGGGCGCGACCGCCGTCGATTGCGCGGCGCTGACGCAGTTCGACTCGTCCGCGCTCGCCGTGCTGCTCGCATGGCAACGTGCCGCCAAAGCGCGCGGTGCGACCCTCGACATCCTCAATCTCCCGCCGAAGCTCGCCAGCCTCGCGCGCGCCTACGGCGTCGACACGCTCATCGAAGGCACCGGGCGACATTGACCCTGTCCGACCGGAGCCTGCCGCGCCGCCCGGCGCGCGCAAGCTTCAGGCCGCGTGCCTCCGGCACCGGCTTCACCAGCCGGTTTGCCCTATAATCAAGCGTTTTGCGGGGCAGCCAATCGGCGTCCGGCCCCCATTTTCATTCGCAGCAAGCACAGAATAGGCGTCGCGGCCCTGGCGTCGCGCACAGTCATGTCAGCCATAGAAATCCGTCACGTCAAGAAGCGCTACAAGTCGCTTCAGGCGCTCAAGGGCGTCAGCCTGTCGGTCGAGGAGGGCGAGTTTTTCGGTCTGCTCGGCCCCAACGGCGCAGGCAAGACCACGCTCATCAGTATCCTCGCCGGGCTTGCCCGGGCCGACGAAGGCAGTATCTCGGTGCGCGGTCACGACGTCGTCAAGGACTTCCGTGGCGCGCGTCGTGCACTCGGCGTCGTGCCGCAGGAACTCGTGTTCGATCCGTTCTTCACCGTCCGCGAGACGCTGCGGATCCAGTCCGGCTATTTCGGGCTGCGCCGCAACGACGACTGGATCGACGAAGTGATGGCCAATCTCGACCTCACCGAGAAGGCCGACGCGAACATGCGCGCGCTGTCGGGCGGGATGAAGCGCCGCGTGCTGGTCGCGCAGGCGCTCGTGCACCGGCCGCCCGTGATCGTGCTCGACGAACCGACCGCCGGCGTCGACGTCGAATTGCGCCAGACGCTGTGGAAATTCATCTCGCGGCTGAACCGCGAGGGCCACACGATCGTGCTGACCACCCATTACCTCGAGGAAGCCGAGTCGCTGTGCGACCGCATCGCGATGCTGCGCCGTGGCGAAGTGGTCGCGCTCGACCGCACCGACGCGCTGCTGCGCCGCTTCGCGGGGCTGCAGCTCTACCTGCGCCTCGCGACCGGCGCACTGCCGTCCGAGCTGCGCGGGCTGGAGTCCGACCCGGCCGCTCGCGCGCCGGGCGAGCACCTGCTGCGCCTGACGAGCTACGACGATGTCGAACGCATCCTCGCGCAATGCCGCGCGGCGGGCTGCACGTTCGACGAGATCGAGGTCCGCAAGGCCGACCTCGAGGATGTGTTCGTCCAGGTGATGAACGGGGCAGACGTCATCGAGGGATTGGCATGAGCGGGTTTCAAACGCTGTTCTACAAGGAACTGCTGCGTTTCTGGAAGGTGTCGTTCCAGACGGTGTGCGCACCGATCGTCACGGCGCTGCTGTATCTGACGATCTTCGGCCACGCGCTGTCGGGCCGCGTCGAGGTCTATCCGGGCGTCGAGTACGTGAGTTTTCTCGTGCCGGGCCTCGTGATGATGAGCGTGCTGCAGAACGCGTTCGCGAACAGTTCGTCGTCGCTGATCCAGTCGAAGATCACCGGCAACCTCGTGTTCATGCTGTTGCCGCCGCTGTCGTACCGCGACATCTTCGGCGCGTACGTGCTCGCGTCCGTGGTGCGCGGCCTCGCGGTCGGCACGGGCGTGTTCGTCGTGACGATCTGGTTTATCCCGATGCATTTCGCGGCGCCGCTGTTCATCATTGCGTTCGCGCTGCTCGGCTCGGCGATCCTCGGCACGCTCGGCCTGATCGCCGGGATCTGGGCAGAGAAGTTCGACCAGCTCGCCGCGTTCCAGAACTTCCTGATCATGCCGCTGACGTTCCTGTCCGGCGTGTTCTATTCGACGCACTCGCTGCCGCCCGTGTGGCGCGAGATCTCGCGTCTCAATCCGTTTTTCTACATGATCGACGGCTTCCGTTTCGGGTTCTTCGGCGCGTCCGACATCAACCCGTTCGCGAGCCTCGCGATCGTCACCGGTTTCTTCGTGCTGCTCGCGCTGATCGCGATGCGGCTGCTCGCGACCGGCTACAAACTGCGTCATTGATATCGACAGGCAGCGGCCGCCATCGGGGCGGCGCGCGCCGACAGGAGCCTTACACCATGTTGCCGACTCCCGAACAGGTCAAGCAATACATCGCCGGCGGTCTCGCCTGCACGCATCTGGAAGTCGAAGGCGACGGCCAGCATTTCTTCGCGACGATCGTGTCGGCGGCCTTCGAAGGCAAGCGGCCGATCCAGCGGCACCAACTGGTCTACGCGGCGCTCGGCGATCGCATGAAGCAGGAAATTCACGCGCTCAGCATGAAGACGCTGACGCCCGCCGAATGGCAGAACGCATAACCGGAAATCACTGAGTGCAAGTCACCGTCAACGAGCGCGACGCCGTCCAGAGCGTCGCCACGGCACACCCGGCCGCCAACGGGGAATCGCATGGCCATGGGATGGACAAGCTCGTGATCGAAGGCGGCCACCGCCTGTCGGGCGAGATCGTCGTGTCGGGTGCGAAGAACGCCGCGCTGCCGATCTTGTGCGCGGGGCTGCTCACCGCCGATCCGGTCGACCTCGACAACGTGCCGAACCTGAAGGACGTGCGTACCACGCTGAAGGTGCTGAACCAGATGGGCGTGAAGAGCGAGACCGACGGTTGCCGCGTCCAGCTCGACGCGTCGCGCGTCGACAACCTCGTCGCGCCGTACGAACTCGTGAAGACGATGCGCGCGTCGATCCTCGTGCTCGGGCCGCTGCTCGCGCGCTTCGGCGAGGCGAAGGTGTCGCTGCCGGGCGGCTGCGCGATCGGCGCGCGTCCGGTCGACCAGCACATCAAGGGCCTGCAGGCGATGGGTGCCGAGATCAGCATCGAGCACGGCTTCATCGAAGCCCGCGCGAAGCGCCTGAAGGGCGCGCGCATCGTGACCGACATGATCACGGTGACGGGCACGGAAAACCTGCTGATGGCCGCGACGCTCGCGGACGGCGAGACGGTGATCGAAAACGCCGCGCGTGAGCCGGAAGTGAGCGATCTCGCACACTTGCTGGTCGCGATGGGCGCGAAAATCGACGGCATCGGCACCGATCGCCTTGTGATCCAGGGCGTCGAGCGGCTGCACGGCGCGCGCCATTCGGTGATCCCCGACCGCATCGAGGCCGGCACGTTCCTGTGCGCGGTCGCAGCGGCCGGCGGCGACGTGATGCTGACGGGCGTGCGCCCGCACATCCTCGACGCGGTGATCGACAAGCTGCGCGAAGCCGGCGTGTCGATCGAGGAAGGCGACAGCTGGCTGCGCGTGAAGATGGATCGCCGCCCGTCGGCGGTCACGATCCGCACGTCGGAATACCCGGCGTTCCCGACCGACATGCAGGCGCAGTTCATGGCGCTCAATACGGTCGCGGCGGGCACCGCGCAGGTCGTCGAAACCATTTTCGAGAACCGTTTCATGCACGTGCAGGAGCTGAACCGGCTTGGCGCGAACATCACGATCGACGGCAACACCGCGCTCGTGACGGGTGTCGACAAGCTGTCGGGCGCGAACGTGATGGCGACCGACCTGCGTGCATCGGCGAGCCTCGTGATCGCCGGGCTGCGTGCCGACGGCGAGACGCTCGTCGACCGCATCTATCACCTGGACCGCGGCTACGACCGCATGGAAGCCAAACTGACCGCCGTCGGCGCGAACGTGCGCCGCCTTTCCGGGAGCCAAGCATGACCGCGCCGCTGACCCTCGCCCTGTCGAAGGGCCGGATTTTCGAGGAAACCCTGCCGCTGCTGGCCGCGGCCGGCGTGCAGGTGACCGAGGATCCGGAAACGTCGCGCAAGCTGATCCTGCCGACGACGAACCCCGACCTGCGCGTGATCATCGTCCGCGCGAGCGACGTGCCGACCTATGTCGAATACGGCGCGGCCGATTTCGGCGTGGCCGGCAAGGACGTGCTGGTCGAGCACGGCGGCTCGGGCCTGTACCAGCCGATCGATCTGAACATTGCGCGCTGCCGGATGTCGGTGGCCGTGCCGGCCGGCTTCGACTACGCGAGCGCCGTGCGCCAGGGTGCACGCCTGCGCGTCGCGACGAAGTACGTCGAAACGGCACGTGAACACTTTGCCGCTAAGGGCGTGCACGTCGACCTGATCAAGCTGTACGGCTCGATGGAGCTCGCGCCGCTGGTCGGGCTGGCCGACGCGATCGTCGACCTCGTCAGCTCGGGCGGCACGCTGAAGGCGAACAATCTGGTCGAGGTCGAGGAGATCATGGCGATCTCGTCGCGCCTCGTCGTGAACCAGGCTGCGCTGAAGTTGAAGCGCACGGCGCTCAAGCCGATCCTCGACGCGTTCGAACGCGCGTCGCAGAATGGCGGTTGAGCGCATCACCGTAACGGAACTCCCATGTCCATCACCATCCGCAAGCTCGATTCGACGAGCGAAGGCTTCGGCGCCGAGCTGCGCGCGCTGCTCGCATTCGAGGCGAGCGAAGACGCGGCGATCGAGCAATCGGTCGCGCAGATCCTCGCTGACGTGAAGTCGCGCGGCGACGCCGCGGTGCTCGAGTACACGAACCGTTTCGACCGGCTGAGCGCGAACAGCGTCGCCGCGCTCGAACTGCCGCAGGACGCGCTGCAGACGGCGCTCGACGGCCTCGCGCCGAAGGCGCGTGCGGCGCTGGAAGCGGCTGCGGCGCGCGTGCGCGCCTACCACGAGAAGCAGAAGATCGAGTGCGGCACGCATAGCTGGCAGTACACGGAAGCGGACGGCACGGTGCTGGGCCAGAAGATCACGCCGCTCGACCGCGTCGGCCTGTACGTGCCGGGCGGCAAGGCCGCGTATCCGTCGTCGGTGCTGATGAACGCGATTCCCGCGCGCGTCGCGGGCGTCGGCGAGATCGTGATGGTCGTGCCGACGCCGGACGGCGTGAAGAACGACCTCGTGCTCGCCGCGGCGCTGCTCGGCGGCGTCGATCGCGTGTTCACGATCGGCGGTGCGCAGGCGGTCGGCGCGCTCGCATACGGCACGGCGACCGTGCCGGCCGTCGACAAGATCTGCGGCCCCGGCAATGCGTACGTCGCGTCGGCGAAGCGCCGCGTGTTCGGCACGGTCGGCATCGACATGATCGCCGGACCGTCGGAAATCCTCGTGCTGTGCGACGGCACGACCGACCCGAACTGGGTTGCGATGGACCTGTTCTCGCAGGCCGAGCACGACGAACTCGCGCAATCGATCCTGCTGTGCCCGGACGGTGCGTTCCTCGAGCGCGTCGAAAAGGCGATCGTCGAGCTGCTGCCGTCGATGCCGCGCCAGGACGTGATTCGCGCGTCGCTCGAAGGCCGCGGCGCGCTGATCAAGGTGCGCGACATGGCCGAGGCCTGCCGGATCGCGAACGACATCGCGCCCGAGCACCTGGAGATTTCGGCGCTGGAGCCGCAGCAATGGGGCAAGCAGATCCGCCATGCGGGCGCGATCTTCCTCGGCCGCTACACGAGCGAGAGCCTCGGCGACTACTGCGCGGGCCCGAACCACGTGCTGCCGACGTCGCGCACCGCGCGCTTCTCGTCGCCGCTCGGCGTGTACGACTTCATCAAGCGCTCGAGCGTGATCGAGGTCAGCGCAGAAGGCGCGCAGACGCTCGGCGAGATCGCATCCGAGCTCGCGTACGGCGAGGGGCTGCAGGCGCACGCGAAGAGCGCCGAGTTCCGGATGAAGAACTGACCGCACGCTGCATGGGGCCGCGGCTGGCGCAGATGCGCCGCCCGGCCTGCCCCCGAAGGCCGGGGCTGGAGACACCTGTGCAGGGCGGCAGCCGCCGCTCTGCCGATCATTTGACGCCGGCGCGACGCACGCCGGCTTGAGACCATGACGACGCCACAAGACATCATCCGCCGCGACGTGCTCGCGATGACGAGCTACCCGGTGCCGGACGCGAGCGGGTTCGTGAAGCTCGACGCGATGGAGAACCCGTACCCGCTGCCCGAACCGCTCGCCGCGGCGCTCGGCGAGCGTCTCGCACAGGTCGCGCTGAACCGCTACCCGGCGCCGCGCCCGGCCGCGCTGCTCGACAAGCTGCGCCACGCGATGGGCGTGCCGGCCGCCTGCGACGTGCTGCTCGGCAACGGCTCGGACGAAATCATCAGCATGATGTCGGTTGCCTGCGCGAAGCCGGGCGCGAAGGTCCTCGCGCCGGTGCCGGGCTTCGTGATGTACGAACTGTCCGCGAAGTTCGCGCAGCTCGAATTCGTCGGCGTGCCGTTGAAGGCCGACCTGACGCTCGACGTCGACGCGATGCTCGCGGCGATCGCCGAGCATCGTCCGGCGCTCGTCTATCTCGCGTACCCGAACAATCCGACCGGCACGCTGTACGACGATGCCGACATCGAACGGATCGTCGCGGCCGCGCGGCACAGCCTGATCGTGATCGACGAGGCGTACCAGCCGTTCGCCGTTCGCTCGTGGCTGCCGCGCGCCGCCGAATTCGACAACGTCGTCGTGATGCGCACGGTGTCGAAGCTCGGCCTCGCGGGCATCCGCCTCGGCTATCTGGTCGGTTCGCCCGCGTGGCTGACCGAATTCGACAAGGTGCGCCCGCCGTACAACATCAACGTGCTGACCCAGGCGACCGCCGATTTCCTGCTCGACCACCTCGACGTGCTCGACGCGCAGGCGGCCGATCTGCGTACGGAACGCACGCGCCTCGCGCAGGAAGTGGCCGCGCTGCCGGGTGCGACGGTGTTCCCGAGCGCCGGCAATTTCCTGCTGGTGCGCGTGCCGGATGCGGCTGCCGTGTTCGATGCGCTGCTCACCGAGCGGGTTTTGGTCAAAAACGTGAGTAAAATGCATCCGTTGCTGGCTGAATGCGTGCGGCTGACCGTCGGCTCTCCCGACGAAAACGCGCACCTGCTGGCCGCTTTGAAACTCGCGCTGCCCGGTTGAGCCTCTGGGCGCCGCAGCGCGAAACGATCAATCCCCATTTACATCGACTCAGTCAAGGAATTGCCATGCGTGTGGCGGAAGTCGTTCGCAATACCAGCGAAACGCAGATCCGTGTGAAGCTCAATCTCGACGGCACGGGCCAGCAGAAGCTGGCCACCGGCGTGCCGTTCCTCGACCATATGCTCGACCAGATCGCTCGACACGGTCTGGTCGATCTCGAGGTTGAAGCGCATGGCGATACGCATATCGACGACCACCACACGGTCGAGGATGTCGGCATCACGCTCGGGCAGGCTGTTGCGAAGGCGATCGGCGACCGCAAGGGCATCCGCCGCTATGGCCATTCGTACGTGCCGCTCGACGAGGCGCTGTCGCGCGTCGTGATCGACTTCTCGGGCCGGCCGGGCCTCGAATTCCACGTGCCGTTCACGCGGGCGCGGATCGGCACGTTCGACGTCGACCTGTCGATCGAGTTCTTCCGCGGTTTCGTGAACCACGCGGGCGTCACGCTGCACATCGACAACCTGCGCGGGATCAACGCGCACCATCAGCTCGAGACCGTGTTCAAGGCGTTCGGCCGTGCGCTGCGCGCGGCGGTGGAGCTGGACGAGCGTGCGGCGGGGCAGATCCCGTCGACGAAGGGCAGCCTCTGAACCTGAACTGACCGGACGGAGCGTCAAGGACAACCTCACGGCTTCGGCGCGTGGCGCCGGCTTGCGATGGATCTGCTCAAATCGTTCATTTCGCTGCTGGCGCTGATCAACCCGGTCGGTGCGGTACCGTTCTTCCTGAGCCTGACGGCCCAGCAGACGGATGCCGAGCGGCGGCGCACGATCCGGATCGCGTCGGTGTCGGTGTTCTGCGTGATCACGGTGACGACGCTGCTCGGGCAGCAGATCATCAACTTCTTCGGCATTTCGGTCGGGTCGCTCGAAGTGGGCGGCGGGATCATCATGCTGCTGATGGCGATCAACATGCTGAACGCGCAGATCGGCAACACGCGATCGACGCCGGAGGAGCGCCACGAGGCCGAGCTGAAGGACAACATCGCGGTCGTGCCGCTGGCGATTCCGCTGCTCACGGGCCCCGGCTCGATCAGCACGGTGATCATCTATGCGGCGAACTCGCATCACTGGTATGAGCGGGCCGGGCTGGTCGCGATCGGCGCGGTCCTGGCTTTTCTGTGTTTCGTCGCGATGCGGCTCGCCGAGCCGATCGCGAACTGGATCGGCCGCACGGGCATCAACATCGCCACGCGGCTGATGGGTCTGATGCTGTCGGCGCTGGCGGTGGAATTCATCGTCAATGGACTGAGGGCGCTACTGCCTGCACTGAGATGAAAACTTCGATTGCGATTGTGGATTATGGGATGGGCAACCTGCGCTCGGTCGCGCAGGCGCTCAAGAAGGCCGAACCGGCCGCCGACGTGGCGATCGTCGACACGCCGGCCGCGATTCGCGCGGCCGACCGTGTCGTGCTGCCCGGCCAGGGTGCGATGCCCGACTGCATGCGCTGCCTGGGCGAATCGGGCCTGCAGGAGGCCGTGATCGAGGCCTCGCGCACGAAGCCGCTGCTCGGCGTGTGCGTCGGCGAGCAGATGCTGTTCGACTGGAGCGCGGAGGGCGACACGAAGGGCCTCGGCCTGTTGCCCGGCAAGGTCGTGCGTTTCGAGCTCGACGGCCGCCTGCAGGACGACGGCTCGCGCTTCAAGGTGCCGCAGATGGGCTGGAACCGCGTGCGCCAGTCGCAGCCGCACCCGCTGTGGGACGGCGTGCCCGACGACGCGTATTTCTACTTCGTGCACAGCTATTACGTGACGCCGGACAACCCGGCTCATACGGTGGGCGAAACGGCATACGGCGCGCCGTTTACGTCCGCGGTCGCGCGGGATAACCTCTTCGCGACCCAATTCCACCCCGAGAAAAGCGCGGAGGTCGGGTTGCGTCTGTATCGCAACTTCGTACACTGGAAGCCGTGAACGTCGCGTGCGTGCCACAGTCGGCGGGCCGGAAAGGCCTGTCGCGTGGGGCTCGCCCGCCTAAGCGCCGAAAGAGTTGTACTAAACTAGCGAGACGGCGCGGTACCGGATTGGCCGGTACGCGCCGGATTCTTTTCTTCTTCCACAACGACACCCGATTGCTATGTTGCTGATTCCGGCCATCGATCTCAAAGACGGTCAGTGTGTGCGCCTCAAACAGGGCGATATGGACCAGGCCACGATTTTCTCCGAGGACCCGGCGGCGATGGCCCGCAAGTGGGTCGATCTCGGCGCCCGGCGGCTCCATCTGGTCGACCTGAACGGCGCATTCGCTGGCAAACCGAAAAACCTCGAGGCCATCGAGGCGATCCTCGAAGAGGTCGGCGATGAAATCCCCGTACAGCTCGGCGGCGGCATCCGCAGCCTCGAGACGATCGAGAAGTATCTCGACGCCGGCCTGTCCTACGTGATCATCGGCACGGCGGCCGTGAAGGATCCGGGCTTCCTGCAGGACGCGTGCACCGCGTTCGCCGGTAGCATCATCGTCGGGCTGGACGCGAAGGACGGCAAGGTCGCGACCGACGGCTGGAGCAAGCTGACGGGCCACGAAGTGATCGATCTCGCGCGGAAGTTCGAGGACTACGGGGTCGAATCGATCGTCTACACGGACATCGGCCGCGACGGGATGCTGCAGGGCATCAACATCGAGGCGACCGTGAAGCTCGCGCAGGCGGTCGGCATCCCGGTGATCGCCAGCGGCGGCCTGTCGAACCTCGTGGACATCGAGAATCTGTGCGAAGTGGAAGAGCAGGGCGTCGAAGGCGTGATCTGCGGCCGTGCGATCTACTCCGGCGATCTCGATTTCGCGGCCGCGCAAAAGCGCGCGGACGAACTGAACGGCGAACTCGACAACGCGTAAGCGCGGTTGTCCCGCTCGCCGGGGCTGCCAGCAGGCGGCCCCGACCGGAAGCCTCGCGCGAGGCTTTCCGTAACCGGCCGTCCCATCGCGGCATTTGGCGCAACATCATGGCTCTAGCTAAACGCATCATCCCCTGCCTGGACGTGACTGCCGGGCGTGTCGTCAAGGGCGTCAACTTCGTCGAGCTGCGCGACGCCGGCGACCCCGTCGAGATCGCCCGCCGCTACGACGACCAGGGCGCCGACGAACTGACGTTCCTCGACATCACCGCGACGTCCGACCAGCGCGACCTGATCCTGCCGATCATCGAAGCCGTCGCGTCGCAGGTCTTCATTCCGCTGACCGTCGGCGGCGGCGTGCGCGCCGTCGAGGACGTGCGACGCCTGCTGAACGCGGGCGCGGACAAGGTCAGCATGAATTCGTCGGCGGTCGCGAACCCGCAGCTCGTGCGCGACGCGGCCGACAAGTACGGCTCGCAGTGCATCGTCGTCGCGATCGACGCGAAGCGCGTGTCGGCCGACGGCGAGACGCCGCGCTGGGAAGTCTTCACGCACGGCGGCCGCAAGAACACGGGCCTCGACGCGATCGAATGGGCGCGCAAGATGGCCGAGCTCGGCGCGGGCGAGATCCTGCTCACGAGCATGGACCGCGACGGCACCAAGTCGGGCTTCGACCTCGCGCTCACGCGCGGCGTATCGGACGCGGTGCCGGTGCCGGTGATCGCATCGGGCGGTGTCGGCTCGCTGCAGCACCTGGCCGACGGCATCAAGGACGGCCGCGCCGATGCGGTGCTGGCCGCGAGTATCTTCCACTACGGCGAGCACACGGTCGGCGAGGCGAAGCGCTTCATGGCCGACCAGGGCATCCCGGTGAGGCTGTGATGAATACGGAAACGAATGCATTGCCCGCGTGGCTCGACAAGGTCCGCTGGGACGACAACGGCCTCGTGCCGGTGATCGCGCAGGAAGCGTCGACGAACGACGTGCTGATGTTCGCGTGGATGAACCGCGAGGCACTGGCGAAGACGATCGAGACGCAGCGCGCGGTCTACTATTCGCGCTCGCGCAAGCGCCTGTGGTTCAAGGGCGAGGAGTCGGGCCACGTGCAGCACGTGCACGAGGTGCGGCTCGACTGCGACGAGGACGTCGTGCTGCTGAAGGTCGAGCAGGTATCGGGCATCGCGTGCCACACCGGCCGGCATTCGTGCTTCTTCCAGAAATTCGAAGGCACCGTCGACAGCGGCGACTGGGTCGCGGTCGAACCGGTGCTGAAAGATCCCGAACACATCTACAAATGACGCAATCGACCGAAGACACGCTGCTGCGCCTCGCGGCCGTGATCGATAGCCGCAAGGGCGGCGACCCCGATCAATCGTACGTATCGCGCCTGTTCCACAAGGGCGACGACGCGGTGCTGAAGAAGATCGGCGAAGAGGCGACGGAAGTCGTGCTGGCCGCGAAGGACGTGCGTCAGGGCGGCGCGCCGACGGCGCTGGTCGGCGAGGTGGCCGACCTGTGGTTCCACTGCCTCGTGATGCTGTCGCATTTCGACCTGAGCCCGGCCGACGTGATCGCCGAGCTTGAGCGCCGCGAAGGACTGTCGGGTATCGAAGAGAAGGCCCTGCGCAAGCGCCGCGAGCGCGAGGAAAACGGCGGCTGACACGTAGCGTCCCGCCGCGGTGGCAACAGTGCGGTAAGCTGTAAGAATTGTCATCTAACGGGGGTAGCATCATGACCGATACGTCGAACCAGTTTCCGACGCCTGCGGTGCCGGGGGCTGCGGACGCCGAACGCCTGAACGGGCTGCGCACGCTGACTCATGTGCTCTATGGCCTCTATGCGTTTCATTGGCTGACGGGCGGCGTCACGGGCATCATCGCGATCATCATCAACTACGTGAAGCGCGACGACGTGGCCGGCACGCCGTATGCGGCCCACTTCGAGTGGCAGATCCGCACGTTCTGGCGCGCGCTGATCGCGTACGTGATCGGGTTCGCGCTGATGTTCGTGGTGGTCGGATTCGCAGTGATGTTTGTCACATGGATCTGGACGCTGTACCGTATCATCAAGGGTTGGCTGTACCTGAACGACAACAAGCCGCTCGATCCGCAGGCCTGGTTCTGACCGGCTGCGCGCGGGCGTCTGCAGGAGCAACATGAGTCACGATCCGAATTGCCTGTTCTGCAAGATCGCGGCAGGCGAGATCCCGAGCACGAAGGTGCACGAGGACGACGAATTCGTCGCGTTCCGCGACATCCGCCCGGCGGCCGAGACGCACGTGCTCGTGATTCCGCGCCAGCATCTGCCGACGCTGTCGGCGGCGAGCGAGACCGACGCGCCGATGCTAGGCCGGCTGATGCTGCTCGTCTCGCGTCTGGCCGACCAGCTCGGCGTCGCGTATACGGGTGGCGAAACCGGTTTCCGTACGGTGATCAATACGGGCCCGGGCGGCGGGCAGGAGGTCTACCACCTGCACGCGCATATCCTGGCGGGCCCGCGCCCCTGGCAGCGGATGGGTTGACGGCGCGGGGCGTATCCCTGCATCGATGGTCGAAGCCGGCGCGTTGCCGGCGATTTACGCCGCATGGCGGCGTGGTTGAGGAGAGGTTTTATCATGGGTGGATTGAGCATTTGGCACTGGCTGATCGTGCTGCTGATCGTCGCGCTGGTTTTCGGTACCAAGAAGCTGCGCAACATCGGCAACGATCTCGGCAGCGCCGTGAAGGGTTTCAAGGACGGCATGAAGGACGGCGAAGCACCGGCGGACGCGCAGCAACTGCCGCGCTCGGGCTCGGTCGACGTCAACGCGAAGGAAACGACGCGTTCCGATTCGAACAAGGCGTAACGCCGGCACGCTGACAGGCATTCGCGATGCTGGATCTCGGTCTTTCGAAGATGGCGCTGATCGGCGTCGTCGCGCTCGTGGTGCTCGGCCCCGAGCGCCTGCCGCGCGTTGCGCGCACGGCAGGCGCGCTGTTCGGTCGTGCGCAGCGGTACATCAATGACGTGAAGGCCGAGGTCTCGCGCGAAATCGAACTCGACGCGCTGCGGACGATGAAGACCGATTTCGAGGCGGCCGCGCGCAATGTCGAGACGACGATTCACGACAACCTGCGCGAGCACGAGAAGGAACTGAACGACACGTGGCATTCCGCGGTCGGCGGTCTCAACGAAGCGGCGGGTGACGCCGGTTCGTACGGTTCCGACACACCCGCCGCGCCGTCGTGGCGTGGCAGTACGGCCGCGCTCGCGCCGAAGCGCCGCAACTGGCGCGTCAAGCAGGCGGCTGCGCCTGTCTGGTACAAGCGCGCGACCACCCGCCGTACGCACGTGCAGTCGGGCGCCGCGCGTGTCGCGCGCCACCAGCCGGCCAGCCTGCGCCGGCCGACGCGCTTCTTCTGAGCCGAGCGCATGCTCGCTCGTCAATCCTACCGAGGGCCGGCGTGAGCGACCCCCAGCAGAACCCGGGCGACGCCCCGGAAGAAACCTTCATTTCCCATCTCGTCGAGCTTCGCGATCGCATCATTCGCGCGGGCGCGGCCGTGATCGTCGTGTTCCTCGGGCTCGTCTACTGGGCGCCCGACATCTTCCGGCTGCTCGCGCGGCCGCTGATGCAGAACCTGCCGAAGGACGGCAAGATGATCGTCACCGACGTCACCGGCTCGTTCTTCGTGCCGATGAAGGTCACGATGCTCGTCGCGCTCGTGATCGCGTTGCCGATCGTGCTGTACCAGATCTGGGCGTTCGTCGCGCCGGGGCTGTACCAGCACGAGAAGAAGCTCGTCGCGCCGCTCGTCGGCAGCAGTTACGTGCTGTTCCTGTGCGGGATGGCGTTCGCATACTTCCTCGTGTTCCCGACGATCTTCCGCGTGATGGCGCACTACAACGCCCCGCTCGGGGCGGAAATGACGACCGACATCGACAACTACCTGAGCTTCGTGCTCGGGATGTTCATCGCGTTCGGGGTCACGTTCGAGGTGCCGATCGTCGTCGTGCTGCTCGTCCGGATGGGCGTGCTGTCGCTGAAGAAGCTGAAGGAGATGCGGCCGTACGTGATCGTCGGCGCGTTCGTCGTCGCGGCGGTCGTCACGCCGCCGGACGTGTTCTCGCAACTGATGCTCGCGTTGCCGCTGGTCGTGCTGTTCGAGATCGGGTTGCTGGCTGCGCGGTTCTTCGTACCGAAGAAGCCGGCCGAAGCGGGCGAGGCGGAGAACGGCGAAGCCGCCAGTTGATGGCGGCGCGCCAGGGCGGTGCGCGGTGGGGCCGGACTTCCGGCCGCACCTGAACGGGCCCGGTGGAGCTGGTAGCTGGAAAGCACGTGGCGAAGGCCACCTTCCCGGCAACGAAGGTCTTTCGATGCAAAACGAAAGGGCAGCCAACCGGCTGCCCTTTTTCATTTCCGATGGTGCTCGGCACACGGCGGTGCGCCGCGCGCCCGACGTCATTCGGTATCGCTGTCCTGCTCGTCGAGCGTCTGCTTCGGCGGCGGCGGGCGCTTGCCGATCACCACATTCACATCGAACTCTTTGCCCTTGCGCACGACGTGCACCTTGGTCGGCGTGCCGGGTTTGATCTGCGCGACAGTGTTCAGCAGCTTCGTCGTGTCGGTGATCTCGTCGCCGTTGACCGACACCAGGATGTCGCCCGGCTTGATGCCGGCCTTGTCGGCCGGGCCGCCCTGCAGCACGCCGGCGACGATCGCGCCCGATTTCTGCGACAGCCCGAACGACTCGGCGATTTCCGGCGTGACGTCCTGCGGCTCGACGCCGATCCAGCCGCGCGTGACCGAGCCCGACGTGATGATGCTTTCGAGCACCGTGCGCGCGGTCGACACGGGGATCGCGAAGCCGATCCCGAGCGAGCCGCCCGAGCGCGAGTAGATCGCGGTGTTGATGCCGAGCAGGTTGCCGTTCACGTCGACCAGCGCGCCGCCCGAGTTGCCGGGGTTGATCGGCGCGTCGGTCTGGATGAAGTTCTCGAACGTGTTGATGCCGAGGTGGTTGCGGCCGAGCGCGCTGATGATCCCCATCGTGACGGTCTGGCCGACGCCGAACGGGTTGCCGATCGCGAGCACGACGTCGCCGACGCGCGACTGGTCGGAGCGGCCGAGCGTGATCGTCGGCAGGTTCGTCATGTTGATCTTCAGCACCGCGAGATCGGTCTCGGGATCGCTGCCGATCACTTTCGCAGTGGCGGTGCGGCCGTCGGCGAGCGCGACTTCGATCTGGTCGGCGCCATCCACGACGTGCTGGTTCGTTAGAATGTAACCTTCAGGGCTCACGATAACGCCCGAGCCAAGGTTGGCGGCCGGTTCGTCCTGCTGCTTGCGGGCGTTGCGGTCGCCGAAGAAGTAGCGGAACAGCGGATCTTTCGCGCGCGGGTCGGGCGGCAGCGAGCCGTCCTTGCTGGAGAACACGTTGACGACGGCCGGCATCGCCTTTTGCGCGGCTTCGGCGTACGACGTGGTCGCCGGCGCGCCGCCGATGCCCGGCGCGACTTCCCGCAGCGCAACGATCGGCGTGGCGAGCTGCTTGCCGAGCTGTCCTTGCCGTTGCAGCCATTGCGGCTTGAGCGTCACGACGATGAACATCAGCGCGAGCAGCACGGTAACCGCCTGCGCGAAGAACAGCCAGAAGCGTCTAAGCATCTGAATAGACTAGAGGTTTATATGGATCGGATCGAACTTGAATTGTACTTGAACAATACCCTTGAAACCGCGCGCTTCAAGGACTATTGCCCGAATGGCCTTCAGGTCGAGGGGCGTCGCAAGATCGAGAAGATCGCCACCGGCGTGACGGCATCGGTCGCGTTTCTCGAAGCCGCGCTCGAATGGGGGGCAGATGCCGTGCTCGTCCATCACGGCTATTTCTGGCGCAACGAGCCGCCGCAGATCACGGGCCGCAAGTACCAGCGCCTGAAGCTGCTGCTCGCGAACGACCTGAACCTGTTCGCGTTCCACCTGCCGCTCGACGCGCATCCCGAGTTCGGCAACAACGCGCAGCTCGGCGACCGGCTCGGGCTGATCGGCGAGCAGCGCTTCGGCGAAGGCGACCTCGGCTGGATGGCGACGCTGCCGATGCCCGTCACGCTCGAGCACTTCGTCGCGAAGGTCGAGCGCACGCTCGGCCGCACGCCGCTCGTGCTCGGCGATTCGGACACGCAGCTGCGCCGCATCGCGTGGTGCACGGGCGCCGCGCAAAGCTATTTCGATGCGGCGATCGACGCCGGCGCCGACGTGTTCCTGACCGGCGAGGTGTCCGAATACGTGACGCACATGGCCGCCGAGAGCGGTGTCGCGTTCGTTGCGGCAGGGCACCATGCGACCGAGCGCTACGGAATCCAGGCACTTGGCGCCCACTTGTCCGAAGAATTCGATATCGAACACCTTTTTATCGATATCCATAACCCGGTCTGAATGCCGGATTTGCGGCAGCGCATCGAAATTTCACAATGTAGCGGACGCTTAAAAGTGAAATGATTTAATCGCTCCGGTAGTGGGGGGAAACCCTTAACTATCAATCACTTCGAAGGGATTTTCATCTCCGGGCCTTGTAAATGGCGGCTCCATTCGAGCAAACTAGCGGCGGAATGGAAAGTCGTGACGGAAAATCCAACTCAGAAGTGGGGCGTGTGATGCGAGACAAGGAAGAGAAACGCGTCGACAGCGGCCGCCGTACCTGGCTGATTGCGACATCCGTAGCAGGTGGCGTGGGAGGCGTAGCCACCGTCATACCTTTCGCGGCGTCGCTTGCGCCGTCCGCGAAAGCGAAAGCGGCCGGTGCACCGGTCGAAGTCGACATCAGCGGGCTGAAGCCCGGTGAAATGGTCACCGTGCCGTGGCGCGGCAAGCCGGTGTGGATCTTGAACCGCACCGACTCGATGCTGGCCGATGTGGTCAAGGCCGACAAGGAAGTGGCCGATCCGACCTCCGAAAAGCCCTATACGATGCCGTTGCCCGCGTATTGCGCGAACGAATATCGCTCGCGGGCCGATCGCAAGAACATTCTCGTCGTGATGGCCGTGTGTACGCACCTCGGCTGCACGCCAAGCCAACGCTTCACGCCGGGTCCGCAGCCGAACCTGCCGGATGACTGGCCGGGCGGTTTCCTGTGCCCGTGCCATGGTTCGACCTACGACCTCGCCGGCCGTGTGTTCAAGAACAAGCCGGCGCCTCAGAATCTCGACATCCCGCCCTACATGTTCACGTCGGCAACGACCCTCGTGATCGGCAAGGACGAGAAAGGAGAAGCGTGATGGCCGACAACAAGGAAGTCTCCACGACAGGTCTCACCGGCTGGATCGATCAGCGCTTCCCGCTCACGTCCACCTGGAAGAAGCACGTTTCCGAGTACTACGCGCCGAAGAACTTCAACTTCTGGTACTTCTTCGGCTCTCTCGCGCTGCTGGTGCTCGTCAACCAGATCGTCACGGGCATCTTCCTGACGATGAACTACAAGCCCGACTCGACGCTCGCGTTCGCGTCGGTCGAGTACATCATGCGCGAGGTGCCGTGGGGCTGGCTGATCCGCTACATGCACTCCACGGGCGCGTCGATGTTCTTCGTGGTCGTCTACCTGCACATGTTCCGCGGGCTGCTTTACGGGTCGTACCGCAAGCCGCGCGAACTCGTGTGGATCTTCGGCTGCGCGATCTTCCTGTGCCTGATGGCCGAGGCGTTCTTCGGCTACCTGCTGCCGTGGGGCCAGATGTCGTTCTGGGGCGCGCAGGTGATCGTGAACCTGTTCTCGGCGATCCCGTTCGTCGGCCCCGACCTGTCGCTGTGGATTCGCGGCGACTACGTGGTGTCGGACGTCACGCTGAACCGCTTCTTCGCGTTCCACGTGATCGCGATTCCGCTTGTGCTGGTCGGCCTCGTGATCGCGCACCTGGTCGCGCTGCACGAAGTGGGCTCGAACAACCCGGACGGCATCGAGATCAAGGCGAAGAAGGACGCGAACGGCGTGCCGCTCGACGGCATCCCGTTCCATCCGTACTACTCGGTGCACGATTTCCTCGGCGTGTGCGTGTTCCTGATGGTGTTCGCGCTGATCGTGTTCTTCTCGCCGGAGATGGGCGGCTACTTCCTCGAGGCGAACAACTTCGTCCCGGCGAACCCGCTGCAGACGCCGCCGGAGATCGCGCCGGTCTGGTATTTCACCGCGTTCTACGCGATGCTGCGCGCAACCACCGACCCGTTCAAGATCGTGCTGATGATCGTGATCGCGGTGCTCGGCGTGCTCGCGCTGATCCGCGCGCGCGGCAAGTGGAAGGCCGGGCTGCCGGTGCTGGCCGCGGCGATCGTCGTGTTCATGTACCTGACGGAGTCGAAGTTCTGGGGCGTCGTCGTGATGGGGTCGGCGGTGATCACGCTGTTCTTCCTGCCGTGGCTCGACCGCAGCCCGGTGAAGTCGATCCGTTATCGGCCGCTGTTTCACAAGGTGTTCCTCGGGATCTTCGTCGCGGCGTTCCTGACCCTCGGGTTCCTCGGCACGCGGCCGCCATCGCCCGCGTCGACGCTGATCGCGCAGGCTTGTGCGCTGATCTACTTCGCGTTCTTCCTCGGCATGCCCGTCTGGACGCCGCTTGGCACGTTCAAGCAGCCGCCGGAGCGGGTGCGCTTCAAGCCCCATTAACGTGAGCGAGGAGAGAACGACATGAAGAAACTGCTTTCGACACTCGCGCTGATCGGGGCGACCGCGTGTGCGCTGCTGGTGGCGCCGGCGGTTCGGGCGGAAGGTAATTTTCCGCTCGACCGGGCGCCCGATAACACGGAAAATCTCGTTTCGCTTCAGCACGGCGCGCAATTGTTTGTAAACTATTGCCTGAACTGCCACAGCGCGAACCTGATGCGCTACAACCGTCTGACGGATCTGGGCATATCCCAGAAGGAGATCGAAACGAATCTCCTGTTCACGACCGACAAGGTCGGGAACACGATGTCCGTCGCGATGCGCCCTGAAGACGCGAAGAACTGGCTCGGCACCTCGCCGCCCGACCTGTCGGTCGAGGAGCGGGCGCGCGGCCGCGACTGGCTGTATACGTATCTGCGCAGCTTCTATCGCGACGATACACGGCCGAGCGGCTGGAACAACGCGGTGTTCGAGAACGTCGGCATGCCCCATGTCCTGTGGCAGCTGCAGGGGCAGCGCACCGCCAAATTCGAAGACAAGACGGACGAGGAGACGGGGGAGAAGGTCCATACGCTCGTCGGCTTCCAGCAGGTCACGCCGGGGACACTGTCCGCGGTGGATTATGATGCTGCGGTTGCCGACCTGGTGGCGTACATGACCTGGATGTCCGAGCCGGCTCAGCAGACCCGCAAACGCCTCGGCGTCTGGGTGCTGATCTTTCTCGGTGTCCTGACTTTCCTGGCCTGGCGGCTCAATGCCGCGTACTGGAAAGATATCAAGTAATCACGCCTGACCGGCGTGGGGCCGGCGCAAGGTGGAACCCCGGAAGGGGTTCGCCGCGTGCCGGCCCTCGGCTTTTTTGAGGAAACGCAAACATGATGGTTCTGTATTCCGGCACAACTTGCCCGTTCTCCCAGCGTTGCCGGCTGGTGCTGTTCGAGAAGGGCATGGACTTCGAAATTCGTGACGTCGACCTGTTCAACAAGCCGGAAGACATCTCGGTGATGAACCCGTACGGTCAGGTGCCGATCCTGGTCGAGCGCGACCTGATCCTGTACGAATCGAACATCATCAACGAGTACATCGACGAGCGCTTCCCGCATCCGCAACTGATGCCGGCCGACCCCGTGCAGCGCGCACGTGCACGCCTGTTCCTGCTCAACTTCGAGAAGGAACTGTTCGTCCACGTCAGCACGCTCGAGAACGAGAAGGGCAAGGCAGCGGAGAAGAATCACGAGAAGGCACGCCTCGCGATCCGCGATCGCCTGACGCAACTCGCGCCGATCTTCGTGAAGAACAAGTACATGCTCGGCGAAGAGTTCTCGATGCTCGACGTCGCGATCGCACCGCTGCTGTGGCGTCTGGATCACTACGGCATCGAACTGTCGAAGAACGCCGCGCCGCTGATGAAGTACGCGGAACGGATCTTCAGCCGTCCGGCGTATATCGAAGCACTGACGCCGTCCGAAAAGGTCATGCGTCGTTAATGTTGCAGGCATGACGGAGAGGGCGGCGCGGCGTGCCGCGCTCCCGCTCCGGGTTCGAGGATTGTGATGCAAGAGATTTCAACGAAGCCTTATCTGCTGCGCGCGTTGTACGAGTGGTGCACCGATAACGGTTACACGCCGCATATCGCGGTGAGGGTCGACAACTCGACGCGCGTGCCGCGTCAGTTCGTGCGTGACGGCGAGATCGTGCTCAACATCAGCTTCGAGGCGACGAGCCAGTTGCAGATGGGCAACGAGTGGATCGAGTTCACGGCCCGGTTCTCCGGGAAGGCGCACAAGATCGAGATTCCGGTTGCCAACGTGCTCGCGATCTATGCACGCGAGAACGGGCAGGGCATGGCGTTCCAGGTCGATGCGGTCGCGGGTGAAGGTGCGGATTCGGGTGCGTTCGACGACGAAGCGGCGCAGGCCGACGACGTGCAGCGTGATGAGTCTCCGTCGACGCTGACACCTGTTGCCGAGCGCGGCGCGAACGAGGAACCGTCCGAAGGTGCCGACGAACCGCCGAAAACCGACGGCGACAGCTCGAAAGGCGGCAGCAGACCTCGCCTCAAGATCGTGAAATGAGGTAGAATCTCAGGCTACGCCGGCTTAGCTCATCTGGTAGAGCAGTTGATTTGTAATCATCAGGTGGCGGGTTCGAGTCCTGCAGCCGGCACCAAATACCCATCCGAGGGAATCCTCGGAAATCCAGAAACCCGTGATAGCATAAGGCTTCACGGGTTTTTTTATTCCAGCGTTGTCCAGCGATGCCCGTCTGAATCCGGGGGCATGTGGGGGCACCTCCGGGGGAATCTTGGCGTTTGATAAGTGCCCCCGAGAAAAATGCCCCCTCGGGTTGTAAGGTGCCCCATGCCATTGACCGACATCGCCGTCCGTAAAGCGACGCCCCGTGAAAAGCCGTACCGCCTTGCTGATGGGGGCGGCATGTACTTGGAGGTCGCGCCCTCGGGCGGGAAATACTGGCGGCTCAAATATCGCTTCGCCGGCAAGGAAAAGCGGCTCGCGCTGGGCGTCTATCCGGATGTTTCGTTGGCCGCTGCGCGCGAGAAGCGCGACGACGCGCGGAAGAAGCTTGCGGCAGACATTGATCCAGGCGAAGCCAAGAAAGCCGATAAGCGGGCGGTACGTCTGGCAGCGACCAATTCCTTCGAGGCAGTTGCGCTTGGCTGGATGGATGAACTCAAGCCGTACGTTACGGCTGGGTCGATGGCGAAGACCAAGGCCCGCTTCGAGAAGGATGTTTTCCCTTGGATCGGCAAGCGGCCGGTAGCGGAAATCGATGCCCCTGAAGTTCTGACTGTCCTTAAGCGGATCGACAGCCGTGGTGCTCGTTTCACGGCTCACAAGGTCCGTGGCGAGATCAGTCGCGCATTCCGCTATGGAATCAAGGAAGGCTACTGTAAGTTTGACCCGGCTCGTGATTTGGTCAATGCCATTCCACCGGCGCAGACCACGCACTTCGCTTCGATTACCGAGCCCGCTAAGGTCGGCGCCATGCTTCGGGCATTCGACGGGTTTTCCGGCACGTTTCCTGTTCTATGCGCGCTCAAGCTTGCGCCCATGTTGTTCACTCGACCCGGCGAACTGCGCAAGGCCGAATGGGCTCAGTTCGATCTTGATAAGGGCGAATGGCGATACCTTGTCACGAAGACGAAGACCGAGCATCTGGTTCCGCTCGCAACACAAGCCGTTCAGATTCTGCGGGATCTTCATGCGCTGACCGGAAACGGCCGTTACGTCTTTCCGGGGGCGCGTTCGGCTCAGCGCCCGATGAGCGATGCCGCAGTCAATGCGGCTCTGCGCCGTTTGGGCTACGACACGCGGACCGAAATCACCGGCCACGGCTTTCGGGCGATGGCGCGGACGATTCTTCACGAGGAACTGGAACAAAAGCCCGAAGTCATCGAGCATCAGCTTGCTCATGCCGTGCCCGACACGCTCGGCAAGGCATATAACCGCACGAAGTTCATCAAGGAGCGGAGGGCGATGATGCAGAAGTGGGCTGACTATCTGGACAAACTCAAGGTAGGGGCAGAAATCGTCCAGACGGGTGCTGCATAGTGCCGGTGGCTTACCGCCGAATTTCTGCGAATAGATGAACGAAGAGTAATGTACTGGTGCCGCGCTCAACGTGGCTTGATCAAAATGAGGACAATATGCCTTTGCAAGTGGACTTGCCTGATGGCGAGCTCATCGAATGCACCCGCTTGGCACGTGCGATCACGTTGGCGAGATTGACGAAACAAGGGCTGACCGGGATTGCTTGCGTTGTCGGCAAAGTCATGAAAATCCAATTAACGCCGAAGGCGGTGGTTGGGCAGACAGGATCGATCACGGTCGATAGCGAGGCAGAGTCCGTCTCGGTTAAGTTCCGGCAGAGGTATACGCCAGTGGGCCAATCGGGCGTTGATCCTCGCCTAATTCAATCTGGTAGACCATCGGGGTTACTGATTATCGATGAGCTGTCCAATGCCGTTGATTTGTTCGCGGAGGCTGGGGTTGACCAAGGGGCGATGTCGTTACACTACAAGCTGACGGACGAAGACCGGGCACTTCTTGTCCGGCTGTTGCCTGATCTGCCGCAATTGCAGGCTCCCGTGACCCTCGAAGCTCGTGAGGCATTTTTGAATGCCTATCGTGCTCATCCAGATCGAGCCGGCTGGGAGCCGGAATTACTCTCTGTATTCGATCCTGACGCGGAGCGGGGGCGGCTTGAAGATTTGTCGCTGAAATGCCAGCAGGAACTGCGCGACGATTTCATCGAGCAGCGTTTCGCGGCGTTCAACTCCGACCATAGTCGGGCAAAGCTGCTGGTTGCGGGGACGTTCATCCCGCGTCAGATGGTGCTCGACTATCTAAAGCAGTGGCACGACATGGTGCCGATTTGGAGCCGACCCGACGAAGGTGCTTCAACGCAGACAGCAGTTCTTGCTAGCCCCCGATCAGATGTGCCGAGCGCCATTCCTGAAAAGGTGCCGTCGCAAGATAGCCGATCCTCCAAGGATAAGGCGAGGGAGGAGGGCCTTGATCCTACGGATGTATATGAATACCGCGAGCAACTTGTGGGCAAGGCTCGCACCAAGCGTACGGCTGAACACTTCGGAGTAAGCGACGGTCTCGTTCGCAGGAAAATTCGTCAATACCACAAGGAAAGGGGGCAGCCTGCGAGTCCATTTCCTGTTCCGGCCAAGAAGAAGTAGTTCCGCTTCGGACGTTGCTGTTCCGCTTCGGACTCCGGCAGACGTTGCTGGACAATGCTCTTCAACAGACCTTTGACCGGAACAGGTGTTCCGGCCGTGAAATCTCCGTCCCCGCGGCGCAAGCCGTAATTCGGTGGGCGACGACCAATGCGTCGTTCGCCACCTCTCGACGGAGATTTTTCATGCAGTTCAAGACCCAGATCGGCAGTTTGCCGCAGCCGCTTTCGGCGTATCGCAGTACGTGTGCCGAAACGGTCGATTCGACTCGCTCGCCGGACACGGTCCGTCGGATCATCCGTGTGAAGGAACTGGTCGAGCGCATCGGCCTCTCGCGCTCGACCGTGTATATGCTCATCGCAACCGACCCGAGCTTCCCCAAGAAAATCAAGCTGACCGAGCGTACGACGGGCTTCGATTCGGTGACCGTCGATGCCTGGATCGCGTCGCGCGCGTGCAAGTAAGGGGGCCGGTCATGCTGCATTTCCCTAACCCCGGCATGTCCGCGCAGCCCGCCGTGTTGGCTCAGGCCTCGTTGAGCGACACGACGGGGCTCAACGTTCTCGGTCAGGAGCTGAGCGACGTTGTGCTCGCGCAGTGCAACAAGTACCAGCTGACCGTGGCTCAGGCCATTGCGCAGATGTTCTTCAAGCTCAGCGTCGCGAACCAGGGCGCCCGTCATGTCGAAGACGAGGGCGGTAACCGCATTCCGCTCACGCTGAACTGCGTGCTGATCGGGCCGGCCGCCACCGGGCCGATCACCATGCAGGCGCTGGCTGCGGATCTGACAGCGATCGAGATCGAAACCGCTCCCGCCGCAATCGAAAAGCAGGCGATGTTCAAGGCGGCAGGTCAGTTGCGTCTCGAACAGCGCAGGCAGATCGACGCCGCGATCAAGGTCGCGGCGCGCAAGATGGTTCGTCTGCACGCGCTGCTCGCGCAACGCCGCGAACTCGAAGCCCGCGAGCCGAAAGCGGACGACTACCCGGATCACCAGATCGAATTGATCGCGTGGAACCAGCGCAAGGAGTCGCTGCAAATCTCAGTCGTGCAGGCCGAGCTGGAAGATGATCCCGACACGGCAAAGGCCTTGTGCAAAGCGCTGAACGCGCTGGTGGCGACGCCGCCGTCGAGCTTCGAGGCCGATTACCGTGTCTGGTCGCTCAAGGTCGCGGCAGTCGAAAGCCAGATCGTGCTGCTTCAGGGAGCCGACGACGAAGTGGCGCACCTGAGCGCTGAAAGCCAGGTACTGCTGGAAGAGGACGCTCGCGCAGTGCAACCTGCCAAGCCGAAGCTCGTTTTCCTGAACGTCGCCGTGTCCGCCGTGCATAAGGCGATCACGACGCAGTGGCCGGTCGCCAGCGCACTTTACTCCGGTGCGTCGGTGATCAAGGCGCTGATCAGGCATGGGGAAGCGATGACCGCGGCAGGCAGCGGCCGGTTGCTGTCCCCGCATGCGCCCGGCCGGGTGCAGCTCGGCATATTCGCCGCGACGACGCCCGGAGTGTTTGTACGCGACGTGGCCGCAGCGGGCGCTGACGGTGCGGCGGCGCTGGGCAATTTCCTGATCCTGGGCGATCTGCCGCAGCATGATCGTGGTGTGCGGCAGAAGCCGTCCGACCCGGACTGCCTGGCGGCGTTCGACGCCCAGGTTCGGGCGATGGGCGCGGCATCGGTGCGCGAACTGTTGTCCGGCGATTTCGTGCCGCCGCCGATCACGGTGTCGCCGGATGCCGTGGCGATCATGGAGGCCGCGTGCAGCGAATGGCGCAACCAGCGCTTCGCCCGGAATCAGCTTCTGGTCATGGATGCGTTCCTCATGATGCGGGTGCGTCAGACGTTCTACGTGATTGCTGGCCTGTTGCACCTGTGGCGCGGTGAGGTGTGGTCGCTGTCGGTCGGCACCATGCAGGACGCGATCACGGTCGGCCGATTCCTGATCGACCAGATGGGGCACACCGTGGCGATGGCGCGCGAGGTGCCCGCTGAAGAGATTGATGCCAAAGCATTGTTCCAAGCGCTGTGCGGCTACGTTGACCAGCAGATGGAGAAGGGCGAGGCCAAGCCCTTCGAAATCAAGCTCAGCACGCTGCATTCCAAGGCGAAGAATTTCGGGCTGAGCCGAGCACGCGTCAACGGCGCCCTGAAGGTGCTGGTGGCGTGGGGCTGGGTCACGGTTCGTCAGGAGGGCCTTGACACTGTGCTCGATCTCGACCAGCACCGCTTCAGCTCGATGAACCGTCCCTCCTGAATCAGCCAAGCGCCCACGGGGTAGCCCGTGGGCAATATGCCCCGGTTCTTCTCTTTACCCGCGAACCTGCTGCGCATGCCGATCTTTGGTATGCGCGAGGCAGGGTGCGCCGTGAATATTCCGTAATCGTGCGGTTTGCGCACGAAAGGATCGACAAATGAAATTCCAGTTCTTCAATTCGCCGGCTCGCATGCCGGCCTTCATCTCTGCCAGGGGCACCGTTGCCACCAACCCGTCGCCCATGCAGTGGTACCTCATGTTGGCGTTCGCCGTCGGCTCGACGTTCCTGGGCGTCTTCATTGCCGCCTGCGCCGGCTGGGAAAGCGGTCGCGGCGTGCGTGATCGACTCGTGATGGCGGCGACGGGCGTCCTGATCGTTTCGAGCTCGCACGTGCTGCCCGCGCTTGGCGTCCGTTTCGATGGCATGCGCCGCGCCGCAACTCTGGGAGCGTGGATCGGATGTCTCTCGTATGCGCTACTCGGGCAGGCGACTTTTTTCGCGCTTGCGCAGCAAGACGCTGGTGATGCTCGCGCGATGGCAGTCAACGTGCCGGGCGCGACGGAGCGCGTGGACGCCTCGCCGGGACGCAGTCTCACGGTCATTGCACAGGACGAAGCCGCCGTGACCGCAAAACTCGAAAGCGCGAAGGCCGCACGCTGTTCGCCCGGTGTATGCCGGTGGCGCGATGCTCGCCAGCACGCACTAGAGGCTCAGCTGACAGCGCTCGAGGTCGAGGCCGATGAAGCCAAGCGCCGCGAAGCGCGAGAAGATCGCGCGGCAAGGCAGGCTGACGACGCGCGGGCGCTGCGCGAGGTGCGTCGTGCCGATCCGGTCGGGTTACAGGCTGCGGCGCTGTTCGGTTGGAGCGCGGCGAGCATTGGCCTGTTTCGGGCACATCTGCCGGCGGTGATGCTCGAATTGCTGCCCGGGCTGTTCTGGGCACTGGTGTTCGCGGGCGAAAGGCGCGTGGCTCCCAGCGCCCGTGATGCATGCAGTGACCATTCTGTTACCGCCGCTCCCGTCGTTGCAGCAGATCCGCTGCCTTCGGGAGCGCGCGCCGGCGCAGGCACGAGGGCAAAAACAGGGTGTGAGATGCCTCTCAACGAAGATCTGGCCACAGCTCTGAAGATGGCCGCGCGCGCGTGGGAAGTTGGCAAGTCCGTTGCGTTCCTCATCGGGCGTCGTTACGCGGTCCGGCCTGGCGTCGACAACAAGTGACGGGGGCGGACATGGGCAATAGATTCGAGACGGCTATTCCGGCGCAACAGTTCCCGGGCGTCGCACCAGATGCGAAGTATGTGACGCACGGGAACGTTCGGTTCCGTCTTCCACGGAGAGCGTCCATGGCTTTGGCCGCTGCACGCCATTTTCTGACACGTGTCGTTCATGACCAGTACGACGTTGCTGGGAGCGCCGGGAGCGAGCGGTTGCATAAGGCGAGCTGCGTCGCTCATCGGTTGGGCGAGATCGAAACGGCCGTGACGGAAGTCCTGCTGCTCAACGAGTCGGGCTTCACGAGCAAGTTGGACAGCTATGGCCGCATCGTCGAACTGATCGAAAACGGCGTGGGGCGCTTCTTCAACGACGAAAACTTCCAGATGGGCAAGGTCATCGGCGGTGATCGTGGAGAGATACTTGATCGCTATCGCGTTCGCCCGAAGGTTCAGCTTTTCTTCGATGTGTGCGCGCGACACCCAGTCGGCCAGTACGGCGCGCAGTATTTCGCCGCGCATCCCGCCAGCCGCACGCCGGACGGCAAGCAGTTCCTATGGGAGTCGTACAACGAGCTGATCGAGATGATGCGGGCCGAGGCCGAAGCGCGCAGGCTCGACAAGCTGGACATCGCGAACACCTTCCGGTCGACGCGGGCTTTCAACAGCATGATGGCGGTTGTGAAACGCTGCTTCGCGAAACGCTCCCGGATCTTCGTCGTGTGCATGGATGTCTTCTATCACGCCGACTGGGCAGACAAGGTGGCCTTTGCGGCGCGGCATGAGAGCTTCGAAACCACCCTCATGATACTGGCGCTCCCAGCGACTGACGCAGTTGGCTTCGCGCAGATCGAATACCGCGCATGTGCGCTGGTAGGACAGTTCGTGGCGCCACATGTGTTGCAGCACCGACATCTTGAAGTCAGCGCTGTACGTCTCGTGCTTCTTGCGCAGCCCTGCTTCACCATGCGCCCGGAAAGCGCTCACCCAACGTCGCAGCGTTGAATACCCGATTCCGTACTGCCGACCGAGCGACTCACAGCTGCCTTCGCCATTCAGATACGCCTTGACCATCTGTTGCTTGAACGACTGGTCATACTTCGTCATGAAAAACCCCCAAGGGTTGGAATCATGTCCAACTCTCGGGGGTCAGCTCAGTTGGCGTAGCCCTTTTTCGTATTCAAGATCCACTTGTCTGGAACTTGCCCGATAACGCACACTGAATATATATCCTGGATGCTTTTTCGGATGCGCATTCGCGGATTTTTCATCTGATGCTGCTGAGAATTTTTAAACTGTCGAGCAGGTAAAGCATGGGTAATCTCGATATTGTGTCGTAGATGGGTTGTCACGATGGGTATCATGCACGGCTCGCGTGTTTTCGCTGGACTTATGCTTCGTGATGTATTGATTGCGGGAGGCTGGATGAAGCGGCTTTTGATAGTGCTGTTCCGGGTAGCAATTATGGCGTTTGTGGCGTCGACCATCATGATGGTGAAACCCGCGCAAGCGGTGACCGTGCCGCAGAAAGATGCTGCAGCGTTGAATACGAGCGAGGGTGCTCAACCGTTCGTAGCGCAAGTTGTCGGACTGGAGTGGCTGAACCCATTGCAGCGGCGCGACTATCCGACGCAATGGCAGATTCTCTGGACAATGGGGCTTGTTCAGCCGAACAAGAACGACGATATGGTTCGGACGATGCCGCAGAAATTTGCGAAGCTCCAGTCAATTGGTGCGCTGGTGTATGGCAACCAAGGAGAGGAAACATTCAAAGGCTTCTATCACAAATACGTCCGTAAAGTGCTCGGACTGTTCGGTGATCGCTATGTGATGAACGCCAAGTATTTCTACACGGTCAAGTCCAAGAGAAAGAGCGACTGGCGTGAACTGGCCGGCATCCATGTGGAGTTTGCCGTGCCGGATGGACTTGATGCTGGCGAGGCGCAGGGGTATCTGCAGGAAAGCATCATCGATAATTTTGAGATAGGGAATAAATATGCGCTGGATCTTTGGAGCAAAGACACGCCTCCCGACGTCCACGTCAACCAGGGTGGCGCAAACGCCGGCTTCACGTCGCTGAACCGCGCACTGGATTACCTGCAGGCGAAGCGGCACAACGTTACGAAGATCACGTGAACCTGCGCATGTGCGCGCGCGACGTGACGGTCGCCCGGCGTGGGTAGGCGACGGGCAACATGAAGGGTGAAGACGGCACGAGCGATGTGCCGGAGGGTTACCAGGAATGGCACAACGACAGCTTGAGTGCTTTCGCTGGACATAAGCCACATGGCGAATTGAGCATGGGAGATTGGATGAAGCGAATGTTGATAGTGCCATCGCTGGTTGCGATTTTGACGTTTGTGGTGTCGACGATCATGATGGCTACGCCTGTCCACGCGGCTACTTCGGTGCAAAAAGACACAACGGTTGCGAGTGCGGGCGATAGTGCGACACCGTTTGTGGCGCAGGTTGTTGGACTGGAGTGGCTGAACCCATTGCAGCGGCGCGACTATCCGACGCAATGGCAGGTTCTCTGGACAATGGGGCTTGCCAAACCCAACAAGAACGACGACATGGTCCGTACAGATCCGAAGTCGTTCACGACACTTCAGTCAGTTGCGGGGGTGGCTTATGGCAATCAAGGAGAGGAAACATTCAAAGGCTTCTATCACAAATACGTCAGGAAGCTGCTTGGGTTGTTCGGTGATCGCTATGTGATGAACGCCAAGTATTTCTACACGGTCAAGTCGAAGAATAAGCGCGACTGGCGTGAACTGGCTGGCATCCATGTGGAGTTTGCCGTGCCGGATAGCCTGGATGCTGGCGAGGCGCAGGGGTATCTGCAGGAAAGCATCATCGATTATTTTGAGATAGGGAATAAATATGCGCTGGATCTTTGGAGCAAAGACACGCCTCCCGACGTCCACGTCAACCAGGGTGGCGCAAACGCCGGTTTCACGTCGCTGAACCGCGCACTGGATTACCTGCAGGCGAACCCGGACAAAAGCGCCTGGGTGATGAACTGGGACGCGCCGAGCTTCCCGCCGAAGGACGCGCAGATCAACGAGAACATGGTGGTGCTGTTTCTCGTCGGGCCGAACTTCAAGACGGAGCGCGAACCGCTCGCGTGGATCGGCCGAGCGGCGACGGGCAACGTCAGGGACTACGAGACGAAGGCCGGCACCACGCGTGCAGTGCAGGCGTGGAAAGCCACGATCGACAGCGCGGCGCGCAACGCGGGCGTGACGGTGCCATCGTTGAACTTCGTGGTGCATGACGCGGGCGGCGGCAGCGAAGCATCGTCAGAGCGGATCGGCGCGTTGTCGCAGACGCTGACGGAAGTGCTGCCGGACTACAACTTTCGCGAGCAGACATTCAATACGCCGGCGCTGCTAGGCCCGATGGGCACCGGTACGGCCTTGACGGACGTGGTGCTTGCAATCGGCCGAGCGAATCACTTGGACGAGAAGGTGCTGGTGGCAGGGACAACGGATGTGCAGCACCCGACGGCGGTGGTGGTGGTTCCGCCATCGAGAATCACGCCGATCGATCCGGACAAGGACTGGTTCCGCGCGAGGGGCGAGAACAATGCGTATCTGCCGTGGTGGGGGCGTCGCCACGATACCAACTACGGCATGCAGGGCTACTCCTACTGACCGGACAACCGACCATGCGAGGAATCATTCGAGTGGGCGACGTCCACAGTCATGGCGGCTATGTCGAGACAGGGGCGTCAAACAGCGATGTCATGGGCCGTACACCTGCACGCGTCGGTGACCGCTGTACGTGCCCGTTACATGGTGTCGAAATTAATTTGAAATGCCAAACTTCTTCCGCTTCTCATTCAATGTAGCCAGCGCGTTATCCAGGCCATCCCAGTTGTTTGCGGCCTCGTTGATTGCTTCGTATAGCAAATCATAGGCTTTGTCCTGGCTGGCGTAAGTATTCATTATGGTGTGTCCGGCGGTATAGTCATTGATACCCAATCCGGTTTTCCTGTCGGCGACGGTCAAAAGCGCCCAGCCATACGACATGCCGGCAAGAACGGAGGCGTCGCCGCTAATATTGATGACAGCATTGGCGCGTTTCAGTTTCTCGCAAACAACATCGAAATTTCTGAAATTCCAGCCTCGACTTTGAAGCAATTTGCCAACGGTATCGCCTCGATTGCTTGTAATCGAGCATTGAGCCATGGCCGATTGAGCGGCTGTAAAGATCAGGGCCGCCAGCAGAATTTTCCTCATATCGTCTCCAAAGAATTACCGAGGTTTTTTTAAAATGGGCCCCAATCCGATTGGTTCTCGGATGTTTATCGGGCATGCGATCGGGTGTGTCGTGAATGTTGGGGTGATGCAATACCTACGCCACGCCGAACCTGGGCAAGCTGCCGCGCCCGGTGGCCCCGACATTCACCAAACAATCGCCTTACTATCGGATTCTTTTAGAGAAACTTGAGGGTTGGACGCTGCTCGGAGTCCGGTTTTCCTGGTTGACGCGGTGATCGACAGTGGCGAAAGCCATTTCGCCTACGTCCCCGCACCGATCTGCATCACATGCGCGGCGCGCAGCGCATCGCCGAGTATCTTCCCCATCGCCGCCCCGCATTGCTTCGCGAGACTGTCGGAATCGACGCACGTGTCGTCGTCGGCGCGCGCCTTGTAGATCGGCCTGAACGTGTAGCGCGTCCCAGCCGGCTTTTCGCGGGTCGCCGCGACCGGCGAAATCGTGACGTCGGAAACGGTCATCTGCCACGTCGCACTCACGGGCGTGTCGTTGCGGCGCAAGTCGGACGCCGTGTACAGGCGAACCATGTGACTCGGATGCAGCGCGTCCAGCGCTTGCGGTATCGGATCGACGAACTTCATCACGTCGAGCTCGACGAGCTTCGTCGGGATGTCCGTCAGCGTGCCCTGGATGCCTTCCCCGAGTCCTGCCAGATAGGCTCGGCCCTCGCTGCCGAATGACGGCGAATCGAAGATCTTGCCGTCCACGACGATCAGGATCCCGCTCGCCTGCGTCGGCGTGATGCCGGCTACGCTCTCGTCGACGAGATTCGGCGTCGTCACGCAACCGCTTGCGAGCGCTGCGAGCACGCACGTTGTCATTCCACGTAGTGTTTTCATGACGGGCCTGCCGGGTGAGGCGTCGTGTTTGCGCGATGCCATGTCGCCGAGTGCGGGATGTTCGCGTGATTGTGTTGGATGCGGCACGGTTTGCCAACGCGTCGTCCACGATCTGTCAGAACGTAATCCTGTTGCGCCGGCCGCAAGCCGACACCCATCACATCTGCCTGAACAACCCCGCATACGCACGACTGACCGGTAGCATCTCCCGCTGACCGTGCACGCGAATCCGCAACCTTCCCAACAGATCGCGCTCGACCCGATCGATCGCTGCATACGCAACGATCACGCCGCGATGCACCTGCGCGAACCGCTCCGGATCGAGCCGCTGCATCAGTTCCTTCAACGGTGTGCGAATCACGAGTCGTTCGCCAGCCGTGACGACTTCGGTGTATTTCTCCGACGCCTGGAAGTACAGCACGTCGTCGACCGATACGAGCCGCGTTGCATCCTTCACGCCGACCGTCAGCCAGCGGATCGGTGCAGCGTCCCGCGCTTGCGCTGCCTGCTCGAGCGCATCGGTTTGTGCGAGCGCCGGCCCGCCGCGCTGCAGTTTCGCGATACAGCGCAGCAGTCGCTCGTCCGTCACCGGTTTCAGCAGGTAGTCGACCGCGGCACGATCGAACGCGTCGACCGCGTATTCGTCGTAGGCCGTGACGAACACGACATGCACATCGGGTACGAGCGCAGCGAGCTTCAGCCCGTCGATGCCGGGCATCCGGATGTCGAGAAACGCGATGTCCGGCCGCGGCGACGCGTTCAGCGCGGCCAGCGTTTCGATGCCGTTGCGCGGCATCGCGACGATTTCCAGTTCAGGCCAGAGCGTGCCCAGCCGCTGCGCGAGCGAGGCGGACAGGTTCGGTTCGTCATCGGCGATGAGGGCGGTCGGCATGTCAGTCGATCGGAATCAGAAGGGTCGCGGTCACGCCATGCGCGGCGGCGGCGTTCGTCTCGACGGAGACACGGCCGCGCTCGCCGTGCAGCGACCGGATGCGTGCCATCACGTTGGCCAGCCCGACGCCGCCATGCAGGCGCGTGTCGCCGTTGCCGAGGCCGACACCCGTATCGATCACGTTCAGTTCGAGCCGGTCGCCGCGCATCCTGCCGCGAATCACGATCACGCCGCCGTCGATCGACGGCTCGATGCCGTGCAGCAGCGCATTTTCGACGAGCGGTTGCAGCAGCAGCGGCGAGAACGGCAGCGCGTGCAGCTCCGCCGGCACGTCGATCGCATACGAAAGCCGCTCGCCGAGCCGGATCGACGCGATCTTCAGCAACGCCTCGACGAGTTCGAGCTCCTCGCCGAGCGTCGACGTCGCATCGCGCGTGCGTCGCAGGCTCGCACGCAGGTAGCGGTTCAGGCTGTCGAGCATCGTCGATGCGCGAGCCGGATCGCGCTCGATCAGGCTCTGCACGTTCGCGAGCGTATTGAACAGGAAGTGCGGCTCGATCTGCGCCTGCAGCAGCGCCAGGCGCGCGGCCGTCTCGGCCTGGCGCGCTTCGGCGGCTTCGCGGCGCTCGGTCTCGAGCGTCGCACGCATGCGCATGGACTGCAGGAACAGCGACACGCATACGAACAGGACCGCCGAGATGAGAAACGACGGCCCGTAGTTGTCCCACGTTCCGATGCGGGCACGCCCGAACACGTGCGGCACGTTTCCGCTGACGATCATCGCCGAGATCTCGAAACCGATGAGCACGCTGGCCGGTGCGATCACGATGGTCTTCAGCGCGAGCCCCGGCTTGCGCGGCAGCAGCCGGTCGGCGGCATAGCTGAACAGCAGCGCGCAGAAACCGATCGTGTTGGCGACGACGAGGTAGGGCAGCAGCGGTTCGTTGAAATGGATGGCCCAGAAACCCAGCCCGACGACCGAGTTGAAGCACGCGAACGCGAGCAGCGCGGCCGGATCGCGCAGCCGCCGCGGCGCGGCGCCGGCGGGTGGCGGCGGAATCGGCGAAGGGTTGGACGTGGCTCGCATGGTGTCGGGTGAGGGAGGGCGCGCGATGCGCCGATGGCCTGACCTTACTGCCGGTCGGGCCGACTGCGTGCGCGTTGCGACGAACGGCGCGCGGTTTCGACGAAGTGCTTCGGCCGCCGACGGTTGGCCGGTTTCCGTCACGAGTGTAGTGGAAGGGGCTGCGGAAGGACACGGGGCGTTGCCGATTTCGCGTCGAGCACGACGCGTCAACTATCCCGGCGAAGGCGGACCTTTCGATTCGGACGACGCCGGTGGCCGGGTGCGTGCGTGCATCGATCGTCCCGATCCGCTGAACGACCGTCGCCGCGACGCGCAACTCGTCCGCGAATTCCTGCCGCCCGTCGCAAGCCGTACCGCTAGTCGGGGCCGGGCAGTACGGTGTGGCCGTGTCCACTCCGATCAGGCGACTCTGACCATGTCCACGCTCCTTCATCTGAAGTCTTACGTGTACGTCACGTTTTGCGTGCTGCTCTATATCGGCATCAAGCGCTGTTTCCCGCGCGAGGTGCCGGCAGCACGACCGCTGATCTCGCCGGTCGCTTTCGGCCTGCTCGGCATCGTCAGCCTGAACGGACTCTTTCCGCATGCCGGCCTCGACGCGAACGCGATCGCGCTGGCGGCCGTCCTGGGCGGCGCGGCGCTGGGCTGGCTGCACGCGGGCCGGTGGCGGCTCGAGTACCGTCCGCTGCCGTCGGGCCTGCGCGTGCGCCTGCCCGGCGACGCGAGCCTGCTCCTGACGCTGATGCTGACGTTCGTCGCGGAAACCGGCATCCATTACGCGGTCGCCGTGCACGCGCCGTGGGCGGCGACGAGCGGCTTCACGATGCTGTCGTTCGCGGGATGGGGTGTGCTCGTCGGGATGACGCTCGGACGCGCGTTGAACGTGGTCGTGCGCTGCATGCGCCATGCGAATGGATTGGAGCGCAGGGGTTTCCCGTATTCGGTCGATCCGCGATGACGGGCACGAAACGCCGCGCGAGCGGGTAACGGACGGCCAGACGGGCGATGCGGCTCGTCGTCGTCAATCGGATCGGCATCGAACCGAAACGACAGGTAACGGACGGCGTTTCGCGCCCCGTTTTCCTGTCACGGTCGCGTCATGGTGCGCCCATAACGTTGCACGTTCCCGTCGCGGCGGCAGCGCCGGATCGGGAACGTGCGCAACCCGCTCGCGACGACGTGCCCTCGTCGCAGGCGGGGGCCGACCGGGATCTCGCTCCCGGCGGCGCAGCGGTCATGCATCGCGCCATTTCATTCGAAAATACGATCGACGACGGTTCGAACCGGATCGCGGACGATCAGGAGACAGGGACCATGCTGAGTCCGCATGAATTCTCGATGCTGTTGCGCGTTGCGCGTGCGCCGGACAGCGTCGATCCGTCGAATCCGGCCTTCGCCGTGCTGGTGGAGAAGCGGCTGGTCGACGATACGCAGGTGCGCATGAATGCCGTGGCCGCGCGCCCGGCGCTGACGCCGATCGGCCAGATGCTGCTGGCGCGCTTCGACGAAGCGGCCTGAGGGGGCGCGTCACGCCTTCACCGTGGCGAAGGGCGTGACGCGTTGAAGCGCCGGGCCGCTTACTGTGCGACCGGCACGGTCACGTCGCTGCCGAACCAGTGCATCGAGATCTTCTTCAACGTGCCGTCCTTGTGCAGCGAGTCGAGCGCGTCGTTGATCGCCTTCTCGAACTTCGGGTTGCCCTTGCGGAACGGGATCGCCATTTCCTGCTTGCCGCCATTCAGCACCGCGCCCGCGCGCAGCGGCAGGTTCGACGTCTTGATCATGTACGGCAGCATCAGGCGGTCGTCGAGCGTCGCCTCGATCCGGCCCGCGGCGAGGTCGCGCAGCTTCTCCGGCGCGCCCGGATACGTCTGCACCTCGATGCCCGGCACGGTGCGCGCCATCTGGTCATAGTTGGTACCGAGCGTCACGCCGAGCTTCTTGCCCTTGAAGTCGTCGAGCGACTTGAAGTTGCGCGTGTCGTCCTTGCGCTGGATCAGCTGCGCGGCCGAGTACGTGTACGGCTGGCTGAAGTCGAGCGCTTCCTTG
Source organism: Burkholderia sp. AU30198 (assembly GCF_020419825.1). NCBI lineage: Bacteria > Pseudomonadati > Pseudomonadota > Betaproteobacteria > Burkholderiales > Burkholderiaceae > Burkholderia > Burkholderia sp. AU30198. The sequence goes on along the minus strand of NZ_JAIZSA010000019.1, from coordinate 94,183 downwards.
CGCTGCGGCGTGATCGTGACCTGATTGACGATCACGTCGAACTTGCCGGCCTGCAGGCCGGCGATGATGCCGCTCCATTCGGTCGGAACGAATTGCGTCTTCACGCCGAGCTTGCCGGCGACGGCGTTCGCGACGTCGACGTCGAAGCCCTCGAGCTGGCCCGACGTGCCGCGCGAGTTGAACGGCGGATACGTGCCTTCGAGGCCGACCCGGAGCACGCCGGCTTTCTTGACGGAATCGAGCAGGTCGTCTGCGTGTGCGGCGACGGCCGTGAAGCCGAGGGCCGACGCAAGCAGCAGGCCCGACAGCAGGAACTTCGAACGTTTCATCGCGGATCTCCAGTGGTCAGCGGGGTGTGGGGTGAGCGCCGGGCGCCGGTCGGGCGCGGCGGGCCGCAATACGGGCACGTAGACACTACTCGCAACCGCGCCGCGCCGGAAGTCGAATTGGCCCTGATTGAAATCGATTTCATGGGTGCGCCGGACGGCTGGTGTGGCTGCTGCCCACCCCACATTCCATATTTCGAAAACATCGGGTTCAATGGACATACGCCAATGCGACCCGAAATGAATCGGAGATAGGAGGTAGCGTGGAACGTAAATTGGTGGACTATCCGATGCATGCCCCGTTAGTGAGGCATATCTACGACGAATTGATCCATGACCACTTTGAGGAGCTGGTGCGCCAGGGACTCGCTGCACCAAGCACGGCATCGGAGTACCGAGTTGCGCTGAGATCCTGCTTGTGTGGGGAGGCGGTTCGTCCGATCCCGGATGAGGCGCTGATGAATGGGTATGTATTCGAAATGGGCGGACACAAATCGGACGGACTATCAATCGAGGTACCCATCTTCTCGGAACGGGGGCGTTCGGACGCGTTCATGATCCTTCGAGTGAAGAAGGACAACGCGGCACGGCCGACGCTCTATTTGTACGACATACTGGTGCCGTGAAGCGGGCTTTGGAGAGCGAAATAGAACTGACACCGGGACCATGATCCGGCGTCGTGGCGCTACGTGTCGAAGGATCCAATCGGACTCGCGAGGAGGCAACGTCATCCAGTACGCACCCAATCCGGTGCAGTGGATCGATCCGCTTGAGCTGAATGGTAAGCCTCTTCCCGGGGCCGCTGGGGGGTAACTCGATTGATAACCTCCGTTTGATAGAGCCAGGAAAAAGCTCAATCCAGCCGGGATTTCCGTCCTGCCTGATTGTTGTCCCTGCAGCAGCTCAACAGATGACGGATGCTTTTCCGAAGACTACGGGCTTGCTGAAAGCAGCAGAAACTGTTGCATCAGGTACGGCATCTCTATTGGTGCACGCGATTGCCGCCGTGTAGCTGGATGTGGTGACGTTGAACGTGTAGACGGTGGCCAAGGCTGCACTGGCCGGTGCGGATGTATATCCAAATGCAAATCGAGCATCAGAACTCAAAAAGGTTGCAGGGATTCTCGGCAATCATGGTGAATCTGGCGCGACTCATACTTCTAAGTAAACAGCGATGGGAATCCATTTTTCTGAAATTATTGATGCGCTGCTGCAGTTTAATGGCGATGGTCCAGGTAGGTTGATCCGCGGTGAGGATGAAAGTAAGCCACAGCTCGAGGATAGGGGTTACGATGTTGTGGGAGGAAACTCTGATTTTCATTTGTATGAAAAACATATATATGTCAATCATGGGAACAGGGAAATTAATTCGCTGTATAAATTATATTTCCTTGGGGGAAATCTTGTTGGAAGTTCGGTCGATTTTGGCCCAGGCGTAGGGTTGATGGTCTTGCTCAAGAAAATTTTGGGTAGGCGTAAATTCAGTTCGCTGAGGGATGATGCTCATCTCTATTTCTCTTATGACAGAAAAGATGGCGCAATTGTGTTGGGTAAGTATTCTGTTATCCGGTTCGGTCGAAGAAATGTAAGGTCGGGGTACGCAGTCCTGGGGGTAGACTGCGCGTCCGTTGGAAATGAAAAATTGATAACGCGGGGTATAGAGGCAACAATGAATCGGCTCGATGAGAAGCCGTTGGGTAGTTTTAGGAAATGTCATCCCGAGTATGGGAAATTGGTCCATCTCTACTTCAGTTGATTATGCTGATGTGAAGTATGAAGACTCGCTTCAGAAGCTTTCTCCACATAGTCCACGATCTCGTGATATGGGATCTTCAGAACACCGACACTGATTATCCGTAGCACTTACGCTCCGTGCTTCGTTCGCAGTCTGAATTCTCCGCGCCCTCCGGCGCCCGACGGAAGGTAACGCCGGGAATTTGAGAATCAAACTGCTAGTAGATTCAGGAGTCGCCACGATGGCGTAGATTTGCCTCTTGAGCTGCGCTCTGCGCTTTTCGGCTATATTGTCCGGCGCGGGGGGGATTATTCTGGACTGGCAGCGAGTGGAGAGATTTTTGGACGCCAGATTCACGTAGAGACAACTTCAATGGCGATGATTTTTCAAGAAGAGACAAGGAGATTGGTGCTTTTGCTGCACTCAAAAGCAAGTGCCATCGTTCATATCCAGGTACGCCAAGCGGCACGATCAAGGTTTATACAGTCATGGAGGGCGCGTGAGCTATAGCGAAGATGATATTCTGGAGTTGGTGGCTAGGTATCCAAGTGACTACTCGTTCAGAGGTGATTGCTTCAAGATATTTGGTCTGGCTTTGGCTGAATTTAAGAAGCTGTCAAAGGATCATTGGCCTTTAAGTGGCTACAAAGTTTTGGTCGATCTTGGAGGAGGTGAGAGTTTGGTCGCGGTCACATTTTCCCCTCTTCCGGCATATGAAATCGATGGAGTGCCATTTGAGGTTGCGGACCAGGGGATGTATCAGAATGGACGTGGTGTAACGTATATTTACGCGATTGAAGGTGAGGTGCTTCTGAAGACGGTCTACATGCGTTAGTGGAAATGGGCTGAATTTGTAGCCCTTTGATCATTCTATGGTAGTGATAAGCCAACCCTGTAAGGCTGGCGCTATGATATCGACGGAGCGAAGCTCGTTTATCACGATGCAACGGGCGCAGTCACGAGTATCCGTTGCTGAGTGCGGGAAGCGTACATGGTGACCTGCCCGAGGGGCACGCGATACCGTGACTTGATGTGCGGACATACGCTGCTCGAAGCGTACGAACGACATGCCCATATCTTTGTCTCGCGTTCGCCAAGGACTGCGCCGACAATCAGATGGCGCATCGACTACGATGCTGAAGGGCGACTGTAACTAATATGTGGCGGGGGCTCAAATGACGATTATGGTCAAAGCGCAATTTGTTGCGACGAGTCTCTACGATGATGAAGGACGTTCCTCCTTGTTCATCAAGTGGGGACCTGCAGGTCAATATATCGATCTCGTGCGAGAGGAGAGTGGAGGCAAGGTTTATTGCGAGCTTTTCGATCAAGTTAATGGTGCTGAATTTGAGTCAATTAGATTCAATTGCTCGGAAAATCTACTTGTTCTTGAGGTGACTCCACCAGAAGCGTTCGTCCGAGCTCAAGCTGAGCACAGGGTCGAAATTGCGTTGGATGGCGCGAGTGTCGGCGGACGAGAACTGAAAAACTGCCTGGAACATCTGTTTCGCGCCGATTGAACCTAGCGTCACGAATGCGCGGCCGATCGGCACTATGCGAAATGAAGGAGGGCTAGATGACCGGTCTCACGAAGTCGTGCGATACGTCCGTGTCAAAATGCCAGGCCACAAACCCACGAATCTCGTGCACACTCGTTTCGCGTGTGCCCATCGCGAAGAAATTGGAACGCCTTCATCAAAATGAGTGCATTTTCGTTCTTAAGCATATGTGTCGCCATTGGCTTTGCTGTCGTGTGGTCGATAATCCTTCTGAGGAGAATTGCGGGGCGGAGAAAAATTGCCGGGAGCGGTGTGGCGACGTGGATCAAGAACGTTATCGATTCGCTCTCTGGGATGGGATAGTGCGGCAAGCCGATCTCACGCCGCTGTGATTTGTCGATGCAACTCCTGGGCCTGGAGTAAGAGCATCCCCATCACTGGGTCCTCCAATGTACGAGGCCGCGATTTCAAGACGTCCGTAGTTTTTGGTTTAAACGGAGGCACTCAAGCCTCAGTGGACGTCCACCACGAGAATGGAGAAAAGATAAATGGGAATCCAAAAGACAGGGAGACCCCATGATTCACATTTTGACTGGGAGAGGTTTTCACGCTTCGTGATCGATTCGTATGGGGGGTTTGAATCGCCGAATTACTCTTTCGTAAAATTGCATTTTTCGTTGGCAAAATACCCTGACGTGATTCGGTTTCTTGAGGGGAGCTATGATTTCTCGGAAGATACGGAACCCAACTCCGACGTGAGTTATGGATATTTGTTGAAGGGGGGTGTCGACGATTTCGTATTGCGGATGTCGCTTGTTGGTCCGTACTATTATTTGTCGTCATTGTCACGGGATGGAAGTCAAAGGCCGCCGAAAATTGATTATCCGACAACCAATTCTATGAGCCCGTTGATAAGGCATATGGAGAGAGTTGGCATGATCTTCACCCCTGTTGACGTGTTGAATAAAAGATTTGCTTTCGGTGGTCAGTGTTCAAGCACCTATTCGATTATTTATTGTTACGGGGATGAGCCATCCTGGATACAAGGTTAGAAGATGTGGCGTCTTTCGTGAGCGCTTGAGGCAGCTGGTCATTTTGGAAAAATTGAGCTGAGAATTGAACGGAACGATGAGCTGGCGGGTGATTGCCATCGGCGCGCTGTAGACTATTTTGTCGAGATAGGAGGATGCTCCGCGAGCGCTGCGTGTTCCGTGCGATTGACGGGGCTATCTCACGAAATCGGGGCGGAGCTCTATGTTGCAACTCAGTGGCAGTGTTAGAGATGTACTGGTGGCGCATATGCAGCGAAGCGTCGAGCCAATGGTTCAACTACGAGGTGCTGGTGTGAGTAAGTGGCTTGATGAAGACATGATCCTCGAGATATCAAAGATATGCGAATGTTTCTCGAGAAATAATTTCGAAAAGTTGGTTTCGGATGGAAATTTTGATGCCAATGAATCGGAAGGCATTAAGCGGAATATTCTGGAGTATCTGTGTGGGGATGTTCTGGATGAGCGCGCTCTGAAAAGAATTGACATTCCGGGGCGCGACTACATCGTTGGTCATGCGCAATTGTATGAAATTGCCCCTGGCGCACCATCGGAATTCAGTAAGAGAATTCAACTTGACTTGATCGTAGATGGCATTGAGAGCGATCTTACTCTTGTTATGCATGCATACAAGCGGAGTGAAGGAGGGGTGGTTCACATCTATGATGCTTACACGTTGTAGCGTGAGCGCGATATTGCGATACAAGTGGGGGCGCGCGTTTCTGGCCGCTCGTTCCGGATGAGAGCGATGCGATCGCTCAATTGGTGCGAAGCGACGCAGCCGCGTTTCGATTGGCCCGCGTCGGGCATAAACAGGCGACAACTGTCGACCGATCTCACGGGTGCGGAATTGGCATGATTGGGGCTAGCGACGCGAACACGAGCGCGACAGCAACCGAGCGTGTGCGGCCGCTGCGTCGTCGGTACCGGGCGGCTATGCGCCGGGCAGCGGGACGAGGCTCACTCCAGATGAGGATTTCCGAGGAGTCGGGAAATGAAAAGTGGTGAGATTTTTGTCGCGGATACACAGATTCAATCCTTCTCTTATCAAGACGGACGATTGACAGTGCTTATACGGGCTGATGGCGGAATGTTTGAAGTTATCTTCCATAAAGTCCTTGGCGTGAAGGCTCTTTCTCCGGAAGGGCAAGATCTGTCGCATTTGGCCGAGCGCAAGGAGGGGAGTTACCTTTTTGCCCTATGTGAAGCCGCGGAGGAACTGGCCAATGATTTCAGGGAGTTCAGCTTTGTCTCGGCTTGGACCGATGAACCGCTATTAACCGTAGTCGCTGTTGATGTTCAGGTTTCCAGGGCGTTGACTTAGACAGGAAGGCCCTCGCTTGCGCGTGAGACGCGCAACGTGAGAATCGCATATTGGAGAGCAAGGTGAATGAGGTTGACGTAAAGTGGGTTGTCTTCTCTTCCTTCATCGGATCGGTGCGTGAAGGGGTGCGTGCGATTGCATACGATTTCGATTCGAATCTGATCGAAATATATGTCTATCTGGCTAGAGAGCCTGACGAAGAGGATGGTGAGGTTGTGGATGCCGCGATTGCAGAAATCATGGCATCCTGCCCGCAATTCAATCGGCAGAAAATAGAGATGTCAAAGAGCAGTGAGCCGATCGGGAAATTGCGATCATATAAGGGATGGATTTTTGCGCGATATGAAGGATAGTTGGTGTCTGTGTGATAAGCAGATTTCATGTGGTGTTCAGGAGTGTGCTTGATGCGAACCGTTCTCGTGCCTGTCTGTCTTTTCTCGCTCGCAGCAACCTCATGTGCCTGCAATTTCCGACTGAGAGCAGCAGCAGCCCCTGACCTGGTTCATCCGAAGCGCCTCAAATCCAACGGGTTGAGCTTCGCGCTTCCGGCGAACTGGCGGGTCACGGCAAACGATCTGCTTGAGGACACCGATGGTCGAGGAGTGAGTATCCAGGCTGACAAAGCCGCCTTCGAAGGACTGAATCTGGACGTCGTTGTTCAGGTGCTGCGAACCGCGATCGCACGGTCTTCGATTGTGCTGCGCAGTCTCTTTGGAGGGGCGGGAAATGAAAGAGGCTGAACTTTCAACGGGAAAGGTGTTTGGGCAAGCGGCTAAGGCTGCCGGATTTCATGGGGCTGGGGTGACTCGTTTTGTCGAGTTGACACATCTCTGGCTCGTGGTTAATCACCAAAAATCAGCCTACAGCAAATTATTCTATGTGAATGTTGGAATGTTTTATAAGGAGCTGCTGCGGGTGGATTTTGGTGAATCTGAAATAAGGATGGCATTTAAACAGGGTGCCTCGGTGTGGCCGCACGTTGATTTTAGATTGGATGATTGTCCGGGCGTTCGAGAGGATTTCCAGGTCGAGGTGGATAAGTGTGTTGCAGGGCGTGATGCACAGGGGTTGGAGGGAATTTTGTCCGACGCTTTTTCGAAGCTTGCAGCGTTTGTTGAGACAAGTGGTGATCGAAAATCGATAAGGCGGCTCGTGAGTGAGAAGAAACTCGCTGCGATGGTGTTGAAGGAGGTGTAGTTGCGAGGTATGGCCTGAGTTCTCGCGAGGTCGTTGCGATTTGGTTGCATTTGCTCGTCGCCATCGCGTCAGCTACAACCGGGTTCATTGTGTCGGCCATCTCTTACCATGCGTTGACTACAGGCCGGTTCGTTGATGTTGAGATGAACAATCGTGGGGCAAGCAATATGGAGATGGGTGAGTCTGGTGACCATCAATAAAAATTCAGCGAAGCAGTCCGCGGGGCAAGGAGGGATAAATGAGCACTCAGTTTAAGCGTCTCGGCATGAGTGAGGCCGAGATTGATCAGGAGGAACGCGATTCGAAACGAAGATTCAAGGCATCTCGAAGGAGTGAGATGATTGCTGTCTATCACGCGCCGCTTCCATCTGGGGCTGAACTCGATCAACTCGAGCATCAAATTGGCGCTAGTTTGCCGCTTGAATACCGGCAGTTTCTCGAGGCGGTCAATGGGGGAGAGCCGTCCGGGAATTTGCTTTGGAGTGGCGATCGGGAGAGGGTGGTTAATTATTTATTTTCATCGACGGTGCCGCGTAGCTCCACTTTTTCTATCATGAAAAACATGGAGGTTTACAGGAAGAGATTTCCGGGCGAGTTGATTTGTATTGGATCCGCGGGAGGTGGGGATCTAATCTTGCTGTCGGCCAAGGGAGATAAAGTTGGTGGAGTTTATTACTGGAGTCACGGCCTTGAGTCGGAGTCGGATGGGAGCGGGTATTGGGATAATGTTGAGCTTGTGTCTGATTCGTTGAGTCATTTCTTTGATATGCTTCACGATTGATTTTAATCTGTGCCTCTGATTCGAGCAGAGGCTCGTGTGTGTAAAACAAAAAAATCGACTGATAGGGCCGCCCATGCGAATCGTCGCCGTACCTTTTGTCCTCCTCATGGTTGTGTCGACGTCATACGCCGACGATTTCCGGCCGAGAGCGGCAGCAGCCCCTGACCTGGTTCACCCGAAGCGCTTCCAATCCAACGGTTTGAGCTTCCAGATCCCGGCGGACTGGCGGATCACGGCAAACGACGCGCTCCAGGACACCGAAGGGCGGGGAGTCAGTATCCAGGCTGACAAAGCCGCATTCGAAGTACTGAATCTGGACGTCGTTGTTCAGGTGGTGCGGACCAAGGTCGCAGCTTCTTTCGAAGGTACGGCGCAGTATCTCTACAAGAGCGAGGTGGACGACAACGCGGCGCAGTACACGCAGCCGAACTTTGCCCCGTTCATGTTGGATAACAAATATCCGGCGCTCGCTTCACGCTATACGCACAAGATCTTCAATCAAGACGAGCTCTACGCGCATCGTCTCGATCTCGTTACAAGCAAGGTCTGCGGCAACGGGTGGACCTGTGTAATCTTGTCGTCCGGATTGGCGGCAAACGAAAGCGCCGCCAAGCAAGGCATGGCCAGGATCTACGAAACGATCCGCTACGAACCCTGATGTCGACCTTGGTGACGATCCACTATTCCTCTCTCGACGCCGCGTTTCAGGCACACCCGGTCAGGATCGCGGATTGGGGATACATCCGCTGTCGGGAAGCAGACCTGACCCCATTCGGCGTGGTGTTTTTCGACGACATCGAGGATCCCGGAGTCTGTCGACGTGCGGCATTTGCGGCGGAAGGCGGCGGTCTGATCGTGTTGACCATTTACGCTGCCGCGGTGGGAGACGCCGTCTTGTTTGCGTCCGACAGACGCATCGATTCCGCACGGCATTGGCGTGACGGGGTGCCGGACGCCTTCGCGCACTGGCTTGACGCGTTTGACTTCGTGTATTTCGGGGCGCCGACATAAGCTTCCTTTGGTCGATGCATTCGGTCCGTCGCATCACCATCGCCGCAGGCTTCGTCAAGCGCGGCATTCGACCGCGAGCAACTCAACCGGCAACAACGGCCGGTGTGATCTCGCGGGTACGAAATGGGCATAATTACGGCTCGCTGCACGAACGCGACAAACAGTAACCGCGCGCATTCGGCCGTTACGCAATAGGGGGCGGAGAAGGAGGCGATTCGCCACCTCGCTCGAGCCCTAGACGCATTTGCCCCAGCTACAACCGCACCACCCATGTTGACCACTTCCGTGACCGAAGCATCGCTGAAACACATCCTCGAGCGCCCTGGCGACTTCGCAGGATGGCTCTACTTGCCGCCCATGCCATGGACGCTCGATACCGAAGGCGTGTTCTTTGAAGACACCCAGGATGCGGAGGACGCTGCCGCCCCTGCTGCCGCGAATCAACCCGGTTGGCGGATCACGTTGGACAGCGCGACGATCGAGGACATCGTGATCAACGCCCACGATCAAGTCGACGAACCAAGCGTGGCGCAGTTGCTCGATGCGTTCGTTTTTTACGTCGAGAACGACGCGTTCATCCTGTTCTGACGACATGGTCTGCCACAAGTCGCGATGAAATCCTGGCATGACGTGCTGATTGCAGCCGATCCGCTCGTACGATTTCTCGAGCAGGACGCATTTTTTGGTGCCGCCTATCGCGGCGATCCAGTGACGCATCACGTTGTCCGGGATGCGGCGATCGCACGTCACTTCGCGACCGATGATTCGTTCGACGACTTCGACGAATGGGAGTCGGTCAGCGACGCTGAGGAGGTGTTTCCCGCTGGCTTCGAATGGAGCCGCCAGATTGCATCCCGGTTGATGAAGAATCGGCACTGGGGCATCGAGGGCAAGCACTTCAACGGGGCAGATCTCAAGTGGACGAATGCGGTGTCGTGTCCGCTGATCGAATTGATGACCAGGGATATCGGCATTCTGTTTCAGTGCTACGCCAACGACTGCTTCCCGCCGATTTGGGACAGCATTCTGCATGCCTATCTCGACGGCGGTTTCCCGTGTGGCTGGGATGGCCGGCATCCCGAGGGCAGGTTGGTCGTGTTTTCGAATGCCTAGCCGGTGCGGAGGGCGCCTGCGACCCAAATGCAGTCATGCGATGCAGTACGCGTGAGACCCCGCCGACACCTACCATCGACTGGAGCACGACGCGACGCGGGTCGAGAACTAGAGGGTGACCGAGTATGAATGCAGAATTCCTTGTTGATATTTTCGAGGCGGCCGGTGCGTTCTCGGAAGGTGACCTGGCTCCGATTCAGCGGCTGCTGCCCAACATTGCAAGACAGGATGTGCTCGAGGGCATGCCCATCCTGTTCCAGGTCGCAAGAAGTCGAGCGATCTTCGATTTTCTGGACGGCAACCACGTGAATTTCCTGCAGAGGAACGAGCGCACCGGAGATACGTTTCTGCATTGCGCGACGCTGGATCGCGATGCGGCGCTCTTCGAGCAAGCGGTGGCGTGGTATGCGGCGCGGAGCCTGCTGGACGAGCCGAACCGCAGCGGCATCACGGCGCTATCGGCGGCGTTGAAATTCGGATTGATCGCGCGAGCGGAGAAACTGATCGACGCCGGTGCCGACATGTCGACGGTGGCGGCAAACGGTCTCACACCGATCCGGCAGGCGCTCTATTGTCTCGACGGGGAAGACGCCGCGATATCGGGGCTGAATGTGCTGTTGCGCAGAGGGGTGGAGGTGAGCCGCGATGAGGCGCTTCATTTGAAGCAATCCGCGTCCGATCTCGGCAGGAACGAGGTCGGGAAGTGGCTCGATGGACACCTGAAATTCGACTGATGGCGTCGTCGATCTCCGGGATCGAGGATTCACGCAGATGCTGGCATGCGGCAGACAGGGAGACGCGACGCCGGCATCGTTCACAAGCGCTTCGGCAACGCGCAAGGTCAACGGGAGGCACGATATGCCCAATCGGGATCTGAATCGGTTCATCGTCCGGATTCGCGGCACGGTGGACGCACGCGCAAGCATCGGTGTACGTGCTCCCGATCATCCGGCACACGCGAAATCCGTCTCGGTCAGCGCTGAAATTGCCGCATGGTTCAACGCGCTCGACGACGTCGATCTGTCGATCCCCTGGACCGCTGACGACCTCCTGTTATACGGCAACCCGGCGAGCCTCGCGATCGGCCAGACCGGCTATCGCATCGACGCATCGGGCCGGCGGCTGTCCGGATGGCACGACGACTGGATCTTGTTGGGTCAGATGGGCGGCGATCCTGTTATCGTCGTGCCGGAAGGCGAGGTGCTGTTCGACCGCCACGGCGCGTGCGCCTGGACCCCATTGCGCGTCGCGCCATCCCTCACGCATTTCGCGCACGCGCTATGGATCTGGTGCGATCTGTATGTCGGAAAGCATGCACGCGATATCGTCGACGACACGGATGAAATCCGGCCGGCATTCCTTGCGGAAGTCCGGTCGCGGATAAGCGACGCGCTGCCGGATGCCGAAGCGGCGGTTTTCATGGAGATGGTTGCTGGGTGAATGCGGGCGAGTCGTGTGATGAGATTGGACGGCCACGACACGGATGACCTGGCAGACGCTTGCACACGATTCGCGCGCCGGTGTGTAACGAACCACAGTGATGAAGGTCCACCGACAATGAACGAGACCCGTGTTTGGCCCAGTGGCAATGGCAAGCCTGTCTGCATGCTCCGATTCGACCATGCTGAATGCGCGGCGTTGACCGGGATTCCGTTCGAGAAGGGTGTCGACGATCTGGACGAATACTTTGCATGCGTTCTGGTCGACGACAGGGTCGGGCCGATGCAGTTCATGTATTACCTCAACGCGCCGATAAAAGGCGTGGTCGTCAGCGTCGATTCGCGGGTGAAGACCGCGCATGCGGTAGAAGTCGTGAAGACGCGGTTCGGTTTGGCCGCGTCCGATTTCTATTGGGTGACGAGTATTGAGTAACGGATCAGGTCGAGCGTAAAGCGCCGAACGTCGCTCGGACAACGTAACCCGTCCGTTTGAGCAAGGGCGAAGGACATCGAATGCGAACCACGAAAGTGATCGAAGAAGCGTATATCGGCAGCCGTTCGCACGTGACGGAAGCGCACTGCGACAGCGTTGCGCAAGCCATCACCGCAGTCGAAAGGCTGAACGGAAGCGATCGCTCGACTGTCGCATTCGAGACGAGCGATGCAATGGTGATGTCGATAGGTGGCGGCAGCGACGACCGGTATGTCGTGTTCATTGCGTCGCACGTCGACGCCGCGTTACTGAATCTGACGACACCCACCGCACCGGCTGGCGAAACGATCGAACTGGTCACGGGTGGCCAGCGCGGCAGCTATCGGGTGCGAGACTGCGTGGATCGCGCGACGGCCGTGCAAGCAGCGATTTATTTCGTCTCGAGCGGCGGCGCCGATCCCGCGCTATGTTGGCAACCCGGCTGATACGCCGATACAGACGCGGCGAGCATTGAGGCAGACCGATCGATGACCCGAACAGCAACCATCGGTACGACCACGGCGGAAATCGAAGCGGCCGAAGCAGCGCTCGGCCGCGCGTTGCCGCACACGTTCGCGGCATGGCTGCTGCTCAACAATGGCCGGTCGCTCGGCGGATTGCCCGTGTTCCCCGTCTTCGATGCGCGCAATCCGCGCAAGACGTGGAATTCGATCGTTCGGCACTACAACGAAGGCTGGCGCGAGTGGCGAGACAACTTCGACCACGCGGATGCCGATTTCTCGACCCTGTTGCCGTTTGCCGAGTTCGGGACGGGTGACTACTATTGCTTCGATTACGACCGGATCGATGCGTCGCTGGAGCCGGCCATCGTCCTCTGGTCGCACGAGACGGGCGAGACGGCGCACGTGGCCGACGATTTCGCCACCTTTCTGTCGATGCGGGGCCATGCGGGAGCAGGAGCGAATTGAACGTGACCGATGATTCCGTTGCGATGCGCGAGCGCCAGGAGGCGGTGTGTGCACGATACGGTCTGCGAGCAGCCGAACCTGAGGACATGGTTGCCGTCGCCATGTCGACGCTCGGGAAAACGCCTGTCTACGGCACGCGCGTGAGGCTGTCCGAAGGTCACAACATCAGCTGGTTCTTTCATTGCGGCGAATACTCGGATGCGGACGATTTCTATCAGCCGCTGCATGTCGCGCATCTGTCTACATTCCTGCCGCTGGTCCTGCCTTATCTGATGCTGCCGGCCGGCGCGCGTTTCATCATCGACGCCACCGGTTACGAGGACATCTGGATGGATCTGCCGGACCACGAGGCGTCACGGTGAGTGCGCGGCAAACCTTCCGCAAGGCATTGATGCTGCTCGATCGCGGCATGACGGATCGTGGCGAAGCTGCGCTGTGTCTGGCGCTGACCGAGGCCGAGCAGGAAGGCGATCGCGTTGCGCTCGTGCAGTCGCTCGTCGCACTCGGGGAGTTGTGGTGCGAAACGTCACGCGGCGTATCGGCACGGCCGTTCCTGGAGCGGGCGCTTGCGGCGGCAAGCGGCACGGATGCCGACCTGCTGGCGTGCGAGCGTGACAAGGCCGAGCAATGGCTGGCGCGTATCGAATGCGAGCGCATCGGATTGCAGGTTCGCGGCCCGGAAGATTTCAAGAACAGAACCTTCACGCTTGCCGAGTTCATCGCCGTCGTCCGTGCGAAGGCCGAACGGCGGGAGCGCTACGATCCCGCCTGGCTATACGATGTTTACGGAAAGGACGGCGACGCAGCGCTGCACCCGCAACAGACGATTTACATCGGCGATACGGTACAGGTCGACGACGAGGATCGCGAGATCTACCCTGAAAGGGTCACCGAGCTGGGTTACGTATTCCAGTACTCGTGCGAGCATTTTCAGGACGTCGTCGATCTCGCCTATCGCCAGAAGCCGGACGCATCGATCGAGGACATCGTCCGCTGCCTCAACCATTTCGATCGCCACGACGACTTCCTCGATCTGGGCCCGAACGGCATGCGGTCGCGCGCATGACTGAACGGCATGCTGCAATAAAAAAGGACCGCTCGGCGGTCCTTTTTTTATCGTGAAGCGACGCGCAAAAAACGACGCCCCTCAAGGCAACGAAATCGTCAGATTTGCCGATTCCGGCCCGACCTTGATCACTTGCGAATAAGGCGCCAGCGCCTGCAGCGTCTTGTCCTTCAGATACGTGTTGAGCCCGAGATAGCCGAGCAGCGCAACCAGCGCGAACACCGCCCCGATCGCCCAAACCGGCACCTCGCGCTTCAATCGGTGCGCGATCTGGTCCGGCAGCGGCCAATGCGGCGCGAACGGCGCCCGCTTGCCCTTCATATGCGCGATCTCGTCCCCCAGCCGCGCGGTGAGGTACGCCAGCTTCTCCGGCCCTTCGAGCAGATACTTGCCCTGGAATCCGAGCAGCAGGCACATATGAAACACCTCGAGCGACTGCAGCCGCGCCGCACCCTGCGCGCGGCAATCCTCGAGATACTGGAAGAACTTCTCGCCCGCGAGCTGCTCGCCGAACAGCACGAGCTGCAGCGGCCGGCGCTCCCAGTCCGTGCGGATCTTGAACTGCGACGACAGCACCATCTCGTCGATGGCCGCGCAGAACGCGAACTTCGCGCTGTACACATCTTCAGCCGCGATATTCAGCTTCTTCGCCCCGCGCTCGAAGTCCGACAGGAATTCCTGGATCCGCGTGCTGAACTCGCCCGCGTTCTCCGGCTCCCGCCCGTTCTTGAGCAGGAACAGCATGAAGAACCCGTCGTACAGCAGGTCGAGCAACGAACGGGCCTGGAACGAGGCGTCGGTCGACGCCGGCGTATGCAGCGGTGCCGGCGCGTTGTCGCCGAACAGGGAAGGCGCGTAGCTCATGATGTGACCGCGATCAGTTCGAATTTCAGGTCATTGATGCCAGTCGGCGCGTAGATCATCGCGGACTGGGCCTGCAGCATGCGCTCGTACAGCGCGCCGCGCGAATCGAGCGCGAAGTAGCAGGCGCCCGGGCGCACCGGAATCGCGGGCGGCACCTGCGGCGTGTACGAGAGCCGCACGCCGGGCATGGCCGACAGCACGAGCTTGTCGACGTCGTCGGGCGCGCCGACCTTGAAGCGGGCCGGCACCGCATCGACGAGCTCGACGCTCGGCATGTCCGCGGACACCGCGAGGTAGAACTCGGTCTTGTCGTCGATCTTGCCCGAATCGAGGCGGCCGAGGTGGAACGACGGGCGCACTTCGTCGAGCGTGATCGCGAAGTAGCGCGTCGAGATCACGGTATCGAGCAGTTCGCGCAGCATCAGGTCGAGACGCGCAAAGCTCGGGCCCGGATCGTCGTGGCGGTACACCGGCAGGTCGGCGAGCGTATAGCCCTTCGAGAACGTCATCAGCTGGCCCGCGAGGCGCAGCAGTTCCTGGAACAGCCGCTCCGGATGCAGCGCCGAATGCTGGTGCAGGTGCGCGAGCGTCGCGAACGCGGCGTTGGCGGTGTGCAGCAGCCAGAACGACGCGATGTCGCCCGAGCGGAACTCGATGATGTTCTTCGACGGCTCGCGGTGGAAGCCGTACAGCGCGTTCACCTTCGCCTGCAGCGCGTCGACGAGCTGGCGCAGGCGCTGGTGCAGGATCGGCGACGCGTCGATCGCGAGGCACGGCGGCACGAAGCTGTCGTCGATCTCGAAACCGGACGTCGCGGTGCGGCGCACGCGCACGAGCGGTACCGACAGCAGCTGGTCGCGCGGTTCGCTGTGCGCGATCAGCTTGACCTGCGTCTTCAGGAACGTGATGTCGGCTTCGGCCGCGTCGGTGAAGTTGTCGGCGACGCTCGTCTGCTCGCTGACGAAACGCGTCATGAAGCCGGCGGCCGGATCGTCGCTGTAGTTGGTGGCGTTCTCGCGCAGCGGATGCAGCGCGAGATAGAACACGAATTCATTGATGCCGTCAGGCAGCGTGTCCAGCGCGATCGGCGGCGGCAGGTCGTCGGCCTGCGGCGCGGCATACAGCGCGCCGTCCGGGAACACGAGCGCGAGCTCGGCCACCCGCAGCACGTTGCTGCCGAGCGCATCGCGGTCGATGCGTACCGTGCGCACGCCCCAGTTGTACGGCTGGATCGCCTGGATCGATTCGAACAGGCGCGCTTCGTGGTACGCGTCCTGTCGCTGAAAGTGTTGAGGCCGGAGGAACAGCCCTTCCCCCCACAGCACCTTGGCCGAATAACTCATGTCAAATCCGGTTAATGTCGCGTTGCGATGTAATCGATTTGTTCGTGCCCGAATTAAATCGCCAATTGTTAACTCTTGTTAATTGACATTCGTGCGTCATTGTTTAACCGCAGGAGACCGAAGAAAGCAAATTCAGCGGTTGCGAAGGCGCACCCTGTTGCGGTGCGATGACAGTGCCGTCGGTGACCGTCATCGCGCAATTATGCAGGCCGATGATTATGCCGGATTTCTCCGACTTCACCGGATCGAACGTCAGTTTCCATCGTTGCAGTGCGGGATCGCGGAACAGCGCGACGATGCCGAATGCCTGCGCTTCGCGCGAAACCTTCTCGGTCGCCGTGTAGCGCTGGCCCGGAATCAGCGTGATTTCACGCACGTTCAGCAGGTCGGCGCCCAGCGCGGCCTTTTCCTTGGTCGGGTCGGTAAATGCGTCGAACGGCGCCTGCTGGAACGACGTCGGGTCCTTCAGCGTATAGAGCCGCACGACGAGCGCGAGCGGCTTGTTGTCGGTCGCGGCATTCAGGTTCGGCGCGGCGGCGAGCGTGATGCCGAGGTTGCGCGGCGGCTTCTGCGCGTCGGGTACCTCGGGCTTGCCGATGCCGGCCGCGGACATCACGGCGCTCGCGGCCGAGCCGAGCAGCGGGGCGGCCGCGCATCCGGCCAGAAGCGCGCAGGCAACCAATGGCAGCGCAAAGCGAATCATCAACGATCTCATCGTATTTCCGGCGTGCCGCCTTTATCCCTGTCAAATCTGCCGGGTAATTCCGCGCTCGCTGCGTATCCCCGACATTGCACCATTCAACTATTAAGCACGCCCGCGTCGTGGCAAGCGTCCGGAAAATTTTTCCGCCATTCGGGCGGCACGTCGCGCAACCAGTAAAATTTGCCCATTCCGGCTGATGGCAAAATCGCTGCGAGCCCGCCGCGAGAGGCCATTGGAGGGGGTAGCGTTCGGTTTTAAAAGGAATTACTCTTCACACGACGATTGAATTATGAAAAATTGATCGGTACTATACCCGCGCGCTTCTTGCAAAGCAAAAGAACCAGATTCTCAACGATTTAAAACTCACGCGCCGGTGGATATAACGATGAAAGACCGTCTCTTCGCAAAACTGTCTGGGGTAGTAGTGGCTTGCGGCGTGATCGCCGGTTGTGCGAGCCAGCCTCCCGCGCCGCCGACTGCTGAAGTGTTCAACAAGTCGCTGGCCGATGCGGACGCAGTTGCGAAGGCGGGGGACCAGGACAAGGCCCTCGGCCTGTACCAGCAGCTCGCGAAGTCGGATCCGACGCGCGAAGAGCCGTGGTCGCGCATCGCGCAAATCCAGTTCGCCCAGAACCACTACGGTCAGGCCATCGTTGCCGCGCAGGAAGCACTGCAGCGCGACGCGACCGACCGTCAGGCGAAGAGCGTGCTGGCCGTGGCCGGCCTGCGGATCGCGACGCAGTCGCTCGGCGAGCTGCGCCAGGATTCGTCGCTCGCGGGCGATGCGAAGTCCGATGCGCAGGCGCTCGCGAAGCAGTTGCGCGATACGCTGGGCGAATCGGCGCTGTTCCCGCCGGAGACGAATGCCCGCCCCGCTGTCCGGACCAAGCGGGTCCGCACGGTCGTGCACAAGAAGGTCAACCCGACGCCAGGCGGTGACACTACCGCTACGGTGACGCCGACGAACACGTCGTCGGGCGGCGGGGCGAAGGGCGGTGACCCGTTCGGTGCACTGCGCAACTGACCGCAAACTGACGCGATAACCACAACTAACCTGGGAGCCGTCGAGATGGCCAAGAAAGAAAGCATTCAGAAAAGCTTGCAGAAAATACGGCCGCCGCGCGTCCAACTGACCTACGAGGTCGAGAAGGGCGACGCGATCGAGGTGAAGGAACTGCCGTTCGTCGTCGGGGTCGTCGGCGATCTGGCGGGCCAGTCCGAAATCGAGCAGCCGAAGCTGCGCGACCGTAAATTCGTCAACATCGATCGCGACAATTTCGACGACGTGATGAAGGCGATCGAGCCGCGTGCCGCGTTCCAGGTGGAAAACCGCCTGAGCCCGGAAGGCGGCAAGTTCGCGGTCGACCTGAAATTCCGTTCGCTGTCGGATTTCAGCCCGGACGAAGTCGTCGAACAGGTCGAGCCGCTGCGCCGCCTGCTCGAGGCGCGCTCGAAGCTCGCCGACCTGCGCAACAAGCTCGCCGGCAACGACAAGCTCGAGGATCTGCTGTCCGATGTGCTGAAGAACACGCAGCAGCTGCATGAGCTCGCGAAGGGCACGGGCGGCGACAAAGACGGCGAATGACGACGGAGTGTTGAGATGAACCAGCAAACGGCTGCGGCCCAAGCGAGCGGCGCGGACTACGCCGCCGGGACCTCGCTGCTCGACGACATCGTCGAGAAGAGCAAGGTCGCGAAATCCGATTCCGAGCATGCGCGTGCGAAGGACCTGATCGGCGAACTCGTGCACCAGGTGCTCGACGGCACGGTGATCGTGTCGGACAACCTGTCGGCCACGATCGACGCGCGCGTCGCGGAACTCGACCGCCTGATTTCCACGCAGCTTTCCGCCGTGATGCACGCGCCGGAATTCCAGCGCCTAGAAAGCACGTGGCGCGGGATGGATTATCTGGTCAAGGAAAGCAACACCGGCCAGACGATCAAGATCAAGGCGCTGCACGCACCGAAGCGCGACCTCGTGCGCGACTTCAAGGGCGCGAGCGAGTTCGACCAGAGCGCGCTGTTCAAGAAGGTCTACGAAGAAGAGTTCGGCACGTTCGGCGGCTCGCCGTTCGGTGCGCTGATCGGCGATTACGAGATCTCGCGCCAGCCGGAAGACATGTACTTCATCGAGCAGATGTCGCACGTTGCAGCGGCCGCGCATGCGCCGTTCATCGCGTCGGCATCGCCCGAGCTGCTCGGCCTCGAGTCGTTCTCCGACCTCGGCAAGCCGCGCGACCTGGGCAAGGTGTTCGATACGGTCGAATATGCGAAGTGGAAGTCGTTCCGCGACGCCGAAGATTCGCGCTACGTCGGCCTGACGCTGCCGCGCTTCCTCGGCCGCCTGCCGTTCAATCCGAAGGACGGCCAGACCGCGGAGAACTTCAACTTCGTCGAGGACGTCGACGGCACGGACCACGACAAGTACCTGTGGTGCAACGCCGCGTGGGCGTTCGCTGCGCGCCTGACGGCCGCATTCGACGACTTCGGCTGGTGCGCGGCGATCCGCGGCGTCGAAGGCGGCGGCCTCGTCGAGGACCTGCCGACCCACACGTTCAAGACCGACGACGGTGAAGTCGCGCTGAAGTGCCCGACCGAAATCGCGATCACCGATCGCCGCGAGAAGGAGCTGAGCGACCTCGGCTTCATCCCGCTCGTCCATTGCAAGAACTCAGATTACGCCGCGTTCTTCGCTGCGCAGTCGGTGCAAAAGCCCAAGAAATACAGCACCGACAGCGCGAATGCGAACGCCGTCCTGTCCGCCCAGCTTCAGTACATCTTCTCGGTATCGCGCGTCGCGCACTACCTGAAGGCGATGATGCGGGACAAGATCGGCAGCTTCGCATCGGCGCAGAACGTGGAGACTTTCCTCAACCGGTGGATTTCGCAGTACGTCCTGCTCGACGATAACGCCTCGCAGGAACAGAAAGCGCAATTTCCGCTGCGTGAGGCATCCATACAAGTGTCGGAGATTCCGGGCAAGCCGGGCTCGTATCGTTCGGTCGCGTTCCTGCGCCCGCACTTTCAGCTCGACGAACTCTCGATTTCTCTGCGACTTGTCGCTGATCTGCCCAAACCGGCAAATTCATAAGCGAGTAGATCGCCCGGGCGGGCCGCCTGGGTAGGACGTTAAAACCACCTCTTTGGGGAGTCGAAGGGCCATGTTACATATGCACTTGCAGTTTGGTAGTCCCGCGGTGAAGGGCGAATCCGCGGACAAGGACCACCAGGGCTGGATCGAGCTGAAATCGTGGGATCACTCGATCGTTCAACCGCGTTCGGCAACCGCATCGACCGCTGGCGGTCACACGATGACGCGTTGCGAGCACGGCGACATGATTTTCACGAAGGAAATCGATTCGTCGAGCCCGCTGCTGTACCAACACGCTTCGGGCGGTACCACGTTCGACGAGGTGACGGTCCATTTCTCGCGCGCTGACGGTGAAGGCAAGCGCGTGCAGTATCTGGAAGTCAAGCTCAAGTACGTGATCATCTCGAGCATCGCCCCGAGCGTTCGCGAAGAAGGTCTGCCGCTCGAGACGTTCTCGCTGAAGTACGCAGCTGTGCAGTGGAAGCAAACCCAGCAGAAGATCGGCGGCAACCAGGGCGGCAACACGCAAGGCGCCTGGAGTCTGACGAAGAACGACAAGACCTACGCGGTCTAAGGTCGGTTGCGGCAACGGGGCGCGCAGCGTCCCGTTGCCGTTTTCGCTGTGAACACCGGCCGATGAAACGATTCGAACCCAGTTTTCTCGACAAGCTGTTCGACGACGAACCGCACCTGCCGGCCTCGGCAGCGATGCGGCAATTGTCGCTGGACGAGCTCAAGAACACGGTCGCCCGCGACGTCGAGGCGATTCTCAACACCCGTATCGCCCACACCGAAATCGAGCTGGCCGCGCTGCCGGAATGCCAGAAGTCGGTGCTGACCTACGGGCTGAACGATTTCGCGGGGCTGAGCCTCGCGAGTCACTACGATCGCGCGTTCATCTGCAAGTCGATCCAGCAGGCCATCGCGCGTCACGAGCCGCGGCTGCAGCAGGTGCAGGTGACGTTCGAGCTGAACGAGCAGGCCACCAACGCGCTCTACTTCGCGATCCAGGCGCTGCTCGTCGTGCACCCGGCCGAGGAGCCGGTGAGTTTCGACGCGATGCTGCAGCCGTCGACGCTGCAGTATTCGGTCACGCGCGCACGCGCCGCAAGAATGCAGTAAATCATGCCGCCGAGCGGGCCGGACCGCCCGGTGGTGGATCAGGGTCCGGCAGGAAATATTGAGGTTCGGGGTCGTCGATGGAAGAATTGCTGCCGTATTACGAGCGCGAATTATCGTTTTTGCGGCGCTATTCGCGAGATTTCGCGGAACGCTATCCGAAGATCGCGGCGCGGCTCGCGCTGTCGGGCGAGCATTGCGAGGATCCGCACGTCGAGCGGATGATCGAGTCGTTCGCGCTGCTCGGCGCGCGGATCAACAAGAAGCTCGACGACGATTACCCCGAATTCACCGAAGCGCTGCTGGAAGTGCTGTATCCGCACTACCTGCGGCCGTTCCCGTCGTGCTCGATCGCGCAGTTCACGCCGGCGTCGCCCGGCCAGCAGACCGAACCGGTCGTGATCGATCGCGGCACCGAGCTGAAGAGCCGCCCGATTCGCGGCGTACAGTGCCGGTTCCGCACCGCCTACGACGTGACGCTCGCGCCGATCCGCATCTCGGAAGCCCGCTACACGCCGGTCGCACTCGCGCCGAGCGCGACGGTGCTGCCGTCGAACGCGACGGGCGTGATCTCGATCACCTTCGAATCACTCGCCGCGCAGCTCGATCTCGGCGCGCTGAAGCTGCCGACGCTGCGCGCGCACCTGCACGGCGAGCAGTCGTTCGTCGCCGCGCTGACGGACTGCCTGTTCGTCAATGTGCTCGGCGCGTATGTCGAGCCCGAACGCAACGGCCGCTGGACCGCGCTGCGCAAGCTGCCGATCGCGCACGCCGGCTTCGACGAGGAAGACGCGCTGATCGACTACCCGGCGAAATCGCATCCCGCGTATCGCCTGCTCACTGAATACTTCGCGTTCCCCGACAAGTTCGATTTCGTCGACTTCGACATCGCGGCGATCGCGCGCGCGACCGGCCGCTGCCAGCGCGCGACGCTGCATCTCGTGCTGCAGGACGTGCGCAGCGATTCGCACGTCGCGCGGCTGCTCGAACTGCTGACGGCGAGCCACTTCCGGCTGTTCTGCACGCCGATCGTCAACCTGTTCCGCCAGCACGGCGAGCCGATCCGCATCACGCACCGCGCGGTGTCCTACCCGGTGATCGCCGAGGCGCGGCGCGCGTTCGCGTACGAGGTGTATTCGATCGATTCGGTGAAGCTCGTCCGGCAGCAGGCGCACGAGGAATCGGTGATCGAGTTCCGGCCGTTCTATTCGCTGCATCACGGCGAATCGGCGCGGATCGGCCATTACTGGTTCGCGCGCCGCAACGACTGGGTCGCGCAGAAGAGCCCCGGTTATGAAACCGAGATCTCGATCGTCGACATCGATTTCGAGCCGACGTCGCCGCAGACCGACACGCTGAGCCTCGACCTCACCTGCACGAACCGCGACCTGCCGGCGATGCTCGCGTTCGGGCTCGAAGGCGGCGACCTGTTTCAGGAAGGCGGCGCGCAGACGAGCGGCATTTCGCTGCTGCGCCGCCCGACGCAGAGCGTGCGCTTCGAGCGCGGCCGCGCCGCGCACTGGCGGCTCGTGTCGCACCTCGCGCTCAATCACGTGTCGCTGGTCGCGCACGGCCTCGCACCGCTGAAGGAAATGCTGACGCTGTACGACCTGCGGCGCACCGCCGTGTCGATGCGCCAGATCGACGGCCTCGCCGGCGTCGAGCAGCGCGGCGCCGTGCAGTGGCTGCCCGGCAAGCCGTTCGCGACCTTCGTGCGCGGCATCGAGATCCGCCTGACGATCGACGAGGAGCACTTCGTCGGCGCGAGCCTGGCCTCGTTCGTGCGCGTGCTCGACAGCTTCTTCGGGCTGTACGTCCACCTCAACAGTTTCGTTCAACTAGTCGTCGTGTCGAAGCGCACCGGCGAGGAGATCATCCGATGCAAGCCCCGGACCGGCGAATCGATCCTGGCGTAGTCGACGCGCTGCTCGACGAACCGCACCGCTTCGAGTTCTTTCAGGCGGTGCGCGTGCTCGAAGGGCTGTTCGCGCGGCAGGCGTCGGACGCGCCCGGCGCGTGGCGGCACGGCGACGTGGTCGCGCAGCGCATCGAATTCCGCAACACGCTGTCGCTCAGCTTTCCGCCGAGCGAGATCGAAGGCGCGCGCTCGTTCGACGACGACGGCACCCAGCTCAAGACGGGCGAGGCGCGCGGCGCCGCGCTCGCGGCTGGCGAGCTCGGCCACGTCGAGCTGACGCCTGCGTTCTTCGGGTTGCTCGGCGGGCAGGGCGCGTTGCCGCTGCATTACACCGAACAGATCGTCGCGCGCGAGCACCTGAAGCGCGACCATGCGGCGCGCGCATTCTTCGATGTGTTCTCGAACCGCGCGACCGCGCTGTTCTATGCCGCGTGGAAGAAATACCGGCTGCCGTTCCATTACGAGCTCGACCGCGATGAACGCTACCTACCGCTGCTGCTCGCGATCGCGGGCGTGCCGAGCGACGAGGTGCGCGACAGCCTCGCGGCCGGCGCGGGAGGCGTGCTCGACGAGGCCGTCGCCGGCTACGCGCTGGCCGCGCGGCACCGGCCGATGTCGGCCGCGTACCTGCAGCGCACGCTGTCCGACTATTTCCGCGTGCCGGTGAAGATCGACCAGTTCGTCGGCAAGTGGTACGACGTGCCGCCCGACCAGCTGAGCGTGCTCGGCGAGGTCAACGCGGTGCTCGGCGCGACGGCGCTCGTCGGCGAGCGCGTGTGGCAGCGCGACATGCGCGCGCGGATCGTCGTCGGCCCGCTGTCCAAGCGCGACTACGAGGCGTTCCTGCCCGGCGGCGCGCAGGCCATCGCACTGGAGCGGATGCTGACGCTGCTCGCCGGCGTCACGCTCGAATACGAGGTGAGGCTCGTGCTCAAGCGCACCGAGGTGGGCGCGAGCGTGCTCGGCGCGGGCTCGCGGCTCGGCTGGGACGCGTTCCTGTGCACGCGCGACGCGGTCGAGGATCGCTCCGACGCCCGCTACGAGCTGCACGTGATTCACTGATTCCGAACGACAACAAACACGCAATCGAACCTGAGATCGACGCCATGAGCACGCCTCTGAAGACCCTGATCACGAAACTGAACCCGCTGTGCCGCCACGCGACCGAGCGTGCGGCAAGCGCGTGCCTGGCGCGCGGCCACTACGAAGTCGATCTGGAGCACCTGTTCCTCGCGTTGCTCGACGAAGCGACGGGCGACCTGCCGCTCGCACTGCGCGCGAGCCGCGTCGATCCGCACGCGCTGCATGCCGATCTCGAGCGCGAACTGACGCGCCTGAAGACGGGCAACACGCGCACGCCGGTGTTCTCCGTGCACCTGATCGCGCTGTTCGAACAGGCATGGCTGATCGCGTCGCTCGACTCGCAGCTCGGCCGCATCCGTTCGGGGCACCTGCTGCTCGCGCTGCTGACCGCGCCCGATCTCGCGCAGTTCGCACAACGGATGTCGTCGCAGTTCGCGGAAATGAACGTGACGGACCTGAAGCACAAGTTCGACGAGATCATGGCCGGCTCGAGCGAAGCCGAGCCGCGTCAGGCGGACGACGAAGGTAGCGACGTCGCGCCGACCGCCGACGGCATGGCACCCGCGGCCGGCCCGTCGAAGACGCCCGCGCTCGACACGTACACGACCAACCTCACGCAGCGCGCACGTGACGGCAAGATCGACCCGGTGATCGGCCGCGAAGCCGAGATCCGCCAGGCGATCGACATCCTGATGCGCCGCCGCCAGAACAATCCGATCATGACCGGCGAGGCCGGCGTCGGCAAAACGGCGGTCGTCGAGGGCCTCGCGCTGCGCATCGCGGCCGACGACGTGCCGCCGCCGTTGCGCGGCGTCGCGCTGCACGTGCTCGACATGGGGCTGCTGCAGGCCGGCGCGAGTGTGAAGGGCGAGTTCGAGAACCGCCTGAAGAGTGTGATCGACGAGGTGAAGAAGAGCGCGCACCCGATCATCCTGTTCATCGACGAGGCGCACACGATCATCGGCGCGGGCGGCCAGGCCGGCCAGAACGATGCGGCGAACCTGCTGAAGCCGGCGCTCGCGCGCGGCGAACTGCGCACGATCGCGGCGACGACGTGGAGCGAATACAAGAAGTACTTCGAGAAGGACGCGGCGCTGGCGCGGCGCTTCCAGGTCGTGAAGGTCGAAGAGCCGAGCGAGCCGCTCGCGGCCGCGATGCTGCGCGGGATGTCTGGCCTGATGGAGAAGCACTTCAACGTGCGGATCCTCGACGACGCGATCACCGAAGCCGTGCGCCTGTCGCACCGCTATATCAGCGGCCGCCAGTTGCCGGACAAGGCGATCAGCGTGCTCGACACCGCGTGCGCGAAGGTTGCGCTCGCGCACAGCGCGACGCCGGCGGCGATCGACGACACGAAGAAGCGCATCGAGCGGATCGATGCGGAAATCGCGTCGCTGGAGCGCGAGGCGGCCGGCGGCGCGTCGCACGACGAGCGGCTCGGCGAGCTGCGCGGGGCGCGCGACACGGCGCTCGAACAACTTGCGAAGGACGAGGCGCGCTATGAAGCCGAGCGCGCGATTGTCGCCGAGATCACCGTACTGCGCGACACGCTCGACAAGGCGCGCGGCCCGTCGGAAGACGGCAAGCCGTTCGACGTGCAGCTGGCGCGCGACAAGCTCACCGAATGCGTCGCGGCGCTGCATTTGGTGCAGGAAGGCGAGCCGATGGTGCCGCTGCAGGTCGACGGCCACGTGGTCGCCGAGATCGTCGCCGCGTGGACGGGCATTCCGCTCGGCCGGATGGTGAAGGACGAGATCGACACCGTGCTGAACCTGCAGCCGCTGCTCACCGCGCGCGTGATCGGCCAGGACCATGCGCTCGACGCGATCGCGCAGCGCGTGCGCACCGCGACCGCGAACCTCGAGGATCCGAACAAGCCGCGCGGCGTGTTCATGTTCGTCGGGCCGTCGGGCGTCGGCAAGACCGAGACGGCGCTCGCGCTGGCCGACATCCTGTACGGCGGCGAGCGCAAGATGGTCACGATCAACATGAGCGAGTACCAGGAAGCGCACAGCGTGTCGGGCCTGAAGGGCTCGCCGCCGGGCTACGTCGGCTACGGCGAAGGTGGCGTGCTGACCGAGGCCGTGCGCCGCAACCCGTATTCCGTCGTGCTGCTCGACGAGGTCGAGAAGGCGCACCCGGACGTGCTCGAGATGTTCTTCCAGGTGTTCGACAAGGGCGCGATGGACGATGCGGAAGGGCGCGAGATCGACTTCCGCAACACGCTGATCATCCTGACGTCGAACGTCGGGTCCGCCGCGGTGATGCAGGCATGCCTGAACAAGCCGGCCGAGGAACTGCCCGATCCGGATGCGCTTGCCGAGACGCTGCGCCCGCAGCTGTACAAGACCTTCAAGCCCGCGTTCCTCGGGCGGATGAAGGTCGTGCCGTACTACCCGATTTCCGACGACGTGCTGGCGGAGATCATCGAGCTGAAGCTCGAACGGATCCGCCGCCGGATCGAAGCGAACCACAAGGCCGCGTTCGAATGGGACGAATCGCTCGTCGATGCGGTGCTCGCGCGCTGCACCGAGGTCGATTCGGGCGCCCGCAACGTCGACCACATCCTGAACGGCACGCTGCTGCCGGAGATCGCGGGCCACGTGCTCGGCCGGATCGCCGACGGCGAGGCCATCGCGCGCATCGCGGTGCGCGCGGACGAGGCCGGCGAATTCACGTACACCGTCGAATGAGCGCGGCCGCGCAACACAAGCATTGATGAACTGACCGAACCATGCCGATCAATCTCCCCGAGCTGCTGACGCCGATCAGCGATGCGTCGCCCAGCGGCGACGACCTGCTGTTTTCGAACGAATTCGACGCGATCCAGGACGCGCGGCGCTACGACGATCCGACGCTCGACCAGGGCGAATGGGTGACCGAGATCAAGGAGGCCGACTGGGGCTTCGTGGTCGACCATGCGGGCGCGCTGCTGCGCACGCGCACGAAGGACCTGCGGCTCGCCGTGTGGCTGACCGAGGCGCTCGCGCTCGAGGACGGCATCACCGGCCTCACCGAAGGCTATGCGTTGCTCGAAGGCCTGTGCCGCGACTTCTGGGACACCGTACACCCGCTGCCCGAAGATGACGACATCGAGCACCGGCTCGGCAACGTTGCGTGGCTGTCCGGCCGCACGGCCGAGCTGCTGCGCGCGGTGCCGATGACGGACGGCGCATCGAACGCGTTCAGCACGCTCGACTGGGAAGTGGCGCAGCACGTCGCGCAGGCCATCAAGCGCGACCCCGAACACGCGGACGAGATCGCGCGCGGCAAGCCGTCGATCGAGCAGATCGATTCGTCGCGGCGCGTGACGTCGATCGCGTTCTACACGGCGTTGCTCGCGAACCTGAAGGCGTTCGAATTCGCGCTCGATGCGTTCGAGGAACGGCTCGTCGAGCGCGCGGGCGATTCGGCGCCGAGCTTCCGGCAGGCGCGCGACGCGTTCGAGACCGTTTACCGGCTCGCCGAGCGCTTTGCGCGCGAGCAGGGCTACACGGGCAGCGCGCCGCACACGCAGTCGGCATCGCAGGCGCAGCCCGAACGCATCGAGCCGGTGTTCGGCAACCCGATCCAGACGGAGGAGACTCACGTGCAGCCGCAGCCCGTTCCGCGCGCCCCGGTGCCGCAGATGATCGCCGGCATCCAGAACCGTGCGCAGGCCGTCGACCAGTTGCGCGCGGTCGCCCGCTATTTCCGCCAGACCGAGCCGCACAGCCCGGTCGCTTATCTCGCCGACAAGGCCGCCGAATGGGCCGACATGCCGCTGCACAAGTGGCTCGAGAGCGTCGTCAAGGACGACGGCTCGCTGTCGCATATTCGCGAGCTGCTGGGCGTGCGGCCCGACGAGCAGTCGTAAACGCAAAACGGGCGGCGCATCGCTGCAGCCGCCCGTTATCCCGCGCCAGGTTGCGCCTCGTGGAGCAACCTGTGCCGTCCGTTACTGCCCCACCCGGAACTCGATCCGCCGGTTCCGTGCCCGCCCATCCGCCGTATCGTTCGGCGCGATCGGCTGATCCGGCCCGACGCCCGTCGTGGTCATCTGCTGCGGCTGAATGCTCTTCGTGATCAGGTAGCCCTTCACCGCATCCGCGCGCGCCTGGCTCAGCGCGATGTTCGACGTGCGGTTCCCCGAGTTGTCGGTGTGGCCGATGATGTCGACCGTGCGGTTCTGCATCTTCGCGAGCGCGGCCGCCATCTGGTCGAGGATCAGCTTGCCCTGCGGCGTGAGCGTCGCGCTGCCGGTCTCGAACTCGATCGTCCGGTTCGCGAGCGTCTGGTCGAGCACGCCCTGTTCGGACGCCGACACGCGCAGCCCGTTCTTGATCGTGTACGTCGGGTTCAGCGTGTTCGCCATGTCGCTCGCGAGCTGCTGGCGTTGCGCTTCGTTGTGCACCTCACCCTTCATCTCGATCTGCGTGCCGTTGATCTTCAACTGCCCCTTGCTGATCTGCTTGAGCTGCGCGCCGAGCAGCTTCTGCACGTTCGCGCTCCAGTTCGGCGGCGTTGCAACGTCACCCACTTCGATCTGGTCGACGACGTTCGTGGCGCCGTAGGTGTCGCGCAGCTTTTGCAGCACGGCGGCCTTGGTCGCCTCGTCGGGCACCTTGCCGCCGACGACCACCTGGCCGGGCGTCGCGGTCGCGGGCGGCGGCGTGAGGGTGCTCGCGGTGCCGGCCGTGCCGTGGATGACGGCGCCGGAGGCCGACCCCGGTGCGGCGCCGGTGTTCGCGGACAGTGCGGTCGTCGTGACCGTGCCGTTGCCGACCGGCGTGACGGTCGCGCCGGTGTTCTGCGCGAAGGCCGCGCCACTGGCGAACAGCCCGGCAGCGAGGAAGGTGGCGACGGCGGGCGAGAGCGCGGCCGAAAAGCGCGTGCGCCGGTCGTGAATCGTGCGATGCATCCCGTCAGCCTCCGATGAACGCTTCGCGGAACGCGTCGATGGCGACGCGCAGCGAGAGTTGCGGTTGGTCGAGGTAGCTGACGAGCTTGCTGATCTGGTGATCGTTTTGCGCATGGGCGTCGATCCACTCGGGATCGTCGATGTCGATGTTGTGGGCGGCGTAGGTCTGCGGGTCGACGACGCTCAGCAGCGTCTTTGCCGACGCACCGTTGAAGCCGATGATGAGCCGTTCGCGCTCGGCGATCGTGCCGATGAAGATCGCGAGCTCGAAGTCGGCCTGCGCGACGAACGGCGCGATCAGTTCGAGCCAGAACGCGGCGACGAGGCTGCGGTAGAACGGATCGACCGGCAGCGGCAGCGTGAGGCCGCGCTCGATATGCGACGAGCCGCTCTGCATCACCGGCCGCAGCAGCGAGCCGAGCGCGAGCATCGCGCCGCGCAGCCGCACGGGATGACCGCTTTCGAGCAGCATCTCCTGGAGGCCGTACAGCGACTGGTGTTCGACGAAATCGTTGAAGGTGCCGTCATGCGACGTGCCGGGGCCGCCGACGTCGATCGGCACCTGCGTGTCGCCGAGCGCCTGCAGTGCGCCGGGCGGCTCGTCCTTGCCGAGCAGCGGCGGGATCTGCGTGGCGACGCGCGACCACAGCCGCGCGAAGGCGAGCGGGCTGCGCGCGAGGAACGCGAGCGGCCGGTCGACCTCGAGTGCGGTTGCGCCGAGGAACGGGAAGCGGCGCATCGACACGTCGTGGCTCGCGACCATGTGGCCCGCGATCGCGAGCCTGCTGCGCGAGCCGAGGAACGCGAAATGCATCGGCTTCGCCTCCTCGTAGACGAGCTTCCAGCGCGGATCTTCCGCGAGCAGTTCGAGCGCCTGTGCGATCCAGCGGTCGAGCGTCTGCAGCAACTGCGGGTTGTGCGGGCTCTTCACGAAGTCGCCGCGCGACGGAATCTTGCCGAAGTAGGCGATTTGCGCCTGTACGGTTTGCGTCATTGCGCCCCCTGGGCATTCGTTGCGTTGGCGGCCGCGACGGCCGGCGCTGCGGCCGGCGTGCCCGTGCCGGCGGACTGGGTCGCGTTCTGCGCGGCGCCCGCGCTCGCGTCGGCGACCGACGACGGCAGCTGCAGGCCGCGCAGGCTCTGCTGCTGCGGCTGGTCACCGCCACCGCCGGACGGCTGCGACGTGCTGATGATGCGCATCGTCACCGACACGTTCACGCTGCCCTGCACCCACGTCAGGTCGAAGGTGCCGTCCGGACGGCGCTTGCGTTGTGCCGAGTTGATCAGCTTCTCGAGACCGTAGCGGCCCGGCTCGTTGACGAGCTGCACCGTGCGGCCGTCGAAGGTCGTCGCGGACAGCGTCGCGCCCGGCGAGCCCTGCGGGTTCGGCCACACGAAGTTGGTCCACTGCGGCGGCGTGTTGCGGTAGCGCAGTTGCTGGCCGTCGATCGCGATCGTGTATTCCGTCGTGCCCGTGCTCGGCTGCGGCAGGATCTGGAACACGGTCTGCGGCTCGGACGATGCGGCGGCGCTGCCTGCCGCCCCGCCGGCGAGCGGCGCGACCCAGCGTGCGAAGCCGTTCGTGAAGTCCGGCGTGAGGCCGATGCCCATGTCGCCCCACGTGCGGGCGGCGAGGGTGTCGCCGCGGCGCACCGCGAGCGGCCCGAGCGTCGTGCCGACGAACTTCGCGATCGAACCGTCCGGACCGAACACCTGCGCGATTTCACCGGCGCCGGCCTCGACCTTCGCGCTCGCCGCGAACGGGTACTTCGTCGCGAGCGAGTTCTGGAACGGCTGGTAGACCTGCGCGTTCCACACCTTGTTGACTTCGGCGCTGGCCGGCTGGATCACGACCGCGAACGCCTGCATCAGCGGCCGCACCAGCAGCGGACGCAGCGACTTGCGTTGCGAATCGGTGAGGCCCGTCAGCATCTGCTCGTCGACGAGCTTCAGCGAATCGGCGAGTTCCGAACCGTTGCCGTCGAGCGTCTGCTGCATCAGCTGGCGCGCGCCCGGGCCCGGGTCGCCCTGGTTCTTGATCACGTTGAAGCGCGTGCGGACCTTCGACAGCGAATCCATGTAGCCCTTGAGCATCGACGTGCCGTCATGCGTCGCGACGATCCGCGCGAGCCCGATGAACTCCTGGCCGATCGGACCCATCGGCACCTCGGCCGGATTGCCGTTGATGTCGATGTTGGCGGCCGCCACCTGGCCGGCCTGCGAGCGCGAGAACAGTTGCTTGACCCAGTTCACGACGCCCGTCTGCGCCTTCTTGATCGCCACGTTCGCGAGCGACGGGTTGTCCCACGACGTCTGGTCGTACGCGGTCTCGAGGATCTTGCGGATCGGCGAGTCCTGCGGGTCGCCGAGGCGGTTCATCCCGTCGACGGCCTGGCCGAAGCTGCTGAAGCCCTGCACCGCGATGCCCTGCATGAACTTCTGC
This sequence comes from Burkholderia sp. AU30198, assembly GCF_020419825.1. Taxonomy (NCBI): domain Bacteria; kingdom Pseudomonadati; phylum Pseudomonadota; class Betaproteobacteria; order Burkholderiales; family Burkholderiaceae; genus Burkholderia; species Burkholderia sp. AU30198. Next base: position 62,778 of record NZ_JAIZSA010000019.1, on the reverse strand, counting down.
CAGTGCTGCGCGTATTCGGTCTTGTACATGCCGACGAGCGTCTTCTGGATCTGCTCGGGGCTGCCTTCGAGCGTCAGGTCGTCCTGCGTCGACGTGTTCAGCACCCAGTCCTTCGCCTGCAGTTCCTTGGTCGCCGCGTCGCGGATCGCCGGCTGCACGTAGTCGAACCACGCTTCGCGCGTGAACGTGCCCGGAATCGCGTAGCTGCCTGCCACGAGCCCCTGGTTGCCGTCGCCGACGATGCGCGCGATGGTCATCGGCGCGAAGCGGGTCGACGCGCGCGCCTTGATTTCCTCGTACACGCGCTGGCGGGCCGGCATGCCGCGCACGACGTGGCGCAGGTTCTCGCGGGTCTGGTCGACGAGCGCGAGGTTCGCGTCGATCATTGGCCAGTCGTCGTCATTCACGCGGGACAGGTAGAACGAGATCATGCGCTCCGCGCTCTTGATCATCTCGTCACGCGGCATGTTGCCGCGATTCGTCTCGAGCCAGCCGCGCCAGAAGCGGGCGAGCTGGTCGGTCAGGTGCGCCTGCTCGACGTGACGCTTGTCGGACAGCATCAGGTACGTCTTGAGCGCGTTGTACGCGTCCTGCACGTTGGTCGGCGACGCATCGCTGTAGAGGCCGCCTTGCGGCGCGGCCGGCTGCTGCGCGGCTGCGACGGGTGCGGTGCCGGACGCGGCCAGTGCGGCACCGGCCTGCGGCGCGGCGCCTGCCGCGTTGGTCGAGACCGGCATCGTGCCACCCTGCACGGCGCCCGATTCGGGCGGGCGCGTCATCGGGACGAGCTGTTCGGGGTGCGCGTTCACGTCCTTCATGAACGACGCGAGGTTCTGCGACACCGGGGCCAGCAGGATCTGGCGCACGCCGTTGTAATACTCGGTCAGCAGGTGCTGCTCGAGACGGTCGCCCTGGTACAGGCCGAGCGACACCGACAGCGGCTTGTCGCGGCGGAACTGCTCGAGCTGCTCGATCCGGTCTTCGAGGATGTCCATCGCCTGCAGGCGCGACTGCAGGTCGTTGCGGCCCTGCTGCAGGCGCGTGACGTTGTCGAGGTCGGCCTGCACGTTCGTGACGAGCTGCTGGTTGCCGATCGTCGACCAGGTCCAGCCGCCCAGCGCGAGCGCGAGCGCCGCCACGAAGCCGAAGAAGGTTGCGTAGCGCAGCCGTGTCTTGGTCGGGCTCGCGAACTGCCGCACCGTCTGGCGATCCGCGAAGATCACCTTCGAGAACAGGTCGCGCAGGAAGAAGCCGTTCTTCGAGAACGCACTGTGCGGCTTCGGCAGCGCGGCGCCGTCGAGGCCGAAGCGGTGCGCGATGCGCTGCGCGGCCGCGCTGTTGGTTTCGCCTTCCTGCAGCGCGCTGGTGAAGTAGAAGCCACGGAAGATCGGCTTGTACTGGAACGGGTTGTTCTCGAACAGCGTCGCGAGGAACGCGCGCAGCGACGGCTTGATCGTCGAGAATTCGAGCGGGAAGCTCAACTGGCCCGGCGACAGCTGGTTGCCGCGCGACAGCGACAATTGCGCGACGCTGATCTCCTTCAGCCCTTCGTAGAGTTCCTCGAAGTGCGTATCGAACTGCGCGACGACGTCGCGCTTGTCGTCGGGCTCGTAGGGCAGGGTGGCGCCCCACACGCGGTCGTACTCGTGCTTGTCGCTGCTGCTGAAGAATTCGGTGAAGCCGGTGATCAGGTCGGTCTTCGTGAACATCACGTAGACCGGCGCGAACACTTCGAGCTTCTCCGTCAGCTCCTGAACGCGCTGGCGGAGGTTTTTCGCGAGGTTGATCGCGAATTCGGGGCGGTTGCCGGTGAGTTCGGCGATGCTCGCGGTGACGATGATGCCGTTGATCGGCGCCTTCGGGCGATAGCGCTTGAGCAGGCCGAGGAAGCCGAGCCACTCGCTGCGGTCTTCCTCGTGTACCGAATAGCGGCCGGCCGTGTCGAGCAGGATCCCCTCGGTCGTGAAGAACCAGTCGCAGTTACGCGTACCGCCGATGCCGTGGATCACGGCGCTGTTCTTGTCCGCGAACGGGAACTGCAGGCCGGAATTGAGCACGGCGCTGCTCTTGCCCGCGGCCGGGTTGCCGATGACGATGTACCACGGCAGTTCGTACAGCGCGGAGCCGCCCGACACCTGGCCAATCTTCGACGTCTTGATCGTCTTCACCGCGTCCGACAGGCGCGTGCGCAGCACGTCGAGGTCGGCGGTCTTCGAGTCGGGCGCGAGCGCGGCGGCGGCGGGCGCGGCGATCTTGCCGGTTTCCGCCTGCTCTTCCAGCACCTGGCCGAGCTGCTGGTTCGCGCGCTTCACGCGCCAGCGGCGCACCAGCGCGACGACGAGCCACAGCGCGAGGATCGCTGCAAAGGCGATCGCCGCCCACAGGAGCGGCAGCTGCAGCATGTCGGCGACGATGAAGAGGATGGCCGCTAGCGCGACGATCCCGACGATCGAGAGCGTACGCGGATGAGTCAGCACGTTGAGGATGCGTTGCATAGGACGTTCAGGTTCCGGTGCGATTCGGTGAGGCGACGCAGGCGCGCCGAGCGGCAAGGGTGGCGCCGCGATGTGTCGCCACGCTGTCAAACGGGATGAAGGGGGCTGGCATCAATGCGCCCGCGGCATCGGAGAAGGCGCGCGCATTAATGAAAGGACGCTGTGAGATTTAAAACGGAAGCGGCGGCCGGAAAAAATCGCGCACCGGAATGCATGATTTTTTGCGCCGCCCATATCGTTTCCTGCCGGGATATTAAAAAGCCCCATGCCGCCCTCATTATTTCCTGTCCGGCAGCCTTGGCTAGCTGCCGCGTCCCAGTTTAAAACCGGGTTTATGGTATTCCACGTGCCCGAGATCCATCATTTTCCAGCGGCCGCCCCAGGTCAGGCCGACCTGTTCGGCGACCTGGCCGTACAACTGATAGCCGCGCATCGCCCACGGATCTTTCTCGGAAATGACCAGTTTGCCGTCGCGCAGGAATGCGTTGTCGGCCGCCAGCCCGAATTGGTGATAACTCTGGAAGGCCGCCGCGTTGGTCACGCTACCGCCCATCTGCGCGAGCCGGTTCTGCCGTTCCGGGCTCCGATAACCTTCCAGCAACGCCATTTCATAACCATATTGTTCGTGCATGATCTTGTAGACCAGCAGCAAACGCGTACGGAAATCCGGATCCAGCAGGTTCCAGTCGCGGCTCGCATCCTTCAGCGCCGGGCGTACCTGTTCGACTTCCTTGGTGGCGAAGACTTCCGGCGGCAGCGGCGGGGGCGGCACGAGTTGTTCGCCCTGCAGCAGCGCGGCGATCTTCTCGTCGGGCACGCGCGCCGTGTCGTCGTACTGGAACAATTGCCGGCCGCGTAACGCAATGGCGACCAATGGCGGCGTCGCAAGAATACCTGCCGATACCATAATCATCAAGCGCCGCCGAATCAGTAAATTTTGCACGTCGTTTAAAGCACCGCGCGTAACGCTTGCCGATTTAACAATCTGACTTCGCGTACGCGTGGCGCGATCGTTCGCACGGCGCGTGAGACGGCCGTGAAACTGGGCGACGGATTCGAAAACGGTCGCGCGGATACCCGGTAAAAGCAACAGTGCCGCAACCGCTACGGCAAGGGCGAAATAGGCGACGAGTGCGACGGCAATCAATGAAATCCCCGGAAATTGGAATTGATTGTGTTTTGCAATGCTTGCTCTTAGAATCAGGCTGCTTCGAGAGGCCGGGCTATATTATCGCGGTGAATTAAACCAGGATTCAATGAGACGCTGAATGAGTGCGCCGGAAAATTCAAATTCGAAATCTCCGCCCAGCCTGCTGTCCGATACCAAACCGGCAGGCGACGGAAGAGCTCAGCAGTCGCGCATTCTCGCGAATCTGGAAGGACGTGTCACGCCGCCGGCCGAACCGCCGCGCCGTTCGCTGAAGGCCCCGATCGCCGCGGTCGTGGCCCTGGTGGTTGCCGTTGGGGGCTGGGGCGCGTGGCGCGTGCAGCATTCGGCCGAGCAGGCACCCATCGTCACGGCCGAGGGCGCGCCTGCAGCGGCTGCACCGGCGAAGGCCGCAGTGGCCAGCGACGCCGCCGTGCAGGTCGCACAGAATGCCGCGTCCGCCGCATCCGCCGTGCAACCGGCCACGATCGTCAACGACGACGCGGCGTCCCGAACCGTTGCATCCGCATCGTCCGCGTCTGCCGCGGACAACAGCCGCCTGTCGCGCGCGCTCGCCAATGGCGCCGATGACGCATCGGGCGCGGCCACGGCCGGTGCGGCCGCTGCCGCTGCTGCCGCTGCGACGACCAAGGCCGCGAAGGCCGACACCGCGAGGGGCGCAAAGGTCGCGGCGCGTGGCAAGGCCGATGCGAAGACCGACACGAAGGTCGATGCGAAGGCTGACGCCCGCAAGCATCACAAGGAACAGCAGGCCGAGCTCGCGCAGGCGAAGAAGCATCGCGACGCCACGCCGACCCGTACCGGGAAGGCTGGCGGGAAAGACGATCCGGATGCGGATCTGCTCGCGGCGCTCGTCGCGCGCACGAAGCCGGCCGACAAGAAGCTCGCTGCGCAGAAGATGCAGGCCGTGCCGACCAAGACGGCCGCGACGACCGGCTCGCTGGCGTCGCGCGTGAAGGAGTGTTCGGAGCGCGGTTTCTTCGAGGATCAACTGTGCCGCTGGCGCGTCTGCGAAGGCCACTGGGGCAAGGATCCCGCGTGCCCGAGCGCCGCGCAGTCGGAGACGCGGCAGTAACGCGTCTCGTGCATGCCGTCCGCCGCACCTGCGCCGCCCGTTGGGCGGCGCGTTGCTTTGGGGGCACGCAATCGTGCCGGTATGATGCGGCGTGACGCTGTCACCGGCGCGTCATGCCCGTCGGGCATACGTCTCCTTTCCTTTTCCGGCGCGGGCGCGCGACCCGCCATGTGCGGCGCGCCGCGCGCCGCACGACCTTCTACACGATGGACCTGATCGTACAGACTTACGGCGCCGATACGTCCGGCATGGTGTGTGGATTCCGCTTCGTACCCGGCGGATCCGGCACAACGCTCGATGCGGACTCGGCCGCCACGTGGCTGCGCACGTGCCGCGAGCACGATGCCGGATCGGGCGATTTCGTCTGGCTGCACTTCAATCTCGCGCACGGCGCGAGCGAGCGCTGGATGCGCACGCATCTCGGGCTGCCCGACAGCTTCTTCGCATTCCTCCACGAAGGGTCGCGCTCGACGCGCATCGAGCAGGAAGACGGCGCATTGCGCGCGATCGTCAACGACGTGATGTTCAACCTCGAACTTACGCCGTCGGAGATCGCGACGCTGTTCGTCCACGTCGAGCGGCGCATCATGGTCACCGCGCGGCTCAAGCCGCTGCGCTCGGTCGACACGCTGCGCGCGTGCGTGCGCGATGGCGAAGCGTTCAGGTCGCCCGCGGAATTGCTCGTCCACCTGCTGCGCGACCAGGCCGACCTGCTGATCCAGATCATGCGGCGCACGAGCGTCGACGTCGATCGCATCGAGGACCGCTTCCTGTCGCAGCGGCTCACGTCGAGCCGCATCGAGCTCGGCGCGATGCGCCGCACGCTGACGCGCCTGCAGCGCATGCTCGCGCCCGAGCCCGGGTCGATCTTCCGGCTGCTCGCGAAGCCGCCCGCGTGGCTGCACATGGAAGACGTGCAGGAGCTGCGCGAGTCGACCGAAGAGTTCTCGCTGGTGCTCGTCGATCTGGCCGGGCTCAACGAGCGGATCAAGCTGCTGCAGGAAGAGATCGGTTCGCGTCTCGACGAGCAGAACAACCGGACGCTGTTCACGCTGACGCTCGTGACCGTGATCGCGCTGCCGATCAACATCGTCGCCGGCTTCTTCGGGATGAACGTCGGCGGCGTGCCGTTCTCCGAGAACAAGCACGGCTTCTGGCTGATGGTGCTGCTCGTCGCGGGCTTCACGGCGCTCGCCGCGTGGTGGGCGTTCCGCCGGCGCAACGACCGCTAGCACCGGCGCTGCGTCGATCCGTCAGCGCAGCAGCGCGATCGCGCGTTCGCCGATCACCATCCCGAGCAGGCCCACCAGCGCGACGAGCGGCGGGGCCGGCGAGCGCACGTGCAGCAGCGCGTACAGCACGCCGACGCCGAGGCCCACCGCGAGCGAAATCACGTAATCCATCATGGCGGTCTCCCGTGCGGACCGGCGTCAGGGTTTGACGATGACGCGCTCGCGCGCACCGGCCAGCACCGCGCGATACGCGTCGTGTGCGCGCTCGAGCGGATACACGTAGTCGTCGCTGATCGGGAACGGGCGCAGCGTGCCGTTGCCGAAGCCGGGCGCGAGCGTGTCGAGGATCTGCGCGACCGTGGTGCCAGCGAGCTGCAGCGAATCGACGCCCACGAACGTGTGCTGGCCGCGATAGAACGCGAAGATGTCGAACGGCACGCTGCGGTCGATCGTCGAGATGAAGATCTGCCGCGCACCGATCGCCATCGACGCGTTCGCGGCTTCGAAATACGGGCTGCCGACCGTGTTGTAGACGATGTCCGCGCCGTGGCCGCCGGTCGCCGCACGCACCGCGTCGGCCACTGACTGGCTCGATGCATCGATCATGTGCACGTCGCCCGATGCATGGCCGCGATAACCGCCGGGGCTGCGCTCGACGCCGATCACGGTCGCGCCGTGCGCGGTCGCGAGCTGGATCGCGGCCTGGCCGACCTTGCCGTTCGCGCCGAACACGAGCACGACGTCGCCGGCCGTCGGCATGCCGGCGCGGCGCAACCCCTCGTATGCGGTGACGAACGGCACGCCGACGCCGGCCGCTTCGTCGAGCGTCAGCACGGCAGGCTTGCGGCGCACCCATGCCGCGTCGAGTACGAGCCACTCCGCATGCGAGCCGTCGCGATGCACGCCGAGATCGCCACCCGAGCCCCACACCGGCGCGCCGACCCAGCCGTCCGGGCCGCTGCGCACGATGCCGGCCCAGTCGCGCCCGGGCGTGCGCGGCCACACCGCGTGCGGCATGCGGCCGAGCGCGGCCTTCACGTCGCTCGGGTTCACGCCGGCCGCGCGCACCTCGATCAGCATCTGGCCGTCGGCCGGGACGGGCGTGTCGATTTCCCGGACGCGCGCGTCGAGCGAGTCGATGTCGGCGGCGGGGGCGTCGAAGCGGATGCTGCGCATGATGATCTCCGTGGCGGTTGGCTGCCGCGCGGCCGGTTGGGCCGGTGCGTGCAGCGGGTGAAAAGGATGAATGCAGTCTAGTCGGCCCGGTTTGACGCGGAAACCTGCAAAGGCGGATGATTGCTTTGCGATAAATGCATAGCCAAATCCGAAGGCCCTGAATGGACGATTTCCTTTCCCCGCATCTGGCGCTGTTCGTCGACGTGGTCGACCAGCAGAGCTTTTCGGCAGCCGCGCGCCGGCTGGGTGTCGCCGCGTCGTCGGTCACGCGGCGCATCGACCGGCTCGAGGCGCAGCTCGGCATTCGTCTCCTGCATCGCACCACGCATGCGCTGCGGCCGACCGAGGCCGGGCAGCTGCTGTACGGGCGCGCGACGCGGATGCTGGCCGAGCTGCGCGGCCTGCAGGAAGACCTGCACAGCCAGCACGACGAGCCGAGCGGGTTGCTGCGCGTCGACTGTCCGGCGCCGTTCGGCCGGCGGCACCTGATGGCCGCGCTGGCCGCGTTCATGCAGCGTCATCCGGCGCTGCAGGTCGACCTGGTGCTGACCGACAGCATGGTCGACCTGCAGGGCGCGCGGCTCGGCTCCGACGTCGATCTCGCGGTGCGCATCGGCCCGCTCGAGGACACGCGTTTCGTTGCGACCGTGCTGGCGCCGCAGCGGCGCGTGCTGTGCGCGAGTGCGGCGTATCTGGCGCGGCGCGGCGAGCCCGAGTCGCCCGACGCGCTCGCCGGCCACGACTGTCTCGCGTGGCACGGTGCGCCGCCACCGGGTGCGTGGCGCTTCGGCGAGCGCCGCCACGTGCCGGCGCAGCCGCGGTTTCGCAGCAATCATTCGGAAGCGTTGCTCGAAGCCGCGATCGACGGGCTCGGTCTCGCGCACCTGCCGACCTGGCTCGCGGGCGACGCGTTGCGCGACGGACGCTTGCGCGCGGTGCTGCCGCAGTTCGCGGCGGCGCCCGAGCAGGCGACGATCCACGTGTTGCGCCAGCAGGCGCGCGGCACCGCACGCGCGTCGCGGCTCGTCGCGTTCCTCGCGACCTGGTTCGCGCAGCCGGCGTGGGATGCCGCGTGGGCATGACGGCGGCGGCGGGCGTCGCGTCGCGTTGCGGGGCGGGCAGGGTCGGGCCGGGTCAACACCGGGCATAAAAAAGGGCCTCGCTCGCGAGGCCCGTCAAAGGTCGGAGAAGCCGGTACGCCGGCCGGCAGCCGCGGGCTGCGCGGCACCGGCCGGATGCGCACCTTTACTGCGTCACTACCTTGCGCGGCTTGAAGATGCCCTGGTATTGCAGTGCCGGGCGTTCCTTCGTCACCGGCTCGATGCCGCCGAAGGTCGGCGTCTGGCGCAGCTTCATGGCAGCCGGCGAAGCGACCGAGCCGATCGACGTCGAGCGCGACGCCGGCGCGAGGTTGTTCGCGACGAGCAGCGCGGCCTCGCTCTGCAGGTTCGACAGCAGCACCGGATCGGTCGAGCGGTTGACCTGCGTGAGCAGCCCGCTCCAGGCCGCGTCGCTGTAGTTCACGACGTAGTAGTCGAGCCCGCTCGGGTCGGCCACCACACCCGTGCAGCCGTCGACGCGCGTTTGCGTCTGCGTATCCTTCAGCGCGAGCGTCGTGCGTTTCGCGAGACCCTGGCCGTACGCGAGCGTGATCGGCACCGTCCACTGCAGGCCCGGATACGCGTTCTTGTTCGGGAACGGCTGCTGTTTCAGCGTGACGACCGTCTGGTTCTTCGTCAGGTCGCACTGCGTGTCGAGCGAGATCAGCGGCACGCCGGTCTGGCGGACATAGCTGTCGCCGATCGCGCCGATCGCCTGGCCGCTTTCCTTCGACAGCGCATCCCACAGGCGCTTCGGCGTGCCGTTGCCGAACGAGTAGTCGACCAGGTACTGCTGCAGACCCTTGCGCAGCGTCTGCTCGCCGAGATAGTTCTCGAGCGTCTTCAGCACGTGGCCGCCCTTGTCGTACGTGAACGCGCTGGCGCTCAGCACGAAGTCGTTCGACGCCCAGCCGTTGAAGTTCGGCGCGACCGGGAACGCGTTCGGGCCGATGTCACGATTGATCACGCGGTACTTGTTCTTCACCTGGTCGAGCCAGCTGAACTCGTTGGGGAAGAACTGGATCGTCGTCTTCGTCTCGAAGAACGTCGCGAACGACTCGTTGAGCCACACGTTGTCCCACCAGTCGGCCGTGACGAGATCGCCGAACCACTGGTGCGCGACTTCGTGCGTCAGCACCTCGTTGCCGTAGTGCGACATCGGCTGGCCCGGCTGCGGCAGGATGTCGTCGGCGAACTCGAGGATCGACCCCCAGTTCTCCATCCCGCCGAAGTTCAGGTCCTTCTGCGCCTTGAACGCGTCGTTCGCGGCCACCGTGTCGAACTTCGTGAGCGGCAGCGGGATGCCCGTGTAGCGATAGTAGAAGTCGAGCGCCTGCTTGGTGCGGTCCATCGCCGGCTTCGCCCAGTCGCTCATGCCCGGCGGCGTGAACACGCGCAGGTGCAGGCCGCCCTTGCCGCCCGGCAGCGGGCTCGTGAAGTCGTCCTCGAAGGTGTCGAACAGGCCGCCGCCGAAGAACAGCAGGTACGACGGCATCGGCGGGGTCTTCTCGAACTGCACGAGCTTGTAGCCGCCGCCGACGTTGGTCGACGGCTTCTCGGCCGCGTTCGACACGACACGCCAGCTCTGCGGCACTTCGGCCGTCACTTCATAGGTCGGGCGGAACGCCGGCTCGTCCCAGCCGGGGAACCACTGGCGCGACAGGTTGGTTTCGCCTTGCGTGAGGATCGCGCCGCTCGTCTTGCCGTCGGTGCCCTTCAGGTCGACACGGAAGATGCCTTCCGCGGCCGAGCAGCCCGGATACGGATCGTCGCCGCAGCTGCCGCCCGTCTTCGCGACCGGATCGTCATACGACTTGAAGTTGATGATGCCCGACCACTCCATGTGCAGCGAATAGTTGCCCGGCGAGATCGAGCCGCTCACGGGGCGCAACTGATAGTAGTCACCCTTGTCCTGCGGCGTTGCGATCAGCTGGATGTTGCCCGGCTGCAGCGTGATGCGGCCGTTCGTGAACTTGATCCGGTGGCCGGCGATCACGATGTTGTTGACCGGCTTCAGCACCTTGATCTCGACGTCGGCGCGGCCGTCGAACCCGTTCAGCGCGTCGTTCGGGCGGAACCACAGCCGGTAGTTCACGGGTACCACGGTGTCCGGCAACTCGACGGGCGATACGCTCTTGTCGACGTTGGATGCGCTCGGCGGCGCGGTGACGGTGGGCGACGAGCCCGATTGCGGCGCGCCGGCGGAGCTGAGCGCGGAAGCCGAGCCCGGGCCGCCGTCGTCACCGCCGCACCCGGCGAGCGCGAGTGCGGCGACGAGCGGCAGATAACGCATCTTGCGAATGTCGATCGACATGACTGAAACCTCGATTGTTGAAAGAATCGTTCAGTGCTGCGAAAACGCCGGCAAAAGCAATCCCCTCGCCGTTAATCAACAGCGATGAAAATGCCAATGACGGATTATTCGAAAAGACGGCGGCCGACTACGTGAAGGTAATCATGGTTTACTGTCCCCTCTGGATTTCCGGATGTCGGTTAACTTGCCGGTTCAAAATGGCCGGGCGCGTGTTGTACTGAATTGATTTCGCGCGCACGACACGGAGCCGCCCGCCCGGTGCGGGCGTGCAATCCCCTTGAACAGACGACCTACAGGGCTGGCCGGGCCTGGTCGCAGGATGGCAGGAAGGCGTGTCGCCGTTCCGTAAAATCACCGTCATGCGACTTCAAGGTTTGTCGGCTTGCTCGAAGGATGCGTAAATATACTTGATGGTTTTAGGTAAAGGAAACGAAAAATTTAGAAATTGCATCTATTGAATTCAGCGTGCTTCATTGAATGCCGGAAAGCATTAATGCGCTTTCCGTTTGGCTGGTGTTTTCGTAGTTTTAATCTATTAACGATCTCGCGTGACTGCGAAAACTACGAATCCCGGCGTATGGGTGCGCGCTCGGTACAATGCAGCGACGATCCGCTCACCGATTGCCGCGAGGAGGCCTTCCATGCCACGAGCCCTGTTCCGTATCGCGCCGCTGCGCGCCGTGCTGTTGCTGTTCGCCGCCGTGCTCCTGCTCGGCGGTTGCGCGGGGCTGACGCGCGATCCCGTGCGTGTGTCGGTCGCCGGGCTCGACCCGCTCGTCGGGCAGGGCCTCGAGATGCGTTTCAGCCTGAAGCTGCGCGTGCAGAACCCCAACGACGCGCCGATCGAATACGACGGCATCTCGGTCGCGCTCGACCTGAACGGCACGCCGTTCGCGAGCGGCGTCAGCGATCGCTCGGGCACCGTGCCGCGTTTTGGCGAGGCCGTGCTCGACGTGCCGGTTTCCGTGTCAGCCTTCGCCGCCGCGCGGCAGGCGTGGAACCTGCCCGGCGCGGCCGCGAACGGCGAGCTGCCCTATGCGCTGCGCGGTCGGCTCGCGGGCGGCGTGCTCGGCACCGTGCACTTCAGCGATGCCGGTACGCTGCGCCTGCCCGTGATGCCGGGGTGGGGCAGTTGAGCGAGTGGATAACTTCGTAAGTGCGAGCGAAAATTTCACCAATTTTCACCTTTTGACGCTTATTGACGTTTACTTCTGCGATCTATCGATTTTTCATGACGTTATGCCTACACTGACTCCGTCCGAGGGTCGGACGTTTCTTATAGGAGAAAGACATGTCGGCAAAATTCGAAATCGCGAAGGCCACGAACGGCCAGTATTTCTTCCACCTGAAGTCGGCGAACGGCGAAATCGTCCTGGCCAGCGAGCGGTACGTGACGAAGGACGGCGCCAAAACCGGCATCGCGTCGGTGCGGCAGAATGCACCGCTGGACATGCGTTATGAGCGCAAGATCGCGCGCAACGGCGAGCACATGTTCAACCTGAAGGCCGTGAATCACGAAATCATCGGCACGAGCGAAACCTACAAGACCGAGCAAGGGCGCGAGAACGGGATCGCGGCGGTCAAGCGCGACGCGCCCGGCGCGCCGGTCGTCGATCTGGGCTGAGTGACGATAGCGCCGCGACCGACGTTTTCGGATGGGCGTCGCGGCGCGAGTTTTGCCGCGCGGGGCAAAGCGCGGTATGGTGTGATCCGCGCGGCGCGACGCCGCCCGTTGAAGCCAACTGTAACCGAGTTCGCGTGACCGATTTCCCTGTTTTCCACTGGACCGACGCCGACGGCGCCGATCATGCCGTGCGCTGGCGCTCCGAAGCCGGCGTGCAACCGCCGAAGCGCGCGGTGCCCGCCGACGACCGCCTCACGGCCGACGCGGCCTACCGCCTTGCCTGCGAGGGCACTGCGCTCGTCTGGCAGGGTGACTTCCAGAATGCGCGCCAGCTCGTGCAGGCGATGGCGCGCCGTGTCGAGCGCAAGCCGAAGAAGGCGAAAGCCGCGGCCGGCGTCGACGCATTCAACCTGCATCGTCTCGCGCAGTCGCAGCGCGCCCGCACGCTCGGGATGCTGCTGATCCCGCTCGATGCCGACTACACGATTCCGCTGCGCCGCGCGCCCGACGTGCGCGCCGCGTGCGAAGAGGCGTACGGGCCCGGCGGCGCGCCGTCGGTCGTGTCGCTGCGCGAACTGCTCGGCCTCGTCGGCGCGCATGAATGGCGCAAGAAGGGTGTGCCGATCCCGGCGCTCGGCGGCGCGGCGATCCATCCCCACTACGGCGTGTTCTCGCCGGTACGCGGCGAATACGTCGAACTCGTCGCGCGCGCGCCGCTGCCGGCGACGTCGCTCGCATTCGACATCGGCACGGGCACCGGCGTGCTGGCGGCCGTGCTGGCGTCGCGCGGCGTCGCGCGCGTCGTCGCGACCGACCAGGATCCGCGGGCGCTCGCCTGTGCGCGCGAGAACATCGACCGGCTCGGTCATGCGGAGCGCGTCGAGATCGTCGAAGCCGACCTGTTTCCGGCCGGCCGTGCGCCGCTCGTGGTCTGCAACCCGCCGTGGGTGCCGGCCCGGCCGAGCGCACCGATCGAATACGCGGTCTACGATCCGGACAGCCGCATGCTGCGCGGTTTCCTCGAGGGGCTCGCCGCGCACCTCGAGCCCGGCGGCGAAGGCTGGCTGATCCTGTCCGATTTCGCCGAGCATCTCGGCCTGCGGCCGCGCGACACGCTAATGCAATGGATCGACGAAGCGGGCCTCGTCGTGCTCGGCCGCGACGACATCCGCCCCGCGCATCCGAAGTCGATGGATGCCGACGATCCGCTGCACGCGGCACGCCAGGCCGAGGTCACATCGCTCTGGCGGCTCGGCGCACGAGCCTGACCGCGCATTTTCGGTAAACTATCGCCATTCCTCACGAATTCCCGCCGCCGGGCCGTGGTCGACCGACCGAGGCCCGGCGCCGCTTCACGATGTCGAACAAGACCCACGAAATCCGTCCTGAGCAGTCCGTCGAGCTGCTGAAGGAACTGCACATCCTCACCCGCGACGGCAAGCTGAACCAGGACAGCCGCCGCAAGCTGAAACAGGTCTATCACCTGTTCCAGTTCATCGAGCCGCTGCTCGCCAGCGTGCAGGCCGACCGCAGCAGCGTGACGCTCGTCGATCACGGCGCCGGCAAGTCGTATCTCGGTTTCATCCTGTACGACCTGTTCTTCAAGCAGCAGCCGGGGCACGGCACGCCGGCGTTCGCGTCGCACGTGTACGGGATCGAGACCCGCGAGGAGCTGGTCACGCGTTCGGCCGAGCTTGCCGCGCGGCTCGGGTTCGGCGGCATGTCGTTCCTGAACCTGTCGGTTGCCGATTCGATCACGTCGCCGAAATTGCCTGAAACGGTCGACGTCGTCACCGCGCTGCACGCGTGCGACACGGCGACCGACGACGCGATCCGCTTCGCGCTCGCGAAGCGCGCGCAGCACATCGTGCTGGTGCCGTGCTGCCAGGCGGAAGTGGCGGGAGTGCTGCGCAAGAACAAGGGCAAGTCGCTCGCGAACGCGCTGACGGAAGTGTGGCGGCATCCGCTGCATACGCGCGAATTCGGCAGCCAGATCACCAACGTGCTGCGCTGCCTGCAGCTCGAAGCGCACGGCTACCAGGTCAGCGTGACCGAGCTGGTCGGCTGGGAGCACTCGATGAAGAACGAGCTGATCATCGCGCAGTACAAGAACCTGCCGCGCCGGCGGCCCGGCGAGCGGTTGAACGAGATCCTCGGGATGTTCGGGCTCGCCGAGCTGAACGAACGCTTCTTCGTGCCGCAAGCCGCGGCAGCGGGCGGCGAGGCCGACGAGCCGGCCGCAGGCTGACGCACGGGCGGGCACGCCGCGCTGCGCCGCAGTCAGCGCGGCGCGCGATGCACACCGCACGTTACACGCCGTGTCAGACGTCGTCGCCCGGCCGGCGCATCCATTCGCGCCAGCCGTCGTGGCCGAGGCGGCGCAGCGTTTCCTGATTCTTTTCGTAGATCGCGGACGCGTCCGGGAACGCGTCGACCGCGCGCGCAATGCTGTCCTCGCGCAGCAGGTGCAGGATCGGATACGGCGCGCGGTTCGTGTAGTTCTCGATGTCGTCGGGCGCGCTGCCTTCGAACCGGTACTGCGGATGGAAGCTCGCGATCTGCAGCACGCCGTCGAGCCGCAGTTGCCGCACCAGCCGGTCGGCAAAGAACAGCGCATCGTTGTAGTCGATGAAATCGGCGAACGCATGCGGGAAGATCACGAGTGTCGTGTCGACCTGCTGCGGGTCGGCCGCGTCGAGCGCGCGCAGCTCCGTTTCGAGTTCGGCGAGTGCGTCTTCCAGCGTCGTCGCTTCGCTGATCGCGTAGCGCACCTGCTCCTTCACATAGACGCTTTTCGCGAACGGGCACAGATTGAGCCCGATCACCGCGCGCGCGAGCCAGTGCCGTGTGGCGGCGAGGATGTCGTCGTGCGATTCGGGGCGGGTGTCGGTCATCGTGAAACCAGTCGGGCGGAAGGGCGGCGAGGGCCGCATTGTAGCGGGCGCGCCGTCACGCGCATGCGGCTTCGATCAACTGCGTGACGAGCGCCGGAGCGACGCCGATCGGCGTTTCGCCGTGCCGATAGGTCTGGCTCGCCGCGTAGATGCCTTCGATCACCAGCGCGAGCGAGTGGGCGAGCGCCTGCGGCTGCGGTGCGCCGGCGCTTTCGCACAGTGCGACGAGCCGCTTCATCAGCTGTTCCTTGTTCTGCGCGACGCGCTCGCGCGCCGGGTGCGACGCATCCGGGAATTCGGCCGCGACGTTGACGAACGGGCAGCCGCGGTAATCCTTCTGCGTCGCGCGCTCGGCGAGATCGACGAAATACTGGATCAGCTGCGCTTTCGGCTGGCCCGGGTGCTTCGCGACGCTCGTGTCGAAGCGGTCGAAGAAACACGCATCCATCCGCTCCAGATACGCGAGGATCAGCTCGTCCTTCGACGAGAACTGGCGGTACAGGCTCATCTTGTTGACGCCCGCACGCTCCACGACCGCCTCGACGCCCACCGTCCGAACGCCTTCCTTGTAAAACAGCTCCTCGGCGGCGCGCAGCAGGTGCTCCTGCGCGGTGGCGCCGTCGATCGGCCGGCGCGTGCGGCGCGCCAGCGGTTTGGCGATCTCGATGCCCGACATGATGACCCTCGACTGCATAGTGAATTGCTTGACATGTTACCGATTGGTCACTACGATCGCAACACACTTGTGACCGGTCGGTAACAACGCCGATCGGATCGACAGACAAATGCCAAGCGTCGGCCCGGGTCAGCCGATGCAGCGTGCGGCGGAGGTGGCCTGGCAGGGCGGGCGGAGCGGGTGCGGAGGCGCCGGCGCCGCCAACTGGAGAACGCGAAGATGAACTGGGCGGTGACACGAATCGGCGGGCGCTTCCACTACGGATGGCTCGCGGCGGCGGTGGTATTCCTGATCCTGCTGGCGGCGGCCGGCACGCGCGCGACGCCGAGCGTGCTGATGGTGCCGCTCGAGCACGAACTCGGCTGGAGCCGCGCGACGATTTCGCTGGCGATTTCGGTGAACATCGCGCTGTACGGGCTGACGGGCCCGTTCGCGGCCGCGGCGATGCAGCGCTTCGGGCTGCGCCCGACCATCCTGACCGCGCTGACGGTGATGAGCGCGGGCGTCGCGCTGTCCTCGATGATGTCGCACAGCTGGCAGATGGTGCTCATCTGGGGCGTGATGGTCGGCTGTTCGTCGGGCGTTGTCGCGCTGACGCTGTCTGCGACCTTCGTCACGCGCTGGTTCCATGCGCGGCGCGGCCTCGTGATGGGCGTGCTGACCGCGAGCACGGCCACCGGCCAGCTCGTGTTCCTGCCGATGCTTGCGGCGATCGCGCAGCACCACGGCTGGCGGCCGGTCGTGCTGGTCGTCGCGGTGGCTGCCGCGATCGTGATTCCGCTCGTGGCGTTCCTGCTGCCCGAACGGCCGGCCGACCTGAAGCTGCGCCCGTATGGCGAACCGGCCGATGCGCCGCCCGCGCCCGACACGACGAAGGAGAACCCGCTCGCGGTCGCGTTCCGCACGCTGCTGACGGCGAGTCGTTCGCGCGATTTCTGGCTGCTGTTCTTCAGCTTCTTCATCTGCGGCGCGAGCACCAACGGCTACGTCGGCACTCACCTGATCGCGATGTGCAGCGACTACGGGATGTCGGAAGTGCAGGGCGCATCGCTGCTTGCGGCGATGGGCGTGTTCGACCTGTTCGGCACGACGCTGTCGGGCTGGCTGTCCGACCGCTACGACAATCGCGTGCTGCTGTTCTGGTACTACGGGCTGCGCGGGTTGTCGCTGATCTACCTGCCGCACGCGTTCGGGATCGATTTCTTCGGGCTGCCGCTGTTCGCGATGTTCTACGGGCTCGACTGGATCGCGACCGTGCCGCCGACCGTGCGGCTCGCGACCGACGTGTTCGGCAAGGCCGCGGCGCCGGTCGTGTTCGGCTGGATCGTCGCCGGCCACCAGCTCGGCGCGGCGTTCGCGGCGCTCGGCGCCGGGCTGCTGCGCGCGAGCCTCGGCACCTACACGATCGCGTCGATGATCTCGGGCGGGCTGTGCATTGTCGGCGCGCTGATCGTGCTGCGGATCAACCGCGGCCCGTCGCGCGCAGCCGCGCAAGCGGCCTGAGCACGGCAATCCGGCGGCCTGGCCGGCCGCGCGGCGGGCGGCCGGCCAATGCAGGCACGCAGATTTGCATAGCTGGGGAGGATCGGGCGCGCATCGGCTCAAGCGAGTATGCTTGCGGTTCGCCAAGCGTTCGCGCCCCTTCATCGATGTCAGCGAGGATCCGCATGTCCGTCAAACCTGCTCCCACCACTGTTTCGATTCACGATCTGATCGCGGGCCGCTGGAGCCCGCGCGCGTATTCGGATGAACCCGTCAGCGCCGGCGATCTGCACGCGGTGTTCGAAGCCGCCCGCTGGGCGCCGTCCGCGTACAACGCGCAGCCGTGGCGTTTCATCGTATTCGACCGCACACACGACGAAGACGCATTCAAGCGCGCGTTCGCGACGCTGGTGCCGTTCAACCAGGGCTGGAATGCGCCGGCGCCCGTGCTGATTGCGGTGACCGCGCACACGCTCACGTCGAAGGGTGAACCGGCGCCGACCGCGCTGTACGACGCGGGCGCCGCCGCGATGTCGCTGGTGCTGCAGGCGCACGCGCTGGGCCTGGCCGCCCACCAGATGAGCGGCTTCGACGCGAAGGCGTTCCGCGATGCGTTCGCGATTCCGGCCGACGTCGCGATTCCGGCGATCATCGCGCTCGGCCACTACGGCAACGTCGACAAGCTCGATCCCGTGCTGCGCGATCGCGAGAAGGCGCCGCGCACGCGTCATGCGCTCGGCGAGGTCGTCTATGCGAGCGCGTGGAAGAAGGGTTTCGACGCGGCAGCCTGAACCGTCAGGCGGGCGGGCTGCCGCGTGCGTCCCGTCCGCCGGTCTCCCGGCGCGCCTGGGTGCGTGCCGTCGCGATCGGGGCCCGTTGCGCGGCACCGGTGGCCGGCCCCGGTTGTGATCCCGCGGGCTTCATGTTAAAAAGCCCGTCCTTTCCGTTTTCGCGCCGGCCCTGCTGCGGCAATTTCCCATGACTTACTGCGCGATCGATTTCGGCACGTCCAATTCCGCCGTGGCGCTGCCCGACGGCGACGGCATGCGCCTCGCGCCCGTCGAGGGCGACCACCTGACGCTGCCCACCGCGATCTTCTTCAACAACGACGAAGAGACGGTCGAATACGGCCGTGCGGCGCTGGCTTCCTACATCGACGGTTTCGACGGCCGGCTGATGCGTTCGATGAAGAGCATCCTCGGCTCGCCGCTCGCGGAAACGACGACCGATCTCGGCGACGGCAGCGCGATCGCGTACACCGACATCATCGCGCGCTTCCTGACGCACCTGAAGCGCAAGGCCGAAACCCGCGCGGGTGCGCCGATCGGCCGTGCGGTGCTCGGCCGGCCCGTGTTCTTCGTCGACGACGATCCGCGCGCCGACCGCCTCGCACAGGATCAACTCGAGGCGGCCGCGCGGTCGGTCGGCTTCGCGGACGTGCAATTCCAGTACGAACCGATCGCGGCCGCGTTCGACTACGAATCGCGCCAGCAGGCGGAGCGGCTCGTGCTTGTCGCCGATATCGGCGGCGGCACGTCCGACTTCTCGCTGGTACGCGTCGGGCCCGAACGGATGGCGCGGCTCGAGCGCAAGGACGACGTGCTGGCCCACCACGGCGTGCACGTCGCCGGCACCGACTACGACCGGCGTGTCGAGCTGGCGGCGATCCTGCCCGCATTCGGCTACCGTTCGCTCGACCCCGAAGGGCGCGAGTTGCCGAACAAGATCTACTTCGATCTCGCCACCTGGCACCTGATCAACACGGTCTACACGCCGAAGCGGCTCGGCGAGCTGAAGCTGATGAAGCACCTGTACCGGGAGGCGCAGCAGTACGACCGGCTCACGAGCGTGGTCGAGCAGCGGCTCGGCCATGCGCTGATGGCGCGTGCGGAAGAAGCGAAGATCGGCGTCGCGGCGGGCGGGGAGACGATGATCGACCTGAACGACGTGGAAGAGGATCTGCAGATCGCGTTCGATGCCGGCCGCCTCGTCGACGCGAGCCATGACGACACCACGCGCATCGTCGACGCTGCGCGCGAGACGGTGCGGCTCGCGGGCGTTGCGCCGCGCGATGTCGGCGCCCTGTATTTCACCGGCGGCTCGACGGGGCTCGCGTTCCTGTCGGGCGCGCTCGCGGGAGCGTTCCCGGATGCGCAACCGGTGTTTGGCGACCGCCTCGCGAGTGTCGCGACGGGCCTCGGCATTCACGCGCAGCGATTGTTCGGTTGAATGCGGGCGGTTAAAAGGCCGCCATGCCGGGTGACCGGCGCTGAAAAACAAAAAGCCCCGCCGAAGCGGGGCTTTTTTACACGAATAATCGCGCCAAGCTTAGACCGGACGGATGTTCGCAGCTTGCAGACCCTTCGGGCCCGTCTTCACTTCGAATTCAACCTTCTGGTTTTCTTGCAGCGTCTTGAAGCCTTCGACGCGGATTTCCGAGAAGTGCGCGAACAGATCGTCGCCGCCGCCTTCCGGGGTGATGAAGCCGAAGCCCTTTGCGTCATTGAACCACTTGACGGTACCGGTTGCCATGTTACTTGTTCCTAAAAAGATAAAACGGGGCCGAGGCCCATGGGGTGCGGAAAATCAAGGAAGGGGTAATAGGACCAACCGGAGTACCGTTGATGGGCGAACTACGAAAGAACCAATTCACTCGCCACTTGAAATCCTGCGAAGTCCTTTATACGGCTTATCAACCATGTGGTCAACCGTATTTCCATTGACTCAGGGTTATTGCGTAGATCAGGTTTACAAAGCTTGCAAACGACGCGAATTTTTTGTAGGGGCCGAACGATTTTGGCGCCACGTTTCAGGTGCAACCGTTAAACTACGCGCCGCGTGGACGGGTTGCCCTGATCGGGTGACTCGCCCCCCCAAAATTGCGTGCGCGGTGCTGTCCGAGCCGATCCCGGACCGCGGGCCGACCATGCTTTTTGAGACACAGGAGAGGATGTGAAGAGTTCTATTCAACGGAACATCGGCCCGTTTGCATTGATGCTGACGGGGCTGGGTTCGATTATCGGCTCGGGCTGGTTGTTCGGCGCCTGGAAGGCCGCGAAGATTGCCGGTCCGGCGGCGATCTGCGCATGGATCATCGGCGCTGTCGTGATTCTTGCGATTGCACTGACTTACGCGGAACTGGGTGCGATGTTCCCCGAGTCGGGCGGCATGGTGCGCTACGCGCGCTACTCGCACGGTTCGCTGGTCGGTTTCATCAGCGCATGGGCGAACTGGATCGCGATCGTATCGGTGATTCCGATCGAGGCTGAAGCGTCGATCCAGTACATGAGCACGTGGCCGTATCCCTGGGCGCACGCGCTATTCGTGAACGGCGAGTTGACGGTACCCGGCCTGCTGCTGTCCGCGGTGCTGGTCGTCATCTACTTCCTGTTGAACTACTGGGGTGTGAAGGCGTTTGCCCGTGCAAACACCACGATCACGATCTTCAAGTTCCTGATCCCCGGCCTCACGATCCTCGGCCTGATGCTGACGAGCTACCATCCGGAAAACCTCGGCACGGCATCCAATGCAAGCTTTGCGCCGTACGGCTGGTCGGCGGTGCTGACCGCGGTTGCGACGAGCGGCATCGTGTTCGCGTTCAACGGCTTCCAGAGCCCGGTGAACCTCGCGGGCGAAGCGCGCAACCCGTCGCGCAGCGTGCCGTTCGCGGTGATCACGTCGATCCTGATCGCGCTCGTGATCTACGTGCTGCTGCAGATGGCGTATATCGGTTCGGTGAATCCGGCCGACGTCGCGCAGGGCTGGTCGCACTTCAACTTCAAGTCGCCGTTCGCCGAACTGGCGATCGCGCTGAACCTGAACTGGCTCGCGATCCTGCTGTACGTCGACGCGTTCATCAGCCCGAGCGGCACCGGTACGACCTACATGGCGACGACCACCCGCATGATCTACGCGATGGAGCGCAACAACACGATGCCGAAGATGTTCGGCAACGTGCACCCGCTCTACGGCGTGCCGCGTCAGGCGATGTGGTTCAACCTGCTGGTCTCGTTCATCTTCCTGTTCTTCTTCCGCGGCTGGAGCTCGCTCGCGGCAGTGATCTCGGTTGCGACGGTGATCTCGTACCTGACCGGCCCGATCAGCCTGATGGCGCTGCGCCGTGCGGCGACCGACATCGAGCGTCCGCTGTCGATTCCGCTGATGAAGCTGATCGCCCCGTTCGCATTTGTCTGCGCGTCGCTGATCCTGTACTGGGCGAAGTGGCCGCTGACGGGCGAGATCATCCTGCTGATGATCGTTGCGCTGCCGGTGTACTTCTACTTCCAGGCGAAGTCGGGCTGGACCGGCTGGGGTGACGACCTGAAGGCCGCCTGGTGGCTGGTCGCGTACCTGCCGACGATGGCCGTGCTGTCGCTGATCGGCAGCAAGGAGTTCGGCGGTCACGGCGTGCTGCCGTACGGCTGGGACATGCTGGTCGTCGCGGGCATCGCGCTGGTGTTCTACTTCTGGGGCGTGAGCACCGGCTACCGCACCAAGTATCTCGACGAGCGCGAATCGCACGACGAGATCCTCGAAGGCATCGGTGCCTGACGACGCCTGACCTGCCGCCGGAATCGGCGGCGGCAGACAGGGCAAGAAAAAGCCCGCCCGAGCATCGCTCGGGCGGGCTTTTTCGTTGATGCGGGTGCCGCGCGCCGGTTGGCGCCGCGCCGCTCAGGCGGCCGTGCTCGCGAACACGTAGTTCGTCATCGCGAGCACGCGCTGATACGTGCCGAGTGACTGGATGCCGAGCTGGTAGTCGTCGTCCGCCGCGCCGAGCGCCGTGAACACCGGCAACAGATGCTCGTCGGTCGGATGCATCAGCGCCGCGTGCGGCGCCTGCCGGCGGTAGTCGAGCAGGGCGTCGATGTCGCGCGCGGCCAGCTTCGCCTCGAACCAGCCGGTGAATTCCGCGACGCGCGGATCCGCATCCTCCGGTGCCGCACCGAAATCGGCGGCGCGCAGGTTGTGCGTGATCTGGCCCGAGCCGATCACCATCACGCCTTCGTCGCGCAGCGGTCGCAGCGCGCGGCCGAGCGCGAAATGGTGGGCGGCATCCGCGCGCGGCTGGATCGACAACTGCGCCACCGGCACGTCGGCTTCCGGGAACATCAGCAGCATCGGCACCCATGCGCCGTGGTCGAGGCCGTGCTCGGTCGTCGCGGTTTCGATGCCGGCCGCGTTCAGCAGCCCGGCCGTGCGCTCGGCGACGTCGGGCGCGCCGGGCGCCGGGTAGCGGATGTCGTACAGCGCCTGCGGAAAGCCGTAGAAGTCGTGGATCGTTTCCGGATGCGAGGCGATGCTGGCGACGGGCCGCTGCGTGCCCCAGTGCGCGGACAGCATCAGCACCGCGCGCGGGCGCGGCAATTCGGCAGCGAGGTGCGTGAATGCACCGGACGGCAGCGTCGGGTCGATCGGCAGCGTTGGGGCGCCGTGGGACAGGTAGAGCGAAGGCAAGCGGTTCATGGCGGTGGCCTGCAAAGGGATTTGCCTGTGACTATAGGCGCGCACTGAGAATTGATAAATCCGCGTTTCGGAATTTGATTAACGCTCGATTGTTGATAATCGGGGCGATGCGTTGTGCCAGCGGCGGATGGCTGCGGTATTCGTGAAAGCGAACGAGTTTCACGGAAAATCGGCGAAGATGCGCGCAGATCGGATCTGCGGGGGCGCTTACTGCGCGTGCCGGATGCCGGCCCACGGCGTCGTCAGCGGCGCGCTGAGCGCGAACAGGTCGAGCACGCGCGTGACGGTCTGGTCGACGAGTTCCTCGATCGACTTCGGCATTGCGTAGAACGCGGGCAGCGGCGGGAAGACGATGCCGCCCATTTCGGTGACGGCCGTCATGTTGCGCAGATGCGCGAGGTTGAACGGCGTTTCGCGCACCATCAGCACGAGGCGGCGGCGCTCCTTCAACGTGACGTCGGCGGCGCGCGTGATCAGGTTGTCGGACAGCCCGTGCGCGACGCTCGCGAGCGTCTTCATCGAGCAGGGCGCGATCACCATCCCGTCGGTCGCGAACGATCCCGATGCGATCGTCGCACCGACGTCGCGCACCGAATGCACGACGTCCGCGCGGCTTTCGACATCGGCCTTCGACAGCTTCAACTCATGCTGGATGTTGAGCCAGCCGGCGTTCGAAATCAGCAGGTGCGTTTCGACGCCGCCGGCGGCGCGCAGCAGGTCGAGCAGCCGTACGCCGTAGATCGCGCCGGTGGCGCCGGTGATCGCGACGATCAGCCGGCGTGGCGGCGCGCTGGGAGATGCCATCGAAAGGGGACGATGCGTATTACGCGGCGGCGAACAATTGCTGCAGTTCGCCCGACTGGTACATCTCCATCATGATGTCCGAGCCGCCGATGAATTCGCCCTTCACGTAGAGCTGCGGGATGGTCGGCCAGTTCGAGAATTCCTTGATGCCCTGGCGGATCTCGTCGTCTTCGAGGACGTTGACCGTCTTGAACTGGTCGACGCCGCAGGCCTTCAGCACCTGGATGGCGCGGCCCGAGAAGCCGCACATCGGGAATTGCGCGTTGCCCTTCATGAAGAGCACGACCTGGTTTTCGTCGACGATTTGCTTGATACGTTGTTGGGTGTCCATGACTGACCTTGCGTTAGCGGGGCGTTAGATCGAAATGATAGCGGATTTCAACCGGGCGGGCCGGGCATCAGCCCGGTAGGCGGCCACCTGTCGTGCGTTCGATCGCGGCCAGATCGGCGAGCGATTCGACCGCGACGAAGCCGTGCGATGCGAGCAGCGCGCGCACGGCTTCTGCCTGATCGTAGCCGTGCTCGATCCAGAGCGTGCCGCCCGGTTTCAGATAGGTGCCGGCGCCCGCAACGATCGTGCGGATCGCGCTGAGGCCGTCGGCATCGTCGGTGAGTGCGCCGCGCGGCTCGAAACGCAGGTCGCCTTGAGCGAGGTGCGGATCGTGCTGCGCGATGTACGGCGGGTTGCTGACGATCGTGTCGAATGCGAGCACCGGATCGAGCGCCGCGTACCAGTCACTCTGCAGCCAGTGCAGCGGGCCGCCAGGGCGGTGCGCGTCGAGCAGCTTGCCGGCGTTGCGTTGCGCGACCTGGAGCGCGGCCGGCGAACGGTCGAGCGCCCACACGCGTGCATCGGGCCGCTCGGCCGCGATCGATACGGCGATCGCGCCGCTGCCCGTGCCGAGATCGAGCACGGCCGGATGCGGCAGTCCGTCGATCGCATCGAGTGCGGCTTCGACGAGCAGTTCGGTTTCAGGGCGCGGGATCAGCACGTCGGGCGTCACGTCGAACGGCCGGCCGAAGAATTCGCGCATCCCGACGAGCTGCGCGACGGGTTCGCCGGCCAGGCGGCGTGCCTCGAGCGCGCGGTAGCGTTCGACCGCGGCTGCGTCGAGCGGTGCGTCGCCGCGCGTGATCAGTTGCGTGCGGGTCCAGCCGAGCGCGTGCGCGAGCAACACGCGCGCATCGACCGCATCGAGCGGCGACGCGCGCAGCAGTTCGTCGGCGGTGGTGTCGGACATCGCGGCCTCAGTCGGTTTCGCCGAGCGACGCGAGCAGCTCGGCCTGATGCTCGCTGGCAAGCACGCTGATCAGTTCGTCGAGATCGCCGTCCATGATCGCCTCGAGCCGATACAGCGTCAGGTTGATCCGGTGATCGGTCATCCGCCCCTGCGGGAAGTTGTACGTGCGGATCCGCTCGGAACGGTCGCCGGAGCCGATCAGGCTCTTGCGCGTCGCCGCTTCCTTTGCGTGCTGCTCGTGATACTGCTTGTCCTTGATGCGCGCGGCGAGCACCTTCAGCGCGCGATCCTTGTTCTTGTGCTGGGAGCGGTCGTCCTGGCATTCGACGACGATCCCGGTCGGGATGTGCGTGACACGCACCGCCGAATCGGTCTTGTTGATGTGCTGGCCGCCCGCGCCGGACGCGCGGAACGTGTCGATCCGCAAGTCGGCCGGATTGATCTCGACCTCGCTGATCTCGTCGGCTTCCGGCATCACCGCGACCGTGCACGCGGACGTGTGGATGCGCCCCTGCGTTTCGGTCGCGGGCACGCGCTGCACGCGATGGCCGCCCGATTCGAACTTCAGCCGAGAATACGCGCCCTGGCCCGCGATCCGCACGATCACTTCCTTGTAGCCGCCGAGATCCGACGCGCTCTCCGACATCATTTCGACCTGCCAGCGCTGGCGTTCCGCGAAGCGCAGGTACATGCGCAGCAGGTCACCCGCGAACAGCGCCGATTCGTCGCCGCCCGTGCCTGCGCGGATTTCGAGGAAGATGTTGCGATCGTCGTTCGGATCCTTCGGCAGCAGCATCTTCTGCAGCTCGGTTTCGAGGCGGGTCATGCTCTCGCGCGCGCTGCGGATCTCGTCTTCCGCGAAGTCGCGCATCGACAGATCGCCGAGCAGCTCCTGCGCGGCCGTCTCGTCGCTGCGCGACTGGCGCCACAGCGCGTACTGTTCGACCACCGGGCCGAGTTCCGCATGTTCACGCGTGAGCTTGCGGTACTGGTCGAGGTCGGCCGTGACGTTTTCGCGGCTCAGCAGGTCGTTCAGTTCGGCCAGCCGTGTGGACAGCTGGTCGAGCTTGCGTTGCATGCTCGTCTTCATGGTGTGGAGCGGCGCTCCCGGGCAAGGGGTATTCGGAAAGGATAGGCCGGCGCGCGGCCGGCGGCAGGGCGATCGGCCGGCGCTAGTGGCCGGACTGGTCGTTCGAGCGCGGTGCGTGCTGGTAGAAGCCGCGCATCAGGTCGATCAGCGAATCGCGATCGGCCCCGTTCACGCGGTTGAGCGCGCTCGTCGGGCCGTGGATCAGCTTGTTGGTCAGCGCCTGCGACAGCGCTTCGAGCACGGCGGCCGGATCGTCGCCGCGCGCGAGCAGCTTCTGCGCCTTGTCGACTTCGGCCCGGCGCAGCGCATCGGCCTGCGTATGCATGTGACGGATCACCGGCACGACGCTGCGCGTGTCGAGCCATTGCATGAAATTCTGCACGCGCGTTTCGATGATCGTTTCGGCCTGCGCGACCGCGGCCTGGCGCGATGCGTTGCCTTCGCGCACGATCGCGCCGAGATCGTCGACGGTGTAGAGGAACACGTCCTTCAGCTTGCCGACTTCGGGCTCGATGTCGCGCGGCACCGCGAGGTCGACCATGAAGATCGGCCGGTGGCGGCGTGCCTTCACCGCGCGCTCGACTGCGCCGAGGCCGATGATCGGCAGCGTCGACGCCGTGCACGACACGATGATGTCGAATTCGTGCATGCGGGTCGGCAGATCCGCGAGCGGCATCGCGCGGCCGTTGAAGCGTTCGGCGAGCCGCTGGCCGCGTTCGGCCGTGCGGTTCGCGACGACGAGTTCGCGCGGGCCTTGCGCGGCGAAGTGCGTCGCGCACAGCTCGATCATCTCGCCGGCGCCGATGAACAGCACGCGCTGATCGGACACTTTTTCGAAGATCCGCTGCGCGAGGCGCACCGCGGCGGCGGCCATCGACACCGATTGCGTGCCGATTTCGGTCGTGCCGCGCACTTCCTTCGCCACCGCGAACGTGCGCTGGAACAGCTGGTTCAGATAGGTGCCGAGCGCGCCGGCTTCCGTTGCGGTGCGGACCGCGTCCTTCATCTGGCCCAGAATCTGCGTTTCGCCGAGTACCATCGAATCGAGGCCGGATGCGACGCGGAATGCGTGCCGGACCGCCTCCGACTGCGGCAGCGCATAGACGTGCGGCGCGAGCTCGTCGACCGGAATCCGGTGATACTCCGACAGCCAGCGGATCGCGCCTTCGCGTGCCGCGCGATCGTCTGTCGCGCAATACAGTTCGGTGCGGTTGCAGGTGGAGAGGATCGCCGCTTCGGGCGTATTGGGCGCCTGGGGGCCGAGAAACACCTTCTGGAACGTGACGAGAGCCGGCTTGATCTGCTCGAGCGGAAACGCCACGCGTTCGCGCAGGGCGACAGGCGCAGTGTGGTGATTGATTCCGATCGTGAGGAGTTGCATATCGAGGGCTATCGTTTAGCCCCATATTATAGCGTTTCAGCGATTTCCTCACTCGCCGCATACCGGGCATCAGCGTGGCGCGGCCGGGAATTTGGGGGCTCGATCGGCACGCGGTCGAGCTGATAGCCGTAGCCGTAGAGCGGCAGCAGCCGGTAGCCGTGCTCCGGGAGCAGCTGCAGCTTGCTGCGCAGCCGGGACGCGTGGGTATCGAGTGTGCGCGACTTCATGTCGCGCCGGCGTGCCCACACCGTTTCGAGGATATGCGCACGCGACACCGGTCGCGACAGGTTCGCGAACAGCAGCTGCGCGAAACGGAACTCCTTCGGCGTGAGTGAAACGATTGCGTCGCCGAAGCGAACGAGGCAGTGCGTCGCGTCGAACGCGTATTCGCCATACATTTCGCGCAAGCGGGCCGGCGGCCGGCGCACGCCGGCGCGCCGGCTCAGCGCGTTGACGCGCGCCAGCAGCTCGGGCCCGCTCACGGGGCGCACGAGGCAATCGTCGGCGCCCGCGTGCAGGCACGATACGATTTCGCTTTCGCGCGGCAACTGCATCACGGCGATGGCCGGCAGCCCGGGCAGGATCGTCTGCGCGCGCGGAATGACTTCCTCGGCCGGCTGGTCGCCGGCCCAGTTGCCGGTGATCAGCATGTCGCAGGTGTTGTCGGCGGCGAGCCACTCGAAGAATGCCGTGCTGGACGGAAACGCGTGGCACACATGACCGCCCGCAAAGAGCAGGCGGTTCAGGAGCGCGGCATGACGCGCGTCCGGATCGATCAGCGTGATTCGCATGAGAATTTCTTCAATACGGTAGCCGGTGCGCGCTTGCCATAACGTCGAGTCGGCCCCTACACTCGAATGTTCGCGGCACCCGGCTGGTCTCGGGTTCGATGGATGAATCGATGCTAGCCGCTGTCAACGTTCACGCCTATGGGACGAATCTGAATTTATAGAAGGCGTCGAATGAACTGGTTTGGAATCCTTGTCCTGGGAGCGGCCGTCGGGCTGTTCGGTCGATGGCTGCATCCGATGCGGCGCACGGGCCGGCCGGCGTGGTGGATCGCGGTGCTCGCCGGCATCGTCGGCGCGGCCGCGGCCCGCATGGGCGGCAATCTCTCGGGACTGTTTTACGATGGCGAGACGCTCGAATGGCCGGTCTGCACCGGCGTCGCGCTCGTCGCCGTAGCCGTGACGGTCGCGCTGTCGGCCCGTCGCTGAATGCTCTCAGGTGAAATCATGAATGCCCGTCTTCCCGAAGTCTCGCCGGTGCCGGCCCGCCTCGCGCTGCTGCGTGGCGCCATGGCCCGCGAGAACCTGGCCGCCTATCTCGTGCCGTCCGCCGATCCCCATCTGTCCGAGTATCTGCCGGAGCGCTGGCAGGCCCGCCGCTGGCTGTCCGGCTTCACGGGCTCGGTCGGCACGCTGGTCGTGACCGCGGATTTCGCCGGGCTGTGGGTCGACAGCCGCTACTGGGTGCAGGCCGACGCCGAACTGGCCGGCACGGGCGTGCAACTGATGAAGATGACGGGCGGGCAGCAGAGCGCGCCGCACGTCGACTGGCTCGCGCAGAACGTGGCGGCGGGTGCGACGGTCGGCGTCGACGGCGCCGTGCTCGGCGTCGCGGCCGCGCGCGGGCTGACGGGCGCGCTGAATGCACGCGGCATCGCGTTGCGCACCGACCTCGACCTGCTCGACGCGATCTGGCCCGAGCGGCCGGGGCTGCCCGGCGACGCGGTGTTCGAGCACGCGGCGCCGCAGGCCGACACGACGCGCGCGAGCAAGCTGGCTGAAGTGCGCCGCGCGATGCGCGCGCAGGGCGCGCAGTGGCATTTCGTGTCGACGCTCGACGACCTCGCATGGCTGTTCAACCTGCGCGGCGCCGACGTCAACTTCAACCCCGTATTCGTTGCGCACGCAATGATCGGCGCCGATCGCGCGACGCTGTTCGTCGCCGACGGCAAGGTGTCGCCGGCATTGGCTGCGTCGCTCGCACAGGATGCCGTCGACGTTCGTGCCTACGACGCCGCGCGCGCCGCGCTCGCGGCGCTGCCCGACGGCGCGACGCTGCTGATCGACCCGCGCCGCGTGACGTTCGGCACGCTCGAGGCCGTGCCGGCCGGCGTGAAGCTGGTCGAGGCGGTAAATCCGTCGACGTTCGCGAAGTCGCGCAAGACGTCCGCCGAGATCGAGCACGTGCGCGTGACGATGGAGCACGACGGCGCCGCGCTCGCGGAATTCTTCACCTGGTTCGAGCAGGCCGTGAACCGCGAGACGATCACCGAGCTGACGATCGAGGAAAAACTCACGGCCGCGCGCGCGCGACGCCCCGGTTACGTGTCGGCGAGTTTCGCGACGATCGCGGGCTTCAATGCGAACGGCGCAATGCCGCACTACCACGCAACGCGCGAGTCGCACGCGACGATCGCCGGCGACGGGCTGCTGCTGATCGATTCGGGCGGCCAGTACGTGACGGGCACGACCGACATCACGCGCGTCGTGCCGGTCGGCACGGTCAGCGACCTGCAGCGGCGCGACTTCACGATCGTGCTGAAGGCGATGATGGCGCTGTCGCGCGCCCGTTTCCCGCGCGGCATCCGTTCGCCGATGCTCGACGCGATCGCGCGTGCGCCGATGTGGGCGGCCGGGCTCGACTACGGTCACGGCACGGGGCATGGCGTCGGCTACTTCCTGAACGTGCACGAAGGCCCGCAGGTCATTTCGCACTACGCGCCGGCCGAGCCGTACACGGCGATGGAAGAGGGCATGATCACGTCGATCGAGCCGGGCGTGTACCGTCCCGGCCAGTGGGGCATCCGGATCGAGAACCTGGTCGTGAACCGCGCGGCCGGGCAGACCGAGTTCGGCGATTTCCTCGCATTCGAGACGCTGACGCTGTGCCCGATCGACACGCGCTGCGTGCTGATCGAGATGCTGCATGACGACGAGCGCGCGTGGCTGAACACGTATCACGCGACGGTGCGCGAGCGCGTCGGCCGCCACCTGAGCGGCGATGCGAAGGCGTGGCTCGACACGCGTACGCAGCCGATCTGACACAACAGGCGATAACGGCCGGACAACGGCCGAACGACAAAACCGAGGGCAAGCAATGGCGGACACCGCAGTAATCGTGGTCGACATGCAGCGCGGGCTGGTGGAGCGGGCGCAGCCCGCTTACCGGCTCGATGACGTGGTGTCGGGCATCAACCGGTTGACGGCGGCGGCGCGCGCGGCGAACGCGCCTGTGTGCTTCGTGCAGCACGACGGCGATGCGGACGACGACATCGTGCCCGGCACGCCGGGCTGGGAGCTGCATGCGGGGCTGGTCGTCGGGAACGACGACTGGCGCGTGCGCAAGCAGGTGAGCGATTCGTTCCATGACACGCCGCTCGCGGCGCAGTTCGACCGCCACGGTATCCGTTCGGTGCTGATCTGCGGCTATGCGACCGAGTTCTGCGTCGATTCGGCCGCACGCCGCGCGGCGCTGCTCGGCTACCGGACGACCGTCGTATCCGACCTGCACACGACGAACGAGCGCACACACCTGTCGGCCGCGCAGATCGTCGCGCACCATCACTTCGTATGGCAAAACAATACGCTGTCGGGCAATCCGGTGACGCCGCGCCCGCTCGCGGACATTCTTTCGACGGAGTTCGCATGACGATCAAGGCCGTGGTGTTCGATTTCGGCGGCGTGCTGATCGACTGGAGCCCCGAGTACCTTTACCGGGAACTGATTCCCGACGACGCGGAGCGTCGCTGGTTCCTCACGCACGTGTGTGCGATGGACTGGGTGATCCGCCAGGACGGCGGGCAGACGATCGAAGAGGGGACGGCCGAGCGCGTCGCGAAGTTTCCGGAGCACGAGGCGCTGATCCGCGCGTTCTATGCGCGCTGGCACGAGATGATCGGCGGCGTGCTCGAAGAGGGGGCCGCGCTCGTCGACCGGCTGGAGGCACAGGGGATGCCGCTGTTCGGGCTGACGAACTGGTCCGCGCAGACGTTTCCGTATGCGTGGGACAACTTCCCGGTGCTGCGGCGCTTCAAGGAGATCGTCGTGTCGGGCCGCGTGAAGCTCGTGAAACCCGATCCGGCGATCTATCGCGAGATGCATGCGCGGATCGAGCCGCACCTGCCGGGCATCGCGCCGCACGAACTCGTATTCATCGACGACAACGCGAAGAACGCCGCAGCCGCGACGGCGCTCGGCTGGCACGGCATTCATCACACGAGTGCGGCGGCCACCGAGGCACGGCTGCGCGAACTGGGCGCGCTCGCGTAAGCGGCGGGCGAGCAGCGCGCCATCAGATAAAAAAAGCGGGCCGGCGGCCCGCTTTTTTGTTGTGCCGCTCCTGAAGCGGCCGCCCTCGGTGCCAGGCCCTGCGTTGCCGCAGTGCCGGGCACCCGGGCCGTACCGGTCAGCGGCTGATCGGCTTGTAGCGCAGACGCTTCGGCTTCGCGGCTTCTTCGCCGAGGCGTGCACGCTTGTCGGCTTCGTACTCCTGGTAGTTGCCGTCGAAGAACGTGACCTGCGAATCGCCTTCGAATGCGAGGATGTGCGTCGCGATCCGGTCGAGGAACCAGCGATCGTGCGAGATCACCATCACCGAGCCCGCGAATTCGAGCAGCGCGTCTTCCAGCGCGCGCAGCGTTTCGACGTCGAGGTCGTTCGACGGTTCGTCGAGCAGCAGCACGTTGCCGCCCGAGATCAGCGTCTTCGCGAGGTGCAGGCGGCCGCGTTCACCGCCGGACAGGTTGCCGACGATCTTCTGCTGGTCGCCGCCCTTGAAGTTGAAGCGGCCGATGTACGCGCGCGACGGCGTTTCGTACTTGCCCACCGTCAGCACGTCGGCGCCGCCCGAGATTTCCTCGAACACCGTCTTCGTGCCGTCGAGCGCGTCGCGGCTCTGGTCGACGTACGCGAGCTTCACGGTCGGCCCCATCACGACTTCGCCCGAATCCGGCTGTTCCTTGCCCGTCAGCATCCGGAACAGCGTCGACTTGCCGGCGCCGTTCGGGCCGATGATGCCGACGATCGCGCCAGCCGGGATCTTCAGGTTCAGGTTGTCGATCAGCAGGCGGTCGCCGAACGCCTTGCTGACGTTCTTGAACTCGATCACTTCATTGCCGAGGCGGTCGCCGACCGGGATGAAGATTTCCTGCGTTTCGTTGCGCTTCTGGTATTCCTGGCTGTTCAGTTCCTCGAAGCGCGCGATACGTGCCTTCGACTTCGCCTGACGGCCCTTCGGGTTCTGGCGCACCCACTCCAGTTCCTTCTTGATCGCCTTCTGGCGTGCCGATTCCGACGATTCTTCCTGCTTCAGGCGCTCTTCCTTCTGGTCGAGCCAGCTGCTGTAGTTGCCCTTCCACGGAATGCCGTGGCCGCGGTCGAGTTCGAGAATCCACTCGGCCGCGTTGTCGAGGAAGTAGCGATCGTGGGTGACCGCGACCACGGTGCCCGGGAAGCGCACCAGGAACTGCTCGAGCCAGTCGACCGATTCGGCGTCGAGGTGGTTGGTCGGTTCGTCGAGCAGCAGCATGTCCGGCTTTTCGAGCAGCAGCTTGCACAGCGCGACGCGGCGCTTTTCACCGCCCGACAGGTGTTCGATCTTTGCGTCCCACGACGGCAGGCGCAGTGCGTCGGCGGCCACTTCGAGCTGCTGCTCGGGGCTGCCGCCGTCGCTCGACGCGAGAATCGCTTCGTACTTCGCCTGCTCGGCCGCGAGCGCGTCGAAGTCGGCGTCCGGCTCCGCGTACGCCGCGTAGATTTCTTCCAGCTTCTTGTTCGCCTGGAACAGGTCGCCGAGGCCGTCCTCGACGGCTTCGCGCACCGTCTTCGTCGGGTCGAGCTGCGGCTCCTGCGGCAGGTAGCCGATGTTCAGGTTCGGCATCGGCGTCGCTTCGCCTTCGATGTCCTTGTCGACGCCCGCCATGATGCGGATCAGCGTCGACTTGCCCGAGCCGTTCAGGCCGAGCACGCCGATCTTCGCGCCGGGAAAGAACGACAGCGAGATGTCCTTCAGGATCTGACGCTTGGGCGGCACGATCTTGCCGACCCGGTTCATCGTGAAAACGTATTGGGCCATTTGGGTGTGAAAGTCAGAAGTGGTTGAGACGGCCGCGCAGCGCACGGGCGGGGCGGCGTCGGGTGATTCGGTACGGAGCGTGCCGCGCATGGCGCGGCGGCGTCGCCGCGTGTCGGCGGCGCGAGCGGCTATTGTACTTCGCCGCCGCCTGCCGCTGGCGCGATGCTGGCCTTTTGGCCAGGGCCATGCTCACAGCCACGCGGCGACGCCGCCGTGCCCCGAGCACGTGCCGCGCCGGTGACGGCTGAAGCTGTACGTGCCGTCGCGGCAGCGTGCGCTCGCACCGTTGGGCACGCGGCCTGATTTCGAATGCGCGGGTGCGTGCACGGTTTCGCCGTCGCGGTTGCGATACGTGTCGTGACGGTCGAGATCGGCTTCGTTGCCGTAGCCGGGCGACGCGCGGTACGCGTATGCCGGATGGGGCAGCGCGGCGCACGCGACGAAGAGCGCGGCGGACAGCGTCGCGATGCGTGTGGCGCGGCGGAGCAGGGCAGGCATGGTCTCTCTCGGTCTGTTGTTATCGGTGCCGGGCCGCATGTTAGCCGATCGGCCGCGGATCGGCGTCGCGCGGGGGGCGTGGCGCTACGCCGCGCCGGACATCGACGCCGCGCCGTCGGCCTGCGCGGCGTCGAGGATCCACCGACGAAAAGCGGCGACCTTCGGCCGTTCCGCGTGATGCGGCGGATAGACGAGGTAGTACGCGAAATCGTCCAGCCATGCGACGTCGGCGAGCTGCACGAGCCGGCCGCTTGCCAGCTCGCCGCGCACCATCGCGGCCGGCAGCAGCCCGGCGCCCTGGCCGGCGACGATCGCCTGCAGCAACAGGCCCGAGTCGTCGAACGCGGGGCCGCGCGGCGGGCCGAAGTCGTCGATCCGCTGCGCGCCGAACCAGATGTGCCAGCCCTTGCGCTCGGCGTCGTGCAACTGCGGCCAGCCGACGAGATCGGCTGGCGTCGCCGGCATGCCGAGCCGCGCGACGAGGTCGGGCGACGCTAGCGCGACGATCTCCACCGTCAGCAGGCGCTCGCTGCACAGCCCGATGTAGCGTCCGAGGCCGTGACGGATCGCGACGTCGACACCGTCGCGCGAAAAGTCCGCCAGTGCGTGGCTCGTGACGACCTGCAGGTCGACGTCCGGGCAAGCCTCGCGGAACCGGGCGAGGCGCGGGACGAGCCATGCGGATGCGAAGAACGGCGTGACGCTTACCGTCAGCACGCCGCTGTCGGCGGCGCCGGACACGCGCTGCGACGCATCGGCGATCTGCCTGAACGCGTTGCGCACCGGCGGCAGGTAGTCGCGGCCGGCGGCCGTGAGCAGGATGCCGCGGTTGACGCGTTCGAACAGCTGCACACCGAGATGCGCCTCCAGCGTGCGAATCATCTGGCTTACCGCGCCGGGCGTGACCGACAGCTCCTCGGCCGCCGCTTTCACCGACAGGTGGCGGGCGGCCGCTTCGAATGCGCGCAGCGCGTTGAGGGGCGGCAAGCGGGAACGATTCATTGAGTTTTTCTAAATCGAAAGTCCGACGAAATATCGTTTGAGACGATGCGTACGCGCGAGTACCGTTGACGCATCGGATCGCCTGCTTCGCGACTGCTCGTCGGCAGCCGATGCGATCAACATAGTTCAACTATATCCATGAGGCAATCCGGTCGCTGCCGGCGGCCGGTGGAACCTGAGAGGAGCATCGTCATGAACCGCCCGGGCGCATCGCGCCTTTTTTACGGCTGGTACGTGGTTGCAGCCGCGTTCGCCGTCACGTTCGTCGGTTTCGGCAGCGCGTATACGTTCAGCGCGTTCGTCGAGTCGCTGCAGCGGGATTTCGCCGCGTCGCGCGGGCAGATCTCGCTCGTGTTCTCGCTCGCCGGCTTCCTGTATTTCGGGTTCGGCATCGTTAGCGGGCCGCTGGCCGACCGCTTCGGCTCGCGGCGGCTGGCCATCGTCGGGATGCTGCTGACGGGCGCCGGGCTCGCGGCTGCCGGCGCCGCGCATACGCTGGTGCAGGTCTATGTCGCGTACGGGCTCGGTGTCGGTCTCGGCGTCGGCTGCGCGTACGTGCCGGCCGTCGGCGCGGTGCAGCGCTGGTTCGTGCGCCGGCGAGGTTTTGCGTCGGGGCTCGCGGTCGCGGGGATCGGTGTCGGCACGCTCGTGATGCCGCCGCTCGCGTCCGCGTTGATTGCGCAGGTCAGCTGGCGCGGCGCGTATTTCACGCTGGCCGTGATCGCGGTCGTGATCGGCGCGGGGATGTCGCTGCTGATCGAGAACGATCCGCGCGGGCGTGGGTTGCTGCCGGACGGGGAGGCGGCGCATGAGGCCGTCGAAGGCGGCGGCGCGCACGTCACCGGGCGTGATGCGGGGCATCCGGTGTCTGGGGCAGTGGCGGGTCGCAAGCCGGGCGCCGCTTCGGCGTCTGCCGGCGCCACGGTGCGCGAAGCCGTCACGTCGCGCCCGTTCGCGAGCCTCTACGCGGCATGCCTCATCTGCTCGTTCGGCGTGTTCGTCCCGTTCGTTCACCTCGTGCCGTACGCGCTCGATCATGGCGTCGCGTCGTCGACGGCCGTGCTGCTGCTCGGCGCGATCGGCGTCGGCAGCACGGCCGGCCGCTTCTTCCTCGGTGGCCTTGCCGACCGCTTCGGCCGCCGCACATCGCTGCTCGCGATGTTCGCCGGCATGGCCGTTGCGCTCGTCGCGTGGGCCGGTGCCGGCACCGTCGCGACGCTCGCCGCGTTCGCACTCGTGTTCGGCGTGTTCTACGGCGGTTGGGTCGCAGTGCTGCCGGCGGTCGTGATGGACTATTTCGGCGGCCGCAACGTGAGCGGGATCATCGGCGTGCTCTATACGAGCATCGCATTCGGCACGCTGATCGGGCCGACCGCGGCCGGCTTCATCTACGACGCGGGCGGCGGCTATCTCGTGCCGATCCTGGGCAGCGCCGCCGCGAATGCGATCGCCTTCGCGATCGTCGCGACGACGGGGCGTGCCGCGACGGCCGCCCGTGCGGCGCGCGGATAGGTGCGCTTCGCCCGGCGTACCTTCGCGAATTCCGGTAGGGTGGCCGGATCCCTCAACGAAGACGTGCAGTCGGGAGGCCCGATGACATTCGACGAAGTCCGGCAGATCGCACTGGCATGGCGTGGCGTCGAGGAAGGCACGTCGTACGGCACGCCCGCACTCAAGGTAAGGGGCAAGATGCTCGCGCGGCTGCGCGAGGACGGCGACACGCTCGTCGTGAAGGGTGTCGGCCCCGACGAGCGCGCGTGGCTGATCGAATCGGAACCCGACGTGTATTACGTGACGGATCACTATCTCGGCTGGCCGATCGTGCTGGTGCGGCTGTCGGCGGCCCGTCCGGACGCCGTGAAAAACCTGCTTCTGCGAGAATGGCAGGCTGTCGTCCCCGCCAAATGGCGCGACGAGATGGCGCGCGGCCCGAGCTGACGCGAAGGTTGCTGCAGCTTGCTGCCCGGCGTCGACGGGCGCTTCAGGCGCGCGCGAGGCGCCGCGAATGGCACAAGCGTTGCATCGATCGACGTCGATGCAACAAGTGGTTCCATCGAAATTCTTCAATTGGTTCTTAGTGAAGAACCGTTTGATGCTTACACTCCTTCGCTTCGAAGGCAGCTGACGAAAGCCGACGGAAAGGGCGCACGCGATGCGCCGGCGCGCTGCGCGCCGCATCGCACCCGCAGCTTCGCAAACTGCACGGCGCACCCGTTCCGGAACGGCCCCCCGATCCGGCCCCGCGCCTGCATCCCGTACAGGCGCCGCGTCCGGCCCGGCTCAAGAACAACAATCCCCCGTGCTGCCTTCACGCGATACCCGGCCATACCGGAACCGTTTTTTGGAGAGAGACAGATGAGTGGAAGCAACACAGGCCTCGGTACGGGCCTGAAGCAGCGTCACGTGACGATGATGTCGATTGCCGGCGTCATCGGCGCAGGCTTGTTCGTCGGCTCCGGCCACGCGATCGCGGAGGCCGGCCCGGCATCGATCCTCGCGTATGCGATCGCGGGCGTGCTGGTCGTGCTGGTGATGCGCATGCTCGGCGAAATGGCCGTCGCGCATCCGGACAGTGGGTCGTTCTCCACCTATGCCGATCGCGCGATCGGCCATTGGGCCGGTTTCTCGATCGGCTGGCTGTACTGGTGGTTCTGGGTGCTCGTGATCCCGATCGAGGCGACGGCCGCCGCGACCATCCTGAATGCGTGGTTCCCCTCCGTCGCGACCTGGATTTTCGCGCTCGGCATCACGCTGGTGCTGACGGTCACCAACCTCTTCTCGGTCAAGAACTACGGCGAATTCGAATTCTGGTTCGCGCTGATCAAGGTCGTCGCGATCGTCGTGTTCCTGTGCATCGGCGGGGCGGCGATCGTCGGCATCATCCCTGCGCCGGCCGTGTCGGGTGTATCTAACCTGTTTGCGCATGGCGGCTTCATGCCGCACGGCGCGAGCGCGGTGCTTGCGGCGATGCTGACCACGATGTTTTCGTTCCTCGGCACCGAGATCGTGACGATCGCGGCCGCCGAATCGGACAACCCGCAACGCCAGATCGTGCGTGCGACCAACTCGGTGATCTGGCGCATCACGCTGTTCTATCTCGGCTCGATTCTCGTCGTCGCGGCCATCGTGCCGTGGAACGATCCGCTGCTGCCGACGCACGGCTCGTATCAGCGCGCGATGGAGCTGATCGGCATCCCGAATGCAAAGGCGATCATCGACGTGATCGTGCTCGTGTCGGTCGCGAGCTGCCTGAATTCGGCGCTGTACACCGCGTCGCGGATGCTGTTCTCGCTGTCGAAGCGCAAGGATGCACCGGCGTTCCTGCACCGCACCGATTCGACCGGCACGCCGCGCGCGGCCGTGCTCGCGTCGACCGCGTTCGGCTTCCTGACCGTGATTGCGAACTACCTGATGCCGGAGCAGGTGTTCGGCTTCCTGCTCGCGACGTCGGGCGCGATCGCGCTGCTCGTGTATCTGGTGATCGCGATCTCGCAGCTGCGGATGCGCAAGACGCTCGAGTCGACCGGCGCGGACCTGACGCTGCGGATGTGGCTGTTCCCGTGGCTCACGTGGGCGGTGATCCTGTTCATCTGCAGCACGCTGACCGTGATGCTCGTGAGCGAGGATCACCGGATGGAAGTGGGCGCGACGGCCGTGCTGGCGTTGATCGTGTTGCTGGCGTCGTGGCTGAACAAGCGTGGTCGCGATGCGCAGGCAAGCGAAGGGCGGCGCGTGTCGGCAACGTGATGCCGTGACGTGACAGCAGGGCGGAAAGCCCTGGTCACGAAAATGGCCCGATCGGCGTTTGCCGGTCGGGCCATGTGTTTTTCGAGGCGGGCAGAAGCCGTCACGGGCATCGAACGAGACGCAATATCGATCGCGCAGATCGTGGCTGCCGCGTGGCGACGGGCGTGTCGTCTGCGGCAACGATCGTCGCCTATACTCCACGAGAAGAAAAATGGCGGGGTGGGCGATGGGGACGGTGCATAGATCGGGCGGCCGTGCGGCCGACGCGCGACGCCTCGGTACGTACGCGGCTGTGGTGTTCGCACTGCAGATCGTCATCCTGGCCGTCTGGGCGTTCCGATACTACGGTTTGCACGATCGTGCCTCCCCGATGGTCGGGTCGGACTTCGCGGTATTCTGGACGGCGGCGCGTGTTGCGATCGAACACGGCGCCGCGGCCATCTTTTCGCCCCGGGTGATGCAGCCGATCGAAGCCGCACTGCGACCGCTCGCTGATTTCACCCCGTGGCCGTATCCGCCGACCTTCCTGCTCGTCGTCATCCCGTTCGGCCTCGTACCGTTCGTCGCCGCGCTCGTGATGTTCGGCGTGCTGCAGATCGCCTGCTACACCGCGGTCATGGCGCGTCTGGTACGCCCGCTCGACGGGCAGTTGCGCATCGCGATCGCTGCATTTCCCGGGCTGATCGGCACGGCACTCCCCATGCAGAATGCCTTTCTGACCGTGGCCGCGGCCGCCGCCGCGCTCATGCTGCTCGAATCGAGCCCGGTCGTCGCGGGTGCGTGCATCGCGGTTCTGGTCGTGAAGCCGCAGTTCGGCATCCTGTTTCCGTTGGCACTGGTCTACGGGCGGCACTGGAAGGCATTGATATCGGCCGGCGTGTTCAGTGCCGGTATCGTCGCGGTGTCGGTGGCCGCGTTCGGCGTGCGTGCATGGGCTGCGTTCTTTGCGTTCATGCCGGAATTCCACCGCAATGTGGTCGAGTACGGTGACACGTTCCGGCGGGGCATGCCGTCGACGATGTCGCTCGCCCGGGCGGCCGGGCTGCCTGTCGGATCCGCCTACGTCGTACATGTGGTCGTCGCGATTCTGGCGGCCGCGGCGGTCGCTTGCGTGTGGATGCGCCGCGCGCGCTTCGAGCTCCGCGCTGCCGCGGTGGCGGCCGGTACGCTGCTCGTGCAGCCTTACTACATGTATTACGACCTGCTCTGGCTGGTGCTGCCGATTGCATACCTGATGCTGGATGCACGGCACGTCCGATTGCGCCGATCCGAGGTCGTGGTCGTCGTGCTGGCCTGGGTCGCGCCGGCGCAGGCGTTCATCGCGACGATTACCGGAACGGGATGGCCGGTCGCATCGGTGATTCTGATTGCGGTGCTCGCGATGATCGTGCGGCGAAGCGGTGCCCCGGCGAGGGTGGCTGCGTAGCGGTTGCTTCGCGTGTCTGTTCGTACGCAGCGTTGCCCACGCGTGCGCATGCAATGGAGCAGGGCGACGCCCCGGAATGCAAAAAGGCCCGCATATCGCGGGCCTTGATGCTGTGCGGTGCCGGTGCGGCCGACATGCCGCGGTTCGACACGTTTCCGTCAGACGTTGAACAGGAAGTTCATCACGTCGCCGTCGTGCACGACATATTCCTTCCCTTCCGCGCGCATCTTGCCGGCTTCCTTCGCACCCTGTTCACCCTTGTACGAGATGAAGTCGTCGAACGCGATCGTCTGCGCGCGGATGAAGCCGCGCTCGAAGTCGGTGTGGATCACGCCGGCCGCTTGCGGCGCCGTGTCGCCGATATGGATCGTCCACGCGCGCACTTCCTTCACGCCCGCGGTGAAGTAGGTCTGCAGGCCGAGCAGCTTGAAGCCCGCACGGATCACGCGGTCGAGGCCCGGCTCTTCCATGCCCATGTCGGCGAGGAACGCTTCCTTGTCCGCGTCGTCGAGATCGGCGATTTCCGCCTCGATCGCCGCGCACACGGCCACGACCGGCGCGTTCTCGCTTTCCGCGTACTTGCGCACCGCGTCGAGGTGCGGGTTGTTCTCGAAGCCGTCGTCCTTCACGTTGGCGACGTACATCGTCGGCTTCGCGGTAATCAGGCAGAACGGCTTGAGCAGCGCCTGTTCGTCGTCCGACAGCGCGAGGCCGCGCACGGCCTTGCCCTGGTCGAGCTGCGCGCGCACCTTCTCGAGCACCGCGACGAGCTTCGCTGCTTCCTTGTCGTTGCCCGATTTCGCGGCCTTCGAATAGCGCGTGAGCGCCTTCTCGACGGTGCCGAGGTCGGCGAGCGCGAGTTCGGTGTTGATCACTTCGATGTCGTCGATCGGGCTGACCTTGCCGGCGACGTGAATGACGTTCTCGTCCTCGAAGCAGCGCACAACGTGCGTGATCGCGTCGGTTTCGCGAATGTTCGCGAGGAACTGGTTGCCGAGGCCTTCACCCTTGCTCGCGCCCGCGACGAGGCCCGCGATGTCGACGAATTCGACGACGGCCGGCACGATGCGCTCGGGGCTGATGATTTCAGCGAGCGCCTTCAGGCGCGAATCGGGCACTTCGACGATGCCGACGTTCGGCTCGATCGTGCAGAACGGGTAGTTCTCGGCGGCGATGCCGGCCTTGGTCAGCGCATTGAACAGGGTGGACTTGCCGACGTTGGGCAAGCCGACGATGCCGCATTTGAGACTCATGGAATCCTTCGGACGGGTAAGGCGGCGCGGCCGGACAGGGCACGGCGGCGCGGGAAAAAAGGGCGGCCGGCGCTTGGGGCGCGGCGGGCCGACGGTCAAAGTCGCTATTGTACCGTGCCGACGCCCCGGATTCCGGGCTGGCGCCGAATGGCCGATGCGGCGGGCCGCCGCGCCGCGGCATCGGCCTGCGATTCTGCTGATTTCCCGCAAAGTCCGGCCGCGTAAGGGTTTGGCCCCGCGGCTATAATGCCCGCCATGACTGCCCACCACACCTTCGACGTCGCCGTGGTCGGCGGCGGGCTCGTCGGCAAGACGGCCGCGCTCGCGCTGACCCAGTCCGGCTACAAGACAGCCTTGCTCGCCCAGCCGGCCACGCCGCGCCCCGCCGATCTCGCGTTCGACACGCGCGTCTACGCGCTGTCCTCCAGTTCGCAGGCCTTGCTCGAGCGGCTGCGGGTCTGGCAGGCGCTCGACCATGGCCGGCTCGCACCGGTCTACGACATGCGCGTGTACGGCGATGCGCACGCGGAACTGCATTTCTCCGCGTACCAGGCGTCCGTGCCACAGCTCGCGTGGATCGCCGAGTCGTCGCTGGTCGAGGCGTCGCTCGACGCTGCGCTGCGGTTCCAGCCGAACCTCACGTGGTTCGATGCGCGCGCGCAGGGCTTCGACGTACGCGACGATGCGGCCGTGCTCACGCTGTCGTCGGGGCAGGTGCTGGAAGCGGACCTCATCGTCGGCGCCGATGGCGCGCATTCGTGGGTGCGCTCGCAAATGGGGGCCAAAATCGAGCGGCGCGACTACCGGCAGACGGGCGTTGTCGCGAACTTCAAGGCGTCGCTGCCGCACCGCGAGACGGCCTACCAGTGGTTCCACGAAGGCGAGATCGTCGCGCTGCTGCCGCTGCCGGACGGCCATGTGTCGCTCGTCTGGTCCGCGCACACCGCGCATGCGGACGAATTGCTCACCCTCGATCCGGCACAGCTCGCGGCCGAAGTCGAGCGCGTGTCGCATGGCCAGGTCGGTTCGCTCGACTGCGTGACGCCGGCCGCCGGCTTCCCGCTGGCGCTGCAGACGGTCGACAAGCTGATCGCGCCGCGCGTCGCGCTGGTCGGCGATGCCGCGCATCTGATCCACCCGCTCGCGGGGCAGGGGATGAACCTCGGGCTGCGCGACGTCGCGGCGCTTGCCGACGCGATCGCAGGCAAGGAAAGCTTCCGCAACCTCGGCGATACGGTGCTGCTGCGCCGCTACGAGCGTTCGCGCCGCGAGGACATCCGCGCGCTGATGGTCGCGACCGACGGCCTGCAGCGGCTGTTCGCGGTGCCGGGCTCGCTCGCGAAGGCCGTGCGCAACGCGGGCATGGCCTTCGTCGGCGCGCAGCCGCTCGTGAAGCGCTGGCTCGTGTCGGCCGCGCTCGGCTGATCGAACCTTCGGCCGCTTCGCCGGTCGGACACGGTTCCGTTACGGCGTACACTGTGCCGTGCACACCGATTGAGCTGAAGGAAGATTTCGATGAAAAAAACGATCCGCATCGCGTCGCTGGCGCTGGCCGTCACGATGGCGACGCTTGGCTGCACCGCGCAGGCCGACCAGACCACCGACAAGCTGAAAGCCACGCTGCAGGCCCGTCTCGGCAACGACGCGCCGATCAAGAGTGTGTCGAAATCGCCGGTTGCGGGCCTTTATGAAGTCAACCTCGGCACGCAGATCATCTATAGCGATGCGGCGGGCGACTACGTGCTGCTCGGCGATCTCGTCGACGCCAAGACGCACAAGAACCTGACCGACGCACGCCTGTCCGAAATCAACAAGATCGATTTCGCGAGCCTGCCGTTCGCGAATGCGATCAAGGTCGTCAAGGGCAACGGTGCCCGCAAGATTGCGGTGTTCTCCGACCCGAACTGCCCGTACTGCAAGAAGCTCGAGACGACGCTGCAGTCGATCGACAACGTGACCGTCTACACGTTCCTGTACCCGGTGCTGTCGCCGGATTCGACCGCGAAGTCGAAGGCGATCTGGTGTGCGACCGACCGCGCGAAAACGTGGCAGAGCTGGATGCTCGACCATCGCGCCCCGTCCGGCGCCGGTACCTGCGATACCACCGCGCTCGACAAGAACCTCGCGCTCGGCCGCGGGATGAACGTCACGGGCACGCCGACGATCTTCCTGCCGGACGGCCGCCGTCTGCCGGGCGCGGTGTCGGCCGACCAGCTCAACCAGGCGCTCGCCTCGAACAAGTAACCGACCACACGCCGGGCCG
Organism: Burkholderia sp. AU30198; assembly: GCF_020419825.1. Lineage (NCBI taxonomy): Bacteria > Pseudomonadati > Pseudomonadota > Betaproteobacteria > Burkholderiales > Burkholderiaceae > Burkholderia > Burkholderia sp. AU30198. The sequence goes on along the minus strand of NZ_JAIZSA010000019.1, from coordinate 19,290 downwards.
CATGGCCCGGCCAGCGAGGGGCGCCCGCATGATCTGCCGGCGCCTCTCTTCGTTTTCGCCGCCGTATTCGACCGACCGATTGCCACGATGACCCAGCCGATCCGCTATTCGATTGTCCCGAAAGATCTTGCCGCGCACTTGTTCGAAGTGTCGGTGACGGTCGCCGATCCCGATCCCGAAGGCCAGCGCTTTTCGCTGCCGGTGTGGATTCCGGGCAGCTACCTCGTGCGCGAGTTCGCGCGCAACATCGTGACGCTCGGCGCATTCAACGATGCGGGCCGCAAGGTGCGGATCGCGAAGACCGACAAGCACACCTGGCAGGCCGCACCCGTGAACGGCACGCTGACGCTGCGCTACGACGTGTATGCGTGGGACCTGTCGGTGCGCTCCGCGTATCTCGACGAATCGGGCGGCTTCTTCAACGCGACGGCCGTGTTCCTGAGCGTCGCGGGCCGCGAAGACGCGCCGTGTGAAGTCGACATCGCGAAGCCGGCCGGTGCGGCGTTCCACGCATGGCGCGTCGGCACCGCGTTGCCCGAGGCGCGCGGCACGAAGCGCTACGGGTTCGGCGCGTACCGCGCGTCGAACTACGATGAGCTCTCCGACCATCCGGTGACGATCGGCGAATTCGCGCTCGCGACGTTCGACGCACACGGCGTGCCGCACGACATCGTGATCGCGGGGCGTGTGACACAGCTCGACATGGAGCGCCTGCGTACCGACCTGAAGCGCGTGTGCGAAGCGCAGATCGCGCTGTTCGAGCCGAAATCGAAGAAAGCGCCGATGGACCGCTACGTGTTCATGACGCTGGCCGTCAGCGACGGCTACGGCGGCCTCGAGCATCGCGCGTCGACCGCGCTGATCTGCAACCGCACCGACCTGCCGGTGAAGGGGCGGCCGGAAACGACGGAAGGCTATCGCACGTATCTCGGCCTCTGCAGCCACGAATACTTCCATACGTGGAACGTGAAGCGCATCAAGCCGGCGGCGTTCGTGCCGTACGACCTGACGCGCGAGAACTACACGTCGCTGCTGTGGCTGTTCGAAGGCTTCACGTCGTATTACGACGACCTGATGCTGGTGCGCAGCGGGCTGATGTCGCGGGACGAATATTTCGCGGCGCTCGGCCGTACGGTCGGCGGCGTGCTGCGCGGCACGGGGCGCCTGAAGCAAAGCGTTGCGGAAAGCTCGTTCGACGCGTGGATCAAGTACTACCGGCAGGACGAGAACGCGACCAACGCGATCGTCAGCTACTACACGAAGGGTTCGCTCGTTGCGCTCGCCTTCGATCTCGCGATCCGCGCGCAGACGCGCAACAGGAAGTCGCTCGACGACGTGATGCGCCTGCTGTGGCAACGCTATGGCCGCGATTTCTACCGCGGCAAGCAGGCGGGCGTCGAGGAAAACGAAGTCGAGGCACTGATCGAAGAGGCGACGGGCGTCGCGCTCGGCCGCCTGTTCGCCGATGCCGTGCACGGCACGCGCGACTTGCCGCTCGCCGAGCTGCTCGCACCGTTCGGCGTGACGCTTGCGCCTGATGTCGCGAACGGCGCGGCCGCGAAGCCGACGATCGGCGCGCGCTTGCGCGGTGGCGCGGACTGCACGTTCGCCGCCGTCTACGAAGGCGGCGCCGCACATCGCGCGGGGCTGTCGGCCGGCGACACGCTGATCGCGGTCGACGGGCTGCGCGTCACGGGCACCAACCTCGATGCACTGCTCTCGCGCTACCGGCCGGGTGACAAGGTCGAGGTTCACGCGTTCCGCCGCGACGAGCTGCGCACCGCGAAACTGAAGCTCGACGGCCCGGAAGTCATGCGCTACCGGCTGACGGCGGCCGCGAAGCCGGCTGCGGTCTCGAAGGCCCGGGAGGCCTGGCTGAAGGGTTGAACGGTCTGAAGCGGGTATCGGGGCGCGATCGAGGATTGTTCTGTTGCTGCAACAATCCGTCGCCCTGAACCCGCTTTTTCGCGGTCATGCGGCCGCGCACAATGGCGTCACTCGCGCTACCGAAGCGCAACCCTACTGGAGCCTGACATGACGACCATTCTGCAAATCAATTCCGCGGCACGTTCGCAAGGTGCGCAATCCACGCTGCTGGCCAACGAACTGACGGCAAAGCTGCAACAATCGAACCCCGGCGCGAAGGTCGTGGTTCGCGACCTGCTGGCCGATGCGCTGCCGCACCTCGACGAATCGGTGCTCGGCGCGTTCTTCACGCCGGCCGACCAGCGCACCGCGGAACAGAATGCGATCGTCGCGAAGAGCGATGCACTGATCGCTGAACTGCAAGCTGCCGACATCATCGTGATCGGCGCCCCGATGTACAACTTCGGCATCTCGTCGCAACTGAAGACGTACTTCGACTGGATCGCACGCGCAGGCGTCACGTTCCGCTACACCGAGAATGGTCCGGAAGGCCTGATCAAGGGCAAGAAGGTTCACGTGGTGGCGGCCCGTGGCGGCAAGTACGCCGGTACGCCGAACGACAGCCAGACCCCGTACCTGCGCACGTTCCTCGGCTTCGTCGGCATGACTGACGTGAACTTCATCTTCGCGGAAGGCCTGAACCTCGGGCCGGATGCGCAGAGCGCCTCGCTCGCCGGCGCACGCGAAGCGATCGCCGCCGCGTAAGGTCGACGCGGGTGCGCCGCACCCGCTGCATCGTCCGATAAAAAAACGCCGCGTCCCGAAAGGGGCGCGGCGTTTTTGCATGCCGGCTGGCTGGCGAAAGAAACGGCGGCGCGGCCGTTATGCGAGCGTTTCGGCCACTTCCGGCAGGCGCCAGTCGATCGGTTCGCGACCTGCATCGACCAGATAGTCGTTCGCGAGCGCGAAATGCCGGCAACCGAGGAAGCCGCGGTGCGCGGACAGCGGCGACGGATGCGGCGCCTCGAGCACGCAATGCGCGCTCGCGTCGAACAATGCGCGCTTCGCCTGCGCGTGTGCGCCCCACAGCATGAAGACGAGCCCGCGATGGCGGCCGGCGAGTTCGCGGATCAGCGTGTCCGTGCACTGCTCCCAGCCGCGCTTCGCATGGCTCGCGGCGGCACCGCGCTCGACCGTCAGCACCGTGTTGAGCAGCAGCACGCCCTGGCGCGCCCAGGTGTCGAGGCAGCCGTGGCGCGGCGTGTCATGACCGAAGTTCGCGGCGATTTCCTTGAAGATGTTGCGCAGCGACGGCGGCGTGCGCACGGCCGGCGGCACCGAGAACGCGAGCCCGTGCGCCTGCGGCGTGCCGCGATCGTCGCCGTGATACGGATCCTGGCCGAGGATCACGATCTTCACGTCGTCCGGGCTCGTCAGGCGCAGCGCGCGGAACACGTCGGTCGGATAGACCGTCTTGCCGGCCGCGCGCTCGTCGTCGACGAAGCGGCACAGCGGCGCATATGCGTCGCTGTTGGTGAAGGGTTTCAGCACGTCGCGCCAGACGGCCGGCAGCGCGTCGAATTGTGCGGCGAGGTGCGGAACGTCGGCGGCAACAGGCTGCGGTGCCGTCGGGGCCGCAGCTGGTGCGGCGGCTTTCTTTGCGGGCTTGCGCCCGGCCGCGGGCGGCTCGGAAGGCGGGGACGGATTGTCATCCGGTGCCGTTTCCGGCACGAGATCGTCGAACAGCGACGCCTGTTGCGGCGCGCGGGAAGTCTTGCGGGTTGCCATGCGTGATGCGTGATTATTGCGCGCGCAGCCGGTAGCCGCGCTGCGCCTTGCTGATGTTTTCGGGAGCGAGGCCCGGCAGCGCCTGCTGCAGTTCGGCGGCGAGCGTTGCGAGCGCCGCTTCCGGGCCGTCGATCAGTTCGAGTTCGATTTCGCTGATCGGTTCGCGGCGCGTTTCGTGTTCCGCCTGGACGACGATCTCGCCGAGGTCCACCGCCGCTTCGACGGTTGCGCCGCCGATTGCGATGCGCCACAGCGTACGCGAAAAATCCGTGCGGAACAGCGCGGACAGCATGCCGGCCGCGTCATTCAGCGCGGCGGCGGCTTCCGGCACGTCGCAGGCCGCGACGAGCGCATCGATCTCGAGCGCGTCGCCGGCGACCGGCAGTTCCCATTCGTGGCGGCGGTGCAGGCCGCCTTCGGCGCTGCCGACCGTCTTGAACGTCTGCAGCCAGCCGTGCGGCGCGCGGCGCACGCGCACCGCGCTCTTCGAGCGGGCCAGCGCGAGATCGGGGGTGTCGTAATAGACGTTCGCGAGCGTAATGTCGTGACCGGGTTCGCCGGTCAGCGTCTCGAAGAAGCGTCGCGCGGCGTCGGCCTGGCCGGCCGGCAGCGTGAGCTTGATTTCCTTTTCGATCGCCATCAGAAGAACATCCGTGCGAGCTCTTCGCCCGGCTGGTCGGCACGCATGAACGCTTCGCCGACGAGGAACGTGTTCACGTTCGCCGCGCGCATCGTGTCGACGTCGGTGCGCGACAGGATGCCCGATTCGGTCACGACGATCCGGTCGGCCGGAATCATGTCGAGCATGTCGAGCGTCGTCTGGATCGACGTCTCGAACGTGCGCAGGTTGCGGTTGTTGATGCCGAGCAGCGGCGTCTTGAGCGTCAGCGCCTGTTCCATCTCGTTGCGGTCGTGCACTTCGACCAGCACCGCGAGGCCGAGCGAGTGCGCATACGCTTCGAGGTCCTGCATCAGCGGCGTGTCGAGCGCGGCTGCGATCAGCAGGATCGCGTCGGCGCCCATCGCGCGCGCTTCCATGATCTGGTACGCATCGACGATGAAGTCCTTGCGCAACACCGGCAGCGTGCAGGCCGCGCGCGCTTCTTCGAGATAGCGGACGCTGCCCTGGAAGAACTGCTCGTCGGTCAGCACCGACAGGCACGCGGCGCCGTGTGCCGCATACGAACGTGCGATGTCGGCCGGCACGAAATGCTCGCGCAGCACGCCCTTCGACGGGCTCGCCTTCTTGATTTCGGAAATCACCGCCGCGTGGCCGGCCGCGTGCTTCGCACGCAGTGCGCCGACGAAGTCGCGCAGGTCGCGCGCGGATGCGTCCAGTTTCAGTGCCTCGAGCGGTGCGCTGCGCATGGCCGCCGCGACTTCTTCGCGCTTGACGGCGATGATTCGGTCGAGAATGTCGCTCATGTGGATTCCTGCTTGATTCGTAAGGGGAGTCAGCGCTTGAACTGCTGCGTGAAGCGCACGAGTTCGTCGACTTTCGCGCGGGCCTTGCCGCTCGCAATCGCTTCGCGGGCGAGCTGGATGCCGTCCGCGATCGATTCGGCGACGTTCGCCGCATAGAGCGCGGTGCCCGCGTTCAGCGTGACGATCTCGCGCGCGACGCCCGGCTGGTTGTCGAGCGCGCCGAGCAGCATCGTGCGCGATTCGTCGGCATTTTCCACCTTCAGCGTGCGGTTCGACACCATCTGCAGGCCGAAGTCTTCCGGATGGATCTCGTATTCGTGCACCTTGCCGTCGCGCAGTTCGCCGACAAGCGTCGCCGCGCCGAGCGATACCTCGTCCATCCCGTCCTTGCCGTACACGACCAGCACGTGCTGCGCGCCCAGACGCTGCATCACGCGTACCTGGATGCCGACGAGGTCGGGGTGGAACACGCCCATCAACTGGTTCGGCGCGCCGGCCGGATTGGTCAGCGGGCCCAGGATGTTGAAGATCGTGCGCACGCCGAGCTCGCGGCGCACGGCCGCGATGTTCTTCATCGCCGGGTGATGATTCGGCGCGAACATGAAGCCCATGCCCGTTTCGGCGATCGACGCGGCAACCTGGTCGGACTGCAGGTCGATGTTCACGCCGAGCGCCTCGAGCACGTCGGCGCTACCGGACTTGCTCGACACGCCGCGGTTGCCGTGCTTCGCGACCTTCGCGCCGGCTGCCGCCGTGACGAACATCGACGCGGTGGAGATGTTGAACGTGTGCGAGCCGTCGCCGCCGGTGCCGACGATGTCGACGAAGTTCGAGTTGTCCTGCACCTCGACGTGGTTCGCGAATTCGCGCATCACGGTCGCGGCGGCGGCGATCTCGCCGATCGTCTCCTTCTTCACGCGCAGCCCGGTGATGATCGCGGCCGCCATCACGGGCGACATGTCGCCGCGCATGATGAGCCGCATCAGGTGCAGCATCTCGTCGTGGAAGATCTCGCGGTGTTCGATCGTGCGCTGCAGCGCTTCCTGCGGGGTAATCGTCATCGTGAGGCTCCCGTCAGGCTGCGTGCGCGGCCGCGCGGGCCTGCTTCAGGAAGTTCTCGAGCAGCGCATGGCCGTGCTCGGACAGGATCGATTCCGGATGGAACTGTACGCCTTCGATCGGCAGCGTCTTGTGACGCAGGCCCATGATTTCGCCGTCGTCGGTCCACGCGGAAATCTCGAGGCACTCGGGCAGCGATTCGCGCTCGACCGCGAGCGAGTGATAGCGCGTGACGTCGAAGTGCTTCGGCAGGTCGGCGAACACGCCGTGGCAGTCGGTTTCGATCTTGCTCACCTTGCCGTGCATGATGGTCTTCGCGCGCACGACGCGGCCGCCGAATGCCTCGCCGATCGCCTGATGGCCGAGGCAGACGCCGAGGATCGGCTTCTTGCCCGCGAATTCTTTCAGCACGTCGAGCGTGATGCCCGCGTGCTGCGGGTTGCTCGGGCCGGGCGACAGGCAGATTGCGTCGGGATTCAGGCTCGCGATTTCGTCGAGCGTGATTTCGTCGTTGCGGTAGGTGCGCACGTCCTCGCCGAGTTCGCCGAAGTACTGGACCAGGTTGTAGGTAAACGAATCGTAGTTGTCGATCATGAGCAGCATGGTCAGTCTCCGGTCAGAAGTCGCTATCGAGGCCGTCCTGGACCTGTTCGGCCGCACGCAGCACCGCGCGCGCCTTGTTCTCGGTCTCTTGCCATTCGGATTCGGGCACCGAATCCGCGACGACGCCGGCCGCCGCTTGCACATACAGGTTGCCGTTGTGGATCAGGCCCGTGCGGATCGCGATCGCGAGATCCATCTCGCCCGAGAACGACAGGTAGCCGACGGCGCCGCCGTACAACCCGCGCTTGACCGGCTCGAGCTCGTCGATCAGTTCCATCGCGCGGACCTTCGGCGCGCCGGACAGCGTGCCGGCCGGGAACGTCGCGCGCAGCACGTCGTAGTTCGTCATGCCGGGCTTCAGCTTGCCTTCGACCGAGCTGACGATGTGCTGCACGTGCGAGTATTTCTCGATGACCATCTGGTCGGTCACGTGCACCGAGCCGATTTCCGCGATGCGGCCGACGTCGTTGCGCGCGAGGTCGATCAGCATCACGTGCTCGGCGATCTCCTTCGGATCGTTGAGCAGTTCGGTCGCGAGTTCCGCATCGCGCTCGGGCGTGTTGCCGCGCGGGCGCGTACCGGCGAGCGGGCGGATCGTGACGATCTGGTCTTCGCCGCGCTTTTCCTGGCGCACGAGGATTTCCGGCGATGCGCCGACCACGTGGAAATCGCCGAAGTTGTAGTAGTACATGTACGGCGACGGGTTCAGCGAACGCAGCGCGCGATACAGCGACAGCGGATTGTCGCGGTACGGCTTCGTCAGACGCTGGCCGACCTGGATCTGCATCAGTTCGCCGGCAGCGATGTATTCCTTCGCCTGGCGGACGGCAGCCAGATAGTCGTCCTTCTTGAACTCGCGGAACGTCTCGGTGCGCACGCTCGCCGACGTGACGGGCGGCTGCACGGTCGTGCGCAGGCGCTGCTTCAGTTCGCGCAGGCGCTGTTTCGCCTTTGTATAGGCTTCGGCCTGGCTCGGGTCCGCGTAGATGATCAGGTACAGCTTGCCGGCGAGGTTGTCGATGACCGCGACTTCCTCGGTCAGCAGCAACTGGATGTCGGGCAGGCCGAGATCGTCGCGCGGCGCGGTGTTCGCGAGCTTCTTCTCGATGTAGCGCACCGCGTCGTAGCCGAAATAGCCGGCGAGACCGCCGCAGAAGCGCGGCAGGCCCGGGCGCTGCGCCACCTTGAAGCGCGCCTGGAACGATTCGATGAACTGGAACGGGTCGCCGTCATGCGTCTCGACGACCTGGCCGTCGCGCACGACTTCCGACACGCCGTTGCGGGTACGCACGAGCGTACGGGCGGGCAGGCCGATGAACGAATAGCGGCCGAAGCGTTCGCCACCGACCACCGATTCGAGCAGGAACGAGTTGGCGCCCGAGCGTTCGGGCTGGGCCAGCTTCAGGTAGAGGGACAGCGGCGTTTCGAGATCGGCGAGGGCTTCCGCGATCAGCGGGATGCGGTTGTAGCCTTCGTTCGCGAGCGATTGAAATTCGAGTTCGGTCATGTTCCGGTCCTGTTCGGGACGAGCGGCGCGTGCGCCAGGGATCACTTGACGCTGCGCGGGTTGCCGTCGGCGAAAGGGCGGTCGATCGAGAAGTGCCTGTTGCCGGCCGGCACTCCGGGCGTGAACGTCGCGAGCCTGCGGCCGAGCCTGAACGCAAGCGTTCGGACGCGGTAGAACTCGAGGTGGTGCGACGGTCGGCGCGCGGATGCGCAGCGAGATAAAAAACGGCGCTGAAGACGTGCTTCAGCGTACCTCATCGAAGAGGTTAGCGCGACCAGCGACGCCAGGGCCAGGCTCCCCGGTCGATGCTGCTCAGACTCCGTTTTTTATTCAGAAACATGCAGATGGAAGAAATAATCAGATGGTTGGCCGGCCGGCGTTGTGCGCGGTAATCGCGCGAGCTGCGACCAGCAACGAATCGACTATACCATCCGAATTTATCGTTTGTATAGCTTTGCCGTGGTTGTAGCCGTAGGGCACCGTCAGCGTCGCCATCCCGGCCGCGCGGCCTGCCAGCGCATCGTTTTCCGAGTCGCCGATTGCGACCGCCGCATCCGGTGCGATGCCGAGCGCGTTGCAGGCCGTCAGCATCGGCAGCGGATCGGGCTTCTTGCGCGCGACGCTGTCGCCGCCGAGCACGATGCCGAAGCAATCGGCCAGCCCGTATTGCTCGAGCAGCTCGACCGCAAAGCGGTGTGGCTTGTTCGTCACGCACGCGAGCCGGATGCCGGCCGCGCGCAGCGCGTCGAGTCCGGCCGCCACGTCCGGATAGAGGCGCGTGTGTCGGCCGTTGATCTTCGCGTATTCGGTCTGGTAGATCGCCAGCGCGTCGTCGAAGCGCGCGTGCGCTTCGTCGGCCGGGAAGCGCGGCTTCAGCACGCTCTGGATCAGGTGTTCGGAGCCCTTGCCGACGTAGCCGATCACCTCGTCGCGCGACGTGGCCGGCGCGCCGAGCTGCGCGAGCATCCCGTTCAGGCCGGCGGTGAAATCGTCGGCCGTATCGACCATCGTGCCGTCGAGATCGATCAGCGCCGCGTCGATGCGCGGCGCGGCGAAGCGGATCGGGGCGGCGTCCGTTGCGGCCCCGGCCGGCGCATGGCCGGCGAGCGACGAGTTGGCCACGGCGTCAGCTCCGCTCGACGGTAGCGAGCGCGGCGCGCATCTCGTCGATCACCTTGCGGTAGTCCGGCTTGCCGAAGATCGCCGAGCCCGCGACGAAGGTGTCGGCACCGGCCGCCGCGATTTCCGCGATGTTGTCGGTCTTCACGCCGCCGTCGACTTCGAGCAGGATCTCGCGGCCGGTGCGCTCGGTGTACGCGTCGATGCGTGCACGTGCTTCGCGCAGCTTGTTCAGCGTTTCCGGAATGAACGACTGGCCGCCGAAGCCCGGGTTGACCGACATCAGCAGCACGAAGTCGAGGCGATCCATCACGTGGTCGAGGTAGTTCAGCGGCGTGGCCGGGTTGAACACGAGGCCGGCCTTGCAGCCGTGGTCGCGGATCAGCGACAGCGTGCGGTCGATGTGATCGGAGCCTTCCGGGTGGAAGCTGATCAGGTTCGCACCGGCCTTTGCGAAATCGGGCACGATCCGGTCGACCGGGCGCACCATCAGGTGCACGTCGATCGGCACCTGCACGTGCGGGCGGATCGCTTCGCATACGAGCGGGCCGATCGTCAGGTTCGGCACATAATGGTTGTCCATCACGTCGAAGTGGATCCAGTCGGCGCCGGCGGCGACGACGTTGCGGACTTCTTCGCCGAGCCGTGCGAAATCGGCCGACAGGATGCTGGGAGCGATACGAAATTGGGTCATGGCAGGGGAGCGGGGACGTTGCGGCGCAAAACCGTCATTCTACCGTCCGGCGACCCGGTGCGCGGCGGCGGGCCGTGCGGCCGAGGCCCGATTGCGCATAGAATGCCGAACCAATGCGGCGCGCCCGCGGCCCCGTTGCCCATGCCGGCACGGGCAGTCACTTTCCACCGGAAACATCATGAGTCAGTATCAGTTCACCGTTTCGGTGAAAACCAGCTACTTGCCGGAACAATCCGACCCCGATCGCCGTCAATACGCATTCGCGTACACGCTGACGATCCGCAACACGGGGCAGGTCGCGGCGCAGCTGATCGCGCGTCACTGGATCATCACGGACAGCGAGAACCACGTGCAGGAAGTGAAGGGGCTCGGCGTCGTCGGGCACCAGCCGCTGCTGCAGCCGGGCGAGCACTTCGAGTACACGAGCTGGGCCGTGATCGCGACGCCGGTCGGCACGATGCGGGGCGAGTACTTCTGCGTGGCGGAAGACGGCGAGCGCTTCGAGGCGCCGGTCGACGAGTTTGCACTGCACATGCCGCGCACGCTGCATTGAGCGTGCGGAGGGCGTCAGTGCGTTAGCGCGGCTGGCGGTCGTTGTTGCTGCGGGCGTGCTTCTTCCTGCCCGACGACGTCCACACGACGATGAAGATCAGCAGGGCGAGCGCTACGAAGGCTTCGAGCGCGAAGATGAGCATCGGATATTGGTCGAGAAAATCTGACATGGCGGTTTCCATCAAGAACGGACATTGTATGTGGTTTGGGCCCCGGTTGGCCGGGTGGGTTGCGGCGGCCGCGGCAGCGGCGCTGCTCGCCGCGTGCGGTGGCGCGCCGACGCGGACGTCGTCGCTGAAGCCGCCGACCGGCGCGGCGATCGTGCCGGGCCAGGTCGCCGCGAAGCGGCTCACGCCGGTCGCGTGGCAGCAGGTGCCGGGCTGGCAGGACGATTCGCTGATCGGCGCGACGGCCGCGCTGCGGCAAAACTGCGTGCGGCTCGCGCGCCAGCCGGCCTGGCAGCGTGCTTGCGCGGCCGTTGACCGGCTCGACGAGCTCGACGTCAGCAGTGCACGTACGTTCTTCGAAACGTATTTCACGCCGTTCCAGCTCGCGAACACCGACGGTACGCTCGACGGGCTCGTGACCGGCTATTACGAGCCGCTGCTGCATGGTTCGCGCGTGCGTCGCGGTCCGTATCAGTACGCGCTCTACCGCTGGCCGGCCGGTTATCGCGCGGGCGCCGCGCTGCCGGTACGCGCGCAGCTCGAGCGCGCCGGCATCCTGACCGGCAACGAACTCGTATGGGTCGACGACCCGATCGAAGCGTTCTTCCTGCAGGTGCAGGGCTCGGGGCGCGTGCTGCTCGACGACGGTTCGGTAATGCGGGTCGGCTTCGGCGGCACCAACAACCAGCCGTACCGTTCGATCGGCAAGTGGCTGCTCGATCGTGGCGAGCTGACGCCCGCTCAGGCGACGATGCAGGGCATCAAGGCGTGGGCGAAGGCGAACCCGAACCGCGTCGACGCGTTGCTCGACACGAACCCGCGGTTCGTGTTCTTCCGCGACATGCCGACCAAGGAAGATGCACCGCACGGTGGCGCGGACGGCCCGATCGGCGCGCTCGGCGTACCGTTGACGCCGGAGCGTTCGATCGCCGTCGACCCGTCGTCGATCCCGCTCGGCACGCCGGTGTTCCTGCAGACCACGCGTCCGCTGACGAATACGCCGATGAACCGGCTCGTGTTCGCGCAGGATACGGGCTCCGCGATCAAGGGCGGCGTACGCGCCGACTATTTCTGGGGGCTCGGCGACGACGCGGGCGATCAGGCCGGTCGGATGAAGCAGGTCGGCCGGATGTGGCTGCTGTTCCCGAATTCGTGACATGAGGCGGCACGGGTTGCCCGGGTCGCCACCGATGCATCAGCCTCGGCATTCGTGGGCGCGACGGTGTGCGTCGGGTGCGGCGCTCTGATTTCGAGGGCGTCAGTGTCGTGACAGTCTTCGTGATGCGCGTGTCGCGTCGACGGGCGCTCCAACGGCGCTCCTGAATGAAACAGCCCGATCGGTGTTGGCCGATCGGGCTGTTTCATTTGCAGCCACGGATTCACCGCGCGTCATGCACGCGCGGCGATTGCCGTCAGCCCTTGCGCTTGTCGATGACGCGTCGCGCCTTGCCGACCGACCGCTCGATCCCGTTCACGGGCAGCACGTTGATCACGGCCGTCACGCCGATCAGCGATTTGATGTCGTATGCGAGCGCCTGTTTTGCCGCATGGATCGCCGCCGTATCGGGCGCGGTCTCGGGGCAGGGCTCGACGTTGAGCGTCAGCACGTCGAGCGGGCCTTCCTTCGTCAGCACGATCTGATAGTGCGGCGCGAGCGCGCGCTGCTTGAGCAACTGCTCCTCGATTTGCGTCGGGAACACGTTGACGCCGCGCACGATCATCATGTCGTCCGAGCGCCCCGTGATCTTCTCCATGCGGCGCATCGTGCGGGCCGTGCCGGGCAACAGCCGCGTGAGGTCGCGGGTCCGGTAGCGGACGATCGGCAGCGCCTCCTTCGTCAGCGACGTGAACACGAGCTCGCCGAGTTCACCGTCCGGAAGCACTGCGCCGGTTTCGGGATCGATGATTTCCGGATAGAAGTGGTCTTCCCAGATGGTCGGGCCGTCCTTGGTCTCGACGCATTCGGACGCGACGCCGGGGCCCATCACTTCGGACAACCCGTAGATGTCGACCGCGTCGATGCCCATCCGCTGCTCGATCGCGACGCGCATGTCGTTGGTCCAGGGTTCCGCACCGAAGATGCCGATGCGCAGCGAACTCTGCGCGGGATCGAGACCCTGGCGCTCGATTTCGTCGGCGATCGACAGCATGTAGCTCGGTGTCACCATGATGATGTCGGGCCGGAAATCCTGGATCAGCTGTACCTGCTTCTCGGTCTGGCCGCCACCGAACGGAATGACGGTCAACCCCGCGCGTTCGGCGCCGTAGTGCGCGCCGAGCCCGCCCGTGAACAAGCCGTAGCCATAGCTGACGTGCACCTTGTCGCCGCGGCGCGCCCCGGCGGCGCGGATCGAACGTGCGACGAGATTCGCCCACGTGTCGATGTCGCCGGCCGTATAGCCGACGACCGTCGGCTTGCCGGTCGTGCCCGACGACGCATGAATGCGCGAGATCTGGTCCTGCGGCACCGCGAACATCCCGAACGGGTAACTGTCGCGCAGGTCGCTCTTCGTCGTGAACGGGAAGCGCGACAGGTCGGCGAGCGTCTTCAGGTCGTCCGGATGGACGCCCGCATCGTCGAACTTGCGACGATAGACGGGGGAGTGGTCATACGCATGCCGGAGCGACCACTTGAGGCGTTCGAGCTGCAGCGCGGTCAGCTCGTCGCGTGAGGCGGTCTCGATCGGCTCGAGCGGTAGCGGGGTAGTCATGCCTGTCTCCAGTGTTTGTTATGTGCGAGCCGTCGACGTCAGCGGTCTTCCGGGATGACCGTGCCCTTGATCTGGGCGGATTTGCCGCGAAACATCGCGACGGTTTCGCCGGTCTGGTTCGTGACGCGGATGTCGTAGATGCCTTGGCGGCCGGCGCGCGCTTGCTCGATCGCTTCGGCCGTCAGCACGTCATCGCCGTGCACGGGGCGCAGGAATTCGATCGAACAGCCGGCCGCGACGGTATTCACGTTGTACGAGTTGCACGCGAACGCGAACGTCGAATCTGCGAGCGTGAAGATGATCCCGCCATGGCAGGTCTGATGCCCGTTCAGGAATTCGGGCCGCACGCGCATCTGCAGGCGCGCGTAGCCGGCGCGTACTTCGGCGATTTCCATGCCGAACGCGCGGCTGCATGCGTCGGCGTCGTACATGGCCCGCGCAGCGGCGCGGGCAAGCGAATCGGGGTCGAGCGTGGCAGTGGCGTTCGTCATGTCAACGCCCCTCGAAGCGCGGCGCGCGCTTTTCGATGAATGCCGTCACGCCTTCCGCATAGTCGTGCGACTGGCCGAGCTTGCGCTGCAGGTCGCGTTCCAGGTCGAGCTGCTGGTCGAGCGTGTTCGTGACACTGTCGCGCATCGATTGCTTGATCGATGCGATCGCGAGCGTCGGCTGCTGCGCAAGCTGGGTGGCGAGCTGGCGGGCTGACGCGACGAGTGCGTCGTCGTCGACCGCGCGCCAGATCAAGCCCCATTGCTCGGCCTGTTCGGCACCGAGCTTGTCGCCGGTCAGCGCGAGCCCCAGCGCGCGTGCCATCCCGACGCGTTGCGGCAGGAACCACGTACCGCCCGAATCGGGTACGAGCCCGATCTTGACGAAGGCCTGGATGAAACTGCTCGAGCGGGCGGCGAACACCAGATCGCACGCGAGCGCGAGATTCGCGCCGGCGCCGGCCGCCGTGCCGTTGACGGCGGCGATCACCGGAATCGGCAGACGCTGCAGGCGGCGGATCAGCGGATTGAAGTGCTCGTCGATCAGCGTGCCGAGGTCGGTGGACGCGCCTGGGGTGAAGTCGAGATCGGCCAGGTCCTGGCCCGCGCAGAAGCCGCGCCCCGCACCTGTCAGGATCAGAGCGCGCGCGCCGGCCGCTTCGACATCATCGAGTGCCGACTGCAGCTCGCGATGCATCGCCCGCGTGAAGCTGTTCAGCTTGTCGGGGCGGTTGAGGGTAATCGTGGCCACATTCGAGGCCTGATCGATATCCAGCTGAATCGCCTGATAGGACATGCATGTCTCCTTCATGACTTCGTTATAGGCGCGCGGTGCGTGGGTTACACGCGTTCGATCGCGAGCGCGATGCCCTGGCCGACGCCGATGCACATCGTACAGAGTGCAAAGCGGCCGCCTGTACGCTCGAGTTGGTGGAGCGCGGTGGTCACGAGCCGGGCGCCCGATGCGCCGAGCGGATGGCCCAGTGCGATCGCACCGCCGTTCGGGTTCACGCGCGGATCGTCGTCGGCGACGCCGAGCATGCGCAGTACCGCGAGGCCTTGCGATGCGAACGCCTCGTTCAGTTCGATCACGTCGAACTGGTCGATGGTCATGCCGAGCTGGCGCAGCAGTTTCTGCGTGGCCGGCGCGGGGCCGATGCCCATCACGCGGGGCGCGACGCCGGCCGTCGCCATGCCGATGACGCGTGCGCGGCGGCGCAAGCCGTACTGGTCGGCTGCCTGCGCATTGGCGAGCAGTAGCGCGCACGCACCGTCGTTGACGCCGGATGCGTTGCCGGCCGTCACCGAACCGTCCGGACGCACGACGCCTTTCAGCTTCGCGAGCGCTTCGAGCGACGTCTCGCGCGGATGCTCGTCGCGCGACACGACCACCGGATCGCCTTTCTTCTGCGGAATCGTGACTGCGACGATTTCGTCGGCGAGCGTGCCGTCCTGCTGCGCACGCGCGGCCTTCTGCTGGCTGCGCAGCGCGAACAGATCCTGGTCGGCGCGGCTGATGTTGTAGTCGACCGCGACGTTTTCGGCCGTCTCGGGCATCGAATCGACGCCATACAACTGTTTCATCAGCGGATTGATGAAACGCCAGCCGATCGTCGTGTCGAAAATGTCAGCCTGGCGTGCGAACGCGCTCGTGGCCTTGCCCATCACGAACGGCGCACGCGTCATGCTCTCGACGCCGCCTGCGATCATCAGGCGCGCCTCGCCCGCCTTGATCGCGCGCGCGGCCGTGCCGATCGCATCCATCCCGGAGCCGCACAGCCGGTTCAGCGTCGTGCCGGGCACGTCGGTCGGCAGGCCCGCGAGTAGCGCCGACATGCGCGCGACGTTGCGGTTGTCCTCGCCGGCCTGGTTCGCGCAGCCATAGATCACGTCATCGATCGCCGTCCAGTCGACGTCACGGTTGCGCTCGATGAGCGCCTTGAGCGGTACCGCACCGAGGTCGTCGGCGCGGACATCTTTCAGTGCGCCGCCGTAGCGGCCGATGGGGGTGCGAATCGCGTCGCAGATATAGGCGTCTGTCATGGGCGTATCGATGTGCAACGAACCCGCCGGGTGGCGGATTCGTTCATGGTAGAGAACGTGGCGGCGTTTGCACGTCGGCCATTCGGGTTATGCCGGTTGGCCGGCTTCCACAGGTGCAGCCTTCGGGGCAACATGGACGCGGCTTTGCACCACGCGGAACCGGTTGGCGACGAACGCCGGGTCGGCCAGTGCCGCGTTGGCTGCCGGGTTCGCGCCCGTGCCGTGGAAATCCGAGAACGCTGCCGACTGGTTCACGAACACGCCGCCCGTCAGGTTGATCGACAGCGCGACACCGCCGCGCACCGCCGCGTCGTGGGCGGCGTCGACGATCGCATCGTCGGTGCTGTAAACGGAGAGCGTCAGCGCGCCATGATCGGCCGCAATTTCGCCGGCGAGATCGAGCGACTGCGCGGTCGAGTCGGTCGCGATCACGAACGAGATCGGGCCGAACCACTCCTGCGTGAATTTCTCGCGATCGGCCACGTCGAGTTGCAGCACGAGCGGCGTGCGCACGCGGGCATCGGGGAACGCAGGGTGCTGGAGGGTAAGGCTGTCGGCGAGCACGCGGCCGAGCTGGCGGGCGTCGTCGATGCGTGCGGTCACGCCTTCGTTCTGGATTGCGCCGATCAGTTCGACCGAGCGTGCCGGGTCGCCGGTGAGCTTTTGCACGGCAACGGCGATTGCCTGTGCGACTTCGTCGAAGCTCGCATGGCCGTCCGCCGTCCGGATGCCGTCGCGCGGCACATAGATGTTCTGCGGCGCCGTGCACATCTGGCCGGAGTACAGCGCCAGCGAGAATGCAATGTTCTTGGCTGCGGCCTTCAGGTCGTCGGTCGAGTCGATCACGATCTGATTGACGCCGGCCTTCTCGGTATAGACCTGTGCCTGATGGGCATGGCGTTCGAGCCACGTGCCGTTTTGCGTGCTGCCGGTGAAGTCGATCAGCTTGATCTCGGGGCGCAGCGCGAGATCCTGAACGAGTGCGCCGTCGTTGGGTTCGGTCGCGAGGAGCGTGACGACGTTCGGATCGAAACCGGCTTCACGCAGTACGTCGCGAGCGATCCGGACGGTGACGGCGAGCGGCAGGATCGCGCCCGGATGCGGTTTGACGATCACGGTATTGCCGGTTGCCAGATCGGCGAACAGGCCCGGGTAGCCGTTCCAGGTCGGGAACGTGCAGCAGCCGAGCACGAGCCCGGTGCCGCGCGGGACGATCGTGTAGCGCTTGTGCATCGCGAGCGGCGGATTCTTGCCTTGCGGCTTTTCCCAGTGCGCATCGGCCGGGATGCGGCGCAGTTCGTCCCATGCATAGGCGACAGCCTCGAGCGCACGATCTTGTGCGTGCGGGCCGCCGGCCTGGAAGGCCATCATGAATGCCTGACCCGTGGTGTGCATCACGCTGTAGGCGATCTCGAAGCTTGCGCGATTCAGGCGCGCGAGGATTTCGAGGCTGACGCCGATCCAGGCGCTCGGGCCGGCTTCGCGCCACGAGCGTTGCGCAGCGGCAGCGGCGGCGATCAGTTCGTCGGGCGTCGACTTCGGATACCGGATGCCCAGTGCAATGCCGTACGGCGACCGCTCTGCGCCGACCGTTTCGCCGGACGCCGGCTGATCGAGCGCGAACGTCTGGTCGAGGTGCGACTTGAACGCGGCCTCGCCATCTGCGTTCGCGCTTTCCCCGTACACTTTGGGGCTCGGCATTTCAGCGAACGGGCTCCAGTACCCGCGGCTCTCGATGGCGGCGAGTGCGTGCTTCAGCGTGTCTTCGTGCTTCGTGAACAGTGCATGGGTCATGGCGGCAGCCTGATGGACGTTGAGAGGGGTTGGATCGATTAATTAACCGACCGGTTGGTCGGAGAATGGTAGCATCAAACTATTCGCATGTGCGAGGCGTTTCTCATTTCATTGATCGAGGAGAAATAGATGGCTTACGAGAACATCCTGGTGGAGACCCGGGGGCGTGTCGGGTTGGTTACGCTGAACCGCCCGAAGGCGCTGAATGCGCTGAACGATGCGCTGATGGATGAGCTGGGTGACGCGCTGAAGGCGTTCGATGCGGACGATGGCATCGGCGCGATCGTCGTGACCGGGAGCGAGAAGGCGTTCGCGGCGGGCGCGGACATCGGCATGATGGCGACCTACTCCTATATGGATGCCTACCGGGGCGACTACATCACGCGCAACTGGGAGACGGTCCGCGAGATCCGCAAGCCGATCATTGCCGCGGTTTCGGGCTTTGCGCTGGGCGGTGGCTGTGAGCTGGCCATGATGTGCGACATCATCTTCGCGGCGGACACGGCCAAGTTCGGCCAGCCGGAAATCAAGCTGGGTGTCATGCCGGGTGCGGGTGGCACGCAGCGTCTGCCGCGCGCGGTGTCGAAGGCGAAGGCGATGGACATGTGCCTGACGGCCCGCTTCATGGATGCGGCCGAAGCGGAGCGCGCGGGGCTCGTGTCGCGCGTGCTGCCGGCCGCCACGCTGCTCGACGAGGCGATTGCCGCCGCGGCGACGATCGCCGAGTTTTCGCTGCCGGCGGTCATGATGGTCAAGGAATCGGTGAACCGTGCGTACGAGACGACGCTGGCCGAAGGCGTTCACTTCGAGCGTCGGCTGTTCCATTCGCTGTTCGCGACCGAAGACCAGAAGGAGGGGATGGCGGCATTCGTCGAAAAACGGAAGCCGGTATTCAAGCACCGCTGATCGGGCAACCTGGGTAGGCGGTCGGCGACTGGTCGGTATCGGTTGTCGGCGTGATTACCCGGCCCGTCGAGCCCGAAGCCCCCGTGCGCGGCAGCGCACGGGGGCTTTTTCAAAATATTTTCACAAAGGGGCTTGCGTAGTTGGGGGCGGGTGCTTAGAATCACGCCTCTTTCGCGCTAACGGAAACGCGGCGCGGGAGAGGGAAGCAAGGGTTGGTGGTGTGCTGCAGTCAGGGGCGCGCAACTGGCCTGGAAGTTGAGCCCCGCAGTCGCAACGAAGTAGTTAAAAAAGTTGTTGACGAAATGCGAAACACGGTTCATAATCTCGCTTCTCTGCTGCTGAAAACGCAGCGCTGCTGAGAAACACGAAGTTCCTCGCAGAAACGCTCTTTAAAAATTAACAGCCGATAAGTGTGGGCGCTTGATGGAAGCGAGCTGATCTTCGGATCAGATAGCGAAAGTATCAAGAGTCTCACACTAAAGTAAGTCAGGTTTATGAAGCAATTCATATTCCTGTCAGCTTTGAGTGAGCGACCGGTTCTTAACTGAACCGAAAACAGTAACAGGTT
>NZ_JAIZSA010000018.1:0-177666 GCF_020419825.1 Burkholderia sp. AU30198 | reverse complement strand
CGACTTGCACCACCACCGACAGCTTAAAAGCCAGGCTGTAGTCCCGCTGCGTCCGCTTGATCCCTTGCTCCATCTGGCACCTCCTCGCCTCGGCGAAAAAGTGTCAACCTATTTCAGGATGGGTCACACACAATAAAAAAGCCGGTGCCGCGACGGACGGCACCGGCTGTCGCGCGTGGGCGCGATACGGGCGATGGCGTTACGCGAGCGCCTTCTCGACGATCTCGCGCACGTCGCGCGATTTCGCACCGGCGGCGACCTGCTCGAGCGCTTCGCGCATCCGGTCGCGCAGCGCCGGCGTGAAGCGGCGCCACAGTTCGAGCGAGCGGGCGAGGCGCGCCGCGACCTGCGGGTTGATCGCGTCGAGCGCGAGCACCTGTTCGGCCCAGAACGCGTAACCCGAGCCGTCCGCCGCGTGGAACTGCGCGGGGTTGGCCGCGCAGAAGCTGAAGATCAGCGAGCGCGCGCGGTTCGGATTCTTCAGGTTGAACGCCGGGTGCGCGAGCAGCTTGCGAACCTTCGCGAGCGTCGGCTGCGCGGGCGTACCGCGTTGCGCCGCCTGCATCGCGAACCACTTGTCGATCACGAGCGCTTCCTTCTCGAAGCGCTGGTAGAAGTCGGCGAGCGCGCGCTCGGCCGGTTCGCTCGCGCCGGCGGCTGCGGCGGACAGCAGCGCGCCGAGGGCAGCTGCGCGATCGGTCATGTTGTTCGCCGCGTCGTATTGCGCGGTCGCGAGGCGCACGGCATCGGCCGGATCCTCGAGCTCGGCGAGATACGCGAGTGCGAGGCTCTTCAGCGCGCGGCGGCCGGAGGCCTCCGGCGTCGGTTCGTAGGCGCCGGGCGTCTGGTGCTGCTCGTATGCGGCGAGCCATTCCGCGCGCAGCGCGGTGGCGAGCTGACGGCGCACGAACTGGCGCGCGCGATGGACGGCGGCCGGATCGGCTTCCGCCATCTGGTCGGCGAGGTAGGTTTCCGACGGCAGCGTCAGCGCGAGTTCGCGGAACGCCGGCGACAGCGTCGCGTCGGTCAGCACGCGGCGGAATGCGGCGACGAAGTTCTCGCCGAGCGTGAGCGGCTCGTTCGCGGCCGCACGCGCGGCGAGCGTCAGCAGCGCGCGCGTCGCGAGGCGCTGGCCGGCTTCCCAGCGGTTGAACGGATCGCTGTCGTGCGCGAGCAGGAACGCGAGGTCGTCGTCGCTGTAGTCGTACTCGACGATCACCGGCGACGAGAAGTTGCGCAGCAGCGACGGCAGCGGTTGTTCCGGCACGTCGACGAACGTGAAGGTCTGCTCGGTGTCGGTGAAGTCGAGCACGCGCGTCGTGCCTGCGGCGGCGGCTTCGCCGTCGAGATGCAGCGGCAGGTCGCGGCCGTCGCGGCCGATCAGGCCGATCGCGAACGGAATCAGCAGCGGCCCTTGCTGCGTTTCGCGCGCGGCCGGCGATGCGTCGCCGTAACCCTGCGCGAGCGTGACGGTATAACGGCGCGCGGCTGCATCGTACGCGGTGCGCACCGACACGCGCGGCGTGCCGGCCTGGCTGTACCAGCGCTCGAACTGCGCGAGGTCGCGCCCGTTCGCGTCGGCCATCGCGTGACGGAAGTCGTCGCAGGTCACCGCGTGCCCGTCGTGGCGCTTGAAGTACAGGTCCATCCCCTTGCGGAAGCCGTCACGGCCGAACAGCGTCTGGTACATCCGCACGACTTCCGAACCTTTCTCGTAGACGGTCATCGTGTAGAAGTTGTTGATCTCGACGTAGCTCTCCGGGCGCACCGGGTGGGCCATCGGGCCCGCATCCTCGGCGAACTGCAGCTGGCGCAGCACGCGCACGTCCTCGATGCGCTTGACCGCGCGGGCCGCCGATTCGATGGCGTCGCCCGCGGCCATGTCGGCCGAGAATTCCTGGTCGCGGAACACCGTCAGGCCTTCCTTCAGGCTCAGCTGGAACCAGTCGCGGCAGGTCACGCGGTTGCCGGTCCAGTTGTGGAAGTACTCGTGGCCGACCACCGATTCGATGTTCGCGAAGTCGGTGTCGGTCGCGGTCTCGGGGTTCGCCAGCACGTACTTCGTGTTGAAGATGTTGAGCCCCTTGTTTTCCATCGCGCCCATGTTGAAGTCGCCGACCGCGACGATCATGAAGCGGTCGAGATCGAGCTCGAGGCCGAAGCGCTTCTCGTCCCAGCGAATCGAGTGGATCAGCGAATCCATTGCATGACGCGTCTTGTCGAGATCGGCCGGCTCGACCCACACCTGCAGCAGCTTTTCCTTGCCCGAGCCGGTCGTGATCTTTTCCTCGATTGCGACGAGCTTGCCCGCGACCAGCGCGAACAGGTAGCTCGGCTTGCGGAACGGGTCTTCCCACTTCGCGAAGTGGCGGCCGTCGGGCAGGTCGCCGGAATCGACGAGGTTGCCGTTCGACAGCAGCACCGGGTAGGCGGCCTGGTCGGCGCGCAGCGTCACCGTGTACGACGCCATCACGTCCGGGCGGTCGAGGAAGTAGGTGATGCGGCGGAAACCTTCGGCTTCGCATTGCGTGAAGAAGTTGCCGCTCGACACATAGAGGCCCGACAGCGTCGTATTCTGGTCGGGTGCGCAGGCGCTTTCGAGCGTCAGCTCGAAAGCGTCGGGGACGTTCTCGACGGTCAGCCCGTGTTCGTGCGCACGCACGGCGCCATGCGGCGTGCCATCCAGCCATGCGCCGACGAATTCGAGCGCTTCGCCCATCAGCTCCAGGTGCGGCGCGGGCGCGGCGTCCGGATTGCGGCGCACGCGCATCGTATTCCTGACGATCGTACGGGCCGGCGCGAGATCGAATTCGAGCGCAACGGAATCGATGAGGAAGGCCGGCGGCGTGTAGTCGGCGCGGCGGATCACGGTGGAGGAGGCGTTGTCGGACATGGTCGTCGAGATCGGTGGAGTGGGGGACGCGCCCGCGGCACGGGCCGGGCGAACCGGGCCATTGTACAAAGGCTTGCGGCCGCGTGCCGGGCGAACTTTTTACCGGTTCCGGGAGTCCGCGTATTATCGGCATCCCGTTACGGTTCGCGCGGTGCGACGAACGGGTGACGGATCGAAGAGGATCAACATGAAACGCGATTGGATTCAACGCGGTGCGGGCTGGGCGGCGGTGCTGTGCGTGGCGCTGCTGACCGGCTGTACCAGCTACGTGACGACCCAGGTCACGGCCTTCTCCGACTGGAGCGGCAGCGACGCGACACGCACCTATGCGTTCACGCGCAGCGATGCGCAGAAGCACAGCATCGAGCAGTCGACCTATGAACCGATCGTCGCGAACGAACTGTCCACGTATGCGTTCCGGCAGGCGCCGGCCGCGCAGGCCCGCTATCTCGTCGGGCTGACGTACGGGGTCGGCAGCGATCTCGTTACCGTGCCGCAGCCGGTCTACTACGATCCGTGGTTCGCCGGCCCGGGGCCGTACTGGCGGGGCGGGCCGTGGGGACCGTGGGGCCCCTGGGGGCCGATGCCGGCCGGCTATGTCGCGCAGACCTATCAGGTGTTCGACTACACGCTCGGCATTCGCATTACCGAGCGCGCGACGGGCAAGGAGGTCTACAACGTGACCGCGCGCACGACCGGCGACAACGGCGCGCTGCTGTATGCAATGCCGTTCCTCGCGCGCAGCGCGCTCGCCGATTTCCCGCTGGCGAACGGCGCGGTCCGCACGGTGCGGCTGCCGGTCGACAAGCGCGGCGGGCCGGCCGCGCCGGCCGCCAACGAGCGAGCGGTGCCGGCGGCGCCCGCTTCAGGCGCAGCCGCCGCGAAGTAACGCGGCGTCAGTCTCGGCGCGGCCGTCCGGCCGCGCCCGCCATCTTCCTTCCCGTCAGACCCCGATGCCCAGCAGCGCGAGCGCACCGAGCACGACGAACAGCACGGCTGCAATCCCGTGCACGAGCTTCGTCGGCAGGCGGTGCGCGAAGCGGTCGCCGAGCAGGATCGCCGGCACGTTCGCGAGCATCATCCCGAATGTCGTGCCGGCCACGACACCGATGTAGTCCTGGAAGCGCGCGGCCAGCGCGACGGTCGCGATCTGCGTCTTGTCGCCCATTTCCGCGAGGAAGAACGCGACGAGGGTCGCACCGAACACGCCGAGCCGCGAACGGTTGGCATTGGCTTCGTCGGCATCGAGCTTGTCCGGCACGAGGATCCACAATCCCATCGCGATGAACGAGAACGCGAGCGCCCAGCGCATGATCGACGGCGTGACGAGCGCGCCGAGCCATTCGCCGAGCGCGCCGGCGAAACCGTGGTTCACGAGCGTCGCGACGAGCACGCCAAGAATGATCGGCATCGGCTTGCGATAGCGCGCGGCCAGTACGAGGGAAAGCAGTTGGGTCTTGTCGCCGATTTCAGCGAGCGCGACGGCGCCGGTGGAGATCAGGAAGGCTTGGGACACGGATGGGGTTCCACGGGCCGGTGTTGTGCGTGCGAGCGACGATCCACGGCGCGCCGGGCCCTGATGCGGCGCACTGTGAACCATCGGTCTCGCCAGGCCTAGGTGGCTGCGTCCGCCATGGCCATACGGCCAAGTCTGTTGACGGACGCCTCCGTCACGATGCGCGCCGGGGGCGCGGGACATCGAGCGGAGCGGCTACTCCCCAATGAGCGGCGAATTCTAGCACGGCGCGTCGCGCGCGGGAAAGCGGTCAGGCGGCGCGGCGCCCGGCGTCGGGGCGGGATCGGGATACGGCAATCTTCGGCGGCCCGGCAGGCGCGGCGGCGGATGCGCGCGCGTGCCGGGACGAGCCTCCGGGCAGGCCGTTACGCGGCGGGGCGGCGTGCCGCACCGCGCTCGTGGACGAGTTTGCCGGCCGCATAGGTGCGGTACACCGCGCGGTCGTCGCCGAGCAGCGCGAACGCGAACAGCAGTTCCTCGAGCGAGTCCGCGCGTTTCGTGCGGCGTGCGAGCAGCGGCGTGGCCCGCGGATCGAGCACGACGAAGTCGGCTTCGGTACGCGGCGCGAGCGTGCCGACCGTATCGGCGAGGTCGAGTGCCTGCGCGGCGCCGGCCGTCGCGAGCCAGAACATCCGCGTCGCGGTCAGGTGGTGGCCCGACAGCCGCGCGACCTTGTGCGCTTCGTTCATCGTCTGCAGCATCGAGAACGACGTGCCGCCGCCGACGTCGGTCGCGAGCGTGACGGGCACGTCGTATTCGCCGGCCTTGTCGAAATCGAACAGCCCGCTGCCGAGGAAGAAGTTCGACGTCGGGCAGTGCGCGACGACGGTGCGCGTCTCGGCCATCCGGCGGCGGTCCTCGTCGTCGAGGTGGATGCAGTGGCCGTACACCGCGCGCGGACGCAGCAGCCCGTAGCGGTCGTAAATGTCGAGGTAGCTGCGATGGCCGGGGAACAGCTCGGCCACCCATTTCACCTCGTCGACGTTTTCCGCGACGTGGCTCTGCACGAATACGTCCGGATGGCGGCGCGCGAGTTCGCTGCACGCCTCGAGCTGCGCCTCGGTCGACGTCGGCGCGAAGCGCGGCGTGAGCGCGTACATCTGGCGGCCCTTGCCGTGCCAGCGGCCGATCAGCTCGGCGCTGTCGTCATAACCCGATTGCGCGGTATCGCGCAGGAATTCGGGGCAGTTGCGGTCCATCAGCACCTTGCCCGCGATCATCCGCAGGTCGCGCGCGTCGCTCGCCGCGAACAGCGCATCGGCCGACTGCTTGTGCACCGTGCAGTAGACGAGCGCGCTCGTCGTGCCGCACGCGAGCAGCTCGTCGACGAAGAAGTCGGCGACTTCGCGCGCATGTTCCGGATCGCCGAACTGGCGCTCGGTCGGGAACGTGTACTTGTCCAGCCACGGCAGCAGGCCCGGTGCCGGCGACGCGATCATGTCCGTCTGCGGGTAGTGGATGTGCGTGTCGATGAAGCCGGGCACGATCAGCTTGTCGCGCAGGTCATGGACGATCGCGTCGCGCGCGAGCGTCGCGGCGAGCTGCGCGTACGGGCCGGCCGCGACGACCTTGCCGTCGTCGACGATCAGGAGGCCGTCGGTCTCATGGTTCGCGGCCTGGCTCGATTGCGCCGGGTCGCCGTTGAAGGTCAGCAGTTGGGAACGGAAAGCGGTTTGCGTCATGACGAATGGTCCTGCATCAAGGTAAGGCGAACAGAAGAAAACGAGCGACGCCGCACGGGGGCGGGGCGGTGCTTCGCGAGCGGGTGCGGCACGCTGCGTGCCGCACGTCCGGATGCGATGGCGCGGGCGAACGTGGCGGCCGAAGCCGCCAGCGAGTGGTTGCCGGCGGGCCTCGCAGCCGTCGTGCTTGCGACCGACGGGGGCGCGAACGCGACGGCAAACCGCGACGGCAGGCACGAGCGAGCGACGACGGACAGAGCCGTCGCCACGCGCGCACGCAGGCGACCGGCCCGGCGCAAGGCCGAACCGGTGGTCGCGAAGCGGATGCCGTTGCCGTGTTTCATCTGTCTAGCGTTCCTCGATGCCGGCCGTCACGCGGCCTGCCAGTACGCGTCGAGGCGCGCGTACAGTGCGTCGCGCTGCGCCGGTTCGATGAACGACGCCTCGAAGCCGTTGCGGATCACCGCGTGGACTTCGGCATCCGTGAGTTGCAGCCCTTCGGCCGTCGCGAAGTAGTTTTCATTGACGTAGCCGCCGAAGTAGGCCGGATCGTCGGAGTTGATCGTCACCGCGACGCCGCGATCGAGCAGCGCCTTCAGCGTGTGCTTCGCCATGTCGTCGAACACGCACAGCTTCAGGTTCGACAACGGGCACACGGTGAGCGCCGTGCGCGTTTTCGCGAGGCGCTCGACGAGTGCCGCGTCCTCGATGCTGCGCACGCCGTGGTCGATCCGGTCGACCTTCAGCACGTCGAGCGCTTCGTAGATGTACGCGGGCGGGCCTTCCTCGCCCGCGTGCGCGACGAGCTTCAGCCCGAGTGCGCGCGCCTTCTCGAACACGCGCGCAAACTTGGTCGGCGGATGGCCGAGCTCGGACGAGTCGAGGCCGACGCCAATCAGGCGATGGCGATAGCGCTCGAACAGCGGCAGCGCGGATTCGAACGTCGCGAGCGCGTCCTCTTCGGACAGGTGGCGCAGGAAGCACAGAATCAGCTTGCTCGACAGCCCGCGTTGTTCGGCATCGGTGAGTGCGCGCTCGATGCCTGCGACCACCGTCTCGATCGGCACGCCACGCTCGGTGTGCGTCTGCGGATCGAAGAACAGCTCGGTATGGACGACGTTGTCGGCGAGCGCGCGTTCGCAGTACGCGGCCGTCATGTCGTAGAAATCCTGATCGGTCAGCAGCACGCTCGCGCCTGCGTAATAGATGTCGAGGAACGACTGCAGGTCGGTGAACGCGTATGCGGCGCGCAGCGCGTCGATCGAGTCGTACGCGAGCTTCACGCCGTTGCGCTGCGCGAGCGCAAAAATCAGTTCGGGCTCGAGCGAGCCTTCGATATGGATGTGCAGCTCCGCTTTCGGCGCGCGGGCAATCTTGTCCTTGAATGTCGGGGTCATGGCGTCGTTCTTGGTCGGTCAGTAGGTAGGGGAAGCCTGCGCGGACGCATTCGCGTTTGCCTCGACGGCCTGCAGCAATTGCGCAGCCACCGAGATCGCGATCACTTCGGGTGCCTTGTCGATGATGCCTTCGACACCGATCGGGCAGCGCATCCGCGCGACCTGGGCCGGGTCGATGCCGATCGCGGCGAGGCGGTGATCGAACTGCACGCGTTTCGCGTGCGAACCGGTCATCCCGAAGTACGCATAGTCGCCGCGCCGCAGGATGCGCTCGGCCAGCACGAAATCGAGTGCGTGGTCGTGCGTCATCACGACGAAGTAGGACTGCGGCGGTGCTGCGTCGACTGCATCGGCCGGGGCAGCGGCCGCTTCGATCGCGAGGTTGCCGATGCCGGCGAGCGCATCGGCCGGAGGGAACGCCGCATCGGGCCCGTCGATCCAGCGCACGTGGCACGGCAGCGTCGCCAGCACCTTCACGAGCGCGGTGCCGATGTGCCCGGCGCCGAACAGCACGACGGGGAACGCATACGGTGCGATCGTTTCGGTCATCAGCGACACGCCGCCGGTTTCCCACAGCAGGCAGTCGGCACGCGCGGCTTCCGATTCGGGCTCGCTCAACAGCGGCGCGCCCGGCGAGGGGCCGAATGATACGCTACGGACGGTCGCGGCGCCGGCCGCGACTCGCTTCGCGAGCGACATGATCCAGCCGAGATCGCCCACATCGAGCCGCTCGAACGCGAGCACCACGGCGCCGCCGCAGCACTGGCCGAGGCTCGGGCCGAGCGCCAGCCGCTCGAGCCGGCGGGCATGCGGCACGTGCGCGCCATCCTTCAGCAGATGCCGCGCGATCTCGATCGCCTTCCATTCCAGATGACCGCCGCCGATCGTGTGGCGCGCCGTGTCGCGCGTGACGAGCATCTTGGTGCCCGCTTCGCGCGGCGCGGAGCCGTCGGTGTGCGCGACCGTCACGAGCACGGCCGCTTCGCCGTGCGCGAGCAGTTGCTGCAGATCGCCGAGCCAGGCTTCCATCAGCACGCTCCGTTCTGGACGACGCGGCACGACACGCGGCGCGGGCTGGCGAGCGTGGCGGCAACGATGACGGACGGGAGCGGGGCGGGCCGGCCGCATGGCCGATGCGGTGCGGCGGCAGCGCGCGGACGGCGCGTGCGGACGGCACCGCCGGATGCGCGGACGCCATGAGGGTGATGGATGCGGATGGTGTGCGTTGTCATGATGAATCCAGTCGACATTGCGGATCGGGCGCGCGTTACGCAGGGGTGGTGAGACCGCCTGGCCTCGCGCACGTAGATCGCCATCCAGTCCCGAAGATAGCACCGCAACGCGACGGGAACATCGCGGGGCGGTGATCCGGGCTATCAGGCGGCGATCATGTCGATCATAGGCCCGCCGCGCGGGATCGGGGCGCCGATGCGTGCACGTCGGGCCGAAACGCAGGCGTGGCGGGGCTTGGGCGCGGAAGTCGCGCGATGTGCGCTCACCCGGATCGCAGGGCGGCGGCGGAGTAGGTGTTTACGCGGGACCGGCCAGGCGGGGCCACCTAGGTGGAGCCGCCCCGGTGCGGCTGCTCAGGTGCGGCCCGCCGGGTTGGGCCGGCGAGCGCTCCGGGGCCGGCGGTCACCGGTCACCGGTCGGCGGTGTGCGGCCCGGGCGAGCGGGCCGCGCGCAGGCCGGTTGAAACCGGCCGGTCAGGCCACGAGCTTGCGGCGATGGCGCCAGAGGCTCGCGACGACCGCGATCAGGATCACTGCGAAGCCGATCAGTGCCCAGCCCGGCAGCAGGATGCCGAAGATCGGCGGATAGACGGTCTCGCACAGCCCGGCGACCTTGAACATGCCGGGGAACCACTGCGCGGGCGGCAGGCTGTCGACGATCGGCTGCAGCGTGTCGAAGCCGCAGCTGAAGCCCGGATTCATCTGGATCGACAGATGTCGGGCGGCCGTGCCGACACCGCCGGCCGCGGCGATCGCGATCAGCAGTTCGAGCACCCAGACGCCGCGCCAGTTGCGGATCCCGGCGGCCAGGAACGCGAAGATCCCGATCGCGCAGAAGAAGTAGCGCTGGATGATGCACAGCGGGCACGGATCTTCGTTCTTCACGTACTGCAGATAGAGCGCACCGGCCAGCAGGGCGATGCACACCCATCCGAGCAGCATCAGCAGGCGGCGTTCGCGGCGGATGGCGAGCGTGTAGTCGTTCATGTCGGCGGGGTTCCTCTTGGGTCGGTCCGGAAAACAATCGCGCGATTTTAGCGCGAACGGTCTGGCACGAAACTGACAGCGCGCGTGCGGCAACCTGCCGCACCACGCGCCGAGTCCGCCGGCGGTCGGTTGGCCGCGGTCAGCGGATCGTGTTCAGCACGGCCTCGACCGCCTGGCCGATCGCGAGCAGCGCGTCGTCGCGATGCGGTGCGGCCGCGAGCATCAGCCCGACCGGTGCCGCGTCGCGCGGATGGCAGGGCAGCGACAGCGCGCACGCGTCGAGGAAGTTGAACGCGCTCGGGTTGCGCAGGATCAGCGCGTTGGTGCGCGTGAACGCGGCGTCGTCCGCTTCGAGTTCGGCGATGCGCGGCGGCACGACCGGGACCGTCGGCGAGACGAGCGCATCGAAGCGCGACCAGACCGTGTGCGCGGCTTCGTCGAGCATCGCCGTGCGCGCGGCGAGCAGGTCGAGATAGTCGGCCGCGCTCGCGGGTTCGCCCTTCAGGATCCGCGTGAGCACGCGCGGGTCGTACTGGTCGCGGTGCTTGTCGAGCAGCGGGCGATGCCACGCGTAGGCCTCGATCGGCGAGAAGCCGAAGCGGTTGATGTCCGGCAGCCGGTCGAGCGCCGGGAAGCGCACTTCCGTGACGATCGCGCCGGCGGCTTCGAGATGCTTGAGCGCAGTGTCGAGCGCGGCTGCGACGTCGGCATCGACGCCATCGGTCACGTAGTTCGTCAGCACGCCGAGCCGCACGCCTTCGAGCGGCCGGGCGGCCGGCACGTGCGGTTCGAGGCCCGCGAGCATCCGGTCGACGAGCGCGCAGCAGGCGACCGTCAGGCCGATCGGGCCGAACGAGTCGAGCGTCGTCGACAGCGGCACGCCGCCTTGCGTCGGGATCCGGCTCGCGGTCGGCTTGAAGCCCGTCAGCCCGCACAGCGCGGCGGGAATGCGGATCGAGCCGCCCGTATCGGTGCCGAGCGCGACGGCGGCCATCCCGTCGGCGACGGACGCGGCCGCGCCGGACGACGAGCCACCGGAAATCCGCGCGTCGCCCGGCACGTCGCGGTGGTACGGCGAGCGCGGATGGCCGAAGTGCGGATTCAGCCCGAGGCCCGAGAACGCGAACTCGCTCATGTTGGTGCGGCCGACCAGCACCGCGCCCGCCCGCTTGAGCCGCGCGACGGCGACCGCGTCGGTGTGTGCGGCCGGCGCGCCGTCGAGCACGCGCGAACCCGCGCGCGTCACCTGGCCCGCGACGTCGAACAGGTCCTTGACCGACACGGGAACGCCCGCGAGCGGTGACAGCACGGTGCCGGCGGCGCGCAGCCGGTCATGCGCGTCGGCGGCCGCGCGGGCGTTGTCGGCATCGACTTCGGTGAAGACGACCGCGCCCTGGCCCGACGGATCGGCGATCCGGTCGAGCGCGGTGTCGACGAGCGCGCGGCTCGTGGTCCGGCCGGCGGCGAGGTCGGCGGCGAGCTGGGCGAGCGGGGGGAAGGGCGTGAAAGTGGTCATGGCGGCTCAGGGACGAAGATGTTGAAGAAGCGTGGAGCGGAACGAATCGATATGGCTTTCGACGGCCGCACGCGCGCCGGCGGCGTCGCGCGCGGACAGCCGATCGAACAGTGCGCGATGCTCGTGCTGGACGTCGGCGAGATGGTGAGGTTCGGACAGCGTAACGAACCAGAAGCGCAGCGAGCGCTCGTGCAGCGCGCGCAGGATCTCGGCGAGGACCGCATTGCGCGCAGCGGCGGCGATCGCCTGGTGGAACGCGCGGTCGAGTTCCATCATGCCCTCGACGTCGTGCGTGTCGACGCAGGCCTGTCCTTCGTCGAGCAGCGCGGCCAGGCGTGCGAGATCGTCGGGCGTCGCATGGCGCGCGGCGAGTTCCGCGCAGTACGCTTCGTTGATGCGCCGCACGTCGATCACCGCGACGATGTCGTCGAGCGACAGCGGTTGCACCATCAATCCCTTGCGCGGCATCACGGACAGCAGCCCTTCGAGCACGAGCCGATGCACGGCCTGGTGCACCGGCGTGCGGCCGATACCGGTGCGCGCGACGAGATCGGCTTCGTTGAGCGCGGCGCCGGGCTTCAGGCGCATCGTGGTGATGTCGCGCTGGATCAGCGCGTACGCGCGGTCGGCGAGGCTGGCCGCCGGCGCGGCGGGGCGGTTGGGGGTGACGTCGGTCAGGGCATTCATGCGGAGGGCGGTGCGGCGGCCGGGCGGGGCGCGATCATGGCGCGGGCGATCGGGAAGCGTGGACGATGCCTGGATATTATTGTGATATATCACTGGTGTCCAGTACCGGTCGCGAAGCATTGGCGTTGCCGGCGCGCGGGCGGGAACGCTCCCCGACGCAGTTTGCCGCCGACTTGCAACAATATCGACAGGATGTTGCAGGTTTGCCGCTCGATCGTGCGCTGAAGCATAATGAATCCTCGTTTATCCATACGCGTGAGCGACGTACCAGACCATCGTCATGAACGAACACACGCCTTCCCCGGCCGGTCTGCCCGGCACCTCCTCCGTTTCTTCCGATTCTCCCCGTACCGATCCGGCGAACGCGCCCGATGCGCCGGCAGCCCAGGCCGCCGCGCAGAACGTCGCCGCGGGCGGCGCGTCGCCGGTTGCGGCGGCGTCCGAGCCGGGCGCGCCCGGTGCCAAGGGCGCCGCCGTCGATGGCGCTGCCGCTGCCGCGCCGCCGAAGCATGGCGCGCCGCCGCCGGGGTTCGGCGCACAGCCCGACTTCGACACGCCGCGCCCGCCGCCCGCGAGCGCGCAGAATGCGCCGCCGGCCTACCTGAAGCAGAGCGACACGCCGTGGTCGGTGTTCGGCCGGATCGTGGTCGCGCGTGCGCGCCGGCTGTTCGACCGTGCCGGCCAGCGCATCACGCAGCGCACGCTGCGCATCGGCGTGTCGGCGCGGATCTTCCATCCGGAACCGGGCGCGAAGGGGCTGCGCGGCAAGACGCTGCAGTATCTCGAGGAGTCGATCGCCCACTGGGTGATGTCGCGCGATGTGCTCGTGTTCATGATCCCGACCGTCGGCCATCAGGGCATGATTCACCCGAGCAACATCCGCCTGCGCGATTACGCGAAGCATCTCGACGGCCTGCTGCTGCAGGGTGGTGCAGACGTATCCCCGCAAACCTATGCCGCCTCCGACGCCCGCCCTGAATGGCCGGGCGATCGCGTGCGCGACATGTACGAACTCGAGCTGCTGCACGAGTTCGTCGAATCCGGCAAACCCGTCCTCGGCGTGTGCCGCGGCTGCCAGCTGATCAACGTCGCGTTCGGCGGCTCGCTGTACCAGGACATCGCCACCGATGTGCCGACTGCGAATGCGCACGTGAGCGAGCATTACGACCAGCATCGTCACGCGATCCGCTTTCCGGATTCGTCGACGCTTGCGAGCATGTTCCCCGGGCGCAGTGAAGCGATCGTCAACTCGATTCACCATCAGGCGATTCGCGATCTCGGCCGCGATCTGAACATCGAGGCCGTGTCGGCCGGCGACGGGATCATCGAAGGCATTCGCCATCGGCGTTCGCCGTTCGTCGTCGGCGTGCAGTGGCACCCCGAGTTCCATCGTGCCGGCGGCTCGGAGTTGCTCGACTGCACGCCGCTGCTCGATGCGTTCCTGCGCGCGGCGCGCGAAACACGCCTGTAACAGCCGCACGCTTCGCGTCGTACGAAGGCCGGCCGCATCCCGATGAATTCGAGATGCGGCCGTTTCGTTTTGAACGATAATCGCGAGTCCCGATTCGTTCGCCGGAGTCTGACGTTGGCTTTCCGAAATTTTTCCCCTGCACGATGCGCAACGTGGATCGTTGCGCTGGCTGCCTGTGCGCAAGCGGGCACGGCCTGGTCTGCCGATGCGACCGCGCCTGCCGCCGGCACGCGTCCGGCGGTCACGAGCCTGCGTGGCGACCCCGCGGCAACCAGCGTGGCTGTGACGGATGCGTCCGCGCAAGGCAACGTTGCCGAGCTGACGCAGATGCTGCACGACGGCCGGATCGTCGAGATGCGCACGACCTACAACGGCAGCTACGGCGCGAGCCTGATGTTCGACCCGCACGAGATGACGTACTACGTCGCGCTGTTCCAGGACAAGCACCTGTGGCGCGTGATCCGGTCGCAGGAGAAGAGCCGTGCGGAGATGGTGTACGCGAACTTCGTTCAGCAGACCGTACAACTTGCCGATATCGAGATCCGCCGTACCGAGCTGGAGGCGCAGAAGGCGTTTCTCGAGCGTGTGATCGCGCTGCAGGCGAATCGTGCGCAGCAGTTGCAGGCCGACCTGAGCGTTGCGCGCAGCCAGCAGGCCGAAGTCGCGCAGCGGCAGCGGTCGGCGCAGGAGCAGGCACAGGCGCTGCAGGTCGAGAAGCGGGCCGCGCAGCTGCAGCTGCGCGATCTGCAGGAGCAGGTGCGACAGCTCGAGAAGCAGACCGAGACGGGGCTGCCCGCGCACAAGTAACGATTCGTCAGACGGACGCGGAGAGACGAGCAAAACCCGGCGAAGCGAGGCTTCGCCGGGTTTTTTTATGGCGCGGCTGTCAGCGTGCAAATGCGTCCGGCGTATCGGTCACGCGGCGGTGGGACAGTTGCGTCGTCCAGTCGAAATTGACCGGAGGGGCGTGCGTTGCGCGGGCTGGCTGCGTAGCGCGCAGCGCGCTTGCCATCGCGATCAGCGTGAGCGGATCGTCGAGTGTGTCGCGTGAATGGGCGATTGCGCGCGGCGCGGTCGCGAGCCGATCGCGTGCCCGGGTGTCGACCGTGTTGCGCCGGACCGGCGGGCGCGCAGCCAGCCGCTGCATGGTCGGGCGCCGGGCCGGTGCCGCTGTCCCGTGCTTGCCGTTCGAACGGGGCGACGAAGCAGTGGCCTGGCGCGGCATGTCGGACGTTGCCTGCGGACGAAGCGATGCCGGATGACGTGTGACGTGGTGCGTGGCCTGCGGTGATCCGGCCGTTGTCGCGACAGGCGCGGCCATCTTGCGCTGCGGCGCAGCGTTCGACGACGTATGCGGCTGAACCGTCGCGACCCGCACGGTGCCGGACGACGACGTCGCGTGATCGGGTGCGCCGTCGGCCGTTTGAATTGCGTAGGCGAGCCCGAGTCCTGCAATGGGTTCATGCGTGGCGATCAGCCAGCCGATGATGCCGAGCGCGCCGATGCTCCAGCAGAGCGCGTACCTCGCACGCCGGTCGCGAGCGCCGCCGGCGATACGGCGGGAGCGCCGGCCGGCGGCGGCAGGCAGCGCAACCGGCGACCCGGCGGAAATCGGGGCGGGCACTGCGATGGGCAGCGGCTCCCAGTGGCACGCGCGGTGCGGCCGGTCCACGTCGATGCAGGACGTCGCCAGTGTCGCGACGCAGTGCTTGCCGGGCTGCGTACCGGGTGCGTCGCGAAAGATCCAGTCGCGGCCGAACGACGGCACGTGATCGAGCGGAGCGACGCGTGGGCGGGCGAGCACGCCTGCAACGGGGACGAGGTGCGATGGGGTCATAGGGCGGTGCGCCACGCGACACGGGCAACCGTACCGGTGCGGCGCGGAACTGTCGTTGCAAATCGAGACATTGTGGTCAGCCGGCGAAGGCCGGTCGATCAGATCAATCTGATTTTTGCTTCCGTTTCGGGACGACTTGTACGAGGAGAACGCTGCGAGAGCAACGGCAGGGGCGACACAAGGCAAATGTCGGGTTGGCGTGGCATGATGCGCGAACCATGCCGGTGCGCGCGTCGCTGCGCGGCGCGCCGCCGGCAGGCAGCGATGCCCGTGCGCGCCGGCCCGGCGCCGCGTGTGTCGTCGGATCCATGCGGCGCGGATTCGCGCCATCCGAGCTGAGCGAGAAAAACATGTCTACCGCGTCACACGCCATCGCGCAGGAATCGAAATTCCGCACCGTGTTCCGGGTCGTCAGCGGCAACTTCCTGGAAATGTACGACTTCATGGTCTACGGCTATTACGCGTCGGCCATCGCGAAAACCTACTTTCCGAGCGGCAACGCATTCGCGTCGCTGATGCTGTCGCTGTCGGTGTTCGGCGCGGGCTTCCTGATGCGGCCGGTCGGCGCGATCGTGCTCGGTGCGTACATCGACCACCATGGCCGCCGCAAGGGGCTGATCCTGACGCTCGGGCTGATG
Organism: Burkholderia sp. AU30198; assembly: GCF_020419825.1. Classification (NCBI taxonomy): domain Bacteria; kingdom Pseudomonadati; phylum Pseudomonadota; class Betaproteobacteria; order Burkholderiales; family Burkholderiaceae; genus Burkholderia; species Burkholderia sp. AU30198. The sequence goes on along the minus strand of NZ_JAIZSA010000018.1, from coordinate 161,810 downwards.
GCGCTCGGCACGCTCACGGTGGCTGCGATACCCGGCTATGCGTCGATCGGCGTGCTCGCGCCGGCGCTCGTGCTGCTCGGCCGGCTGCTGCAGGGCTTTTCGGCGGGCGTCGAACTCGGCGGCGTGTCGGTGTATCTGTCGGAGATCGCGACGAAGGGCCACAAGGGGTTCTATACGTCGTGGCAATCGGGCAGCCAGCAGGTGGCCGTCGTGTTCGCCGCGTTCGTCGGCGTGCTGCTCAACCGTGCGCTGCCGGCCGAGGAGATGACCGCGTGGGGCTGGCGCATTCCGTTCCTGATCGGCTGCCTGATCGTGCCGTTCCTGTTCCTGATCCGTCGTTCGCTGAAGGAGACCGACGAATTCCTCGCGAAGCGCCATCGTCCGACGATGGGCGAGATCATGCGTTCGATGCTCGACAACTGGGGCATCGTGGTGGCAGGCATGGGGATGGTGATCATGACGACGGTGTCGTTCTACATGATCACCGCCTATACGCCGACGTTCGGCAAGGAAGTGCTGCACCTGTCGTCGCTCGACGCGCTCGTTGTGACCGTCTGCGTGGGGATTTCCAATCTCGTGTGGTTGCCGTTGTCCGGTGCGTTGTCCGATCGCATCGGGCGCCGCCCGGTGCTGATCGCGTTCACCGTGCTGACGCTGCTGTCGGCTTATCCGGCCGTGCTGTGGCTCGTCGGCGATCCGTCGTTCCTGCGGCTGCTCGCGGTCGAGCTGTGGCTGTCGTTCCTGTACGCGTCGTATAACGGGGCGATGGTCGTCGCGCTGACCGAAGTGATGCCGGCCGACGTGCGCACGGCCGGTTTCTCGCTGGCGTACAGCCTGGCGACGACGATCGGCGGCTTCACGCCGGCGATCTCGACGCTGCTGATTCATCAGACCGGGAACAAGGCGGCGCCGGGGCTGTGGCTGAGCGTTGCCGCGATTTGCGGGCTGGTCGCGACACTCGTGCTGTACCGCACGCCCGAGGCGCGCAACCAGTACAAGGCGGCCTGACGGGCCCCCACATGTCGCGCGGCGCGGGCCGCACGCATCGCATTGAAAAAGGGAGCGCGGCGCGCTCCCTTTTTTCGTCTGCGTTCAGGCTTCGCGCAGCATGCCGGCGACCGCGGCCGCCGCGTCATTCCATTGCCCGGGCGCGGGTTGGCGGGCGAGCCGGGCCTGCGGATACCACGGGCAGTCGTCGCCGGTGAACCAGCGCCAGTCGGGCGCGAACGGCAGCATGACCCACAGCGGCTTGCCGAGCGCGCCAGCGAGGTGCGCGACTGCCGTATCGATCGTGACGACACCGTCGAGCCGCTCGATCAGTGCAGCCGTGTCGGCGAAGTCGTTCAGCCGGCCGTCGAGCCGATGCACGCGCGGATGCGCGTCGACGCGCGCGCGTTCGTCGTCGTCGAGCGCGGGCTGCAGCACGATCCAGTCGATGTCCGGCAGCGCGAGCAGCGGTGCAAGCGCGTCGAACGGCATCGAGCGGTTTTCCTGCGCCTGCCGGCGCCCCGACCACGCGAGACCGAACTTGCGCTTCGACTGCCCGCCGAGAGAACCACGAAAGCGCCGGCCGGCGCCGTCGGGGGCATCGAGGTAGCGCGAGCCTGCGACGATGTCCGCCGTCTGAAGCCCGAGCAGGAACGGCAGGCTCATCAGCGTGCATGCGACATCCGCGGCAGGCGGTTTCGCGCTGCCCTGTGCGACGAGCGTCACGCGCCAGCGCGACGCGGCCGGCGCCAGCAGCGTAACGAGTTCCGGCTGGACTTCGAGCACGACGCGCGCGCAGCGTGCGCGCGCGAGCGGCACGAAGCGGACGAACTGCAGCGTGTCGCCGAAGCCCTGTTCGGCACGGATCAGTAGCGTGCGCGACGCAATCGGCTCGCCTTGCCAGCGCGGCAGCGTGCCGAGCGGCGTCGCGCCCGGCGTGTCGTGGCGCGCTTCATAGGCGGGCAGGCCGCGTGTGAAGTCGCCGAGCGTGAGCAGTGTGACCGCGCGGTGCAGCCGTGCCAGCGTGAGATCGGGCGCGACGCGCAACGCCTGGTCGAACGCGCGCAGCGCCATTTCGTGCGCACCGAGCGCGTGATGTGCGTTGCCGAGGTTCAGCCAGGCCAGGCTGAACGACGGATCGAGACCGACCGCACGCTCGTAGTAGGGCAGCGCGTCGCGGTGGCGGGCCTGCGCGCTCAGTGCGTTCGCGAGCCCGAACAGCGCGAGCGGAAACGGCGGATGCAGCGCGAGCGCGGTTTCGAACGCGGCGGCCGCCTCGGCATGCCGGCCGACCGCATCGAACGTGTTGCCGAGATTGAAATGCGCGGCGACGAAGCGCGGCTGCGCGGCGATCGCGGCCTGGAAGTGCGCGATCGCGTCGTCGGCGCGGCCCGTCGCGTTCAGCGCCATCGCGAGGTTGTTGTGCGCTCCCGCATGCCCGGGCCGCAGCTCGAGCGCGCGATGAAACGCGGCGAGCGCGTCGTCGTGGCGGCCGAGCGCGTTGAGCGCGTTGCCGAGATTGTTGTGGATCGACGCATCGTCGGGCGTGAGCCGGAGTGCGCGGCCGAATGCATCGATCGCGTCGTCGTGACGCTGCAGCGCCGCATACGCGTTGCCGAGGTTGTAGTGCGCGAGCGGAAATTCGGGCGCGAGCGTCAGCGCGTTGCGAAAGCGGTCGACCGCTTCGTCGAGCCGGCCGAGCGCCTTGAGCGCGTTGCCGAGATTGAGCTGCAGCGCCGCATCGTCCGGCCGCAGCGCGACGGCGCGGCCGACGAGATCGGCCGCCTCGGCGTGCTGGCCCTGCTGGTGCCGCAGCACGCCGAACAGATGCAGCGCGTCGGCGTCGGCGGGGTTGGAGGCGAGCGCGTTGCGATAGCCGTGCTCGGCCTCGGCGAGGCGGCCCGCGCGGTGTGCGGCATACGCCCGGTCGAATGCGGAATCCATAACGCGAAAACTGACGGAAAGCGCGTATTTTCCCACACTGCGCGGCGGTGCCGCGAGTCGGTCGGTTGGCATATGGCCCCGTCACGCGGAGCGGCGTAGACTTGCAAGGTCGCGTGTCATCGAGGTTCTCATGGCTGACACACTGCCCGATATCCGGCCCGTGCTGATCGTCGGCGCGGGGCCGACCGGCCTTGCCGCGGCGATGAGCCTCGCGCGGGCCCGCGTGCCGGTGCGCATCATCGATCGGCTCGCCGCGCCTGCGCCGCATTCGCGCGCGATCGGCATCCAGGCGCGCACGCTCGAACTGCTGGAGCAGCATCGCGCGGTCGAGCCGTTTCTCGCGCTCGGCCATCGTGCGCATGCGGCGGCGCTGCATGCCGACGGCCGCGTGATCGCGCGGCTCGATTTCGATCCACTGCAAACGCGCTATCCGTACCTGCTGTTTCTCGACCAGACCGTCACCGAGCGCCTGCTTGCCGAGCACCTGGCCCGGCTCGGCGTGACGGTCGAGCGCGGCGCGACGCTGACCGCGTGCGACGCGGGCGGCGCGTCGCTCGACGTGTCGATCCGCTGCGCCGATGGCCGCGACGAATCGTTCGCCCCGTCGTACCTGATCGCGGCCGACGGTGCGCACAGCACGGTCAGGCATCTGCTCGGCCTGGGCTTCACCGGGCATGCGTTCGAACAGACTTTCCTGCTGGCCGATTTCGCGGCGATACCCGACTGGCCGGACGAGGAAATCCACCTGTTCACGACACCCGAAGGCATCGCGGGCTTGTTTCCGATGGGCGGCGGCCGTTACCGGCTCGTGGCCGACCGGCCGCCCGGCAGCGACGCGTCGCCCGATGCGCCGACCCCGTCGCTCGCGGAATGCGACGCGATCGTGCGTGCCCGCGCCGGTGCGTCGATTTCGCCGAGCGATCTCGCATGGTCGTCCTATTTTCACCTGCACAGCCGGATGATCGACCGGCTGCGTCACGGCCGCGTGTTCTTCGCGGGCGACGCCGCGCACGTCCACAGCCCGGCCGGCGCGCAGGGCATGAACACCGGCATCCAGGAAGCGTTCAATCTCGGCTGGAAGCTCGCGCGCGTGCTCGGCGCGGGCACGCCCGAGCGGTTGCTCGATACGTATCACGCGGAACGTCATCCGATCGAGCGCGACGTGTTGCGGCAGACCGGTTTCGTCACGCAGATCGTCGAGGCCGAGCGTGGCGCGATGAAGCTGCTGCGCGATCACGTCGTGCCAGTGCTGGCGTCGTTCGGGCCGATGCGCGACGCGGTGCGGCGCACGGTCAGCGAGCTCGGCGTGCAGTACCGGAAGAGTCCGCTCACGCTCGAGCGCGTGCTCGACGGCGGGCCGCGCGCAGGCGAACGGGCACCCGACGCGCACGTGCGGGTGCTCGACGGGCCGCTCGGTCAGGCGCCGGGAACGGCGCGGCTATACGACCTGCACGATCCGGCGAGCTTCACGCTGCTGCTGCTGGAAGAGCCGGCGAACGCGGATTCGGGTGCGGTGCCGCCGGTGTCGGCCGATGCGCAGGCGCTCGTGCAGGGGCTCGAACGGATCATGCCCGATGCCGTGCGTGTCTGGCGCGTCACCGATGCCGAAGGCGGTGATGCCGCGCTTGCGCAGGAATACGGCCGCTCGCGGCCGTCGTTTTACCTGCTGCGGCCGGATGGATACGTTGCCGCGCGCGGGCGCACGGCAACCGACGCGAACGCGCTGCTGCGTCACTGCGAAAGCTGGTTCGCGGGCATGTCGCGGCCCGCTTGACGGGGCGGTCAGGCGGTCGCCGCGGCGGGCACGAGCGACGCGCGGTGCGCGGCGATCGCGTCGCGCACGATCGGCGCTGCACGTTGCGCGGCCTCGCTCGACGGGTCGTCGAGCGCCGCGAGCAACGCGCGGCGCATCCGCGGCTCCCAGAAGCGCCGGATATGGTCGGCGATGCCGGCCAGCGCTTCGTCGCGATCGGGCATCGATTCGAAGAATGCGCCGATCTGGTTGGTCATGTCGATCAGGTGTCCGTTGTCCATCGCTTCCTCACTTGCCTGACGTCACGCCGGCGGTCGCGGCTGCGCGGCGCTCGAGCAGGTCGAGCTGCTCCGCGTTGAAGCGCGCATACGCCTGCTGCCAGTCGGACGGCTGCGCGACGGGCAACACCTGCACGGCCGTCACCTTGTACTCGGGGCAGTTCGTCGCCCAGTCCGAGCTGTCCGTCGTGATCACGTTCGCACCCGATTCGGGGAAGTGGAACGTCGTGTACACGACACCCGGCTGCATGCGTTCGGTCACGAGCGCGCGCAGCACCGTCTGCCCCGCACGCGATTCGATGCCGACCCAGTCGCCGCTGCGGATACCGCGATCCTGCGCGTCGTGCGGATGGATCTCGAGGCGATCCTCTTCGTGCCAGCGGACGTTCTCGGTGCGGCGTGTCTGCGCGCCGACGTTGTACTGCGACAGGATGCGACCCGTCGTCAGGATCAGCGGATAGCGTTGCGTGACCTTCTCGGGCGACGCAATGAACTGCGTGATCACGAACTTGCCCTTGCCGCGTACGAATGCGTCGATGTGCATCGTCGGCGTGCCTTCCGGTGCCTGCTCGTTGCACGGCCACTGGATGCTGCCGAGCGCGTCGAGCTTCGCGTACGACACGCCCGAGAAGGTCGGCGTGAGCCGCGCGATCTCGTCCATGATGTCCGACGGATGCGCATAGTCCATCTCGTAGCCGAGCGCGCGCGACAGCATCAACGTGACTTCCCAGTCCGCATAGCCCGCGAGCGGCGGCATCACCTTGCGCACGCGCGAGATACGGCGTTCCGCGTTCGTGAACGTGCCGTCCTTTTCGAGGAACGACGAGCCGGGCAGCAGCACGTGCGCATATTTCGCGGTCTCGTTCAGGAAGATGTCCTGCACGACGATGCACTCCATCGCCGACAGCGCGGCCGCGACGTGCTGCGTATTCGGGTCCGACTGGACGATGTCCTCGCCCTGGCAGTAAAGCCCCTTGAAGCTGCCGTCGAGCGCCGCGTCGAACATGTTCGGGATGCGCAGCCCCGGCTCCGGTTGGAGTTTCGCCGACCACGCTGCTTCGAACTGCGTGCGCACGATCTCGTCGCCGATGTGCCGGTAGCCGGGCAGTTCGTGCGGGAACGAGCCCATGTCGCACGAGCCCTGCACGTTGTTCTGGCCGCGCAGCGGATTGACGCCGACGCCTTCGCGGCCGATGTTGCCGGTCGCCATCGCGAGGTTCGCGATGCCCATCACCGTGGTCGAGCCTTGCGCGTGTTCGGTCACGCCCAGCCCGTAATAGATCGCGGCGTTGCCGCCCGTCGCATAGAGGCGCGCGGCTTCGCGTACCAGTTCGGCCGGCACGCCGGTCACGTCGGCGGTTGCTTCGGGCGAGTTGTCGGCACGCGAGACGAATTCGCACCATTGCTCGAACGCACGCGTCTCGCAGCGCTCGGCGACGAACGCGTCGGCGACGAGCCCTTCGGTGACGATCACGTGCGCGAGCGCGTTGACGATCGCGACGTTGGTGCCGGGGCGCAGCTGCAGGTGGTGGGTGGCCTTCACGTGCGGGCCGTCGACGACGTCGATGCGGCGCGGGTCGATCACGATCAGCTTCGCACCCTCGCGCACGCGCCGCTTCAGCCGCGAGCCGAACACCGGGTGGCCGTCGGTCGGGTTTGCGCCCATCACGACGATCACGTCGGCCTGGCCGACCGACGCGAACGTCTGCGTGCCGGCCGATTCACCGAGCGTCGTCTTGAGGCCGTAGCCCGTCGGCGAGTGGCACACGCGTGCGCAGGTGTCGACGTTGTTGTTGCCGAACGCGGCGCGCACCAGTTTCTGCACGAGGTAGGTTTCCTCGTTCGTGCAACGCGACGACGTGATGCCGCCGATGGAATCGCGGCCGTACTTCTGCTGCAGCTTGCGGAATTGCGTTGCCGCGTAGGTGAGCGCTTCGTCCCAGCTGACTTCGCGCCACGGGTCGGTGATCTTTTCGCGGATCATCGGCTTCGTGATGCGGTCCTTGTGCGTGGCATAGCCCCACGCAAAGCGTCCCTTCACGCACGCGTGGCCCTCGTTTGCGAGGCCGTTCTTGTGCGGTGTCATGCGCACGACCTGCGTACCCTTCATCTCGGCCTTGAACGAGCAGCCGACGCCGCAGTACGCGCAGGTCGTGACGACCGAGTGTTCGGCCTGACCGAGTTGCACGACGGATTTTTCCTGCAGCGTGGCGGTCGGGCACGCGGCGACGCACGCGCCGCACGATACGCATTCCGACGCCATGAACGATTCGCTTTCGCCGGCGGCCACACGCGATTCGAAACCGCGTGCGGCGATCGTCAGCGCGAACGTGCCCTGTGTTTCCTCGCAGGCGCGCACGCAGCGGTTGCAGACGATGCACTTCGACGGGTCGTATGTGAAGTACGGATTCGACTCGTCCTTCTTGTCGCGCAGATGATTCGCGCCGTCAAAGCCGTAACGCACCTCGCGCAGCCCGACGACGCCTGCCATGTCCTGCAGCTCGCAGTCGCCGTTGGCGGGGCAGGTGAGGCAGTCGAGCGGATGGTCGGAGATGTACAGCTCCATCACGTTGCGACGCAGCGACTGCAGTCGGTCCGATTGCGTGCGCACCTTCATGCCCGCTTCGGCAGGCGTCGTGCACGATGCCGGATACCCGCGCCGGCCTTCGATCTCGACGAGGCACAGCCGGCACGAGCCGAACGGTTCGAGCGAATCGGTCGCACAGAGCTTCGGGACGTTGACGCCGGCTTCGATTGCCGCGCGCATCACCGACGTGCCGGCCGGCACCGTGACCGGCTGGCCGTCGATTTCGAGCGTGACGTCGGTATCGGCATGGCGTTGCGGCGTGCCGTAGTCGGTATCGTCGAACGGATCGCGGGCACGCGCCTGAGCGGCGCTCTTGCACGCGCATTGGCCCGAGCCGCAGCCGCCTTGGCGGACGTTGTTCGTGTCGAGGGACATGCAGGGCTCCTTCTGGGTCAGGCCGCAGCCTTGACCGGGCCCGACGCGGCATCCTTGCCGGCAGCGAGCCCGAAATCTTCGGGGAAATGGTCGAGCGCGGACAGCACCGGGTAAGGCGTCATGCCACCCATCGCGCACAGCGAGCCGGCGAGCATCGTGTCGCACAGGTCGCGCAGTAGCGTGACCTGGCGTTCCGACGTGTCGCCGTGGCGGATGCGCGCGATCGTCTCGACGCCGCGCGTCGAGCCGATCCGGCACGGCGTGCACTTGCCGCACGATTCGATCGCGCAGAACTTCATCGCGTATTCGGCCAGCTCGGCGAGGTTCGACGTGTCGTCGTGCAGCACGATGCCGCCGTGGCCTACGACTGCACCGATCGCCGTATACGCTTCGTAGTCGAGCGGCACGTCCCACTGGTGATCGGGCAGGTAGGTGCCGAGCGGGCCGCCGACCTGGGCAGCGCGTGCGGGCCGGCCGCTTGCCGTGCCGCCGCCGAAGTCGAACAGCAGTTCGCGCAGCGTCACGCCGAACGCGAGCTCGACGAGGCCGCCGTGGCGGATGTTGCCCGCGAGCTGGAACGGCAGCGTGCCGCGCGAGCGGCCCATCCCGTAGTCACGATAGAACGCGGCGCCGCGCGCGAAGATCACGGGCGCCGTCGCGAGCGTGATCACGTTGTTGATGACGGTCGGTTGGCCGTACAGGCCGGCGAGCGCGGGCAGCGGCGGTTTCGCACGCACGACACCGCGCTTGCCTTCGAGCGATTCGAGCAGCGCCGTTTCCTCGCCGCATACGTACGAGCCGGCGCCTTTCGCGACGTGCAGCTCGAACGCATGCGCGGAGCCGAGCACGTGCTCGCCGAGCCAGCCGGCTTCGCGTGCGCGGACGATCGCAGCTTCGAGCGTGGCGATCGCATGCGGGTATTCGCTGCGCACATAGATGTAGCCGACCGTTGCGCCGGTCGCGATCCCCGCGATGATCATCCCTTCGATCAGGCAGTACGGATCGCACTCCATGATCAGACGGTCGGAGAACGTGCCCGAGTCGCCTTCGTCCGCGTTGCAGACGATGTATTTCTGCCGGGCGCTCGCCTGCCGGACCGTGCGCCATTTGATGCCGGCGGGGAAGGCCGCGCCGCCGCGGCCGCGCAGCCCCGATTCGATCAGTGTTTCGCACGCGGCATCGCCGTCGAGCGCGAGTGCGTTCTTCAGGCCGGCGAGGCCTTCGTATTGCAGGTAGTCGTCGATCGACAACGGATCGGTCAGGCCGATGCGTGCGAACGTGAGGCGTTGCTGGCGCGCGAGATAGGGCAGTGCGTCGACGAGGCCGACGCCGCTCGGATGCGCGCCGCCGTCGAGCCAGCCGGCATCGAACAGTGCCGGCACGTCGGCGGCCGACAGGTTCGCGTAGCCGACGCGGCCGGCGGTCGTCCCGACCTCGACGAGCGGTTCGAGCCACAGCAGCCCGCGCGAGCCGTTGCGGATCAGTTCGATCGCAACGCCGCGCCGCTCGGCTTCCGCGACGATCGCGGCGGCGAGCGAGTCGGCGCCAAGTGCCAGCGCGGACGAATCGCGCGGGACGTAGATACGGGTCGTCGTCATGCGGCCTCCGGAGCGTGGGCGACCGCGTCGGCCAGCAGCGCGTCGAATTTCTCCGGCGTGACCTTCGCATGCAGCACGCCGTTGACCGTCAGCGACGGCGATTGCGCGCACAGCCCGAGGCAGTACACCGATTCGAGGGCGACGTCACCGGGCGCATGCGCATCCGCAGCGGCGGCGTGCGCCGCGTCGAACCGGCAGCCCGTGCGCGCTTCCGCATGCGCGGCGAGCGATTCGCAGCCCATGCTGCGGCACGCTTCGGCGCGGCACATCTGGATCGTCACGCGCGCGGGCGGCGCGGTGCGGAAGTGGTGGTAGTAAGTCAGGACGCCGTGCACTTCCGCGCGCGACAGGTTCAGCGCCTTCGCGAGCGGTGCGACGCAGCCCGGCGGCACGTAGCCGGCGTCGTCCTGGATCGCGTGCAGGATCGCGACCAGCGACTGGCCGGCGCGCGCGTGGCGCTCGACGAGCGCGTCGGGCGCGTGGGAATTCGGGGACATCTTGTGCTCCTCCAAAGTCTCATATGCGCTCGAAATTCATATAGTGCGCATCGCGACTTCGATCTGATTGATTTTGACCAACGATAAGCGGAAGATTTGGCCGTCGCAATAGGAAATCGGAGTGCATAATTGATTCGAATCGAATGCGACGCGTATCTGACCGTACGCGACACGGAAGGCCGCACGGCCAGCTTGTCGGATGTCGCGCCCTTGCTGGAACTCGTGGCCGACACGGGCAGCATTGCGCAGGCCGCGCACGCGAAAGGGCTGTCCTACCGGCACGCCTGGGGCATGCTGCGCGCGCTGGAGGCGTGCATCGGCGGGGAACTGATCGAAACCGCGCGCGGCAAGGGCTCGACGCTGTCGGCGCTCGGGCAGGCGGTCGTCGATGCGCAACGCCTCGCGCGCAGCCGGCTCGACGGGAACCTGCGCACGCTGGCGGCCGAAGTGGCGAGCGACCTGAATCGTCGGCTCGCGCAGCGTGATGGCGCCGTGCGCATCCACGCGTCGCACGGCTACGCGGTTGCGACGCTCGTCTCCGCGCTCGTCGATGCGCAGGCGGCTGTCGACATCAAGTACCGCGAGAGCGTCGAGGCCGTGCAGGCGCTTGCCCGCGGCGAGTGCGACCTGGCCGGCTTTCATCTGCCGCGCGGCGCGTTTCGCGCGCAGTGCGCACAGATCTACCGGCCGTGGCTCGACGATACGCGCCATGTGCTGATCCACCTGACACGGCGCCAGCAGGGGCTGTTCGTTCCGCGCGGCAACCCGAAGCAGGTTCGTGGGCTCGCGGATCTCGCGCGCAATGACATCCGCTTCGTCAACCGCCAGCCGGGGTCGGGTACGCGCATGCTGCTGGATCTCGCGCTGCGCGCGATCGGCATCGATCCCGAGCGCATCGACGGCTACGCGTCGGCCGAGCTCACGCATTCGGCGATCGCGGCATTCGTCGCGAGCGGGATGGCCGATCTCGGCTTCGGCGTCGAGCCTGCCGCCCATCATTTCGGGCTCGATTTCATCCCGGTCGTCGACGAGGACTATTACTTCGCGTGCGAACGCGCGCAGCTCGACGCGCGGCCGCTTGCCGGCGTACTGGCGCTGCTGCGCGACGCGCGTTTCGTCGAGCGCGTCGCGCATCTCGACGGCTACGATCCGGCCGCGTGCGGATCGGTGACGAGCATCGTGACGGGGCTGGCCGGAGGCGAGGGCGCGAGCGTGCCGGACGGCAATTCCCGGTAACGCGGGCGCGATCGAACCGCGATGCAGCGGCGGGGGATTTGCGCTACGCTTGCCGCTTGATCAACGTTCCAACAAGCACGCCGTTCAAGCGTCATCCCGCCATGAAATTTTCCGTTCCCCTCGCCGCGGCAGCGTTGACCGCGGGGCTGCTGGCCGCTGTTTCGCCGTTTGCGCTCGCGCAGAATTCCCCCGGTGTGCCCGGCGGTATCCTGAGCGAACAGTTTCGCCTGAACGAGCATCCGCAGATGCCGTTTGCGGCGTCCTCGCCGTCGCAGAAATACCAGAGCGGCAAGAAGTCGGCCTTGCGCCGCAAGGGCGACTTGGGCGATCCGAATGGCTGCAACCTGAAGTGTCCGATGGATAGCCGGTAACGCGGCGAACGGGCGCGCCCGCACGACGGTCATGCTGCACCGGTTCGATGGTGCGCGTTGCATCCGCGCGCATCGGCCTGACCGGCTGACCGGCAACTGCAGGATCCCTTGCGCTTTCGATTCTGTCCGAGCCCCGCGAAGCGTTGCCGCTTCGCGGGGCTCTTTGCTTTCCAGCGAATCTTCATGCGATTCGATGCGAGGCGATGCCCGCGTGTGCGCATCACCGCCCTGATGGGGGAATCTAGGGTTAACCCGTAATCCAGGAAGGATGTCTTCCTGAAACCTGCCTTATTCTTAAGCATCCGCCTACATAAACTTCAGGTTGTCAGCGATGAACAAGGTGTTCACCGCGAACACAGACAAATCTGGAGGTAGGTCATCATGAAGTCGCTCGTTCAAGCTGTTGTCGTTGCTGCTGCTCTCGTTGCCCCGGTCGTGTCGTTCGCCCAGTCGGGTTCGACGATCACCCGCGCACAGGTTCGCGCCGAACTGGTCCAGCTGCAGCAGGCAGGTTACAACTCCGCTCGCGGCGAAGATCCGCATTATCCGGAAGCGATCCAGGCTGCAACGGCGCGTGTTGCAGAGCAGCAGCGCGCTGCGCTGGCGCAAGCGCAAGGCGCCGACGCCAGCGGCTACGGTGCACAGGCGCAGGGCGCGTCGGCATCGGGTTCGCGTGCCATGGGCGTGCGCCCGGCCACCGCTGAAGAAATGAAGTCGCTGTATCGCGGCAGCTAAGCCGCGCATCGCCCGGTGTGCGTGAATGCCGGGTGCGACGACTCGTCGCGCCCGGCGCCGCTGCACCCGGGCTGGCCGTTGCCTGGCGCGATCGATGATTGCGCAGGCGCGGCAGGACATCCGTCACCTCCTGTCGCCGGAAGTCCGGCGGCATTCCGCCCGGCCCACCCGTGGCTGGGCGCTTTTTCGGAAGGAGAGGGACGCATGCGTTTCGCCGGCAACAAAAAACCCCGCAGACTTGCGTCATGCGGGGTTCGTGCGGCGAGCGCGGAATTTGGTGGAGGCGGCGGGAATCGAACCCGCGTCCAGAAGCGCTCTACGACTAGTTCTACATGTTTAGTTCAGTCATTTGATTTAACCGCAGCGACGCGGACGAACACGCTGCACTACGGCGATTCGCTAGATTTTCGACCCTGGCGTCGCGACGCCGACAGGGCTTAACTGACGTAAATGACCTCTGGCGGTATTGCTACCGGTCTTGCGACACTAGCCCGTCAGTGAACTAGGCAGAGGACGGCGGCCGTTAGGCTGCCAGTGCGAACGTATCGTCGTTTGCAGTTACGATTTTCCCATTGATTAACGAGGTGACGGGTCCTCGACATGCCCTAGCCGCTTCACAACCCCTGTCGAAACCAGGTCGCCCCCGCGGATAAGATCAAACATTATAGCCCAACATCGCGCAGCAGTTCGCGTAGTTGCTGCGTCGTGTCGACGAGATGCTGTGCTTGCCAGTCAGCCGGCGCGGTGCCGTCGCCGCAATAGCCGTACGCGGCCGCGACCGTCGCCATGCCGGCGGCGCTGCCGGCCTGAATGTCGCGCAGGTCGTCGCCGACGTAGACGATGCGCGCGGGCGCGAGCGTCAACTGGTCGGCCGCATGCAGCAGCGGGGCCGGGTGCGGCTTCGGGTGCGGCGTTGTGTCGCCCCCGACGACGCAGGCGGCGCGCGGCGCGAGACCGAGCAGGTCGACGAGCGGCGCCGTGAGCCGCATCGCCTTGTTCGTGACGATGCCCCAGCGCACGCCGCGCGCGTCGAGCTCGTCGAGCACGTCGCCGATGCCCGGGAACAGCGTCGTATGCACGCACAGATCCGTCGCGTAGTTGGCCAGGAACTCGTCGCGCATCGCTTCGTAGCCGGGCGTGTGCGGATCGATGCCGAACGCGCCGCCGAGCAGGCCGCGTGCGCCGGCCGAGGCCAGCGGCCGCAGCACGTCGAGCGGTGTTTCGGGCAGGTCGCGCACGCGTTGCATCTTGTTGACGGCAGCCGCGAGATCGGGCGCCGTGTCGGCGAGCGTGCCGTCCAGGTCGAACAGCACGGCATCGCAGTGCAGCAGGCGCGGTTCGTCGAGTGCGGCCCGCGCGGTCGAGAGAGGAGTCGTCATGCCGGTTGGAAGGTCACGCGCCGCGGCGGCACGCGACGAGGTAGTTGATGTCGGCGTCGTTCGACAGCGCGAAGCGCTTGCCGATCGGGTGATACGTGATGCCCTTGATCTCCACGATGTGCAGATCCGTCGCGCGTATGAAGCCGGCCAGTTCCGACGGGCGGATGAAGCGCGCGTAATCGTGCGTGCCCTTCGGCAGCATTTGCGCGATGTACTCCGCGCCGATCACGGCGAACAGGTAGGCCTTCAGGTTGCGGTTCAGCGTCGAGAAGAACACCCAGCCACCCGGTTTCACGAGCGTCGCGCACGCGGCGACGATATCGCCGGGCGACGGCACGTGCTCGAGCATCTCCATGCACGTGACGACATCGTAGGAACCCGGTTCGCGCGCGGCGATCGCTTCGGCGGCGATCGCCTCGTAGTCGACCGAGATGCCGCTTTCGAGGCTGTGCAGGTCGGCGACGCCAAGCGCTTCGGTCGACAGGTCGATACCTTTCACCTGTGCACCGAGTCCGGCCATCGATTCGGACAGGATGCCGCCGCCACAACCGATGTCGAGTGCGCGCTTGCCGGCGAGGTGCGCATGCGCATCGATCCAGCCGAGCCGGACCGGGTTCAGGTCGTGCAGCGGCTTGAATTCGGCGTTCGGATCCCACCACCGATGGGCGAGGTCGCTGAATTTCTGGAGTTCGTGCGGATCGGCGTTGGTCATGTCGGCAAACGGGCTACGGGAGGAGGGCGGTGCTGCGGTTCGTCAGCCCCGAGTATATAAGAAGCGGACGAGCGGCGAAGCGGCGAGCGCCTGGGCAGGCGTCAAAGAAAAAGCCCCGCCGGGGCGGGGCTTTGAAGCAGTCGAAAACCGCGGCTTAGTTTGCCGGAACGGTCGTCTTCTGGACTTCTTGCGTACCAACCACTTCGACTTCCACGCGGCGGTCCGGTGCGAGGCAGGCGATGAGTTGCTTGCGGTTCTTCTGGTTGCAGCCAGTCGTAACCGGGTTGCGCTTGCCCTTGCCTTCCGTGTAGATCTTGTTGGCCGGCACACCCTTGCTGACCAGGTACGACTTCACGGCTTGCGCACGGCGCAGCGACAGACGGTCGTTGTACTTGTCCGAACCGATGCGGTCCGTGTAGCCCGTTGCGACGACCACTTCCGTGTTCATGCCTTCGATCTTCGAAGCCAGTTCGTCCAGCTTTTGCTTGCCCAGCGGCTTGAGCGTTGCCTTGTCGAAGTCGAACAGTGCGTCAGCTTGATACGTGATCTTCTGGCTCGTGATGGCCGGACCGGCGGCCGGAGCGACCGGCGGCTGCGGTGCCTGGGCGACCAGTGCGCCATCGCACTTCGCGTTGGCGGTGGCCGGCGTCCAGAACGCATCGCGCCAGCAGAGCTCGTTCGTGCCGTTCATCCACACCCATTCGCCCGTGCCGTTGACCCAGTTGTCATTGACGGCTTGGCGCGACGCCGGCACCGACTGTGCCGAAGCGGATGCAGCCATAACTGCGGTAGCTGCAATGAACGCGAGCTTTGAAAGTTTATTCATATTTCTCCTCTCGAAATTGAGATTACCGCAGGTTTACTGCGAGCCTGTTGACGGTGACAAGTCATACATTGCTCGAAGTATAACATTGGTGCGGCACAAAAAACGCGGCGCCGCCTCTGTGTAGACTTCGAGCAGCGTCTAACTTTCAGTGCGTTGGCATTTTGCCATATCGTTCCCTTCCTACGAAAAAAAATCCTCCCCACCCCAAGATCGCTTCAACTTTGTGGTGCATGCGCAACACTGACCTGCCGTAACTTTTAGAGATTGTCAAGAGTGTGGCGGCGAAATTGCGCCGATGACTGCAGTTGTTTACTCGTGCGCGAGAAACGGGTGACGTTGCAATCGACTGTGATGTCGAGTCGGGTGCGATTGCGGTGTGCGATTGCGGTGTGCAATTCCGGCCAATTCGCTGCCGCCGCGATTTTCGCTATTTATATATAGAGGGGGAGGCGAATTGGCGGCTGATGGGCGCATGTTAGAATCTCGCGTTGCGTTGCGCATGCAGCGCCCACGCGAAAGGCGTTCGCCGTCTTCGCTCCGAAACGATACGGATACATGGATCAATTCGCCAAAGAGACCCTGCCCACCTCCCTAGAGGAGGAAATGCGCCGTTCGTATCTCGATTACGCGATGAGCGTGATCGTCGGACGTGCCCTCCCGGATGTCCGCGATGGCCTGAAGCCCGTGCACCGGCGCGTGTTGTTCGCGATGCACGAACTGAACAACGACTGGAACCGCGCGTACAAGAAGTCGGCGCGTATCGTCGGTGACGTGATCGGTAAGTACCACCCTCACGGTGACACCGCGGTCTACGACACGATCGTGCGGATGGCGCAGGACTTCTCGCTGCGCTACATGCTGATCGACGGGCAGGGCAACTTCGGCTCGATCGACGGCGACAACGCCGCGGCGATGCGTTACACCGAAATTCGCATGGCGAAGATCGGTCACGAGCTGCTCGCCGACATCGACAAGGAAACGGTCGATTTCGAGCCGAACTACGACGGCAACGAAATGCAGCCGTCGGTCCTGCCGTCGCGCATCCCGAACCTGCTGATCAACGGCTCGTCGGGTATTGCGGTCGGCATGGCGACCAACATCCCGCCGCACAACCTGAACGAAGTCGTCGACGCGTGCCAGCACTTGCTGGGCAACCCGGGGGCGACGATCGATGAGCTGATCGAGATCATCCCGGCACCGGATTTCCCGACGGCCGGCATCATCTACGGCGTCGCCGGTGTGCGCGACGGTTACCGCACCGGGCGCGGGCGCGTCGTGATGCGCGCGGCCACGCACTTCGAGGAGATCGACCGCGGCCAGCGGATGGCGATCATCGTCGACGAGCTGCCGTACCAGGTGAACAAGCGTTCGCTGCTCGAACGGATCGCCGAGCTCGTCAACGAGAAGAAGCTCGAAGGCATCTCCGACATCCGCGACGAGTCCGACAAGAGCGGCATGCGTGTCGTGATCGAACTCAAGCGCGGTGAAGTGCCGGAAGTGGTGCTGAACAACCTGTACAAGGCGACGCAGCTCCAGGACACGTTCGGCATGAACATGGTCGCGCTCGTCGACGGCCAGCCGAAGCTGCTGAACCTGAAGGAAATCCTGCAGTGCTTCCTGTCGCACCGACGCGAAGTGCTGACGCGCCGCACGATCTACGAACTGCGCAAGGCCCGCGAACGCGGCCACGTGCTCGAAGGTCTCGCGGTCGCGCTCGCGAACATCGACGAGTTCATCGCGATCATCAAGGCCGCGCCGACGCCGCCGATCGCGAAGGCGGAGTTGATGGCGAAGCCGTGGGATTCGTCGCTCGTGCGCGAGATGCTCACGCGCGCCGAGAGCGAGAATGCGGCGGCCGGCGGCCGTTCCGCGTACCGTCCGGAAGGCCTGAACCCGGCGTTCGGCATGCAGGTCGACGGGTTGTACCGCCTGTCCGACACGCAGGCCCAGGAAATCCTGCAGATGCGTCTGCAGCGCCTGACCGGCCTCGAGCAGGACAAGATCATCGGCGAGTACCGCGAAGTGATGGCGCAGATCGCCGACCTGCTGGACATCCTCGCACGCCCCGAGCGGATCACGACGATGATCGGCGAGGAACTGACCTCGGTGAAGGCCGAGTTCGGCGACGCGCGCCGCTCGAAGATCGAGCTGAACGCGACCGAGCTGAACACCGAAGATCTGATCACGCCGCAGGACATGGTCGTCACGATGTCGCATGCGGGCTACGTGAAGTCGCAGCCGCTGTCCGAGTACCGTGCGCAGAAGCGCGGCGGTCGTGGCAAGCAGGCGACGCAGATGAAGGAAGACGACTGGATCGAGACGCTGTTCATCGCGAACACGCACGACTACATCCTGTGCTTCTCGAACCGCGGCCGCGTGTACTGGGTCAAGGTTTATGAAGTGCCGCAGGGCTCGCGCAACTCGCGCGGCCGCCCGATCGTCAACATGTTCCCGCTGCAGGATGGCGAGAAGATCAACGTCGTGCTGCCGGTCAAGGAATTCTCGGCCGACAAGTTCATCTTCATGGCAACGTCGCTCGGCACCGTGAAGAAGACGCCGCTCGAGGCATTCAGCCGTCCGATGAAGAAGGGCATCATCGCGGTCGGCCTCGACGAGGGCGACTACCTGATCGGTGCGTCGATCACCGACGGCGCGCACGACGTGATGCTGTTCTCCGACTCCGGCAAGGCCGTGCGCTTCGACGAGAACGACGTGCGTCCGATGGGGCGCGAGGCGCGCGGTGTGCGCGGCATGCAACTCGAGGACGGGCAGCAGGTCATCGCGCTGCTGGTTGCCGGCAGCGAAGAGCAGACGGTGCTCACCGCGACCGAGAACGGTTACGGCAAGCGCACGCCGATCACCGAGTACACGCGTCACGGCCGCGGCACGAAGGGTATGATCGCGATCCAGACGTCCGAGCGCAACGGCAAGGTTGTGGCTGCAACGCTCGTCGATGCGGAAGATCAGATCATGCTGATCACGACGGCCGGCGTGTTGATTCGCACCCGTGTGTCGGAGATTCGCGAGATGGGGCGTGCGACGCAAGGTGTTACACTCATCAGTCTCGATGAGGGTACCAAGCTCTCTGGCCTGCAGCAGATCGCGGAGGCCGATGAGGGTGACGGCGAGGCCGACGAGGCGTCGGACGGCGAAGCCTGAAGAACGGATGAGACTCTAGCCGCCGCGGGCGCGAAGCGCCGCGGCCGGCGAGCAACCATTCATATTTCCAAAAGGGAGTGATGATGCAAAAGCAATTCAAGCAACTGGTTCTGCTGGCTGCACTGGTGCCGACGTTCGCGATGGCGCAAGCGCTGTCGAATTCCGCACCGGCAGCTCCGGCAGCAGCTGCGCCGATCGACGCCGACAAGAAGGCAGCGATCAAGGATCTGCTCGACGCGATCGACGCGCCGAAGCTCGTGTCGGCAATCGGCAACAGCGCCGAAATGCAGGCCAAGCAACTCGTCCCGGCGATCCTGTCGGACGCGCTGTCGGAAAACAAGACGCTGAACGACAAGCAGAAGCAGGCTGCCGTTCCGACGCTGCAGAAGAACGCGGTGCCGAAGCTGGTTGACGGCGCAGGCAAGGTGTTCGGCACGCAACAGTTCCAGAGCGACGCGATGTCGGCTCAGTACGACGCCTACGCGAAGTACTACAGCACGTCGGAAATCAAGGATCTGACGACGTTCTACAAGAGCCCGACGGGCCGCAAGTTCATCCAGGTTCAGGATCAAGTCGGTCGCGACGTGGTCAACGGCCTGATGCAGAAGTACATGCCGCAAGCTATCCAGGCAACGCGCACGCAGGCTGACAAGGAAGTCGCAGCAGTCAAGCCGGGCAAGTAAAGCCGTCCGGGCACGCCCTCGGCCGTTCGGCCGGGTTTGGCGGGAGCCTGACGACAGTGCGATAATGGCCGTTTGCGCGCGAGCGCAAGCGGCCATTTCTTTTCTGGCGCGTTCTGCCGGCAGCGAGCCGGTCGCGTCCCTCCGAGGTTTTCACGATGCGCGTCTTTAATTTCTCCGCCGGCCCTGCGGCGATGCCCGAGGAAGTGCTGCGGCAAGCTGCCGACGAAATGCTCGACTGGCACGGCAGCGGCATGAGCGTGATGGAGATGAGCCACCGCGGCAAGGAATTCATGTCGATCCACGAGGCCGCGCTGACCGACCTGCGCGACCTGCTCGGTGTGCCGGCCAGCCACCGGATCCTGTTCCTGCAGGGCGGCGGTATCGCGGAAAACGCGATCGTGCCGATGAACCTGCTCGGGTCGCGCAAGACGGCCGACTTCGTCGTGACGGGCTCGTGGTCGCAGAAGTCGTTCAGCGAAGCGAAGAAATACGGCACGCCGCACCTCGCCGCGACCGGCAAGACGGAAGACGGCTTCACGCGTGCGCCCACGCGCGCCGAATGGCAACTGTCGGACGATCCGGCCTACGTGCATCTGTGCACCAACGAGACGATCGACGGCGTCGAGACGTTCGAGATTCCCGATCTCGGCGACGTACCGCTGGTCGCGGACGTCTCGTCGCACATCCTGTCGCGTCCGATGGACGTCGCGAAGTACGGCGTGCTGTTCGGCGGCGCGCAGAAGAACATCGGGATGGCCGGCGTGACGCTCGTGATCGTGCGCGAGGATCTGCTCGACCGCGCGCTGTCGATCTGCCCGTCCGCGTTCGAATGGAAGACCATCGCCGCGAACAACTCGCTGTACAACACGCCGCCTACCTACGCGATCTACATCGCGGGTCTGGTATTCCAGTGGCTGAAGCGGCAGGGCGGTCTCGAAGCGATCGAGGCCCGCAATATCGAAAAGGCGAAGCTGCTCTACGACACGATCGATGCGAGCAGTTTCTATTTGAACAAGGTCGAGCCGGCAGCACGTTCGCGGATGAACGTGCCGTTTTTCCTGGCCGACGAAACGCGCAACGAAGACTTCCTTGCCGGCGCAAAGGCGCGCGGGCTGCTGCAGCTGAAGGGCCACAAGTCCGTCGGCGGCATGCGGGCGTCGATCTACAACGCGGTGCCGCTCGAGGGCGTGAAAGCGCTCGTCGAGTACATGAAGGACTTCGAGCAGCGCGGCGCCTGACGGCGGCGCTGTTCAAACAGCACGGCAAAACGCATGGACGACGAACTGAATTCCCGCCTGAAACCGCTGCGCGATCGCATCGACGCGATCGATGCGCAGCTGATCGCGCTCCTGAACCAGCGCGCCGCGGTGGCGCTGGAGGTGGGCGAGGTCAAGAAGCATTTCAATGCGCCGGTGTTCCGGCCGGAGCGCGAGCTGCAGGTGATCGCACGGCTGCAGGACATGAGCGCGGGGCCGCTCGCGAGCGAGCACATCAGCGCCATCTGGCGCGAGATCATGGCGGCGAGCCGCGCGCTCGAGCAGACGATCCACGTCGCGTTCCTCGGGCCGGTCGGCACGTACAGCGAGCAGGCGATGCTCGAGTATTTCGGCCAGTCGATCGAGGGGCTGCCGTGCCCGTCGATCGACGAGGTGTTCCGCTCGGTCGAGGCCGGCGGGTCCGCGTTCGGCATCGCGCCGGTCGAGAATTCGACCGAAGGCGCCGTGTCGCGCACGCTCGACCTGCTGCTGCAGACGCAACTGCTGATCAGCGGCGAGCTCGCGCTGCCGATCCACCACAACCTGTTGACGCAGAGCGGCACGCTCGACGGTGTGAAGCGTGTCTGCGCGCATGCGCAGGCGCTTGCGCAATGCCAGCAGTGGCTCGCGGCGAATGCGCCGCAGCTCGAGCGGCAGGCGGTGGCGAGCAACGCGGAGGCCGCGCGTCTCGCGGCGGCCGATCCGACCGTCGCGGCGATCGCGGGCGACCGTGCAGCCGCGCACTACGGTCTGCAGATCGCGTTCTCGCTGATCCAGGACGATCCGCACAACCGCACGCGCTTTGTGATCATCGGCAAGCAGCCGGCCGGACAAAGCGGTCATGACCAGACGTCGCTGATCGTGTCGGTGAAGAACGAGCCGGGCGCCGTGTTCAAGCTGCTCGAGCCGCTCGCGCGGCACGGCGTGTCGATGACGCGCTTCGAGTCGCGTCCGGCGCGCGTCGGCACGTGGGAGTACTACTTCTACATCGACATCGAAGGGCACCGCGACGACGCGTCGGTAGCAGCCGCGCTCGCGGAACTCGGCCAGAAGGCCGCGTTCCTGAAGATACTCGGATCGTATCCGCGCGCACGCTGATGCGCGGCGGCCCGTCGCCTGTTCGAGCAGGCGTGGCGGCCAGGCGGGCAGGGCAGGCCGGTCGGCACTGCCGAAGGCGGGTTCGGGCGGTATCCGGCGCAGGTTGTGCCGGATACGGGCCCGTTGCCCGGAATCTGGAATTCCGCGTGCGGGGTGTCGTCCCGCGCGCGTAACTTGGCTCTTGTCGTGTCAGGCTTTGCATTCAACAAACTGGTCATTTTCGGCGTCGGCCTGATCGGCGGATCGCTGGCCCGCGCACTGCGCGAGCGCGCGCCAGGCGGCGCGGGCGAGGTCGTCGGCGTGGGCCGTTCGCGTACGTCGGTCGAGCGTGCGCTCGCGCTCGGCGTGATCGACCGCGCGGCGGCGCTCGACGACGATGCACAATTGCGCGACGCGCTGGCAGGTGCCGATCTCGTGCTGCTGGCGGCGCCCGTCGCGCAGACGGGCCCGTTGCTCGCGCGCATCGCGCCGTGGCTTGAAGCGGCGACGATCGTCACCGATGCGGGCAGCACCAAGTCCGATGTCGTCGCGGCTGCGCGCGAAGCGCTCGGCGCGCGCATCGCGCAGTTCGTGCCCGGGCATCCGATTGCCGGTCGCGAGTCGAGCGGCGTCGAGGCCGCGTTGCCGGATCTGTACGTCGGCCGCAACGTCGTGCTGTGCCCGCTGCCGGAGAACCTGGCCGAATCCGTCGCCCGGATCGACGCGATGTGGCGCGCGACCGGCGCCGACGTGCGCACGATGAGCACGGAGCAGCACGATCGCGTGTTTGCATCGATCAGCCATCTGCCGCACGTGTTGTCGTTCGCGCTCGTCGAGCAGATTCTCGGCGAGGCTGACGCGGAACTGAAATTCTCGTACGCGGCGGGCGGCTTCCGCGATTTCACGCGCATCGCGGCGTCGAGCCCGGAGATGTGGCGCGATGTGTGCGTCGCGAACCGCGCGGCGCTGCTCGACGAACTCGACGGCTACACGCGCGTGCTCACACGGCTGCGCGCGGCAATCGACGCCGGCGACGGCGCGGCGCTCGAAGCCGTGTTCACGCGCTCGCGCGCCGCGCGCAAGGCATGGCAGGAGCGCGGCGGTACGCCCGCTGCCGAACCGGTCAAGAAATAACAGGACGATTCCCATGGACTATCTCGATCTCGGCCCGTACTCCAGCGCATCGGGCACCGTGCGCCTGCCCGGCTCGAAGAGCATTTCGAACCGCGTGCTGTTGCTCGCGGCGCTTGCCGAAGGCGAAACGACGATCACCAACCTGCTCGACTCCGACGACACGCGCGTGATGCTCGATGCACTCGGCAAGCTCGGCGTGAAGCTCGCGCGCGATGGCGACACCTGTGTCGTCACGGGTACGCGCGGCGCATTCACCGCGAAGTCGGCCGACCTGTTCCTCGGCAACGCGGGCACGGCCGTGCGGCCGCTGACCGCCGCGCTCGCGGTGAACGGCGGTGACTATCGCGTGCACGGCGTGCCGCGCATGCATGAGCGGCCGATCGGCGATCTCGTCGACGGCCTGCGGCAGATCGGCGCGCAGATCGACTACGAGCTGAACGAAGGCTACCCGCCGCTGCGGATCAAGCCCGCGACGGTTTCCGTCGACGCCCCGATCCGCGTGCGCGGCGACGTGTCGAGCCAGTTCCTCACGGCGTTGTTGATGACGCTGCCGCTCGTGAAGGCGAAGGACGGCAAGACCGTCGTCGAGGTCGACGGCGAGCTGATCTCGAAGCCGTACATCGACATCACGATCCGGCTGATGGAGCGCTTCGGCGTGACCGTCGAGCGCGACGGCTGGCAGCGCTTCGTCGTGCCGGCCGGTGTCCGCTATCGCTCGCCGGGGCGGATCATGGTCGAGGGCGACGCGTCGTCCGCGTCGTACTTCCTCGCGGCCGGCGCGCTTGGCGGCGGCCCGCTGCGCGTCGAAGGCGTGGGGCGCGCGAGCATCCAGGGCGATGTCGGCTTCGCGAATGCGCTGATGCAGATGGGCGCGAACGTGACGATGGGCGACGACTGGATCGACGTGCGCGGCATCGGCCACGACCACGGCAAGCTTGAGCCGATCGACATGGACTTCAACCTGATCCCCGATGCGGCGATGACCATCGCGGTCGCGGCGCTGTTCGCGAACGGCACGAGCACGCTGCGCAACATCGCCAGCTGGCGCGTGAAGGAAACCGACCGCATCGCCGCGATGGCGACCGAGCTGCGCAAGGTCGGTGCGATCGTCGAGGAAGGCCCCGACTATCTCGTCGTCACGCCGCCGGAAAAGCTCACGCCGAACGCGGCGATCGACACGTACGACGATCACCGGATGGCGATGTGCTTCTCGCTCGTCAGCCTGGGCGGCGTGCCCGTGCGGATCAATGACCCGAAGTGCGTCGGCAAGACGTTCCCCGACTATTTCGACCGCTTCGCCGCGCTCGCCAAAGCCTGACCTGATTGTTCCGATGAAATCGACCCGCCCCTTTCACCCGACCCCTGTCATCACGATCGACGGCCCGACTGCTTCCGGCAAGGGCACCGTCGCCGCGCTCGTCGCCGCGCATCTCGGCTTCCACCTGCTCGACAGCGGCGCGCTGTACCGTCTCGCGGCGCTGGCGAGCGTGCGCTACGACATCGCGGCCGACGACATCGATGCACTCGTGAAGCTGATCGACGATCTCCACATCACGTTCCGCGAAGGCTGTGCGCAGCTCGACGGCGTCGATGTGTCGAACGACATCCGCGCCGAAGCGGTCGGCAACCGCGCATCGGCGATCGCCGTGCACGGGCCGGTTCGCACCGCGCTCGTCGCGCGCCAGCGCGCGTTCCGCAAGACGCCGGGCCTCGTTGCAGACGGGCGCGACATGGGCACAGTGATCTTCCCGGATGCCATGCTGAAGGTGTTCCTGACGGCCAGCGCCGAGGCGCGCGCGACCAGACGGCATAAGCAATTGATGCAAAAAGGTTTTTCTGCTAATATAGATGACTTGCTCCGGGATCTTCGTGAACGTGACGCGCGCGACAGCAATCGCGCGGCCGCGCCGCTGAAGCCCGCGGCAGATGCCAAGCTGCTCGATACGTCCGCACTTTCGGTCGATGAAGCCGTCGACCAGGTGCTGCAGTGGTACCGGGCGCTCGGCCAGCCCGCCTGAGAAGGCGGGTAGCGGTAGGTGCTCCGCGCGTAAATGCGGAGCGTGTTTCGAACCCTTAACCCCGTGTGGACCTCGATCTGGCCCTTTCAGCCTGCCATTCCGGCCGGCGTGGCACAGCGATCCATGCACAATCAGATTTTTATGTCCGACCTGCAAACCTCTACCCCGAATACTGAATCTTTCGCGGCTCTGTTCGAAGAGTCGCTGACCCGCCAAGACATGCGCGCCGGCGAAGTGATTTCCGCCGAAGTCGTGCGCGTCGACCACAACTTCGTGGTCGTCAATGCAGGCCTGAAGTCCGAGGCTTACATTCCGATCGAGGAATTCCTGAACGATCAGGGCGAGGTTGAGGTGCAGTCGGGCGATTTCGTGTCCGTCGCGATCGACGCACTCGAAAACGGCTACGGCGACACGATCCTGTCGCGCGACAAGGCGAAGCGCCTTGCATCGTGGCTGTCGCTGGAAAAGGCTCTCGACAACAACGAACTCGTCACCGGCACGATCACCGGCAAGGTGAAGGGCGGCATGACCGTGATGGTCAACGGCATCCGCGCGTTCCTGCCGGGTTCGCTGGTCGACACGCGTCCGGTCAAGGACACGACCCCGTACGAAGGCAAGACGCTCGAGTTCCGCGTGATCAAGCTCGATCGCAAGCGTAACAACGTCGTGCTGTCGCGTCGTGCAGTGATCGAAGCAACCCAAGGCGAAGAGCGCGCGAAGCTGCTCGAGACGCTGAAGGAAGGCGCGATCGTCAACGGCGTGGTCAAGAACATCACCGACTACGGCGCGTTCGTCGACCTCGGCGGCATCGACGGCCTGCTGCACATCACCGACATCGCATGGCGTCGTGTGCGTCACCCGAGCGAAGTCCTGTCGGTTGGCCAGGAAGTCACCGCGAAGATCCTCAAGTTCGACCAAGAGAAGAACCGCGTCTCGCTGGGCATCAAGCAACTGGGCGACGATCCGTGGGAAGGCATCTCGCGCCGTTACCCGTCGGGCACGCGCCTGTTCGGCAAGGTCACGAACATCACCGACTACGGCGCATTCGTCGAAGTGGAATCGGGCATCGAAGGCCTCGTCCACGTGTCGGAAATGGACTGGACCAACAAGAACGTTGCTCCGTCGAAGGTTGTCCAGCTGGGCGACGAAGTCGAAGTCATGGTCCTCGAGATCGACGAAGACCGTCGTCGTATCAGCCTCGGCATGAAGCAGTGCAAGCCGAATCCGTGGGATGACTTCAGCCGCAACTTCAAGAAGGGCGACAAGATCACGGGCGCAATCAAGTCGATCACCGACTTCGGCGTGTTCATCGGTCTGCCGGGCGGCATCGACGGCCTGGTCCACCTGTCGGACCTGTCGTGGAGCGAAACCGGCGAAGAAGCCGTTCGCAAGTACAAGAAGGGCGACGAAGTCGAAGCAATCGTGCTCGGTATCGACGTCGAGAAGGAACGTATTTCGCTCGGCATCAAGCAGCTCGAAGGCGACCCGTTCAGCAACTACGTTGCAATGAACGACAAGGGCTCGATCGTCGACGGCGTCGTGAAGACGGTCGATGCGAAGGGTGCGGTCGTTACGCTGACGGGCGACATCGAAGGCTACCTGCGTGCGTCGGAAATCTCGCAGGATCGCGTCGAAGATGCACGCAACGTGCTGAAGGAAGGCGACAAGGTCAACGCGATGGTGATCAACATCGATCGTAAGTCGCGCGGCATCAACCTGTCGATCAAGGCGAAGGATTCGGCTGAGCAACAGGAAGCGATCCGCGGCCTGCAGTCGGACTCCAGCTCTGCTGCGACCGGTACGACCAACCTCGGCGCGCTGCTGAAGGCGAAGCTCGACGGCCAGAACCAGTAAGCCTCACGAGGTCTGCTGAAGTATGACCAAATCCGAGTTGGTCGCGCAGCTGGCATCGCGATTTCCGCAACTTGTCCTCAAGGATGCGGATTTCGCGGTGAAAACGATGCTCGATGCGATGTCTGACGCCCTGGCGAAAGGGCATCGTATCGAAATTCGGGGTTTCGGCAGCTTTGGCCTCAACCGTCGCCCGGCGCGCGTCGGACGCAACCCGAAGTCGGGGGAGAAAGTGCAGGTGCCCGAGAAGTTCGTGCCGCACTTCAAGCCTGGCAAGGAATTGCGTGAACGCGTCGACGGCCGCGCCGGTGAACCGCTGAAGGCTGACGATCCGGACGACGAGCGTTGAGCGTCAACCGGTGTGCCCGGAACCCATCCGGCGAAGGCTGAAAAGAAAAGCGCCCCTTGCGGGCGCTTTTTTCATTTCCGGCGCGGGCGGCGTAACGGGCGCGCGCAGGATGTGCGCAGCCGCGGAAACGCTTCCTTTACAATACGGGTCGATTCGGCGCGACGAAGGGGAGTCGCGCGCCGCGGCAAACCTCAACAAAGAGAGGGCTTCATGAAGTTTATCGTCTGGCTGATCCGGGTATTGGTGTTCGTGCTGCTGCTGGTGCTTGCGCTGGCCAATACGCAAACCGCGACGCTGAATTTCGTTGCCGGCTTTTCATGGCAAGCGCCGCTGATCCTGCTCGGTCTGGCGTTCTTCGCCGTGGGGCTGCTGGCCGGCTTGCTGTCCGCGCTGCCGTCGGTCTTCCGCCTGCGTCTCGAGAACGGGCGCCTGAAGCGCGATCTGCGCGCGGCGCGCGAAACGCCGGCCGTCATCGACCAGCCGCCGATGCCGCCCGTCATTTAACCCGGACGCCGCGCGATCATCGCGCGGTTTTCGTCTCTGCTTCGATATTTCGCATGGATCTGGATTTCTGGTGGTTGCTCGCGATTCCGGTCGCGTTCGCGCTCGGTTGGGCGGCGTCACGCTATGACCTGAAGAATCTCCTGTCGGAGAGTGCCAACCTGCCGCGATCGTATTTTCGCGGCCTGAATTTTCTGTTGAACGAACAACCCGACAAGGCGATCGACGCGTTCATCGAGGTCGCCAAGCTCGATCCCGAGACGGTCGAACTGCACTTCGCGCTCGGCAACCTGTTTCGCCGCCGCGGCGAAACCGATCGAGCGATCCGTGTGCATCAGAACCTGCTGAGCCGCACGGACTTGCCGGTCAACGAGCGCGACCACGCGTTGTACGAGCTTGGCCAGGATTTCCTGAAAGCCGGCCTGCTCGATCGTGCCGAGGAGGCATTCCACAAGCTCGCCGACGGCGATTACGCTCTCGGCGCGCAGCGGGCGCTGCTGACGATCTACGAGATCGAGAAGGACTGGAACAAGTCGATCGATACGGCGAAGCGCATCGAGTCGATGAGCGACAAACCGCTTGGCGTCGAAATCGCACAGTTCCACTGCGAACTCGCGCAGGACGCGCTGCAGCGCAAGAACGCGGCAGCGGCCGCCGAGCAGCTGCGCCTGGCGCTGGCGGTGAACCCGCAGAACGTTCGCGCGACGGTTCTGTCCGGCGACGCGGCGGAAGCGGAGGGCAACCACGCGGCCGCGATCGAGCACTGGAAGCGCGTCGAAGCGCAGAATCCGGCGTATCTGCCGCTCGTCGCCGACAAGCTGATGAAGGCGTATGTCGCGCTCGGCAAGAACGCCGAAGGCGCCGAGCTGCTGATGGGGTATATCGATCGCTATCCGTCGAACGACCTGCTCGACATCGCGTACCAGCACATCGCGGGGTTGCGTGGCCAGGACGCGGCGCACACGCTCGCGCGCGCGCAGATGGAGAAGTCGCCGAACCTGTCGGGGATGCTGCATCTGCTCGATGCGCAAATCGCGGCGGCCGACGAACCGCGCCGTAAGGAACTTGAAATGATGCGTGCGCTGATCAAGCAGCGCACGAAGAATCTGCCACGGTATACGTGCCAGAATTGTGGTTTCCGGGCACGGCTTTTCTATTGGCAGTGTCCCGGATGCAGCGGCTGGGAAACCTATGCGCCGCGCCGCGTCGAACCAGCGATGCCGGGCTGATCCCGGTACGCCGAGCCAACGCGCTGCGGTTGTCGCCGGGCTCGTCCCGGCGGCCAAGTTAGTCAATTACCGGGAAGTACCGGAACATCTATGAAAATCACCATCATCGGCACCGGCTACGTCGGTCTCGTCACGGGCGCCTGCCTGGCGGAGATTGGTCACGACGTCTTCTGTCTCGACGTCGATCCGCGCAAGATCGATATCCTGAACAACGGCGGGATGCCGATTCACGAGCCGGGGCTGCTGGACATCATCGCGCGCAACCGCGCGGCGGGGCGCCTGCGCTTCTCGACCGACATCGAGGCGAGCGTCGCGCACGGCGAGATCCAGTTCATCGCGGTCGGCACGCCGCCCGACGAGGACGGGTCGGCCGACCTGCAGTACGTGCTCGAAGCCGCGCGCAACATCGGCCGCCACATGACGAGCTTCAAGGTGATCGTCGACAAGTCGACGGTGCCGGTCGGCACCGCGCAGCGCGTGCGCGGCGTGGTTGACGAGGCGCTTGCCGCCCGCGGGCTGGCGGGCAGTGTCGCGCATCGCTTCTCGGTCGTGTCGAACCCGGAGTTCCTGAAGGAAGGCGCCGCGGTCGAAGACTTCATGCGTCCTGACCGCATCATCATCGGCGTCGACGACGACGAGACGGGCACGATCGCGCGCGAGAAGATGAAGAAGCTTTACGCGCCGTTCAACCGCAACCACGAGCGCACGATCTACATGGACGTGCGTTCGGCCGAGTTCGCAAAATATGCGGCGAACGCGATGCTTGCAACGCGTATCTCGTTCATGAACGAGATGTCGAATCTCGCCGACAAGGTCGGTGCCGACATCGAGGCCGTGCGCCGCGGGATCGGCTCCGATCCGCGCATCGGCTATCACTTCCTGTACGCCGGCGTCGGCTACGGCGGCTCGTGCTTCCCGAAGGATGTCCAGGCGCTGATTCGCACGGCCGGCGAGAACGGCCAGCCGCTGCGCATCCTGGAGGCCGTCGAGGCGGCCAACCATGCGCAGAAGGACGTGCTGATCGGCAAGATCGAGCAGCGCTTCGGTGCCGACCTGACCGGCCGCGAGTTCGCGGTCTGGGGCCTGGCGTTCAAGCCGAACACCGATGACATGCGCGAGGCGCCGAGCCGCCGCCTGATCGCCGCGCTGCTCGCACGCGGTGCGACCGTGCGTGCATACGATCCGGTCGCGATCGAAGAAGCACGGCGCGTGTTCGCGCTGGATTTCGGCAATGACGCGGACGCGCTGGCGCGGCTGCATCTCGTTGACACGCAGGACGTCGCCGTGAAGGGCGCGGATGCGCTCGTGATCGTGACCGAGTGGAAGGAATTCCGGAGCCCCGATTTCACACGCCTGAAGGCTGAACTGAAGGTGCCGGTGATCTTCGACGGGCGCAACCTGTACGAGCCGGACGCGATGGCCGAGCTGGGCATCGACTACTACGCGATCGGCCGGCCGTATGTCGATCCCCAGTCGTCTTCCCGTGGCTGACCGCACGATGAATACTCTCCGCGAAGTCGTTCCGGTGCCGCGTGCGCAGATCGCGCGCTCGCGCGTGCTTGTCGTCGGCGACGTGATGCTCGACCGTTACTGGTTCGGCAACGTCGATCGCATTTCGCCTGAAGCGCCGGTGCCGGTCGTGCACGTGCAGCGTCAGGAAGAGCGGCTCGGCGGTGCGGCCAACGTCGCGCGCAACGCCGTGACGCTCGGTGGCCAGGCCGGGTTGCTTTGCGTCGTCGGTTGCGACGAGCCCGGCGAGCGGATCGTCGAGCTGCTCGGCAGCAGCGGCGTGACACCGCATCTCGAGCGCGACCCGGCGCTGCCGACCACGATCAAGCTGCGCGTGCTCGCGCGCCAGCAGCAGCTGTTGCGCGTCGACTTCGAGGCCATGCCGACGCACGAGGTGCTGCTCGCAGGGCTCGCGCGCTTCGATTCGCTGCTGCCGCAGCACGACGTCGTGCTGATGTCGGATTACGCGAAAGGCGGCCTGACGCACGTCACGACGATGATCGAGAAGGCACGTGCGGCCGGCAAGTCCGTCCTCGTCGATCCGAAGGGCGACGACTGGGCACGCTATCGCGGCGCGTCGCTGATCACGCCGAATCGCGCGGAATTGCGCGAAGTGGTCGGGCAGTGGAAATCGGAAGACGATCTGCGAGCGCGTGTCGCGAAGCTGCGCGCGGAACTCGACATCGACGCGCTGCTGCTTACGCGTTCGGAAGAGGGCATGACGCTTTTTTCCGCCACCGGCGAATTGCATGCCCCGGCGCTCGCGCGCGAGGTGTTCGACGTGTCGGGCGCGGGCGATACCGTGATCGCGACGGTCGCGACGATGCTCGGCGCAGGCGTGCCGCTCGTCGATGCCGTCGTGCTCGCGAATCGCGCGGCAGGCATCGTGGTCGGCAAGCTCGGCACGGCCACGGTGGACTACGACGAACTGTTTCACTGAGCACATGCGGTGGCGCGACAAGCGCGCCCCACGCATCGCTCGCACTTTTCAGGCAGGACGATCATGACCCTCATCGTCACCGGCGCAGCCGGTTTTATCGGCGCGAACATCGTCAAGGCGCTCAACGCGCGCGGCGAGACGCGCATCATCGCCGTCGACAACCTGACGCGCGCGGACAAATTCCGCAATCTCGTCGATTGCGAGATCGACGACTATCTGGACAAGACGGAATTCGTCGAACGTTTTGCTCGCGGCGATTTCGGCAAGGTACGCGCGATATTCCACGAAGGCGCCTGTTCGGACACGATGGAAACCGACGGCCGCTACATGATGGACAACAACTTCCGCTACAGCCGTGCGGTGCTCGACGCCTGCCTCGCGCAGGGCACGCAGTTCCTGTACGCATCGTCGGCCGCGACCTACGGCGGCTCGACGCGGTTCGTCGAGGAGCGTGACGTCGAGGCGCCGCTGAACGTCTACGGCTATTCGAAGTTCCTGTTCGACCAGGTGATCCGTCGCGTGCTGCCGAGCGCGAAGAGCCAGATCGCCGGTTTCCGCTATTTCAACGTGTACGGCCCGCGCGAGACGCACAAGGGGCGCATGGCGTCGGTCGCGTTCCACAACTTCAACCAGTTCCGCGCGGAAGGCAAGGTGAAGCTGTTCGGCGAGTACAACGGCTATGCGCCGGGCGAGCAGACGCGCGACTTCGTGTCGGTCGAGGACGTGACGAAGGTGAACCTGTACTTCTTCGATCATCCGGAGAAGTCGGGCATCTTCAACCTCGGCACCGGCCGTGCGCAGCCGTTCAACGATATCGCGTCGACGGTCGTGAATACGTTGCGCGTGCTCGACAACCTGCCGCCGCTGACGCTCGCGCAGCAGGTCGAGCAGGGGCTGATCGAATACGTGCCGTTCCCCGATGCGTTGCGCGGCAAGTACCAGTGCTTCACGCAGGCCGACCAGACGAAGCTGCGTGCGGCCGGTTACGACGCGCCGTTCCTGACCGTGCAGGAAGGCGTCGACCGCTACGTGCGTTGGCTATCCGGCCAGGTTTAAGCGGAAGCGTTGCATCGATAGACTGGGTCTCACGGTCGGCAGCCGCTGGCCGTATTCATCGGAGATCCAGCACATGATCAGGAAATGGTTGGTCGCAGCGGCAATGCTCGGCACGATCGCGTCGGCCTGGGCGGCCGTCGATGTCAACACCGCGAATGAGGATGCGCTCGTCGGCATCAAGGGCATCGGCCCGGCACGGGCGAAAGCGATTCTCGACGAACGCGGCGCACGCGGTCCGTTCAGGAATGCGGACGATCTCGCATCACGCGTGAAAGGCATGGGCGGCCATACCGTCGAGCGGCTTCAGCAGGAAGGCCTGACGATAGGCGTGGCCGGCACGGGTGCCGCGCTGCCGGCCGCGGGCAAGCCGGCGGCCGGCAAGCCCGCGGCTGCGCCTGCCCGCACCGCGCAAAAGTAACGCGTCGCGCGCGGCCGATAACGAGCTCCTTCAGTCGCCGTCGTTGCGACGGCTTCTCGCGGCATGCCGCGGGTTTTTTGCGTGGGCACGGCGTATGCGGCGGCCACGCGTTGTGCGGCAGGCGTATTCCATCGTCGCAATGGGGTTGCCGGCGCGGGCAGCGGCACGAGTGGTTTACAATCGATCGATTGATCGGCCTCGTACTCACGGTATATCCATGGCTTACAAAACTATCGAAGACACGATCGGCAATACGCCGCTCGTCCAACTGGTCCGCCTGCCGGACGACGAGATTCGCGCGCGCAACAACGTGGTGCTCGCGAAGCTCGAAGGCAACAATCCAGCCGGTTCCGTGAAGGATCGTCCGGCACTGTCGATGATCAGCAAGGCCGAGGCGCGCGGGCGCATCAAGCCGGGCGATACGCTGATCGAGGCGACGAGCGGCAACACGGGTATCGCACTCGCGATGGCAGCGGCGATCCGCGGCTACAAGATGGTGCTGATCATGCCGGAGGATCTGTCGGTCGAGCGCCGCCAGAGCATGGCCGCCTACGGTGCCGAAATCATCCTGACGCCGGTGAAGGGCGGGATGGAGCTGGCACGTGATCTCGCGGACGAGATGCAGCGCGAAGGCAAGGGCGTGATCCTCGACCAGTTCGCGAACCCCGACAATCCGATTGCGCACTACGAAACGACGGGCCCGGAAATCTGGCGCGATACCGAAGGGCGCATCACGCACTTCGTGTCGGCCATGGGCACGACGGGCACGATCATGGGTACGTCGCACTATCTGAAAGAACAGAATCCGGCCATCGAGATCGTCGGTGCGCAGCCGGAGGACGGTTCGCGCATTCCGGGCATCCGCAAGTGGCCGGAAGCGTACATGCCGACGATCTTCGATCGCAGCCGCGTCGACCGCGTCGAGAACGTGAGCCAGGCCGCGGCGGAAACGATGGCGCGCCGGCTCGCGTCGGTCGAAGGCATCTTCGCGGGCATTTCGTCCGGTGGCGCATGCGAAGTCGCGATGCGCATTGCGCGTCAGGTCGAGAATGCGACGATCGTGTTCATCGTCTGCGATCGCGGCGACCGCTACCTGTCCACGGGCGTGTTTCCTGCCTGAACGCGGGCAAGCGCGCGCAGTGCACGTGCAATAAAAAAGCGCCGCTTGTGCGGCGCTTTTTCTTTGGGCAGGCGGTGCTTACTGCGACTGCGTTTCGGTGGCGCTCGGCTGAAGTGCGCCGCTCGCTTCCATCTGTGCCTTCACGGCCTCGCCGAGCTGGTACACGGTGAGCGCGTAGAAGAAGCTGCGGTTGTAGCGCGTCAGCACGTAGAAATTCTTGAGCCCGAGCATGTACTCGGTCGCGCGGCCCGGCGACGGCAGGTCGACCACCGTCACGGGCGTACCGGCTTCGGTGGTGATGTTGACCGTCGGCTCGTTCAGCGTCATGCCGGCGCGCATCAGTTGCGACAGCGCCCAGTGCGGTTCGGGCTGGCCGTCGGCGGCGGCCTGTGCGATCCCCAGGCTGCCCGTATCGGGCGTGATCTGCCAGACCACCGGGCGATCGGTTTCCCAGCCGTGCTGCTTCAGGTAGTTCGCGACGCTGCCGATCGCATCGACAGGACTGCTGCGCAGGTCGACATGGCCGGTGCCGTCGAAGTCGACCGCGTATTCGCGGATGCTGCTCGGCAGGAACTGCGGGATCCCGATCGCGCCTGTATACGAGCCGAGCACGGTGGTCGGGTCGAGCTGGTTGTCGCGCGTCCAGACCAGGAAATCCTCGAGGTTCTTGCGGAACGTTGCCTGGCGGCTGTCGCGATTCGGCGTGTCCGGATAGTCGAACGTGAGCGTCGTCAGCGCGTCGAGCACGCGGAAATTGCCCATGTAGCGGCCGTAGATCGTCTCGACGCCGATGATGCCGACGATCACCTCGGGCGGCACGCCGAATTGCTCGGATGCGCGCTGCAGCGTTGCCTGGTTCGCCTTCCAGAATTTCACGCCCGCATTGATGCGGATCGGCTCGATGAAGCGCGAGCGATAGACGCGCCAGTTCTTGACCGTCGGCGACGCGGCCGGCTTCACGAGCTTGACGGCCGTCGCCGAATAGCTGATGCGCGAGAACAGCGCGTGCAGGCTGGTGGAGTCGAAGCCGTTGCGGCTCACCATATCGTCGATGAACGCGTCGACCTTCGCGTTGTTCGCGTAACGCTGCGGAACGATTTCCTCTTCGAAGGTCTGGCCTTGCTGCGTCGGCTGCTGCGGCTGGGCCTGTGCGACGAGCTTGCCCGCGGACTTCGCGGGTTGCGTCTGCGCGCCGGCAGACGCGGTGCCGAGGGCCGCGACCACGGCGGCCGCAACGAGCGGCACGCGAACACGGAACAGCGCGGAGAGAAGGGCGGCAGGCTTGCTGGAATTCATGTCGAAGCGGGCGGACAGGGCGATTGGGTTCGGCGCAGTATACCCGACGGATCCGGCCCGCCGGGGCGTGGCGGGCCCCCATTGTGGTAAGTTAGCGGCGAATTCGCGGCAGACGATGGACATCATTGATGGAGACCTGCGGCGCATCGTGCGCCGCGGATGACAGCTTATGGCAACCGCTTTCTATACGCACCCCGACTGCATGCTGCACGAGATGGGGGAATGGCATCCGGAATGTCCGGCCCGCCTGTCGGCGATCCAGGATCAACTGATCGCGAGCCGCATCGACGACCTGATCGTGCACGAAACCGCTCCGTTCGCGAGCGAGGTAGCGCTGGGCCGGGTGCATACGCAGGCGCACATCGACTACATCCGGAGCATGACGCCGGTCGATGGCTACGTCGAGATCGATCCCGATACGCTGATGAACCGCGATACGTGGCGCGCTGCGCTGCGCGCGGCTGGCGCCGCGATCGCGGCGACCGACGCGGTGATCGAAGGCCGCTATGCGAATGCGTTCTGCGGCGTGCGTCCGCCCGGCCACCATGCGGAGCCGGCGCGCGCGATGGGTTTCTGCTTCTTCAACAACGTCGCGATTGCCGCACGGCATGCGCTCGACGTACACGGTCTCGAGCGTGTCGCGATCATCGATTTCGACGTGCATCACGGCAACGGTACCGAGGCCGCATTCGCGAACGACGAGCGCGTGCTGATGTGCAGCTTCTTCCAGCATCCGCTGTATCCGTTCTCGGGCGTCGATCACCAGGCGCCGAACATGGTCAACCTGCCGATGCCCGCGCGCAGCAACGGGATGGCGATCCGCGAGGCCGTCGACATGTTCTGGCTGCCGCGCCTCGATGCGTTCAAGCCGCAGATGCTGTTCGTGTCGGCGGGGTTCGATGCGCATCGCGAGGACGACATCGGCAACCTCGGCCTCGTCGAAGCCGACTTCGAATGGCTGACCGCGCAGATCGTCGACGTGGCGCGCCGGCATGCGCAGGGCCGCATCGTCAGCTGCCTCGAAGGCGGCTACAACCTGTCCGCGCTCGGGCGCAGCGTCGTCGCACACCTGCGCGTGCTGGCCGGCATCTGATGATCGACCGACCGGCCGGGCGCGCTCAGCGCGCCGGCACGCGCGCGTGAATCCACGCGATCAGCGCGTCGATCACGCGGTCGCGTTCGAGATCGTTCATCGTTTCGTGAAAGCCGCCTTCGTATAGCGTCAGTGTACGATCGGGCGAGCCGACGCGCGCGCCGAACGCGCGGCTGCCGTCGGGCTCGGTCAGCTTGTCCTCGGTGCCGTGATAGACGAGCACCGGAACGCGCAGTCCACCGCGGCCGCTTTCGATGCGTGCCATCGCGTCGAGAATCTCCGCGCCGGTGCGCGCGGGCACCGCGCCGTGATGCACGAGCGGATCGGCGCGGTTGGCCGCGACGATGGCCGGATCGCGCGACAGCAGCGCTGCATCGATCTTGATCGCGGGGAAGGTTGGCCAGACGCGGCTGATGACGCGGCTCACCGCGAGCATCCAGCGTGGCACGTCGCGCCCCGGCGCGAGCGCCGGGCTCGACAGCACGAGGCCCGTCAGCGCGTGGCCGCGTGCCGGCGCGCGTTCGATCGCGTATAGCGCCGCGACCGCGCCGCCCATGCTGTGCCCCATCAGGAACAGCGGCGCATTGCCGTGCGCGGCTTCCGCGACCAGCGCATCCGCATCGTTCAGGTAGCCGTCGAAGCGCTCGACCCAGGCGCGCTTGCCGGGTGACTGGCCGTGCCCGCGCAGATCGATCGCGAGCACGTCGATGCCGGCCGCATTCAGCCGGCCGGCGAGTGCGGCATAGCGGCCCGCGTGTTCGGCGAGGCCGTGCACGAGCGCGATCGTCGCGCGCGGCGGCGCGGTGCCGTCGCCGGCCGCCCAGCGGTACGACGCCAGTTCGAGCCCGTCCGCGGTACGCAGCCGGCCCATGGTCGGCGCGGGCGACGCCAAAGGCGCCGGTCCGGCGGTGGCGGGTGCGGCGGCCGGCGTGGTCGTGGCGGTCATCTGGCGTGTCCCCTGTTCGTTGGCATGTGTTCCGGGATCATAGTCGCGGCATTCCTGCGGCGGGCCAGCGGCGCTCCTCTAATTTCGTGTAGTTATGAAAAGATCGAAATCGATTATTAAGGGGAATGAGGGGTTTGCGGTAAAATCGACGGTTATTCCAGATGCATCGGCGGCCGACTGGCGGGCCAACTCGCCAGCCGGCCGCCGTCTTGTTTACATGATCGAATTACGCAATCTTTCGCAGCGATTTCCCGGGCCGGGCGGCTGGGTCGAGGCGCTGCGCAACATCAACCTGACGATCCCGCAGGGCGAGGTGTTCGGCATCATCGGCCGAAGCGGCGCCGGCAAGAGCACGCTCGTGCGCACCATCAACCTGCTCACGCGGCCGACCGAAGGCAATGTCGTCGTCAGCGGGCGCGATCTCACGCTGCTGCCGGCTGGCGCGCTGCGCGAGGCGCGCCGCGAGATCGGCATGATCTTCCAGCACTTCAACCTGCTGTCGTCGCGCACGGTATTCGACAACGTGGCGCTGCCGCTCGAACTGGCCGGCGCAAGCCGTGCCGAGATCGAGGCGTCCGTGCTGCCGCTGCTCGACCTCGTCGGGCTGTCCGCGCAGAAGGATCGCTATCCGTCGCAGATCAGCGGCGGGCAGAAGCAGCGCGTCGGTATCGCACGCGCGCTCGCGAGCCAGCCGAAGGTGCTGCTGTCGGACGAAGCGACGTCCGCGCTCGATCCCGAGACCACGCGCTCGATCCTTGACCTGCTGAAGCGCATCAACCGTGAGCTCGGCCTGACGATCGTGCTGATCACGCACCAGATGGAAGTGATCAAGCAGGTGTGCGATCGCGTCGCGGTGCTCGATGCAGGGCGTGTGGTCGAGGAAGGCCGCGTGATCGACGTGTTCCTGCAGCCGCATCATGAAGTGACGCGCGCGCTGATCGGCGATGTGATCGCGCAGGAATTGCCGCCCGCGCTGAAGGCGCGCGTGGCCGAACGGCTGAAGACGGGCAGCGGGCATCTGCTGCGGCTGGCGTTCACGGGCTCGGGTGTCGACCAGCCGATCCTGTCGGAGACGATCCGCCGGTACGAGCTCGATTTCAACATCCTGCACGGCCAGATCGACGAGATCCAGGGGCAGGCATTCGGTTCGCTCGCGGTGCTCGCGGGCGGCGAGCCGGGCAAGGTCGGGCAGGCACTCGCGTTCCTGCGCGAGCAAGGTGTGGTGGTAGAGGAGCTTTCGTATGTTGAGTGAGATGTTCGATATGTTCGTGCAGTCGTTCTGGGAGACGCTGATCATGGTCGGCATCTCCGGAGTGGTTGGCGCGCTCGTCGGCCTGCCGCTCGGTGTGCTGCTCTACCTGACCGATCGCCAGGGCGTGCTGCAGAACCTCGCCGTGAACCGTGTGCTTGGCGGCATCGTGAATGCGGTCCGCTCGACGCCGTTCATCATCCTGCTGGTCGCGGTGATTCCGTTTACGCGGCTCATCACGGGTTCGTCGATCGGCACGGCCGCGGCGGTCGTGCCGCTGACGCTCGCGGCCGCGCCGTTCATCGCGCGTCTCGTCGAGACGGCGTTGCGCGAAGTCGACCGCGGGCTGATCGAGGCTGCGCAATCGATGGGCGCGACCACGTCGCAAATCGTCTTCAAGGTGCTGCTGCCCGAATCGCTGCCGGGCGTCGTCGCGGGCCTGACGATCACGTTCGTGTCGCTGGTCGGCTATTCGGCGATGGCGGGCGCGATCGGTGGCGGCGGCCTCGGCGATCTCGGGATCCGCTACGGCTACCAGCGCTATCTGCCCGAAGTGATGTGGACGGTGGTCGCGATCCTGATCGTGTTCGTGCAGATCGTGCAGTCGTTCGGCGACTGGCTCGTCCGCCGGCTGAGCCACAAGTAAAACAAAACTGATCTATCCGTCAGGAGACACACGATGCAACGACGCTTCATGCTGAAATTCGCGGCGGCCCTCGGCGCGGCCGCGCTGTTCGCGGGCGCGCACGCTCAGGCCGAAACCATCAAGGTGGGGGTGACGGGCGGGCCGCACGCGCAGATCATGGAAGCGGTGAAGAAGGTCGCGGCGAAGAGCGGCCTCGACATCCGCATCGTCGAATTCTCCGATTACGTGCAGCCCAACGCCGCGCTCGCGTCGGGCGACCTCGATGCGAACAGCTACCAGCACGATCCGTATCTGCAGGCGCAGGTGAAGGATCGCGGCTACAAGCTGATCAAGATCGCGGATACCGTCACGTTCCCGATGGGCGTCTATTCGAAGCGCGTGAAATCGCTGGCCGAACTGAAGCCGGGCGCGCGCATCGCGGTCCCGAACGATCCGACCAACGGCGGCCGTGCGCTGCTGTTGCTGCAAAAGCAGGGCCTGCTGAAGCTGCGCGCGGACGCGGGGCTGAAGGCGACGCCGCTCGATATCGTCGACAATCCGCGCAAGCTGAAGATCGTCGAACTCGATGCGGCGCAGATTCCGCGCTCGCTCGGCGACGTCGACGCGGCCGCGATCAACACCAACTACGCGATGGAAGCAGGGTTGAAACCGAAACAGGACGCGATCGCGATCGAAGGGCCGAATGGCCCGTACGCGAATATCCTGGCGATCCGCGAGGCGGACCGGAACAAGCCGTGGGTCGCGAAACTGGTCGCAGCCTATCATTCGGCCGATGTGAAGCAGTTCATCGAAGGCAAGTTCGGCGGAGCGGTCATTGCCGCCTGGTGACGGGCGGAGCAAGGGCGCCCGGCGAGATTAGAGTCGATGATCGAAAACCCGGGCTTTGCGTCCGGGTTTTTTCTCTTTTAAAATAGAACGACCGTTCGCTATCATTGGCGCGTCGCCAAGAAGCGGTATCCTCGACAACCACGAAGGTTGGGTCCGCTTGGCCGCGCAGTCATGAGGCCTCGCTATAGAATGGCCTCTGGTCGTATTCGTAACTTTGGAGCGTGTGCATGAAAATCCTGGTGCCAGTGAAAAGAGTGGTCGATTACAACGTGAAGGTCCGCGTGAAGTCGGACAACACGGGTGTCGACATCGCGAACGTGAAGATGTCGATGAACCCGTTCGACGAAATCGCGGTTGAAGAAGCCGTGCGCCTGAAGGAAGCGGGCGTGGCGACCGAAGTGATCGCCGTATCGGTGGGCGTCGCGCAAGCGCAGGAAACGCTGCGTACGGCGCTGGCGATCGGCGCGGATCGCGCGATCCTCGTCGAGTCGACCGATGGCGTCGAGCCGCTGGGCGTCGCAAAGATCCTGAAGGCGCTGGTCGACAAGGAGCAGCCGCAACTGGTGATCCTCGGCAAGCAGGCGATCGACGACGATTCGAACCAGACGGGCCAGATGCTGGCTGCGCTGGCAGGCCTGCCGCAAGCGACGTTCGCGTCGAAGGTGACGGTGGCCGACGGCCGTGCAACGGTCGCACGCGAAGTCGACGGCGGCGCGGAAACGCTGTCGCTGACGCTGCCGGCGGTGATCACCACCGACCTGCGCCTGAACGAGCCGCGCTACGTGACGCTGCCGAACATCATGAAGGCGAAGAAGAAGCCGCTGGAAACCGTGAAGCCGGAAGACCTGGGCGTGGACGTTGCGCCGCGTCTGAAGACGCTGAAGGTGGTCGAGCCGCCGAAGCGCGCAGCCGGCGTGAAGGTGCCGGACGTGAAGACGCTGGTCGAGAAGCTGAAGACCGAAGCCAAGGTGCTGTAAGAGGGAGCGGAAAGAAATGACGATTCTGGTGATTGCAGAACACGACAACGCGTCGATCAAGGCCGCGACGCTGAACACGGTGGCGGCGGCAGCGAAGATCGGTGGTGACATTCACGTGCTGGTCGCGGGCCACAACGCACAAGCGGCAGCCGACGCAGCAGCGAAGATCGCAGGCGTATCGAAGGTCCTCCTGGCCGACGCGCCGCAACTCGAAGTGGGGCTCGCGGAAAACGTCGAAGCGACCGCGCTGAACATCGCGAAGGATTACTCGCACATCCTCGCGCCGGCGACGGCCTACGGCAAGAACATCGCGCCGCGTATCGCCGCGAAGCTGGACGTCGCGCAGATCTCGGACATCACGGCGGTGGTGTCTGCCGACACGTTCGAGCGCCCGATCTACGCGGGCAACGCGATCGCGACGGTGCAGTCGAGCGATCCGATCAAGGTGATCACGGTGCGCGCGACCGGTTTCGATCCGGTGGCAGCGGAAGGCGGCAGCGCATCGGTCGAGAAGATCGAAGCGGCAGCCGACGCCGGCAAGTCGCAATTCGTGAGCCGTGAAGTAACGAAGCTGGACCGGCCGGAACTGACGAGCGCGAAGATCATCGTGTCGGGCGGCCGCGGTCTGGGCAGCGGCGAAAACTACACGAAGGTGCTGGAGCCGCTGGCGGACAAGCTGTCGGCAGCACTGGGCGCATCGCGCGCGGCAGTCGACGCAGGCTACGTGCCGAACGACTACCAGGTCGGCCAGACCGGCAAGATCGTCGCACCGCAGCTGTACATCGCGGTCGGCATCTCGGGTGCGATCCAGCACTTGGCCGGCATGAAGGATTCGAAG
Source organism: Burkholderia sp. AU30198 (assembly GCF_020419825.1). Classification (NCBI taxonomy): domain Bacteria; kingdom Pseudomonadati; phylum Pseudomonadota; class Betaproteobacteria; order Burkholderiales; family Burkholderiaceae; genus Burkholderia; species Burkholderia sp. AU30198. The sequence goes on along the minus strand of NZ_JAIZSA010000018.1, from coordinate 120,359 downwards.
GTGATCGTCGCGATCAACAAGGATCCGGAAGCGCCGATCTTTGGCGTGGCCGACTACGGTCTCGTCGGCGATCTGTTCGCGCTCGTGCCGGAGCTAGGCGAAGCATTGCAGTGATCGGCGAGTCCTGCTCCCTGTTCGTCCCTTTTACAGAAGATTGCCATGTCATCCGAAGTTGCGTTCTCCGCCCAGTCATATCTTTTTGTTCCGGGCAATCGGCCGGAACGTTTCGCGAGCGCGCTTGCGAGTGGCGCCGACGCGGTCATCATCGATCTGGAGGATGCGGTGGAGCCCGCAGCCAAGGTGAGCGCTCGGGAAACCGTGAGGGCATGGGTGTCCCGCCACCAGCCGGTTCTGGTGAGAATCAACGGACGTGGTACACCCTGGTTCGAGCAGGATGCAAAACTCGTTGCGCTTGAAGGTATCGCGGGTGTCGTCATTCCCAAAACGGAGAGCCTCGACGATATCGTCGAAGTCGTATCGAACGCGAAACGCAAGATCCCGGTTTTTCCTCTCATTGAAACGGCACGCGGGATGTGGTCGGCGATGGACATCGCCAAGGCGCCTTATGTGAAGCGCTTGATGTTCGGCACGCTCGACTTCATCGCGGAGATGGGAACCGACGACGATTGCGAGGCATTGAATCCGTACCGGACCCAGCTAGCCCTTGTTTCGCGTGTCGCCGGGATCGAGCAGCCGGTGGACGGTGTCACGCCGGATATCCACGATACGGAGCGGCTCGTGGCGGATACGCGGAACGGCAAGCGTCATGGTTTCGGGGCGAAGCTCTGTATCCATCCCAAGCAGATCGCGGCGGTACACGAGTGTTATAGCCCGAGCGCTCGCGACGTGGAATGGGCGATTCGCGTGGTCGATGCGGTGTCTCGCGCGGACGGTGCCGCCACGACGGTCGATGGAAAGATGGTCGACCGCCCGGTTTTGTTGCGTGCGCAGAAGGTTCTCGCATTTGCGTCGCACCGCGGGATGACGGTGGCTGCCTGAACCGGCTCCCGGCGAGCCGCGTTCAGTTCGAACGATTGAACCGGGATAGACCATCCAGCGCGTTGCATCCCAACCTGCTTGAAACCTGAAACACGGACGGAACACCGCATTACCCGCATACGTGCCGGTGAACGCGAACCTGCGCACGTCCGCGGGGCCGGAGGGTCGTTTCAGCCCGGCGGCCGTGTACGCGTTCGAGAAGAACGACGTCGGCGGCGATCGCCTGGTGATCAACGCGCAGAACTGCGTGCACTGCAAGACCCGCGACATCAAGGACCCGACGCAGAACATCGTGTGGGTCACGCCTGGAGGTGGCGGCGGGCCGAACTACCCGAATATGCGATGTGGAAGAGAAAACCCCTCATTACGACAGACGAGGGGTTTGCGAACGATCGGAATCCCGAGACTGCGCGAAGCACATTGATGATCGTGCCGTCGCGATCGTGCCGCAACGCGACGCCCCGACCTTCCCGATACTCGGCGACGCGCGCGTGGCGCCGGCTTCCGGCCGCTACTGCCGCTCGTCGAGGTGCGTCGCTTCGCCCGCGCGTCGGAGACACATCGAGCAAATCAGGAGCACGACACTCATGGCGCTCACGTACCAGAAGAACGTGGACTCGATGCCACGGGATTTCAACCACAGCGCGACATACTCCGCTGTTCCGCCGAACGCGGCGTTGGCGATGGCATAGGGCAGGCCCACGCCCATCGCGCGAACACCTGCCGGGAACAATTCTGCCTTGAGCAGCCCGCTGATGGAGGTGTACAGGCTCATGCCGAGCAGGCTCACCAGGACCAGCCCGAACGCCTTCCACGGATCCGCATTCGTGCCGATGACGGTCATCAGCGGAACAGTCGCACCGATGAAGAACAGGCTGAATGCAATCATCTGCGGACGGCGGCCAATGCGGTCGGACAACATGCCGAACAGCGGCTGCACGCACATGAAGATGAAGAGTGCGCCGGTCATGACGCTGCTGGCCGTCTTCGGGTTCATGTGGGCCGTGTTGACCATGTATTTCTGCATGTACGAGGTGGTCGTGTAAAACAGGAGCGAGCCGCCCCCTGTAAAACCCAGCACCATCAGCAGCTCCCTGGGATGCTGCAGCATGCCTCGAATCGTGCCGGCCAGCGGATGGGCGCGATGCGCACTGGAGCTGGATTCGTGCATCGCGCGCCGCACGACCATCGCGATGACCGCGCCAACGGCGCCGATTGCGAACGGAACCCGCCAGCCCCAGTGGCGGAGTTCCTCCGTTGTCAGCAGCGACTGAAGAATCGCGACGACGAGCACCGCGAGCAACTGACCTGCAATGATCGTCGCGTAGTGGAACGAGCCATAGAACCCCCGGCGCCCGGGCGTGGCGACTTCGCTCAGATAGGTCGCGCTGGTGCCGTATTCTCCGCCGACGGACAGGCCTTGAAGCAGACGTGCGAGCAACAGCAGCAGGGATGACCACGAACCGATCTGCGCATAGGTCGGCAACACGGCGATCATGAGCGAACCGAAGCACATCATGAGCACCGAGATGACCATCGATTTCCTCCGCCCCCGCCGGTCTGCGATCCGGCCAAAGAGCCAGCCGCCCACGGGACGCATCAGGAACCCGGCTGCGAAGATGCCGGCGGTATTGAGCAACTGCGATGTCGGATCGCCGGCGGGAAAGAATGCCGGCGCGAAATATAGCGCCGTGAACGCATAGGCGAAGAAGTCGAACCACTCGACCACATTGCCTGAGCAAGCCACGAGGATGGCTTTCAAGGCAGGCTTGCGAGCGGAAATCGCGTCAGAGGGGCGTGGATTGGCCGAATCGGCCACGGTCGTGACAGGCATGCGTTGTCTCCAATGTCGATCAGAGTCAGCGCTTGAGCGCATACTCTGATCCCATGTTTTGCGGTCGATCGGAGTCAGCGCGTTAGCGCCGGCCCCGATCCCATGTGCAGCTCTTGAATGGAATGCCGTGCTCCCGATGAAGGGCGCGGCTTTTTTGTTGTAGTGGCAAGAGACGCGCCGATCGGCGCGGGGGTGTTGGTTCAGACCGCGCCGGTTTCGTGCAGCGCGCCAATCTGGTTGTCGTCGTAGCCAAGCTCACGCAGGACGGCATGGGTATGCTGGCCAAGCGCGGGCACGGGACCCATGCGCGGCTCGTCCGCGAGGTCGATGCCCGGCGGACAGAGGGCGGGAATGTCTCCCGCCGGCGTACCGACCGTGGTCCATCGGTTTCGTGCGATGAGCTGGGTATGCTCCCAGACCGCCTGCATGTCGTTCATGCGCGCGTTCGCGATACCGGCTTGCTCAAGCCGGTCGATCACGTCGGCGGCCGTCAGGGACGAGAACGCACGAACGATAACGGAAAGGAGTGCTTCGCGATTTTCTACACGACGGCTGTTCGAGATGAATCGCTCGTCTGTCGTCACTTCCGGCTGCTGAAGCACGGTCTCGCAGAAGCTTTTCCATTCACGCTCGTTCTGCAGGCCGAGCATCACGGTCTTGCCGTCGCCGGCCTTGAACGGGCCGTAAGGGAAGATCGTCGCGTGCGACGCGCCGGTCTGGCGGGGGGCGGTCTGGCCGTCGATCGCGTAGTAGAGCGGATAGCTCATCCACTCGACCATGCTTTCGAGCATCGACACGTCGATGTGGCGGCCTTTGCCGGTCCGCCCGCGTTCGATGAGTGCCGCGAGGATGTTCGTATAGCCGTACATGCCGGCGGCGATGTCGGCGATCGAGCAGCCGGCTTTCGCCGGTTCGCCGTCGGAGCCGGTGATGCTCAGGAAACCCGACTCGCTCTGAATCAGCAGGTCATACGCCTTCTTGTCGCGGAACGGACCGTCGAGCCCGTAACCCGAGATGTCGCAGACGATCAGCTTCGGATATCGATCGCGAAGCGTGTCGTAGTCGAGCCCCAGCCGCTGCGTTGCGCCGGGCGCGAGATTCTGCACGAACACGTCGGCATCAGCGAGCAGCCGGTGCACGACCTCGATCGCCGCGGGCTGCTTCACGTCGAGCGTGATGCTTTCCTTCGAGCGATTGGTCCACACGAAGTGCGATGCGAGCCCCGACACGCGCTCGTCGTAATTGCGCGCGAAATCGCCTACGCCGGGCCGCTCGACCTTGATGATGCGCGCGCCGAGATCCGCAAGCTGGCGCGTGCAGAACGGTGCCGCGATCGCGTGTTCGAACGTGACGACCTTGATGCCTTCCAGTGGGCGCATGACCGACGCTCCTCGTCAGAACGAACGCGGCAGGCCGAGGATATGCTCGGCGACGTACGACAGGATCAGGTTCGTCGAGATCGGGGCGACCTGATACAGGCGCGTCTCGCGGAACTTGCGCTCGACGTCGTATTCGCTCGCGAAGCCGAAACCGCCGTGGAATTGCAGGCATGCGTTCGCTGCTTCCCATGACGCATCCGCCGCGAGCAGCTTCGCCATGTTCGCCTGCGCGCCGCACGGCTGGTGCGCATCGAATCGCCGCGCAGCGTCGAAACGCATCAGGCTGGCCGCTTCGACGTTGATGTAGGAGCGGGCGATCGGGAACTGCACGCCCTGGTTCTGGCCGATCGGCCGGCCGAACACGACGCGATCCTTCACATACTGCGAGACCTTGTCGACAAACCAGTAACCGTCGCCGATACACTCGGCCGCGATCAGCGTGCGCTCTGCGTTCAGGCCGTCGAGGATGTACTTGAAGCCCTGGCCTTCCTCGCCGATCAGGTTCTCCGCGGGAATCTCGAGGTTGTCGAAGAACAGCTCGTTCGTCTCGTGGTTGACCATGTTCGGAATCGGGCGGACCGTCATCCCGTTGTCGATCGCGTGATGGAGATCGACGAGGAAGATCGACATGCCTTCGGATTTCTTCTTCACGTCGGACAGCGGTGTCGTGCGCGCGAGCAGGATCATCAGGTCGGAATGCTGGATACGCGAGATCCATACCTTCTGGCCGTTGATCACGTAACGGTCGCCCTTGCGCACCGCGGTCGTCTTGATCTTCGTCGTGTCGGTGCCGGTCGTCGGCTCGGTGACGCCCATCGACTGCAGGCGCAGCGCGCCGCTCGCGATCTTCGGCAGATAGTGCTGCTTCTGCTCGGCGGAGCCGTGGCGCAGCAGCGTGCCCATGTTGTACATCTGGCCGTGGCAGGCCCCCGAGTTGCCGCCTGCGCGATTGATCTCCTCCATGATGATCGACGCCTCGGTGAGCCCGAGGCCCGAGCCGCCATATTCCTGCGGAATCAGTGCGGCAAGCCAGCCGGCTTTCGTCAGCGCGTCGACGAACGCTTCCGGATAGCCGCGTTCTTCATCGACCTTGCGGAAATATTCGGCGGAGAACTGGCTGCAGAGATCGCGAACGGCTTCGTGAATGTCCTGATACGCGTCGGCATGGGTCATGGCGTGTCTCTTGGTCAATACGGGGGAGTCAGGCAAGGGTCGCGCGGGCGGACATCGTCAGCCAGCCGTCGTGGTCCTTTGCCCACAGGTCGATCGTTTTTCCGTCATCGGCGACGCGTCCGCACACGCTGAACGTGTTGCCGAGGAACGTCGGCCGCACCGCGCGGTACGCATATTCGCGAACGGTGGCGCCCGGGAGCGAGCGCGGGACGAGGTCCAGCAACAGGGTCGAGATCAGCGGTCCGTGCACGACGAGGTCCGGGTAACCTTCGATTTCTCGTGCGTAAGTGCGGTCGTAATGGATCCGGTGGCCGTTGAACGTCAATGCCGAATAGCGGAAGAGCTGGACTTCGTCCGGTGTGACGTCGCGCTGCCACTGCGCGCCGTCCGGCGCGGCCTTCGGTGCGGGAGCAGCCGCACCGGGTTCTACCGCGCCGCGATAGACGATGTCGTGTTCTTCGCGGATCGCGACGGTGCCGCCGCTTTCGATCAGGTGCTCGACCGTCACGAACCCGAGCGGACCGCTGCGTCCCGCCTTGTGTTCGACCGACAGCACACGCGACGTGCGCACGGCAGCTTCGCCGATCGGCAGCGGGTGCTCGAATACGACACGTCCGCCCGCCCACATGCGGCGCGGCAAGCCGAGATCGGGGAGAAAGCCGCCCTTGAGCGGATGTCCGTCCTGGCCGAGTTCGGACTGCCGAGCAACCGACCAGAAGTAGAGCCAGTGCCAGAGCGGCGGCAGCGCGTCGCCGGCTACGGGGTGACGATCAAGATCGAGTGTGGCGGCGAAGGCCGTGGCGCGATCGTGAGAGATCACATCCGTGGCAACCTGGGTACCGTCATGGCCGACGCCGGACTGCATTGCGTTCAATGTCGTCTCCATCGCCGAGTGAACCGGCTGTTCGAAGTAGGATGACGACGACTGTATTGGAAGCGCCTGCTCGGCGGAAATACCGTTTGAATGTACCGGTCATAGGGGTATCCTATGACCAGTCGAACCGATTCGAACCCTCATGGACATCCGCCAGCTTCGTTACTTTGTCAGCATCGTCGAATACGGCAGCCTCGGGAAAGCGGCGGAAAAGCTCTACGTCGCGCAGCCGTCGCTCAGCCAGCAGATTGCAAAACTCGAAGACGATCTTGGCGTCGCGCTGCTGGTTCGCAGCCCTCAGGGCGTCAAGCCGACGGCCGCGGGGCAGGCACTTTACCGGCACGCGCATCTTGTGCTCAGACAAATGGAGCAGTTGCGCCAGGAAGTGAAGGAGGGGGCGGGCAGCGAGTCGGGCACGGTCGCGGTCGGTTTCCCGACGACGATGACCTCGATTCTGGCGGTACCGGTGTTCGAACGCGTGCGTGCCCGGTATCCCGGCATTCGGCTGCAGTACGTCGAGAGCATGAGCGGCTTCATCAACGAATTGCTGGCGAACGGGCGGCTCGATCTCGCGATCCTGTTTCGGGAGTCGAACACGACCGGGATTACCGCCATGCCGCTCTTCGACGAAACGCTGTGCCTGCTCGGCGAGCCGGGTGGCGCCATAGCGGCGCGTTCGCGCACCTGCAGTCTCGCTGCGCTTGCCGGCGTGCCGCTCGTCGCGCCAGGCGTGCCCAATGGTCTGCGCCTGTTGCTCGAGCGCACCTTCGCCCGCGAGGAAGTCCCGCTCAACATCATCGCGGATATCGATTCGCTGCCCACCTTGGTGTCGCTCGCGCAGTCGGGCGCCGCATGCACGATTCTGCCTGCGTCGACGGTTGCGCTGCGTGAGCCGTCGGGGCGCCCGAAGATGCGCCGTATCGTCGATCCGGAGATCCGGCGTCCCGCAAGCTTGTGCTGGTCGAATACGTCGCCGGTGAATTCGGCCGCACTCGCGGTGCGCCAGACGATCGTCGAACTGGTGCAGGAACTGGCCGCCAGCGGTGCGTGGACCGGCATTACGTTGCGCGCGGCCGACGCATCGCCGGCGTGACGCGTGCCCGGCCGGGTCAGTCGGCAAGCCAGCGTGCGGCCGGCCAGTCGCCGCGCTCGACGGCGCGCTTCATTTCGAGCACCAGAATCGACGCGACCGCGCGCACGGCCGTCGTGATCCGGCGCGTATTCGGCAGCGCAAGCACGATCGTTCGTTGCAGTGCCTGATCGGTGAGCGGTGCCGCACGAAGCTGCTTGCGCGCGACATCTTCGGTGACGGCGATGCTCGGCAGGATCGTGAAGCCATGCCCACCCGCAACCAGGCTTTTCTGTACGCTCATTGCATTCGTTTCGACGACCACGTTGAGCTTCATCCCGCTACCGGGGCACGCCTGTTCCAGCAGGTTGCGTATGCCATGCGGCGCACTCGGCAGGATCATCGGCCACGATGTGAGGTCGGCAAGCGCGACAGGGCGTTTGGCTGACAGCCGCGACGATGGCGGTCCGACGACGCACAGACTCTCGCTGAGCAACGGTTGAACCTGAACGGTCGGCGTGGCCTTCGGGTTGTAAAGCAGTGCCGCGTCGACTTCGCCCGATTCGAGCCAGTCGCGCATATGCCCGGCATAGCCCACGGAAATCCGAAGGTTCACGGCCGGGTAGCGTTCCCTGACTTCACTCAGGAGTGGTCCGGCGAGCAGATCCGACGTGCTCGGCAACAACCCGATCGTCACGATGCCGGAAATCCTGGCGTCGGACGGCTGGATTTCGGCGCGCGCACGATCGAGTTCGAGCAGCGCACGCCTGGCGTGCTCGGCGAGGATCTCGCCCGACTCCGTCAGTTCCATGCCATATCTGCCTCGCTCGAAGAGCGAAGTCCCCACGTCTTCCTCGAGCAGCTTCAGTTGCCGGGAGACGGCAGGTTGAACGATGTGCAGCACGTCGGCCGCACGGGTGACGCTGCCCGTTTCAGCGACGGCCAGCAGCGCACGCAGTTGCTTGATGTCCATGCCGATTCGTGATCCTTCAATCAGAAAACTCTATTTCTTGATGGGTGTAATCGCATTTTATTATGCCTGAAACCACTTCATGAAGGAGCACGTCACATGAGCACTGCAGCGGGACAAACGCCAGTCTGGCAGGAGTCCATATTTTCCGTCCTGAAGGCCGGTGGTACCCGGCAGATTGCCTACGTCCCGGATGCAGGACATACGCAGGTGATTCGCCGGGCGATTGCGGACGACGAGATCGAGGCGATCGCCCTGACGACCGAGGAAGAAGGCGTCGCACTGACGAGCGGTGCGTGGCTCGGCGGGCAGCGTGCGGTGTTGCTGATGCAGAGCAGCGGTGTCGGCAACTGCGTGAACATGTTTTCGCTGCTGCGCAGCTGCAACTTGCCGTTCTTCACGCTCGTGACGATGCGCGGCGAGTATGCGGAGTTCAACCCGTGGCAAGGGCCGATGGGAAAGACGACCCAGGCTGCGCTCGAGCTGATGGGGATCACGGTGTTGCGCGCCGATCGTCCCGAGGATGTCGAGGAAATCGTCAGTGCGGGCTTCGACGCTGCGTTCGAAGCGGGCGAGCAAGTCGCGGTCCTGTTGTCGCAAAGCCTCATCGGTCGCAAGAAATGGGAGAGAAAGTAATGAGCGGGCAGAACGCGAAGACGATCGAGCGGCGCGCATTCGTCGCGAACCTGCTGGCCGGTGTGCCGGACGCACTGGTCGTGACGGGCCTCGGATCGGCGTCGTATGACGTATTCGCCGCCGGCGATCGTGTCGGCAACTTCTATTTGTGGGGCGCGATGGGCGGCGCTGCCGCGCTGGGCCTCGGCCTCGCGCTCGCGCAACCGGAAAGGCAGGTCGTCGTCGTCACCGGCGACGGCGAACAGCTGATGGGAATCGGCGTGCTCGGTACGATCGGCGCGAAGCAACCGAAGAACCTCACGATCGTCGTACTCGACAACGGGCACTACGGCGAAACCGGCATGCAGCAAAGCCATTCGAGCCTCGGCACGGATCTCGTCGCGGTCGCGAAAGGTTTCGGGCTGGCCGACTCGTTCGCGATTCACGACGAGCGTGAAGTTACCCACATCGTCGAGCGTGTGAAGGTGGGCAGTGGCCCGGTGTTCGCGCAGGTGCATATCCGTGCGGACGAGCCGCCGCGCGCGCTTCCGCCCCGGGACGGCGTATATATCAAGAACCGCTTCCGCGAAGGTCTCGGTTTCGCGCCGTTCTGACGCACGTCCGCTGCGCGTGCCGGAGGCGCAGGCATCCGGCGCACGCTTTTTTGTTCCGTGGGCTGTTGCACGGCGCGATCGTGCGCGTGCACGGAACGCAATCATCGACACCAGCGAGCCGGTCATGCAACGCTATTTTCATTTTGTCGACGGCGAGCGGCGCGAGCCCGCAAGCGGTCAGTGGTTCAACAGCGACAATCCGTTCACCGGCCAGCCGTGGGCCGAAATCGCACGCGGCAACGAAGCCGACGCCGATCTCGCGGTGCGGGCCGCGCATCGTGCGTTCGTTTCCGGCGAGTGGCGAGGGTTGTCCGCCAGCGCGCGTGGGCAGTTGCTCTGTCGGCTCGCCGATCGCCTGGCCGGCGACGCGGCCCGTCTTGCCGAAGTCGAGGTGCGCGACAATGGCAAGCTGTATGCGGAGATGCACGCGCAGCTCCACTATTTGCCGCAGTGGTACCGCTACTACGGCGGGCTTGCGGACAAGATCCAGGGCGACGTCATACCGCTCGACAAGCAGGGCTACTTCAATTTCACGCGGCGCGAACCGCTCGGTGTCGTCGCGATCATCACGCCGTGGAACTCGCCGTTGATGCTGCTGGCATGGAAGCTTGCGCCCGCGCTCGCAGCCGGGTGCACGGCGGTCATCAAGCCGTCGGAATTCACGTCGGCCTCGACGCTCGAATTCGTCGAACTGCTGCACGAGGTCGGATTCCCGCGTGGTGTCGTGAACGTCGTGACCGGCTTCGGGAACGAAGTCGGCAGCGCACTCGTATCGCACCCGCTCGTGCGCAAGGTCACGTTTACCGGCGCGGATTCGACCGGCCGCCGGATCAACGAGCAGGCCGCTCGCGATTTCAAGCACGTGAGCCTCGAGCTCGGCGGAAAGTCGCCGAACATCGTATTCGACGATGCGAATCTCGACGACGCGGTCAATGGCGCGGTATCCGGCATTTTCGCGGCGACGGGGCAGACCTGTATCGCCGGATCGCGGCTGCTCGTGCAGTCGACGGTGCATGACGAGGTGGTCGAGCGCGTGGTCGCGCTCGCGCGTACCGCGCGCATGGGCAATCCGATGGATGCCGGCACGCAGGTCGGGCCGATCACGACGCGCCCGCAATACGACAAGGTGCTCCACTATATCGACGTTGCACGGAATGAAGGCGCCACGCTTGCGCTCGGCGGGCAGGCCGCGACACGCGCCGAGTGCGGCGACGGCTGGTTCGTCGAGCCGACGATCTTCACCGGCGTCAGCAACGATATGCGGATCGCACAGGAAGAGGTATTCGGTCCCGTGCTCGCGGTGATCCGCTTCGATACGGAGGACGAAGCAGTCGAGATGGCAAACGATGTGCGTTTCGGCCTCGGCGCCGGCGTATGGACGCGCGATATCGGCCGCGCATTCCGGATGTCGGAGCGCATCGAATCGGGCACGGTCTGGGTGAATACCTATCGCGCGGTCAGCTACATGTCCCCGTTCGGCGGGTACAAGGATTCCGGGTTGGGCCGCGAGAACGGCATCGACGCCGTGAGCGAATACCTGCAGACGAAAAGCGTGTGGATCAACACGGGCGCGTCGACCGGCAATCCGTTCGTGCTGCGCTAGTCAACCGAGGTGGGCGTGCTTTCTTGCGCGCCCACCGAGTCGCATGTCCCCGGGTGCCGCCAGTATGCGGTCCGAACTCGAGCCACGTCCTGGTCGCGCCATTTCATGGTCACGGGGTACATGGAGACGGTCGATCGCCCGCTGCAACGTTCATCGCGATCGACTCATCCGCGCTTTCAGCCACGCCACCGCTTCGTCGACCATCGGGTGATGGCGGCGCGTGTTCCAGAGCAGTGCCGCAGTGACAACCTTCACTTTCTCTTTCAACGGGCGGACGACGACGTTCTCTGGCGCCAGCTTCCGCATCGATGCGGGGACGAGCGCAACCCCCTGGCCACACCCGACATAGGCGATCTGCGACGTGACCGAACGCACTTCGTGGATGACCCGCGGCGTCAGCCCGTGCGAGCGGCAAACGGAGGTCAACATGTCGAAGTAGACCGGACTGACCTGACGAGAGGACATCACCAGCTGTTCCTCTGCGAGCGCGCGCAGTCGGACGCCCGGCAAAGCCGCCAGCGGATGATCGGCCGGCAGCGCCACGGCCAGCAGGTCTTCTGCCAATGGCATCGTAGCGATTCCGTTACCTACCGCCCCGTCGACCCGAACGAATGCCAGGTCCAGTTCCCCCGCTTCGAGTGCGGGGATGGCGTCGGCGCTGTCGATTTCCTTGACGAATACAGTCAGGTTCGGGTGCGTCTGTTTGAGTGCGTCCAGCAATGGCGGCACCGTTTCGAGCATCGCGGAGGTGATCGCGCCGACATGGAGTACGCCGGACTGGCCCGCGGCGACTTCCCGAACGACGCGTTCCAGTCGTTCGACCTGGCCGACGAACTGCTGCACGGCGGGCAGGATGGCCGCGCCTGCGGGGCTGAGGTGCGTGCCTTGACGGGATCGATAAAAGAGCTGGAGCTTCAACGAATGCTCGAGCACCTTGATCTGCTCGGTCAACGGCGGCTGTGACATGTTCAGGCGCTTTGCCGCTCGCCCGAAGTGCTGTTCCTCCGCGACCGCCAGGAACATCCACAGCTGCCTGATCAGCCTGAAATCGATCGTACTGCTCATGCAAGTTTGCCTCCGTCCGAAATGCTCGGCGATCTACCCGATGCGTTGAAGAGGGCATTTTCCCCTCAACTGGCCCCGCAACCTCTTTTTTCGCTGTTCCGAAAATAGTATCAGCGAGCTACGAAATAGGAAATTTACATATCAATGCGGCGACGCGACGATAGCGGCACCTGTCAACGGAACCCAACGCGATGACCCCGACATCCCTCCTCGACCGCCTCGCCGCGCTCGACACCAACACCGTTTCCGATGCGCTCGATTTTTTCGATCTGCCGGGTGCGACCTACGGGCTGCGCCCGCTGTGGGATTGCCCGAAGATCGTGGGCCGTGCGAGCACGGTTCAGCTCGGTCCGAAGACCGACGCCAGGCCCACCGTGCATCTGATCTCGCCCGTCATCGACGCGGTGACCACGAACGACCGCGTGCTGGTGATCGCCGGCGGTGCCGACGGCATCTCGTGCTGGGGCGACATCCTGGCCAATGCCGCCACGGCAAAGCAGATCCGCGGGTCGGTCATCGAAGGCCTGAGCCGCGACATCGACGGCAGCGAGTCGATCGGCTACCCGGTCTACGGCCGCGGCGTGACGATGATCAGCGCGCGCAATCGCGTCATCCAGATCGACTCGGGCAAGCCGGTCCGGATCGCGGGCGTCACCGTGCACGAGGGCGACTACGTCATTGCCGATCGCTGCGGCACGGTGTTTGTTCAGGCCGCGCGCATCGAGGCGGTGCTGGATCTCGGCGAGCGCATCGCGCGTCGCCAGGACGCGATGGTGGCCGCCGTGCGTGCCGGCCGCTCCGTTGCCGAGGTCATGCACGACAAGGAATTCGAGGCCATCGCGGCCCGCTAACCCGACATCATTGCTGGAGTTTCCCCGTATGACGAATCCGAACAGGGCAAGCGCCGAAGACCGGGAACTGGTCGCGTCGTTCGCCGGGCTGGACACCCCGGGTGTCTCCGACGCCATGGATAAGCTGGGCCTGCACGGGCAGTCGCTGGGCATCATGCCGCTGGCGAACTACACGAAGGTCGTCGTGGGGCCGGCATTCACGGTCAAGTACGTGCCGGCCGGCAATCCGCCAGGCACCGTTGGCGACTTCATCGATGACGTTGCTGAAGGCGACGTGGTCGTGATCGACAACGACGGCCGCACCGATTGCACGGTCTGGGGCGACATCATGACCCAGTATGCGGGGCTGCGCGGGATCGCCGGCACGGTGATCGACGGTGTCTGCCGGGACGTGAACAAGGCGCTCGGCGACAACTATCCGCTGTTCACGGCGGGGCGCTTCATGCGGACCGGCAAGGATCGCGTGCAGGTCGAATCGGTGAACGCCACGGTGGGGATCGGCACCGTCCGCGTTGCTTCGCGCGACATCGTGGTGGCCGATGCGAACGGCGTCGTCGTCGTGCCGCGTGCTCGCGCACGGGAAGTTGCCGAGATCGCCCGCAAGATCGAGGAAGTCGAGTCGCGTATCCGCGAGCAGATCGCGGAAGGCAAGTCGTTGGGCGACGCACGCACCGCACTCGGTTATCACACGCTTCAAACCAAGGGCTGAGCGATGACCAACGTTCCTTTCTGCGACGCGCTTCTGCTGGCGCAAGCCTGCAAGCTGGGTACGTCGACGCTGTACGAAGCGTCCGGTCTCGCGACCAGTTCGGTCGATCCCGCGATCCACACGGTATGGCCGGGTGCGTCGATTGCCGGCCCGGCGTATCCGCTCGAATGTTCGCCGGGCGACAACCTGTCCATCCACATCGCGATGGAGCAGGTGCCCCGCGGCAGCGTGCTCGTCGTATCGACCGGTGGCTTCGTGTCGGGCTACTGGGGCGAAGTGCTGACCGTGGCGGCCGAAGCTGCCGGCATCGTCGGCCTGGTCATCGACGGAGGCGTGCGTGATATCGCGGCCCTGACCGCCCGGCGCTTTCCCGTGTTCACCCGCGGCATCTGCATGCGCGGCACGATCAAGGCCAGCGCGCCGTCGGTCGGACAGCCGATCAGCTTCGCGGGCACGCCGGTGGCGGCCGGGGATCTGGTTGTTGCGGACGATGACGGTGTCCTCGTGATCCCGGCGGCCCACGTCGACGAGACGCTGGCACGGGGGCAGACCCGCGCCGACAAGGAAGCGAAGATGATGGACGCGTTGCGTGAAGGCCGCAGCACGCTGGAGTTGATGGGACTGACGAGCTGGAGGGCAGCGCAATGACCGCAGCGGCAGAAAGTCTGAATCGCTTCCTTGCTGCGGCCCGCCCGTCGGCAACCTATAAGGTGATGGATCGCGTGGCCGCACGGCGCGCCAGCGGTGCGGCGGTGATCTCGCTGAGTGCCGGCGAGCCGGATTTCGATACGCCGGAGCACGTTCGCGAAGCGGGCATCGCAGCGATCCGGGCGGGCCATACGCGTTATACGCAAGTCGCAGGCTTGCGTGCGCTGCGTGAGGCGATCGCCGCGAAGTTCCAGCGCGAGAACGGCCTGGACGTCGACTGGCGCGACACGCTCGTGTGCAGCGGCGGCAAGCAGGTGATCTTCAATGCATTGGCGGCCACGCTCAACGAGGGCGACGAGGTGGTCGTGCCGGCACCGTATTGGGTCAGCTACCCCGAAATCGTGCAACTCTGCGGCGCGAAATCGGTAATCGTCCCATGCGGGGCAGAAAGTGGCTTCAAGCTGACGGCGGATGGGTTGCAATCGGCGATCACGCCGCGCACGCGCTGGCTGATTCTGAATTCGCCATCGAACCCGACCGGCGCGGTCTACAGCCGTGCGGAACTGCAGGCGCTGGCCGAGGTGTTGCTTGCGCACCCGCAGGTGCTGGTGCTGTCCGACGACATCTACGAGCATCTGCTTTTCGACGGCATCGAATTCTTTACGCTCGCCCAGGTCGAGCCGCGGCTGCGCGACCGCGTGCTCACGATGAACGGCGTATCCAAAGCGTATGCGATGACGGGCTGGCGCATCGGCTTCGGTACGGGTCCCGGCTGGTTGATCGACGCGATGGAGAAGTTGCAGGGGCAGCAAACGTCGGGCGCATCGACGATTTCTCAGCATGCGGCACTTGCCGCGTTGACGGGGCCGCAGGATTTCATCCAGCACTCGCGTATTGCATTCCAGCGCCGGCGTGACCTGGTCGTCGATCAACTCAACCAGGCGCCCGGCCTGCACTGTGCGGTACCGCAAGGCGCGTTCTACGTGTTCGCCTCCTGTGACGGCCTGATCGGCAAGACGACGCGTGCGGGCGTCCATCTGGACAGCGACGAGGCG
Organism: Burkholderia sp. AU30198; assembly: GCF_020419825.1. Classification (NCBI taxonomy): domain Bacteria; kingdom Pseudomonadati; phylum Pseudomonadota; class Betaproteobacteria; order Burkholderiales; family Burkholderiaceae; genus Burkholderia; species Burkholderia sp. AU30198. The sequence continues at coordinate 104,901 of NZ_JAIZSA010000018.1, read as the reverse complement.
GTGGTTAATGCCTTGCTCGACGAGGCTGGTGTCGCGACCGTGCATGGCAGTGCGTTCGGTCTTGGGCCTTACATTCGCATCGCCTATGCGCTCGACGACGAGTCCCTGGCACGTGCTTGCACGGCCATTCAGGATTTCTGCACGACGCTGGCGGATTGAACGTCGCCGCAGTGCGCGGCCTTTGTTGCCTTCAATGAACTGAGGCCGCATGGCGCGGATATTAGTGCAAGGTGATTGAGATGACGCGTGAATTTATCCGGTCGCAGTTCCGGTTCAACGTCGACGGTACGGCGCTGGACGTCTCGGCCATTCATCGCGACGGCGACAAAGCGCCGATCGTGTTTCTGCACGGCTTCGGTTCGACGAAAGAGGACTATGTCGATATCGTGCGCCACACCGCATTTGACGGGCATCCGTTCATCGCTTATGACGCACCGGGCTGCGGCGAAACCCGTTGTGCCGACCTGTTGCAAATCGGTATCCCGTTTCTGTTGAAAACGGCACGGGCCGTGCTCGACCATATCGGTTTCGATCGCTTCCATCTGATCGGGCATTCGATGGGCGGGTTGACCGCGTTGATGCTCGCCCACCAGCAGCCGGAGCGGGTGCTGAGCTTCGTCGATATCGAAGGAAACATCGCGCCGGAAGACTGCTTTCTCAGCCGCCAGATCGTCGACCATCCGCGGGGCGATGCCCAACGTTTCTTCGACGACTTCATCGAACGGACGCTGCATGCCCCTGCTTACGCGAGTGCGCTTTATTCGGCGAGTCTGCGTCACAAGGTTCGGGCCGAAGCGGTCGGCGGGATCTTCCGGTCGATGGTCGACCTGTCGGACAACGGCGACCTGATGACGAAGTTCCTCGGCCTGCCGTTGCCGAGGATGTTTATGTACGGCGAGCAGAATGCATCGCTCTCCTATCTGAAGCACATCCGGGAGAAGGGCGTCGAACTGGCCGAAATCCCGGATTGCGGACATTTTCCGATGTATTCGAATCCGGTGCTGATGTGGGAGGCAATCGCGGCGTTTCATCAGCGCTCGATCAGCGTTGCGTGACGATGCGTGATCGGGATGCCCGGCGGGTCGGAGAGCGCGAGTCTTTCCCGGAAACGATGGCAAGTGGTCGAGGCCGACTGAGCTGGCCACGTCGAATGAATACAAAGATCTGGCGGACGAAGATGGGCTCGGTTTCCGTTGACCGGAAAACGCAGATACCGCCCGGAACAAGGCTCTTTGCCTGAAGAAAGCGAGAGCCGGTTAATTGGCTCCAGTTCAGATTCCGTGCGCGATACCTCCCGGTGGTTGACTACCGGCGGGGTTGTCTTTAATTGTCCACTCGGATGAGACAGCGAATCATATTTAGGCGGATTGATGATTCCTGGGGAGACAGTAGACTGCATCCGTGCTTCGCCAGAACCGATCCGGAGCGTGCCGGCAACGGCGCGACCAGACGGATTCTTCGGCGGCGGGCCAGCCGGCTTGCTGTCCGATTGTGCGAGGAGTAGTTCGTTGCCAACCTGGCGCGCCGATTCGGCGTGTATCGGCACCGGATGCATCAAACCGTCAATTCAAGGGTGATTGCTATGCGTTACATTTCGCTGGAGTCGAAGAAGGACGAGCTGCTGCTGGCGGCTCGCGTGCTGTTGATGATCCTGTTCGTGCTGTTCGGCTGGCAGAAGCTGAGCGGCTTCTCGGGCACGGTCGCGTACATGGCGTCGACGGGTAACCCGGCGCCCGAGCTGGCGGCCGCAATTGCGGTGGCGGTCGAGCTGGTCGGCGGCCTGCTGATCGCGATCGGCTTCTATACGCGTCCGCTGGCACTGGCGTTCGCCGCCTATACGCTCGCGACCGCGCTGATCGGCCATCGCTACTGGGCGCTGCAGGGGATGGAGCAATACATGGCGATGATCAACTTCTACAAGAACGTGAGCATCATCGGCGGGCTGCTGTTGCTCGCGCTGACCGGGCCGGGGCGCTATTCGCTCGACCGGAAGTAAGTCGGCGCGGAATGTCCGTTCGGGTTCGCAAGCCCGGTGCACGAAAGTGCACCGGGCTTTGTCCTTGTTGAAGGAGCGCGACGTGCGGTGGTTCCGCGGGGTGCTTGCGGCGCGGATACTGCGTTGCCAAACGAACAGGTTCCGGACATGATTGCACGTGCACAGCAGTGATGCTGTTCACGCCGCGTTGCCCGGCGTGCTTTCGCATCGCGTTTCAATGTCCCCGCACGTCCCGCACCGGCATCCGGATGTTTCGGGTGGCACGCAAGGGGCTGCAGAGCAGGCGCATGCTGCTTTCGATGCGCATCGGTATTGGCCGGGCCCACGTCCGCAGCGTCTCGCGGAAATCGTTTGCTTCAGGGCATTGCCGACGGAGAACGACGACGTATGAGTCCGGAAGACCTGCTGTCCTATTACGAACGGGAACTCACCTTGCTGCGGCAGTACGTGCGTGAATTCGCCACGCACTACCCGAAGATCGCAAGCCGGCTGTCGCTGACCGGCGGGATGGACAGCGGCAGCATGGATCTCCACGTCGAACGTCTGGTCGAGTCGTTTGCGTTGATGGCGGCACGGACGGCCCGCAACATCGACGACGACTATCCGCGGTTTACCGAGGCATTGTTCGAGACGCTGTACCCGCATTACCTGCGCGCGTTTCCGTCATGCTCGATTGCGCACTTCGAGATGGACAGTGGCCGGGCGGCCCAGATGTCGACCGCCGTTACCGTGCCGCGCGGTACGCAGCTGTACAGCCGGCCGCTGCACGGAGCCAAGATATTGTTCCGGACTGCGTATGACGTCACGCTTTCGCCGCTGCAACTGACGGCGGCGCAGTTCCGCTCCATCGGCGACGTGCCGCGCACGTTGCGCCTGCCAGCCGGCGCGACGGCGCTGATCTCGCTGACGTTTGCGATTCAATCCGCCCATCTGTCGATCGCCGAGCTGGATGTGGATTCGGTCCGGCTCTATACGCAAGGCACGCCCGTCTTTACCGCGATGCTTCGCGACGCACTGTCGATGAAGGCGCTGCGCGCTTATGTCGAGCCGGCGCACGGCGGCCGGTGGATCGAACTCGACGGTACGCCTTGCACCGCGGCGGGCATGGAGCGCGCGGACAGTCTCGTCCCGTATCCCGAGTCGGCGGACCCGGCCTACCTGCTGCTGACGGAGTTTTTCGCGTACCCGGAAAAGTTCGGCTTCTTCGACTGCGATTTGCGTCAGGCGGGCCGTCTGGGCGGCAGGCAGTTCAGCATTCATGTCGTGCTGAAGGACATGAATGCTGAATCCGCTGCCGCGCAGGCGCTGGCGGCGCTCGACACGAGTCACCTGGTGCTCGGCTGCACGCCGGTCGTCAACCTGTTCGAGGCGGTGGGCAAACTGGGCGAGCGATCGAGCACGTCGGACGCCGCCGACGCATACGCGCTGGAGGCCGACGAACAGAGCGTCCATGCGTGCGCGATTTATTCGGTCGATTCGGTCGCGCAGGTGCAGGCGTCGCCGCAAGGCAGCCAGGCGGTGGCACTCGATCCGCTGCACTCGCTGCGCCATGGGCGGCACGCGGGTGCGGAGGCACTCTACTGGCAAGCCGGCCTCGATCGCCGGGCGACGCCGGGCAGTCCCGGCGAGGACGAGACGTTGACGTTTGTGAGTGACGGTCTCGTGCGCCGCGCGCCGCCAGCGGCGCTCGACATCAGGCTCACCTGCAGCAATGGCGGCCTGCCCGAGCGGCTGGGTTACGGTTCGCCGATGGGGGACCTGATGATGGAGGGCGGCAGCCTTGCGCGGCGGATTGCGTTGCTGCACCGGCCGACCCGGCCGTTGCATCACCGACACGAACGCGGCGCGCAGTGGCGACTGATTTCGCAACTGTCGCTCAATGCAGTGTCGTTGACGGGCGGCGCGGGCCCTGTCCGGGACTTGCTTGCGCTGCACGATCTGCAACGGTCGGCTCCGTCGGTCCGACTGATCGACGGCGTGGTGAAACTGACGCAGAAGGCGGTGACGGCGTGGGTGACCGAGCGAAACTTCGCGGGCATCGTCCGGGGCATCGAGCTTCACCTGACCGTCGACGAAGACGCGTTCGTCGGCACGGGCACCGGCATTCATGTTTTTGCGCAGGTCATGGACAGGTTGCTGCGCCTGCACGTGACGACGAGCAGTTTCACCCAGCTGGTCGTCTTCTCCAGCCGCACCGGCGACATGTTGCTGCGCTGCCCCCGCTGCGCCGGCACCGGATTCCTGACTTGAGCGTACCGGTGTGCCTGCGTCGGTGCCGCCCGGCATGACGAACGCGGGCGGCCCTCACGCGGGCGGCGAGCCGCCGTCCGAGTCAGGCGCGCCGTGATGGCTGACGACGAGGGCGCCGCGCATCAGCGGGTCGCTGATCGAAACGGCCAGTGTCGGTCGTTGCGCGCCCGCTGCGTGAGCGCCGGCCGCGGCGATCAGGCCGAGCGCCAGCGCGCCGCCGCCGTCGCCATTCGCGATGCCCAGGTGGCGGCAACGCAGCCGGATGTCGGGGTCGTCGGGCCACGTGCGCTGGGCCGCATCGCCGATTTCCGTGCGACGGCTGCTGCGCTGGTCCGCGTCGCTCACGAGTGCGCAGCCGGCCATGGCCGGTTCGGCGTCCGTCATGCGAGCGACCGCCTGCCGAAGCAGCCCGGCAACCGTTTCGCCGTCGGGTTGCCCGGTCGGTGGGCGCTGTTCGGCGGTCACGAGCCGATGAATCCGTGTGGTGTCCGGCGTGCCGGCCGCCATCGGCAGCGCGAGCAGGAGCGCGCACGCACCTTCGCCGAGCACCTGGCCGTCGGGGCGGTTGTGCGCAAACAGCCGGCCGGCATGGTCGAGCGTGTTCACCGTCGGCTGGCTTAACGTCGAGTCGCACGCCAGCACGAGATGCCGGGCCGTCGCGTGCGTCCGGTGAAGCTCGACGTTTAGTGCATCGAGCGCGGCGAGTGCATCAACCGGGTGCGCAACGAACGTGACCTGTGCCGGCGCGACGGCCGGCCGCCAGTGGCCGCGTTCGAGGTGCCGGTCGAGCCAGGCCACGAGTGCCGGTGCATCGGCGCGCCAGCGCTCGGGCAGCAGAAGATGCAGCGCGAATGGCGGTACCGCGCCCTGCGACGTATCGCCGGGCCGCCTGACAGGGGTGGTGGCATGGCGCTCCATCAGCTCGTCGATCGCTTCGGCTGCCAGCAGCATCGCGCGGCGCTGCTCGTCGTTTTCGCTCGGCATGACGTCGAGCGCCAGCATGCCGTCATCGGGATCGTCGCGCCAGATCGACGCCGCGGTACCCGCGAACACCTTCGTGCCGTCGAGCCGCTGAAGTGTCGGGTGCAGCCCGACGACCTGGCCGTCGCGGGCAAGCGCGAGCACGTCCTCGACGTGCATGCCCGCCGGCAGGCGCAGGCTGGCGTCGAGCAGCGCCATCGTCCACGTGAGCGACGGATCTGCGCCGGTCGTTTCGGCCGGCGCGCCGGCAGCTTGCGGCCCGGGCTTCGGTGCCGGGCCGGGTACGGGAGCGAAACCCTTGCGGATACTGGCCACCCCGATGACGAGCAAGAGCGGCACCCCGACGCCGCCCATGAACAGTTCCTTGACGCTTGGCACGTGGTCGGTCGCTTTCCAGTACGCACCGGCCAACAGCCAGACCGAGGCGAACGCGGCGGCCACCCAGAGGGCCGCGCGAACCGGCGATCGCCCGCCTGGGCGATCGACCGGGGAGTCGGGCGCCGTGCTCATTCGCTACCGGTATTCGACTGGCTGGCGATCAGGATCGCGCCGCACTTCGTTTTGTGGCCATCCCGTGCGACGGCGCGGCTCTCGATAATCGCGGTGTCGTCGCCTTCATCGATGTAATTGACGCCGTGAAGCGGACAGGTAACCGTGTCGTTGCGGCGGGCAATTCCCTTGCCGTCGATTTTGGCGATGCCTGACGCACTGGTCACGACGCCGCCATGACTGTGCTTGTCCCCGAGAACAATAAACGGGCGCGTCATATAGAGGCCTCCTGCAATTTTGAATGTGCCGCTTCGAGCGATCGGTATTTAATTCGCGATTTTCGGCGGCCGAATGCCGGAGGTCGGTAATTAATGCCGTTTGGCGACCGCCGTCGCCACCGATTATGTCCGGCGCGCGTCGCATCGAGTGCGAAAATCAAATCAGGGTTGGTGCGCCATTCTATCCGAGTTCCAATCCCCGGTTGGCACTTGCTATCAAGCTGATGATATTCTAATGGCCATGGCGCCATAAAATAGGGTTATATCATTGGCGCAGAATGATTTTACATTTTTATGTCATTTTAAAAACGAATGCCGGGCCGGGTTCATTGGTATTCGTCATCGCGCTTCCGAGAGGGCAGGTTTTCGCGCTGCGGTGCTTTTAATAGAAAAACGTAACAGGTGAGAGAGACCCGCATGGATGTTAACTCGCAACTGCCGTCTCTATTCAGCGCTTTGAATCGACTTCACGTACTCGACGGGCCGGGTTCGATCTCGTCCTTGCAGATCGAACGCTGGAGCGGCCGCGAAGCGCTTTCGGAGATTTACCGCTGGGATGTCTATGCGCTCGCCACCGATCCCGGGCTCGATCTCGATGCGATGGTCGGGCAGCGCGTCACCCTCACCACCACGCTGGCGAACGGATCGACCACGACCCGTAGCGGCCTCGTGGCCGAGGCCGGATGCGTCGGCCATGACGGCACGCTGGCCCGCTACCACCTGCAGCTGGTGCCATGGCTGGAGGCGCTCGCGCACGGCCGCGACCAGCGCACGTTCGTGAACCGGACGGTCGCGGAGGTGCTCGACGCCGTGTTCGCGGCTTACCGCAGTAGCGCCCGCTGGCGTTTCACCGCCGATGCCAACCAGCGTATCGACGCGCTCGGACCGTGCGAATACCGCGTGCAGTATCGGACCCACACGCACCTCGACTTCGTGCGCCGCGTGCTGGCGGAAGCCGGCCTCGGCTTCTGCTTCGTCGAGGACGATGACGCGCCGGCGGGCCATACGCTGCTCGTCTTCGACGACAGCGCGCAGCTTCCCGAGGACGACACCTCCCGGCGTCTCGGTGGCCTGCCGCTTCGCCTGAACGGCATGGCGGTCGGCACGGGTGACGTGATTCTGGGCATGGGCCAGGTCGTCTCGCTGACGGCCGACCGGCTGACGCTGATCAGCAGCGACTATCGCGGCAACCAGTCGGTGACGGCGACGGCGAACGTGGGCAATCCGGCCGGCTTTCGCGAGCTGTACGACGACGTCGGGCCGGAAGCGTTCACGACGCTGCGTGCGGCCGAGTCCACGGCGCGCCGGCAGGCCGATGCGATCCTGTCCGAGGCGCGCTGCTGGGCGGGCTGCAGCACGCTGCACACGGCGCGGGCCGGCCGGGCGCTGCGCGTCGCCAACGCGCCGTGGCAACCCGTGCGCGGTTCGGCGGAAACGCCCGACACCTTTCTCGTCACCGAGGTGGCGCACGTCGGTATCAACAACTTGCCGCGCACCGTGATGGACGCGCTTCAGCAGACGCTCGGCACGCTGCCGCAGGACGATCTCGATCCGCGTGTGCTGAAGGAAGCGGGTATCGGCGGTTACGCGAACCGTTTCACGAGTGTGCCGCGCGAGCAGGTCTGGCGTCCCACGCTCGAGGACGGGACAGGCCAGCGGCTGAACCCGGTGCCGACGGCGCTGGGCGCTCAATCCGCGATCGTGGTCGGCCCGCAGGGCGAGTCGCAGCCGGGCACCACCGGCCCGGTTCACACGGACGCGCAGGGCCGGTTGAAGTTGCGCTACCACTGGCAGGCGGACGGCGACACGGGGGTGTTCGCGACGCGCGCGATGCAGCGGCTGGCTGGCGACGGCCATGGCTTGCAGCAGACGCAGCGGATCGGCCACGAAGTGCTGGTGCAGTTCATGAATGGTCTCGTGCATCGGCCGGTGATCCTCGGCGGCTTGTTCAACGGCCGTGGCGAAGGCGGCGAATCGCCGACACCGGGCGGCGAGACGGGCCAGCCGCTCGACGAGTCGATCTACGCCAAGGCGGCCGATCATGCGCCGAGCGCGCAGGGCAATCTGGTCGGCGGTTACAGCCCGGCGTGGCACGGCGGCGGCGCGGGCGCGCAGCGGCACAACCACGCGGGCGCGCTGTCCGGCTTCAAGAGCCAGGGATTCGACGCGCAGGGCCACAATCAGCTGGTGACGGACGACAGCGACGGCATGGGGCGCCTCCAGATGGCGACGACGCACGCCGCGACCCAGCTCAACCTCGGTCACCTGCGTCACCAGGCGGACAACTATCTCGGCAGTTTTCGCGGCCAGGGCGTCGAACTGCGTTCCGATGCCTATGGCGCCGTGCGCGCGACGCGCGGCGTCCTGATCTCGAGCTATGCGCCGGATCCGGCGCAACCCGCCGGCGACGTCGCCGCGCTGAAGTCGTTGCTGGCGCAACAGTTGGCGCTGGCGCGCACCTTCGACAAGGCTGCCGACACGCACCGTACGTTGCCGCTTGCCGCGCAGCGCGGCGTGCGCAAGGCGGGCCAGTCGTCGCTCGACGGCGAGGCCGCACCGCTCGATGCGCTGTCGCGCAGCCTGGCGACCACGGTGAGCGCGAACGGGTTCGACCAGGCCACGGCCGATGCAGCGGGCCGTGGCACCGGCAACGCGCTGCCGCATACGGGCGACGCGTTGCTTGGCATCGCCGCCCGCGGCGGCCAGGGGCTGTTCGCGGGCCAGGCGCTGCAGTGGGCTGCGGGCGAGACGCTGACGGTCGGCAGCGGCCGCGATACCAACCTGGCGGCCAGCCGGTCGCTGCGGGTTCACAGCGGCCAAGGCATCGGCTGGCTGGCGGGCGCGAACGGGACGGGCGCGGCGAGCGACGCCGGCCTCAGCCTGATTTCGGGCAAGGACAACCTGGACCTGCAGGCGCAGCACGGCACGCTGGCACTGCGCGCGAAGGACGACCTGACGGTGGCCGCGACGAAGAGCGACGTCGAACTGGCCGCCGGGCAGGCACTGCGGCTCGCGGTGAGCGGCGGCGCGTCGCTGCTGATCGAAGGCGGCAACGTCACGTTCGAGTGCCCGGGCAACCTGACGGTTCACGCGGCCGATCATCAGTTCCAGGGGCCGACCGACCTGGACAAGGCGAAGGGCGCGTGGGGCGACCACGGGCTCTACAACGAGTATTACTGGCTGCGCGACGCACAGACGGGCAGCGCGGTGAAGGGGCTGCCTTACCGGATGGTCGGCGCGAATGGCGATGCGCTGGCTGCGCGCAGCAGCGCCGGCGACGGGCGGACGGCGACCTATTCGACGAAGGCCGCGGCGAAACCGATTCGGGTCGAATACACCGGCAACGAGGACATCGATCATGGCTGGAGCTGATACGGTCGCCGTCCCGAAGGTGCTGACCCAGACCGACAGCACGCCGATGGAGCAACAGGACGGGCATCCGGTCGCGGTCGAGCTGGTCAGGCTCGTGGAATACACGGTCAATATCCGTTCGTTTCACCCGAACAAGAAGTTCGAGCGGCTGGGTTTCCGCTTTCACGGCGACACGCGCGGCTTTTCGCTGGAGGAGAGCTTTCACCCGAGCTACCTGGCTCGCCAGACCGGCAAGGTGACGTCACGCGTGTGGCAGCTGTATTCGTGCAACCTGGCGGCGGGCAGCAAGGACAAGTTCCAGGACCGGCTGAGGCGCTCGAAGTACGCGGGGTCCAATACGTCGTCGGGGCCATGGTGGGCCTCCGACGGCCCGGAGCCCTATACGGAGAAGAAATATCAGCCCGATGGAACCGCCGATGTGAACGCCTTCGAGCAGGGGCACGCGGGGGAACAGATTGCCGAAGTGACGTCGTGGTACGGGGGCAAGAATTTTGCGTTCCTGGGGTCGCGGCTGGACTGGAATACGCTTCACACCACCGTCGTTCCCACGCTCGACGCGCGTGGGCATCTGTGGATCAGGGTCGAGCGCGTGCGCCGCTGGATGGACATCTGCATGCTGGTCTATGGCGACGGGTTCCCCAACTGCGAATCGTTCATCGAGGATCCCGCGGGCAACAAGCTGTTCCTCGGTACCCACGTGCGGATCGGCACGCCCGCCACCCATCTCGCCGGCGACAACAAGCGCATCATGTTTGCCAACGTATTGCGGGTGGAACTGACGCTCGACGGCAACTTCGGATCGAAACTGTGGATCTTCACGCAGGCGCTCGGCGGCACGCCCGACCGGCGCGAGGACTATCCGGCGATCCGCGACATCAAGACCGCACCGGGCACGCCCACGCGCCACATGAGCGACCCGGATCCGTCGGCATGGTCCGGCGTGCCGGGAGACGGGCCGCCGGTCATCCTCCCGGGAATGGACGTCGTCGCGTGGCCGGCCGATCCGCTCGGCAAGATCGGCGATGGCGTGAGCGGCGGGCTGGGCAAGCCTTTGCATATTTCCGCATACGAGGACGTGGGTGCCGTCTGGCAACGTCTGCAGGACAGCTTCAAGCGACCGCCGGCCACCCGTGACACGACCGTTCAGGCCTGGAATGACTTTCACCTTCATCGAAACCCCAACGAGGGCCGCGCGCCCGATAGCGAAGACCTGGATCCCAAGCTATGGAAGAAGTAGTGCCACCGCCGTCGTCGGAGCGTCGCGTGAGGTGGCGCTACGTCGTGTTGCTCGCTGTCGTGCTGCTCGCGGCAATCGTGTTCGGACTGGATAGGAGTCGGCGCATGCCATTGATCTACGTGATTCCGGAAGGCTATGTCGGCCCGGTGGTCGCATTGTTCGACCAGCCCGACGGTGTCGAGCCGGCCCATGCGAAAGACGGGCTCGAGGTGCGGGTGCCCGCGAACGGCATCGTCAAGATAAAGGGCAACCCGAAGCTCGGCCATTCGGAGGCGTTCCCGAAGAGCACGGTGGTGTTCGAGCTGGAGAAGCGCGACGGTAGCCGCGAGGTGCTCCAGGAAGCGATCAACCCGTGGCAAGACTACGACCGGAACGACGATCCGCACTGGAAAGTCGGCATTCGCGATGCTCAGGGGAATCTGCGCACCATCGCCGTTTCCGACCGGAAGGACGGTTTCGTGTTCGACGATTTCCCCGAGCCGGATCGCAGCCGCGTCATGGTTTTCTGGCACGAGTCGTGCCAGGACCGCGTGTTCGGTCCGGAGTCGGATGCGTATCTCGCCGGCGAAAAGTCCGCCGAGGAACTGCACGTTCCGCCGTGCGGCGAGTTCGTCGTGGGCGCCTTCGATCACATCCGGCAGTGGCCGGAATGGATGTTCCTGCGCGGCAAGGGCAAGCAGGAAAAATCGGGAGTCAGGAATCCTACGTACAGCTCGATCCAGGAGCTGGTCGACGAGGCGAATGCGCGGGTGGCCAGAAAGAAGGCCGACGCGATCAACTGAGCGATTCCGCGTGACCGGCAACGGGCACCGCGGCCGGCGTGACGCAAGAGGACGGAATGGATATTGCTGCTGCATTGAAGGGCTATTCGCAAGCGACTCGCCAGATCCAGCTCGATACGGCGATGCCGGGCGCATTCGCGGTCGAGCGGTTTCATGGCCGCGAAGCGATGGACGAGTCCTTCCGGTTCGAGGTCGACGTGCTGTCGAGCACGCCGTTCCTCGACCTGAATCCGCTGCTCGGCACGGCGATCCGCCTGCGTCTCGCGACCGGCGCGGGCGAGCGCTGCTGGAACGGGTACGTCGTGCGGGCCGCGTACAGCGACAGCGACGGCGAGATCACGCGTTACCGGCTGACGATGGCCTCCTGGCTCGAATTGCTCCGGCTTCGCCGCAATTGCCTGTATTTCGTCGGCCTCGATACCGAAGGCATTTGCGAGCGCGTGTTCGGCGACTATCCCGAGGCGTATCGGCGCTATGAGCTGAAGGAGCCGTTGCGCACCTTCGATCTGCGTGGCCAGTATCGCGAAACCGACTTCGACTTCGTGATGCGCCAGTTGTCCGAGGCCGGCCTGTCGTTTCGTCTCGAGCATGCGCAGGACGCAGGCGAAAAGCCGTCCGGCAACCATACCGTCGTGGTGTTCGACCGGCGCGCCGAACAGCCCAAAGGCAGCACCGTCGCCTACAACCGGCAGGACGTGGGCGACCCCGACGGCGTGATGACCTATTTCACGACGCGTCACCAGTTGGTCCCGGATCGCGTCACCGCCGCGAGCTGGAAAGCCAGCAATCTCGTCGCGCTTGCCGGGCATGCCCAGGGCGAGGCCGATCGCGATGCGCCCGCCATGCCCGCGCGCGAAGTGCTGGACGCGCAGCGTGCCGGCCGCTTCGAGACGTCGGACCAGGCGCAGCGTTACGCGTCGCAGCGTCTCGACGCGCTGCGCCTGTCGAAGCGGATTCACTATGGTGCAGGCTCGTCGCGCACACTGGAGATCGGCAAGGTTCACACGTTGACCGGCTATCCGGACGGTACGGTTTCGTTCGTCCCGCTGACGCTTGAGCACGAGGCGGTCAACAATCTCGGTGCCGATATCGCGCAACTGCTCGAACACGGCGAACTGGCGCAGGGGCTCTATCGCAACCGCTTTGCCGCGGTGCCGCCCGGCGTGCCGATCGTGCCGCCTCACCGCGACCGTCCGGTCGTGCAGGGCGTGCAGACCGCGATCGTCGTCGGCGAACCGTCGAACCGGGTGAGCAGCACGCGCGACCACCAGGTGCGCGTGCAGTTTCCGTGGATGCGCGGTACGGCGCCGCTGCCCGGCGGACTGACCGACACCGCGAGCCGGTCGAACCCGCAGGGGCACGCGCCCGGTGACCACCGATCCGGCGTGGTCGCGCGCATCGCCGAACAAGCGGCGGGCCCGAACTTCGGTCACAGCTTTACGCCGCGCATCGGCGCGGAAGTCGTGGTCGGCTTCGACTCGGGAAATATCGACATGCCGGTCGTGCTGGGCCAGCTTTACGGCGGCCGCGTGCAACCTCCGTTCGCGGCCGGTGAAGGCAGCAGCGCGAATCATGCGGGCGTGCTGACCGGCATGCAGACGCAGACACTCGACGGCACAGCGGGCAGCCGCTGGGTGATGGACGATTCGTCGGGCCAGTTGCGTCACGAACTTTCCAACAGCGTCGCGAACAGCCGGCTGGCACAAGGCTATCTGATCGATCAGCAGGGCGCGGTTCGCGGCGCCTATCGTGGCGAAGGATTCGATCTCGCGACCGAAGGCTGGGGCGTCGTGCGGGCCGGCGAAGGCGTGCTGGTGTCGGGCACCGCGCGCACGGAAGCGGCTTCGACGCAAATGGATCTGGGAGAGAGCGTTGCCCAGTTGAAGCAGGCGGTGAAAACCGCGCAGGGTCTCGACGAATCGGCGGCGCGCGCGACCGCCGGCCGGCTGACGGCGAACGCCGCGCAGTCGGATTTCCTGAAGGCGATCGATCCCGCGCAGGACGGCAAGTACGCGGGGGCGGTGAACGGGCAGAGCGCGACCAAACCGGCTGCCGGCGGACCAGGCGGCAGCGGGGATCCGGTCGAGCGCTTCGCGGTGCCCGCCGTCGTGCTGGAGTCGCCGCAAAACGTCGTGATGAGTACCGGCAACAGCGCGGTGTCGTATGCGGAACAGCACGTGCATCTGACCGCGCAGGGCGATGCGCACTTCGCCGCCGGCGCGACGGTCGCCGGTGCGTCCGGCGATGCGGCCAGCCTGTATGCGGCCGCGGGCGGGATCAAGGCCGTGGCCGGCCACGGGCCGGTCAGCGTCGAGGCGCATGCATCGTCGATGCAGATCCTGGCCGACCAGTCGGTGCGCATCACGTCGTCGGATGACCGGATCGACGTGCTCGCGAAGGATGCGATCGTGCTTCAGCAAGGGCCGAGCCGGATCACGCTGAAGGGCGCGGACATCCTGGTCGAGACGCCCGGATCGTTTGCCGTCAAGGCGGGTGCCCATCCGTTCATGGGGCCGGGTGCGCAGTCGCCGGTGCTGCCGGCCCTCCCGATACCCGTGCCGCTTGCGCTCTATGACGAGCAACTGCGATTCGTCAACGCAGACGGGGTGCCGCTGTCGAAGGTTGCCTATCAGTTGAAGCTGGCCGACGGCACCACGGCGTCGGGCGTGACCGATGACGCGGGCAAGACCGAGCGCGTGGCGTCGGCGAGCCCGCTGGGGATCCTGTCGGCGCTGCTGACCCCGACCCAGATGGTGGACTGCTGCGGACGCACGTCGGGCACGCCGCCAACGCCGGTCGAAGTCAAGATCAAGGGCGTACAGACGAACCAGTTTCAGTTGGGCGAATCGGAGCAGACGGTGACGGTCAAGGGACACGAACGGCCGTTGACCGCGGGCGAGATCGAGATGGCCCGGACAGTCTTCAAGGACGGCATCGACTACGACAAGGTGCGGGTGCACCGGGGGAGTTACTTCTGGTTCGACATGCAACCCAAGAGAACAGCAGTCACCCCTGACGGGCACATGTATTTTCGCGACGAGGACTTTCTCGAGGACTTCTCCGCCGAATTTGTGGCGGAAAGAGACAAGTCATGGTTCATGCACGAGATGACGCATGTGTGGCAATACCAGCTCGGCTATTCGGTGCGCTGGCACGGGTTGACCGTCACCATTCGCGGCGAGAGTGCCTATCAGTACACCATCACGCCTCAGAACGTTTTTCACGACTACAACATGGAACAGCAGGGAAATCTGGTCGGAGATTATTTCGCGATTCATGTGCGCAAGACATACCAAGCGATCAGACACCGCGGATACGTCGGAGCGCCGGAAGAACTCAACTGGGTGCTCGCGCCATTGCTGCGGGATCCGAAGAATACGGACAATCTGCCGAAGTAGCGAGACAGGCGCCGTCGCGCGGTGGTGATGTTTGAATTCCTGATCAACTCGAGTGGCTTCGCTGCCACGATGAATGGATTCGAAGCATGAGGAAAATTTCGCTAGGCAGTGCGGTGGCATGCATATCGAGCTTGGTTTTTACCTCCTGTGCGGTTGCCACGTCGCACGGTCCGATTCGCCTGGACATCAGGCAGATCGACGGAAAACCGGCTGCTTGCCTGCCGGCAAGTGACGACACTGGTTCCGACCCGATCCAGATCCGCGGGGTCGATGTGACGAGACAAACCGGCCCGGTCAGTCCCGTTGTCACGTATTGGGCGCTGGAGGTTCCGGAGCGTGCGCCGCCGGTTTATCTGAAGCGAGGCGAGTGTCTCGTCTATGGCCAGACCGTGGCCGGTGCGGTTGTGCATGCGGCGCCGAGGGCGCTGGACATCAACAAGTTCTACAGCATCTCGATCTTACCGGGGGGGGACTATGGCCCGGTGTACAGCTCGGCGTTTTGCGTGATCAGGCAAGCGGGGGGCGGTGTCCGCATTGCGACGCCGGGGCAGGAAGGGAACCCGTGCGCGCCGGCGGGACACTGAGCGGTGCAATGGGCTCCGAGTCGTGGCGTGCCGGCCGCGGATGATGACGTGGCCACGGTTGTGCCGGGCGCCGTAGCCGGGCGTTGATCATGGTGATGTCGGGCCACCGCGAGTGCTCGATCATGTTGTTGTGCCGTTCCGGGAGGATCAGGGGAATGCAGACACGCTTGCGAAGCAGCGCGCTGGGCCTGCTCGCGTCGCTGTCTTGCCTGTCGCGCGCGATGGCAACGTCGCAGGCGCCCGTCGAACTGGAGATCAGGCAGATCGACGGGAACTCCGCCGCCTGCCTGCCGGTGAGCGGCGAACGGGCAGAAAGCGTCATCCGGATCCGCTCGGTGGGTGTCGCCAGACCGACCGGACCGGCGAGTCCCGATGTGACTTACTGGTGGTTCGAGATGCCGGCCGGGGCCGAGCCCATCTACCTGAAGCGCGGCGAATGCCTGGTGTATGGACAGAAGGTGAAAGGTGCAATCGTGCGTACGCCGCCCAAACCGCTGGATCTCGACCGGACCTACTACGTCTCCATCATTCCGGGTGGGGATGCCGGCCCGGTTTATGGCGCGGCGTTCTGTACGCTCAGGCAGGCCGGTGGAGGTGTGCAGATCGCAGTGCCGCAGCGTGACCGGAATCCATGTGCCCTCGCTCACTGACCGGCTTGCGGGAATGCCGGCCGAATTCGATCGGACGGCAGTTGTACGTTGGCCACGACACGAGGCGTAGCGAACAGCGCGCGTCGTACCTACAACGAACCCATTCATGTCGACGAATATGGACGTTCTGAAAAAACTCGCCGGAGACTGGTCGCAGTACGACCGGTTCCTCTGGGTCACCACGCCGCTGGGTCCGAACGCGCTGGTCGCCGAGAGTCTGCACGGGTGGGAGGCGGTCGATCACGGCGGCTACCGGTTTCAGTTGACGGCGTTGTCCGGGAACGCGGCGCTGCCGCTGGAGCGCCTGATTGGCGCGACGGTCCTGATCGAATGGCGTGCGCGGGAAGGCAGCGACGTCCGCCGCCCCGTTCACGGTCACATCATTGCGGCGGAGCGGATCGGCTACAACGGCGGGCTGGCCCGCTTTCGTCTCGAAGTCGAGCCGTGGCTCGCGGTGCTCCGTCAGCGAGTCGATCACTACAATTTCCAGCATGCCAGCGTGCTCGACATCAGCGAGCAGATCTTCGGCTATCACACCGCGGGCACCGTGGCACCCGCGTGGCGCTGGGCCCTGACCGATCCCGCCAAATACAGCAAGCGCAGCCTGACCACCCAGGCCGGGGAATCCGACTTCGATTTCCTGCAGCGGCTGTGGGCCGAAGAGGGCATCTTCTACTGGTTCGAGCATGCCGGTGACGCCCATGCGTCCAGCCTCGGCAAGCACACGCTCGTGCTCGCCGATTCGAACCAGTACTTCACGCCGGACAAGCCGGAGGTCATCGGCTTTCACCAGACGAGCGACGGCGATCCGGCGGGCAGCATCCAGCACTTCATGACCGCGCGTCGCTGGCGTATCGGCCGGGTCGCGCGCGCCAGCTGGGATCACCGCACGCTGTCGAACCGGCTGACCGGCGCACAAGCCGACGGCGTCGCAATGGCCGGCGAAGATCGTGACGTTGCCGGCCCGTATGCGTTCCAGACCGCCGCACTCGGCGATCGGCGCGCGCGCCAGCAACTCGACGCGCAACGCGTTGCCGCGCTGTGCAGCGAAGGGCGCAGCACCTGCATGGCGCTGCATCCGGGAATGCGTTTCGCGATCGACGGGCATCCGGCGCTGAAGGCGTCGGACGCGTTCGTGTGCCTGCGCGTTCAGCACAGCGTGCGCGCGAACGTCGATGCGGACGTGCATGCCGCGATCGAGCAGACGCTCGGCGACATACCGCCGATGCTGGATACCGACGTGAACGAATACGGCATCGCCCATGCGCTGCACGCCGCGCTCGGCAGCGGGACGCACGATGGCGCGCCGCTGGTGGGCAACGAAGCGGTCTATGCGAACAGCTTCGTCGCCTTGCCGGCCGGACAGACGTATCGGCCGCTGAGCGAAGGCGGTCACGGAGCACGCTCGCATCCCGTGGTGGCCGTACAGGGCGCGCAAACGGCGATCGTCGTGGGCGCGGGCGATCCTGTTCACACCGATCGCGATCACCGGGTCCGGATCCAGCACCATGCGCAGCGCGGGCAGAAGGCGGCGAGTCTCGAGGATCATCCGCACGCGGCCAACGCGCCTGCCGACCGGAATGCGGGCACATGGACGCGCGTGCTGACGCCGGTCGGCGGCGACAACTGGGGCGGCGTGAGCGTGCCGCGCGTCGGGCAGGAGGTGTGGGCCGAATGGCTCGAGGGACAACCGGACCGGCCGGTGGTGGTGGGCTCGCTGTACAACGGCCAGGGCAATGCCGATGCGCAGCACAATGCGCAAGCGGGCGGTCCGGCCAGCAGTACCGGTAACGCGGCCGCTTGGTTCGCGGGCAATGGCCATCCCGCGGCACTGACGGGCATCAAGACGCAGGATCTGAACCTGAGCCAGCAGGGCACGGGCGGTTATCGCCAGTTCCTGATCGACGACACGGCCGGCGAGGCGAGCGCGCGTCTTTATACGACGGACCACGACAGCGGGTTGACGCTGGGTCATCTCAAGCAGATTCAGGACAACCAGCGGCAGGCCGATCGCGGGTATGGCATGGAGTTGACGACCGGCGCGGCCGCCGCGTTGCGCGGCGGCTCGGGCATGCTCGTCAGCGCGGCGCGTAGCGCCAGCCAGATGGATGCGAGCGCGGCAGGCCAGGTGCTGACCCAGAACCGTCAACTGCTCGACGGTCTCGCGGAGGCGGCGCGTGCGCAAGGTGCCGAGCCGGCGCAGCCTGCTGCGCGTGTCGGCGCTGCGCCGGGTGAAACGGGGCATGCGACGGGGCCCGACGCGTCGACGCAATCGGCCGCCGTGATCGGGTTGCAGCAGAGCGAACAGGCGCTCGCCGCGACGCGCGACGGTCGAACGTCCACCCAGGCCGGCGGCGGCAGCGGTAGTGCCGTGGCATGGTCGCGCCCGCATGTCGTCGCACACGGCGCGGACGGTCTCGCCGCCGTGACGCCCGGCAGCCAGGTCTGGGTGTCGGGGACGGAGACCGTGCTGAGCGCCGGCCAGGATCTGCAATGGACGGCCAAGGGCAAGACAACCCTGGCGGCGACGCACGGCATTGCGTTTTATACCCAGGGCAACGCCGCGGGCGAGCGCCCTGTCGCCGGGCAAGGCATCGCGTTGCACGCGGCCTCCGGCGCGGTGAGCCTGCAGGCGCAGAACGCGGGCACGCTCGGCGCGGCCGCGCAGCGGGCGGTCGTGTTGTCGAGCAGCCAGGGCGCGGCGAATCTGCAGGCACCGAAGCGTCTGCTGCTGAATGCCGCGAAAGCGTACCTGAAGATGGAGGGCGGCAATATCGAGGTCGGCGCGCCGGGACGAGTGGAATTCAAGTCGGCGCAGCGCGAGCTGACCGGGCCGCGAGGCGCGGGTGGGCAAACCTCGTTGGGCGGCAGCAGCGCGAAGGATTGCCAGTTGCGCCTGTCGGGAGCGGCCGCGAGCCACGACAGCGTCGTCATGCTGCCGGCGGGCTGACGATGGAACGCATCGACTTCGACGGTCACGCGCTCGATGCGCGCCACTTCCTGCTGCTCGACCCGTTGCAGGGCGACGGGGATGCGATGCTGCCGTGGCAAGACCTCCCGTTGCGTGCGCTGGCGCCGCCCGGATTCGACGCGCAGTCGCGGCAGTTGCCGTTCCTGCTGGCCTGGCAGGACTTGAGTGACGCGCAGCGCGCGCAGGCGTTGCGTTTGCTGACCGATGGCGACGACGCGATCGCCGCATCGCTGTGCGTCGGGCTGCTGCAGTCCGACGCGGTGTCCGCATATGTTCGCGCGCATCTGCGGCAATTGCTCGTGCCGCATTTTCCGGATGGCGCGCGCGGCGTATTCCGCTTCTACGACCCGGTTGTATTCCTGCATCTGGGCTGGATGCTCGACGGGGGCCAGCGGTCCGTGCTGTTCGGACCGGTGTCGGTCTGGACGTTCCCGTCGGGCGGCGCGTGGTTTGCGCAATCGACGCCGTTGCAGGGATCGCATCACGTGCGTTTCGCGCCGGGCGAGGCGGTGTGGCGCCGTATCGGGCGTATCGGTGCGGTGCACGCCGCGCTCGAAACCGAGCCCGCGTGGCGTGCCGAGCCGGTGCTGTACGGGCCGCAGGTCGAAGCGTGGCTCGTCAGGGCCGAAGCGCATGGCCTGAGCGAGCGCGACGACGTCGTGGCGTTTGCACGGCACGGAATGTTGAAGCATCCGGGGTTCGATACGCACCCCGAAGTCATTGCGACGTTGCAGCAGTGCGCGGGGCACCCCACCCGTTACCGGCGCCTCACGTCGCTCTGGAGCGATGACGACTGGCGGGCCATCGTTCGGGATCTGGAGCGAGCGGCCGATGCGAGACGTGTTGCACCGGCGAATACCGATCACTCGACGCAAGGAGCGAGTTGATGACGACACCCTGCCCCTTCTGTGAAAAGAAAGGCTTGCCGATTCTGCCGATCCGCTATGGCATCGCGCCGACGAAGACGTTCGGGACCTACAAGGTCCCGCACCCGCCACCCGACGCGACAGCGCTGCTGGGGCCGGCCGAGGTGCCGCTGAACGTCAACGAAACCGTCTATACGGGTCGCACGTTGCGCCCAGGCTACCTGTACCTGTTCTACGAGACGCACCAGCACTGGGAAGCGTATGCCGTCGATGAATCGGGAATCCTGTCGAGCGTGCCGCTCGTCGACGACAAGCCGCCCGGTGGCGATCGTTTCCACGAGGACTGCAAGCGCGATGCGAACAAGCTGGCCAATGCGTCGGTGATCACGATCCAGGATCCCGGCAGCGCGGGCAAGGTGTGGTTCGGGTTTTCCGATGCGTGGTGGACCAAGGCGATTCGCGACAACAATGCGGGATTGTCCGCGAAAGAGCGGAAGAAGTTCATGCGTCTCGTCGATATCGGCGCCTGGTACAACCACGGCACGCCCGGGGCGCCGCAACCCGAGCACGCGTTCCAGATTTACCAGGTCGACATGATCGTAGCCGAATATGCGATGACGCTCCTGGACGAGGTGAGCGCGTTGCGCTGGAGTCCGTTCCTGTGCCGCGACATCCTGTCCGCCACGACGCTCAAGAAGGTATGCGACGGGTTGGCGCCCGCGAAGGGTCTGGTGCTGGCGCTCCAGGATCCGGCCGGCATCGCGCAGGAAATTCCGGCATACATGAATGCGCGATGGGAGGGATTCTCGGATCAGTGGAAACGGCCGACCGACCTGGATACCAACCTGACGAACCTGCAGGCCGCGGTCGAACGTCAGGCCGAGATGAATCTGTACAACAGCCGGGTCCGGAAATCGCAGGACGATTACAACCAGCTGGTGAATAGCGGCGGGACGGCTTTCCTGCTGGAAAGCTATCGCAAGCAGATGCAGCCGCTGCTCGACGAGGCCAAGAAGGTGAAGTTCACGGCGGCCGACCTCGAGCACGCGCGCAAGGAGGGGTGGGGCAAGTACGGCAAGCTGATCAGTCCCAACCTGCGCAAGACGTATCGGGAACAGTATGAAAAGGCGTCCGACGACTACGACAACCGGATCATGCTGCCGCTCGCAAAAGCCCACGTGGCCTGGATGCGAAGCGCCGGCATGACGACGGTGTTCGATTACCACTTCGACGCGAAGGACATCAACACCGGGGTTGGCTTTACCGCGTTGTTTGCTGCGTGCGTGATGGGGACGGGGGGCTATGCGCCGTGCGTGAAGCTTTACGATGAATGGTTGCACGGCGGCATGGCCGCTCACAACCTGATATGGCGATCGCTGTTCTTCAACCATCCCGAGCTGAAGGCCCATGCTTCAGAGGTCAGCGCGGGCGCGCAGAAGGACGACGGCAAGACGGCCGATACGGCGAACCATCTGCCGAACCCCGGCAAATGGGCGAAGCTGTTTTCGCTGTACAAGACCGTGATCAGCAAGCTCAAGATGGCCGGGGAAAATGCGTACAAGACAATCGACAGCAAGAATACGCTGCCGGAACTGATCGTGGAGCTCGGGCCGAGGATGGTGGCCGCGATCAAGGAACGCAACCCGGCGTCCGAAGACCTGAAGACGGTACTGGGGATGCATGCCGGCATGCCGGTGCAGCGGTTGCAGGTAGTGGGCACGCGGCGCGACGTGTTCAGTGCGATGCACGAGGCGCTGGAAACCCTACAGCCTGCCGCGAGCGGTCCGGACAAGGCCGATCGCGCGATGATCGTGCAGGCACGGATGGCCATCCTGGACGAGGAAGCGAAGAAGGCCGGCTACAGCCTCGACGAGGAAGTCCGGTCGTGGAACCTGCTGCTGGACGCCAGCGAGGCTGACAAGGACGCGTTGTATCGGCTGCCTTCCGAAGCGCAGGGCAAGCTCGCGGCCGACCGATTGCTGTCGGTCGGGAAGGCGCCGGGCGCGGAGGTGGTCACGAAGATTCCGGTCAACAGTTATATGGGCACGGTGCTGCGTTATGCGCGTTCGCCAGGCATGCTCGCGTCGGTGTCGTTGGTGTTTTCGACGCTGGGGTGGGCGAATGCAGAGGACGCGATGGGCAAGGCGATGAAGAGCGAACAGGGGCGCGTGGCGTGGGCGTTCAGGACTGCGACGGTCGGTTTGGTGGGAGGCACGCTGGACCTGGTCAGTGCCGGTATCAAGTCGTCCGGTGTGCGACGCTTGCCGTTGCTGGGGCCGGTGGCCAAGAGCCTGGGTGGTGGGTTTCTGCGCTTTGTCAAAGTGGGTGGTGCTGGCGCGGGCGTTGTGGCAATGTGGATTGCAACCGGCATGGATGCCGTGAATCTTGCCGAAGCATGGAAACGACGCGAAGGCGGGATGGTCGTGCTGTATTTCACCCGAATGTCCGGGGAGGCCTATTTGACTTTCGGCTTGACTCGCGCATTGTTTGTCGCGATTGCGAGCGGAGCAGAGGTGGAAGCGTTGGGGCCACCGGCGTGGATCGTTACAGCCGTGATCCTGATCCTGACCGTCACGATAGATATTTTCAAGGATCCTCCGACGTTGACCTGGACGCGCAATTGTCTCTGGGGGCCTGAAAACAGCTTCGAGGATGGTCCCGAGGAACAGAAGAACTACGAAAACGCAATTGCAGGGTAAGAAATATGAGTAATGACTCGTCGTTGAAGGCCTACTGGAGCCAACTGTTCAGCAAGCGATATTGGCTCGAAGCAGAGTTCGGCATGCCACCGAAGGATCCTTGGGCGCCGACGGGCGAAATGCTCGCGTACGAACTTGGCAAGACGAAGCCGGCACGGATCACCGGGCAGCCGACGTCGCTGGATATGGCCGTGTCGTACAACGCTTCCTATCTGGAAGTCGCCGATAGTCGATACATGCGACGTGGCTTCGGCGGGATGGTGTTCACGCTTCTGCTGATGCCGCTTCTGTTTGTCGACGCGCTGGTATTGATCTCGGTCTTTACCAATCGATTCGACTCGATTGCGCTTTCGCTGGTGCTTCTGGCGTTGCTTGTGATATTGGGCGTCCCTTTGCTTTTCATGATCGGCTATCAATGGAAGCAGGACATGTTGAGCTATACCTACAAGCCGATCCGGCTGGTGCGCGCCACACGCAAGGTCCATGTGTTCCAGCACAACGGCCCCGACGGGGTGTGGTCGCTCGATTGGGACAAGCTGGTGTTCTGCCTGAAGAAGGGCGGACTGAACTGGGGCGTGCTCGGTTATTTACCGGACGCGAACAGGCAAGTGACGCATGCGTTTTACCTGGGCGCCGTCATGCCGGTTCACCCCAAGGGTATCGGGCCGGACGAACCACTGCTTGCTCACTGGGAATACTTCCGTCGTTACATGGAGGAAGGCCCGGCGAGCGTGCCTGCTCCGGATCTGCTTCTGCCCATCGAGAACCGGCGTGAACCGTTTCTTTACGGCGTGTACCGCCTATGGCAGATGTTCGGCCCGTTCGCAGTGTTGTTCGCGCCGGTTACGACACTGGCGGGCTTGTTCCGCTGGCTCGGCTTGCGAATGAGTCGCCTGCCGCGCTGGCCGGCGGAGGTGGAGGCGCAATGTCGGGTGTCACCGGAAGATGCCACCGTGCAGCCCAAGAAGAAAGCGACGGACAACAGCGTGGGCGTCGCGATGGGTGTCGTGGTGATGCTGTCGCTGGACGTCGTGTTGTTCTGGTTGCTGTTCACGCGCGTGTTCGAAATCGATCGTCTTTTTACCTGAAGGTCCTGGATTCCGAGAGGCGTCGTTGATCAAGCGGATAAAAACGCGGGCACCGAGATGAGCGACGACGCGTCTGCAAAAGCCTATTGGCGCGAAGTAGTGATCGGCTTGCCGCCGAAGGATCCGTGGACGCTGACGGTCGACATGCTTGCATACCGACTCGATAAAACGCAGCCGACCTAGCACGGGAGTCGACATCGGTTGCCCGTTCTTGTATAGATTGGAGGATCCCCGTTCCCCTTCCATAGATAGCTACCGTGCCGCACTCGACCGTTCTCCTCATCGGCGCCGCCGGCCTGCTTGGCCGCGCGGTTGCCGCGTCCCTGTCCCGCGAATCGTCGTTGAACCTCGTCGCGACTATCCGAACCCCGCAAAGCGCAGGCGCAAAACGCCTCGCACTGCCCCCGGAAAACGTCACCGAACTCGACGTCCTCGACGAGCCGGCCCTCGAACACCTGTTCGCCACCCGCCAACCGGCCGCCGTGATCATCTGCGCGGCCGAACGTCGTCCGGATGTCTGCGAACGCGATCCTGCCGGCGCACGCGCGATCAACGTCATCGCCCAGGCCCGCATCGGTGCGCTCGCCGCGCGCCATGGCGCATGGACACTCGGCATCTCCACCGACTACGTGTTCGACGGCAAGGCTGCGCCGTACCGTGAAGACGCCGCACCGAATCCGCTGAACATCTACGGCCGCACGAAGCTGGAAGGCGAGGCGGCACTGCTCGCCGCGTCGCCGCTGTCGTGCGTGCTGCGCCTGCCGCTGCTCTACGGCCCGATCGTCGACTGGAGCGAGTCGGCCGTCACGAGCCTCGTGCCGGCGATCGTCGTCTCCGCGCGCGCGGGTGCCGACGCGGTCGGCATGGACGCCTGGGCGATCCGTTACCCGACGTATACGCCGGACGTCGCGGACGTCATCCGCGATCTCACGCTGCGGCATCTCGCGGGCGCATCGATCACGGGCATCCGTCACTGGTCGGGCGAAGAGCCGATGACGAAGTACGACATTGCGCAGCGGATCGCGGCCGCGCTCGGCATCGACGCCGCGCTCAAGCGGATCGACCAGCCGACCGACGCGACGCCGCGCCCGTACGATTGCCATCTGGACGCATCGCGCGTGCGGGCAGCCGGAATCGATTACGCGACGCCTTTCGATATTGCGCTGCGCGCCGTGCTGCGCGACGCGCCGCAGGTGCTGTAGGATCGGGCGCCACGCGCGGCCCCGCGCCGCATGAGCTGCATCTGCCCATGTCAGCGGCCGCGCCACGCATGCCGTTCGCGCGCGAAGGCCGGCCAGACCCTCATCGCCCACCCAGGAGCCCAGCCATGCAACTGAGATGGCTCGAAGACTTCGTCGAACTCGCGCGCACGCGCAGCTTCACGCGCGCAGCGGAGAACCGCTTCGTCACGCATCCGGCGTTCGGCCGCCGCATCCGGTCGCTCGAGGAATGGGTCGGCACGCGCCTGATCGCGCGCACGAAGCCGCTCGAACTGACTGCGGCCGGCACCGTCTTCCTCGATGCCGCGTCGAACGCGCTCGACATCCTGCACGGCGCCCGCACGCAGCTTCAGGAAGCGGCGCCGGTGCTGGAGAACAACCTCCGGATCGCGACCGGCCGCACGCTCTCGGCCACCTTCTTCCCCGACTGGTACGACGAGACGGTTGCGCGCGCAGGCTTCTTCACCGCGACCGTGTCGACCGGCAGCGCGGAGGAAGCGATCCTGCAGCTCACGGCCGGCGAAGCCGACATGCTGATCGTCTATTCGAGCCCGCATACGCGGCTGCTGATCGATCGCGACCGCTTCGACTGGCTGTCCGTCGCGCGCGAGGTGCTGGTGCCGGTCAGCGCGTTCGATGCGCGCGGCAGCGTGCGCTACCGGCTGCCGGCCGGGCAGGCGCCGGTGCCGTGGCTCGCGTTCGCGCGCACGCTGACGCTGCGCGCGGTGCTCGCGCGGCATCTCGCCGAAATGCCGAACCGTCCGACGCTGCGGCCCGTGTACCAGGCCGACTCGTACGAAGCGATTCTCGCGATGGCGCGTCGCGGGCTCGGCCTCGCGTGGCTGCCGCAGCGGCTCGTCGCCGATGATGTCCGGCGCGGCGAACTCGCGATCGTCGGCGGCGCCGACTGGCAGATCGGCTTCGACATCGCGCTGTACCGGCGCCGGAACGACCCGCACCCGGTACTGGACGCGATCTGGCGCACCGCGCCGTCACGCGACGACGGCGCGGCATAGCCCTCTTGGGCAACGGCGCCCGCGCCCGCGCGCCGATCGGCACGATTGCGTGCCGAAACGGCACGAACGCCCGCCCCGCGTTGCCTACACTCCGCGCTTGACTGGCCCGAACGGCCGCCGGCAACGCCGCGCGCCGTCTTTCAAAATCCTGACGGCCAGCATTACCGGAGGAGCACAGGGATGACCCGCAACACGCACGCCGCGACGCCGGCCCCGCACAATCCGTGGCGCGAGATCTGCGCCGCGAGCATCGGCAACGCGCTGGAGTTCTACGATCTGCTGATCTACGGCTATTTCGCGATCGTCATCGGCCAGCTGTTCTTTCCCACGCACGACGCGGCAACCTCGCTGTTGCTGTCGGTGGGCACGTTCGGCATTTCGTTCGTCACGCGTCCGCTCGGCTCGATCGTGCTCGGCAGCTATGCGGACCGCGCAGGCCGCAAGGCGTCGCTGACGATCTCGATCGGGCTGATGATGCTCGGCACCGCGATGATCGCGTTCGCGCCGACGTATGCGCAGATCGGTATCGCGTCGCCGCTCGTGATCATCGTCGCACGGATGCTGCAGGGCTTTTCGACGGGCGGCGAATTCGGTGCGGCCACCGCGTTCATGGTCGAGCAGGCCGATGCGAAGCGGCGCGGCTTCTTCGCGAGCTGGCAGATGTCGACGCAGGGGCTCGCGACGGTGCTCGCGGCCGGCGTGTCCGCACTGCTGAGCCTGCTGCTCACGACCGACCAGCTGCATGCGTGGGGCTGGCGCGTCGCGTTCTCGGTCGGGCTGCTGATCGGCCCGGTCGGGCTCTACATCCGCCGTAACATCGACGAACCGGCCGATTTCCGCCGGCTCGGCGAGAAGGGGCGCGCGAAGTCGCCGCTGCGCGACGTGTTCGCTCGCGATCGCGCGAACCTGCTGCTCGGCGCGGGTGTCGTCGCGACGGCCACCGCGTTCAACTACGTGCACAAGCTGTACATGCCGACGTACGCGGTCAAGCAGCTGCATATCCCGGCCACGTCGTCGTATCTCGGCGCGGTCGTCACGGGCGCGATGCTGATGGTCGCCGCGCCGGTCGTCGGGCACCTGTCGGATCGTTTTGGCCGCATCCGCGTGATGCTGGTCGCGCTGATCCTGGTCGGCGTGACGACGTGGCCGCTGTTCGTGATGCTGAACCGCTATCCGACGGTCGAGACGCTGCTCGCGGTGCAGGCGCTGGTCGGCCTGCTGATCGCGGTGAGCCTCGCACCGCTGCCGGCGCTGCTCGCCGACATCTTCCCGACGAGCACGCGCGGCACAGGCCTCGCGCTGTCGTACAACTTCTCGGTGACGCTGTTCGGCGGCTTCGCGCCGCTGATCGTGACCTGGCTGATCGACGCGACGCACAACAAGCTGGCGCCGAGTTTCTACGTGATGGCGACGGCCGTGCTCGGGATCACGTCGGTGATCTCGCTCCGCCGCCGGATGCGCGGTGCCGCTGCCGCCGCCGCGACGCCGTCGACGCCGTCGACGCGCGCGACCGAGGCCTGAAGCGGCGGCCCTGATCCCGATTCCGGCGCAGCCGGCACAAGCCGGCTGCGCCTTTCCCGAACCCTGTTGAGCCTTTCCGACATGACCACGCTTGAAGCCATCCGCGCCGCGTTGCCGGCCTATCCGATCGAAGTGGCCTTCCCCGACATCTCGCGCTGGCGCGCGGGCAATACGGGCATCGACTATCTGCATACGTTCGACAGCGGCCGGCCCGGCAAGCACGTGATGATCCTCGCGCTGACGCACGGCAACGAAGTCAGCGGCGTGATCGCTGTGGACGCGTTGCTGGCCGCGGGCCTGCGCCCGGTTGCGGGCCGCCTGTCGCTCGGCTTCGGCAACGTCGGCGCATACGAGCATTTCAGTGCTGAGAACGCCGATGCGACGCGCTACCTCGACGAGGACATGAATCGCGTGTGGACGCCGGCCGCGCTCGACGGTACGCACGACAGCCGCGAGCGCGTGCGTGCGCGCGCGATGCGTCCGCTGCTCGATACGGTCGACCTGTTGCTCGACATTCATTCGATGCACGAAGCGTCCGCGCCGCTGATGATGACCGGGCCGCTTGAAAAGGCGATCGCGCTGGCGGCCGCGATCGGCACGCCGGAGCACGTGATCATCGATCGCGGTCATGCGAACGGCACGCGGCTGCGCGATTACGGCGGCTTTGGCGATCCGGCCAGCGCGAAGAATGCGCTGCTGATCGAGACGGGCCAGCACTTCGCCGCGAGCGCACGCGATGTCGCGCTCGACAGCGCGGCGCGCTTCCTGCTGCATGCGGGCGTGGTCGCGCGCGACGACGTCGCGGCCTTTCTCACGCAGGCCGCGCCGGTGCGGCAGAAGTTCGTCGAGATCACGGAGCCGGTCGTCGCGCGTTCGATGGACTTCCGGTTCTCGCAACCGTTCACCGGGCTCGAGGTGATCGGGAATGCCGGCACCGAGATTGCGCGTGACGGCGACGACGTGATCGTCACGCCGTATGACAACTGCGTGATCGTGCAACCGTCGATGCGCCATCTCGGCGTGAACGTCACGATGATGCGGCTGGGGCGATTGCTGGATCGCTGATGGCGCGCGATGGCCGCTGCGATGCGGTCCGTCATTCGACTTGCCGAACGCGATAAACGCCTGCCCGCGATGGGCGGCGAGCCTGCTTCATGAATGCCAGGACGGGGCAGATAGCGGGCATGCAGGTGTCATGTTGCGTCGTATCGACACCGCAGCCCGCGATGGCGCGGATTCAGAATGTCATTCCAGCTCCGCGCTCAACGTACTGGTAATCGACGAGCGTTCCAAGGTTGATCAGCGAATGGCAAAGCGGGTCGCCGGCGAGCCATTCGCACAATTATTTCCATAAATAAACAGATTTCTGTTTTCTGAATATACCTGGTAAATAATTGGATAAACTTCTTTGGCACTGAACGAGTAGACGCCGTCGTTGATGGTGACCAGCAGGTTGCCGGTGGCGTCGGTTTCGATCTTGTCGATCTTGCCGGCCTTGCAAAGTGCCTGGGCGGACGCGCACGTGGAGGCAAGCATCAGTGCTGAAAACAGCACGGTTGCAATCTTCTTCATGAATTTCCTTTGGTATTGAATGAATTAATGCGATTTGACGACGTCGGTCACGTCCGGAAAGACGTGTCTGTCTTTCCGGATGGTTGATTCGCCAATGTCTGGAAATCAACGGTGGCCTGGTAAGGGGGAAGCTTTGCGACAAGGCACGAATGCAATGATTCGTGCTGCGCCTCCGTTGTCTCGTTGATTTTGGACTCGCGGTGTTGCGGCGCACAACACAGGCTATTTATTTGAATTAGAGGGCGCCAATCGAATTAATTTATCGTTAACTGGAATCGATAATTTTTTGTTTGAATTTGATTTTATTGAATTCTGAATGTGGTTGTTTTTATTTTTTGATTGTTTCGATATTCGAATAATCGGTGGCGAATATTGATTCGATGGTGGATGGCACGAACCGAGCAGTGCGAATCCGGAGCTGTCGGCGACGGCCGGGTCGACCCGAACCGGCACGGAAGGGCGTTACACTGCGCGGGTTCCCGAACGCATCGGGATGCGTCAGGACCCCGTGCACACGTGTCAGGAACCGGCAACGCATGTTGTCGGGTCTCGTCGCAGCGGCCGTGTGCTTTCTCGCGTCGCAGGCCGCCCCTTCATTGCCGGAGCGGACTTTCTGTTCGATGGAGGCTACGTTGCGAAATGAACCGGTCGATGACGCGTTCCGGCCTGCACGGTCCGGCGTGACGCGCTTCCTCGCCGCACCCGGAGGTCGCTTCGTGACGGCGCTGACCGCGACTTGCCTGTGGGGCAGCGCGTTTCCGGTCGTGAAGGTCGGATACGGGATGCTGGGCATACGCCGCGACGACACATTCCAGCAGATTGCATTCGCGGGCTATCGCTTCGTTCTGGCGGCGCTGCTGCTGTTCGCGCTGATGGCCATCGCGCGCGTTCCTCGACCGCCGTTGAACCGCGCGACGGCCGTGGCGATCGTGCGCGTGGGCGTCGTACAGACCTTCCTGCAATACGTGTTCTTCTACGCGGGAATTGCGCTCAGCAGCGGCATGGAAGGCTCGATCATCGCCGGCACGCTCACGTTCTTTCAACTGGGCCTCGCGCACGTGATGCATGCCGACGACCGCATGACCACGACCAAGGTCGTTGCCGCCGTTCTGGGTTTCGCCGGCATCGTCTTCTACCACGTGATGGCCAATGGCTACGTATTCACGATCGGAGGCGGCGAGGCACTGATGGTGTCGGCGATGTTTTTTGCCGCACTGGGCAACATGCTGAGCAAGCAGGCGGCCCCCGCGATCCTGCCCGTCCTGCCGCTCACCGCGATGCAGATGTTGCTCGGCGGCATTGCGCTGATCGCGGTCGGCGGTGCGAAGGCGGGTGTCGCGCCATTCGACTTCTCGCTCGGGTCGGTACTCGTGCTTGCCTACCTGGCTTTCGTATCCGCCGCCAGTTTCCTGCTGTGGAACAGCCTGATGTCCTACAACAAGGCGGGTGCGGTATCGATCTACCTGTTCCTCGTGCCGATCTTCGGCGTCCTGTTGTCGTCGGCGCTGTTGGGGGAGTCTTTGCGGTGGTACGTGGTGCCGGCGCTCGTGCTGGTCGTGATCGGGATCGCGCTGACGCATGCAGGCACGGCCGGTCGCGCAATCGTGCCGAGCGGTGCCACCGGGCCGAGCGATCGACCGTGATCCGGCGTCCGGCCCCCGGACTGCTGGTCGGGCACCGACGATCGGGTGGGGCGCGTTCATCTGGACGCGCGCGGAAAGGCGCTACACTGCGCGAGTTCCCGAACACACCGGGAGCGTCAGGGCACCGGGCACACGTATTGCATACGCGCAACGATGTATTTGCCCGCACCCTGACGCATTCGAACAAATCACGAGAGAAAGAGAGGGCCCATGCTGACACGTCTTCGTATCGGACTCGACCGCGCGCGCGACCTGCGCGAAGCGGGACAACCGTCTCCCATCCGGCCGCGCCCGCAGGCGAGCGAACTGGTCGACCTAAGCGCGAAGCGCGCGATGTGGCGGGTTGCCGTGCCGGGCCAGGCCGATTGCTACATGGCGGCGACGCCCGCCGAGACGGAGCGCTACGTCGTGCATCTCGACGCTCAAACGTTCTACGGCCTGTGGCTCGGCACGAGCCCGAGATTTCCGCAACTGAACTCGCAGGACTGCGTGCCGCGCCGCGTCATGCCGCTCGACAGCAAGTACGCATCGGCCGCCGCCGCGTTCCGGGCCGGCCGCCTCGAACCGGTGGCAGTGCCGCCGGTCGGCTACTGGCTCGAGGGAAGCGGGTATGAGGTCGCGATGAGCGACGGCATGACGCGCACCTTCTGGCTGCTCGCCAACCGCGTGCGGTCGTTTCCGGTCAGCGTCGACAACGCGACCTGGGCGACGATGCTGAACAACATGGCCGGCGTCGGCGTCGCGCCGATCGCGTACCGCGAACTGTTTGCCCGGCACGCGTAGGCCGCGCAGCGCGATCCGGCGCGCCGTGCGGCGGCACCGGATCGCCACCAGGTTTGACACGCCGCGTTCGCGGCCATTAAAGTCGCATCGCGGGCCGGTGGGTCAAGCACACGCCCGGAACAGGCAGCCGATGTTCCAGGACTACGGGGCTACCCCGTGGATCAGATCGACACCCCGATGCGTCGCAAGGAGCACCGTTGCGCGTTGCGCAACGACACTCCTCGCAGCACCAGTCACGTTGGCTCATCGTCCCGCCCATCGATTCCCATGCACGGCTCCCTGTTCGATACCGTCCGCACGATTGCCGAAGCGATGCTGGCCGGCGCGCCCGAACGTGCCGGCGTCCTTTCCCGGATGGCGGCCGTGCTCGGCGGCGCCCCGCCGTGGACTCACGAAGTCGCGAATGCCGCGCTCGCACGTTTCGGCTCGCACTGGGCCGACGTCGACATCGATACGCTTGCGGCGGACCTCGCCGAGGCGCCGGCGTTCGTGCTCGCGTGGTATGGCAGCGATCGGCCCGCGCCGATCCGCGTCGTGCGGCGGCCGCCGGTTCAGCAACCGCTGCCGGCGCCGCTCGCGGGCTGCGACGTGCCGCAATGGGCGACGCCCGGCGATCTTGCCGGCTGGCTCGGCGTGAGCGCGCCGGAACTCGACTGGCTGTCCGACCACCGGCGCGTCGACGCGCGCAGCGGCGCCACGCCGTTGCATCACTACACGTACGTGGCGCACGACAAGCGCAGCGGCGGGTGCCGCCTGGTCGAGATTCCGAAGGGCCGGCTGCGCGAAGCGCAGCGCCGCATTCTGCACGGGCTGCTCGATCGCATCGCGCCGCACGGTGCGGCACACGGTTTTCGCAAGGGGCACGGGATCGTCTCGTTCGCCGCGCCGCATGCGGATCGCGATGTCGTCGTCCGTTTCGATCTGGCGGATTTCTTCGTATCGATACACGCCGCACGCGTTCACGCGCTATTCGTCACGCTCGGGTATCCGGCCGAAGTCGCGCGCACGCTCACAGGGCTGTGCACCAACCGCGTACCGTCCGCGCGGCTGCTTGCGCCGGACCTGCGCGACCGGTTCGACTGGATCGGCCGCCAGCGCTATCGCGAACGGCATTTGCCACAGGGGGCGCCGACGTCGCCGGCGCTGGCGAACCTGAGCGCGTTCCGGTTCGACATGCGGCTCGCCGCGCTCGCGCGTTCGCTCGGCGCCACCTACACGCGCTACGCGGACGATCTCGCCTTTTCCGGCGGCGGCACGCTGGCGCGCGATGTCGAGCGGCTGCAGCTCCGGGTCGCCGCGATCGCCCTCGAGGAAGGCTTCGCGCTGCAACTGCGCAAGACGCGCGTGATGCGACGCGGCAGCCGGCAGCAACTGGCCGGCGTGGTCGTCAATCGTCATCCGAACCTGGCGCGCGATGAGTTCGATCTCCTGAAGGCCATCCTGACCAACTGCATCCGGAGCGGGCCGGCATCGCAGAATCGCGACGCGCATCCGGACTTCCGCGCGCATCTCGCCGGGCGTGTCGCGCATGCGGCCGCGCTGAACGCGGCGCGCGGCGCGAAGCTGCGCGCGCTGTTCGACCGGATCGCGTGGGAAGCGCGCGACGTCGGCCGGTAAGCGGCCGGATTCGCATCGACGCCGGTCGACGACTTCTGCAATACGGCTCCCCGCACTGCTATCATTCGCGCCATGCCGCGCCAGTGCCATGGTGCGGCGCTTGACTTGCCGCAGCCGTACGCCGTGCCTTCGTCGATGGCGCGCTGCGTGTTGCCGGCCCAGCCTTGTCGGTCATTGATTGACGCGCGACGTCGTTTAGTGCGTATCGCGCAAGCCATGCCGGCTCAGGCAAACGATTCACTCATTTGACAGCCCCTATTGGTGGAACTTCATGGTAGGTTCCGCCATCGGAGCTTTTTGCCAAAACATGCCCAAAGAGGATGAATACATGACCCAGGCCCTGCAGGAACTCGAAGCACAACTTCGGGACCTGAACATCAAGCTGTCGGATGCGAAGCAGAAGGAGAAGCAGGCCGCGCTCGCGGCATTCAAGGAACAGGTCGAGCTTTTGGGAATCTCGCAGCAGGAAGTGCTGAGCGCGCTCGGCTATATCGTCCAGCGAAAACGCAAGGCGCCTGCCAAGTACTACGATCCGACGTCCGGCCGCTCATGGTCGGGCCGCGGCCCGCGGCCGAAATGGCTCGAAGGCAAGGATCTCGATACGCTCGTCGTCGACCGTGAGGCCAAGACCTGGTGGCCCGGAGACGACCAGAGCTGAAGCCGGCCGGTCCGCCAGGCCACCCGGCGCCGTCCGGTTCGCGCAAGCGGGCCGGCCGGCAACACCCCGCCAGCAAGCTGTTTTTCATCCGGTGTCCGGCCTGACCGCGACATCGCCGGGTTCGCCGCCGACACCGGCTCACCGTTTCCCCGTTCCCCCGTTCATTACCCGCCGATTCCCGCCTGCCGTTGCGCAAGCGGGCGCTGACGCATGCGCGGACCGCCGCCGCTGGCGCGCGCGCCAGGGCTTTGCTCGCGGGCACAGGCCTTAGAATGTCGCCGGACAATCGTGGCGGGACACCATGGCAGCAAACATGAAATCTTCGACGCTCGGCGGCCCGTCGGCCCCGCGCGTGGAGCAGGTCGGCGCGTACGCGTGGAAAGCGCTGGCCGGATCGGCGATCGGCTATGCGATGGACGGCTTCGACCTGCTGATTCTCGGCTTCATGCTGCCCGCGATCACGGCGGCGCTGCAACTGACGCCCGGGCAGGGCGGCGCGCTGGTCACCTGGACACTGATCGGCGCCGTCGCCGGCGGCATCGTGTTCGGTGCACTGAGCGACCGTTACGGCCGCGTGCGCGTGCTGACCTGGACGATCCTGCTGTTCGCGATCTTCACCGGGCTGTGCGCGTTCGCGCGCGGCTTCTGGGATCTGCTCGTCTACCGCACCATCGCGGGCATCGGGCTGGGCGGCGAGTTCGGGATCGGCATGGCGCTCGCGGCGGAAGCGTGGCCGGCCAGCAAACGCGCCCGCGTGTCGTGCTACGTCGCGCTCGGCTGGCAGGCCGGCGTGCTGCTGGCCGCCCTGCTGACGCCGTTCCTGCTGTTGCACATCGGCTGGCGCGGGATGTTCCTGGTCGGCGTGCTGCCCGCGCTGCTCGCCTGGGCGATGCGCAACAAGCTGCACGAGCCGGAGGCGTTCGTGCAGCGCGCGACGCAGCCGAAGGCCAACGCATTCCGCCTGCTCGTCGCGGACGGTCGCACCGCGCGCACGAGCGTCGGCATCGTGATCCTGTGTTCGGTCCAGAACTTCGGCTACTACGGGATCATGATCTGGCTGCCGACCTTCCTGTCGAAACAGATGGGCTTCTCGCTGACGAAGTCGGGGTTGTGGACGGCGGCAACGGTCGTCGGGATGATGATCGGCGTCTGGGTGTTCGGGCAGCTGGCCGACCGCATCGGGCGCAAGCCGACGTTCCTGCTGTACCAGCTCGGCGCGGTCGTGACGGTCATCGCGTATGCACGTCTGTCGGACCCGACCGCGATGCTGTGGGCGGGCGCGCTGATGGGCATGTTCGTCAACGGGATGGTCGGCGGCTACGGGACGCTGATGTCGGAAGGCTATCCGACGGCCGCACGTGCAACCGCGCAGAACGTGCTGTGGAACATTGGCCGCGCGGTCGGCGGCTTCGGCCCGGTCGCGGTCGGCGCGCTGGCCGCGCACTACTCGTTCCAGACGGCCATCGCGCTGCTCGCCGGCCTCTACGTGCTCGACATGGTCGCGACGCTGTGCCTGATTCCCGAGCTCAAGGGCGTCGAGCTCGAATGAGCGCGGCGCTCGCGCGCCACCCAACGACTTCACCGGAAACCACGATGCAACAGAAGAACAGGACGATCGGCGTGATGGGCTCGGGCAAGGACCCGTGGCTCGCGTTTTCGGCGCCGCTCGGCGCATGGCTCGCGCAGGCCGGCTTCAACCTGCTGACGGGCGGCGGGCAGGGCGTGATGCTGGCGGTCGCGCGCGCGTTTGCCGGCGTGCCCGGGCGGGCGGGCCGATCGATCGGCATCCTGCCGACGCAGGCCGATCCGCTCGCGGGCTTCGTGCCGCTCGACGGCTATCCGCATCCGTTCGTCGACATCCCGATCCTCACGCCGCTGCCGCGCCGCGAGCCCGACGCGGATCCGCACACGATCAACCGCAACTACGTGAACGTGCTGAGCAGCGACCTGATCGTCGCGCTGCCGGGTGGGCACGGCACGGCCGAGGAGATTGCGCTCGCGCAGCGCTGGCGCAAGCCGCTCGTCTGCTTCGGGCCGGACGGTGCGTTTCGCGAACTCGCGGCGGGGGCCGCGTGCACGTCGTCGCTCGATGACGTGATCCGCTTC
Source organism: Burkholderia sp. AU30198 (assembly GCF_020419825.1). Lineage (NCBI taxonomy): Bacteria > Pseudomonadati > Pseudomonadota > Betaproteobacteria > Burkholderiales > Burkholderiaceae > Burkholderia > Burkholderia sp. AU30198. Next base: position 69,124 of record NZ_JAIZSA010000018.1, on the reverse strand, counting down.
GTGGAAGACGCGTTTTCGGCGGAGCAAGCGCAGGTGCAGGTGCTGCGGTAGTTCACGCAGTCAGCGCGCTGGCGCGCGCCGTCGCCGCTTTTGAGGCAACCGTGCCGCCGGCGCGGGCAAGCCGCCGGCGGCACGATCCGTTACCTCGGCGCGCGGCTCAGCGGCCCGTCTTCAACTGCGCCCACAGCCGGTTCTGCAGCCGGCGAATCTCGGGCGGCATCGGCTTGAGCAGCGTCATCTTGCTCAGCACCTCGTCGGCCGGATACACCGACGTGTCGCGCGCGATCGCGGGCTTCACGTACTGGCGCGCGGCCTTGTTCGCGGTCGGGTAGAACACCGCGTTGGTGATGCCCGCATTGACCTTCGGATCCTGAACGTAGTTGATCCACTTCAGCGCGGCGTCGCGGTTCGGCGCGTCCTTCGGGATCACCATCATGTCGAACCACAGCAACCCGCCTTCCTTCGGATTCGCGAAGCGGATCTCATACGGGCGCTTCGCTTCGGCGGTGCGGCGGTGTGCGATGCCGACGTCGCCCGAGTAGCCGAGCGACACGCACAGGTCGTTGTTCGCGAGATCGTTGATGTAGCCCGACGAGTTGAACTGCGTGATGTACGGGCGCACCTTCTTCAGCACCTCGAACGCGGCGCGATAGTCGGCCGGGTTCGTGCTGTTCGGATCCTTGCCCATGTACTGCAGCGTGGCCGCGAACACGTCGACGGCCTGGTCGAGGAACGACACGCCGCAGTTCTTCAGCTTCGCCATGTTGGCCGGATCGAACACCAGCGCCCAGCTGTCGACCGGCGCCTTGTCGCCGAGCGCCTTCTTCACGGCCTGCACGTTGTAGCCGATGCCGTCGGTGCCGTATGCCCAGGGCACGCCGTACTGGTTGCCCGGGTCGGCATCGGCGACCATCTTCATCAGCAGCGGATCGAGGTTCGACAGGTTCGGCAGCTTCGACTTGTCGAGCGGCTGATAGACGCTCGCCTGGATCTGCTTGGCCATGTAGTTCGACGTCGGCACGACGATGTCGTAGCCGGAATTCCCCGACAGCAGTTTCGCCTGCAGCGTGTCGTCGTTGTCGTAGTTGTCGTAGCGGACGTGGAGGCCCGTCTGCTTCTGGAAGTTCGGGATCGTGTCCGGTGCGATGTAGTCGGACCAGTTGTAGATGTTCAGTTCGCCGGCCGCGTGGGCGGTCGTGCCGGCGGCCGCGGCGGCCGACAGGATGGCGGCGGTTGAAAGTGCGCGGCGAAGCGTGCGGATTCGCATGACGAAGTCTTCCATTTCGGTACGCGCGTCGAGCCGCGAGGCGCGGGTCGTTGCGCGAGGGTTCATCGGATGAAGCGGGCGTGCGCGACCGCCGCTCGCCGTGAGCGAACGTGGTGCACGACGGTCAGGAGTCCGTTCGATATCGAGCCGGGCCGCGCGGACGCGAAGTGCGGACCGAGCCCGTCACCGGTCGGCGACACGGCGAGCCGGTCGAACGGATACAGGGGAAAGGGGGCGCTAAGGCAGCAACGATGCCACGTCGTCGGTATGGATCGCGACGTAGGCACGCGCGGCGACGGCGTTGTGGCGGCGAACGGAACGGCGGGACAGGATGGTGTAGATCGACAGGGACAGGCGAGGACTGTGCCCGCCGTCACTGTCGTCGGAGGACGCGAGCGTGGCGCGCAGGTGTCGCGCGTCGCCTCGTCTCCACCGCACCAGCGGGCCACGGAATCTCACGATTACTCTCGACCGGGTTGTTGAAAGTATTGAACACCTGGCGGTTCGCCAGCGACTGCCGTTTCGGGTTTCGGTCATCGCGTTGGCCGCACGGCGGCATCGGCTTCGTGACGCGAACTGAAAGCTTGGCAGACCGCCGAATCGCCTGAAAATGACGCTCCCGTGAATCATCAGGTAAATCGCTGTAAGGATGTCTCCGGATTTTCCCTAGTGATTCGAAGGCCGATGAACGCGCGTGGCGTGAGGGCGAAGGCGAGAGAAGCGCGCGAGCCAGACTGTCTTGCTGGTCAGGACAGGCTCAAAGTGATGAGAATATTCGACGGCCTGCTGCCCGGGTCGCGCCTCGACACGTCATTTCCCAGGCTGTCGCGGCCTGGTTGGCGAGCCGGAAACCGGGCGACGGGACGCCGTTGATAACGGCAGCCATCGCACGGTGTCCTTGATCTACTTCATCGTGTCTTCCGCGGCGCGCGCCACCACGACCTTGCCGGTCATGCCGCCGCCTTCCACCAGACGATGCGCGTCCCGCAGCCGCGCCGCGTCGAGCGGAACCAGCACGCGGTTGACGGTCGAACGCAGCACACCCGCATCCACCAGGGCAGCCACTTCGTCGAGGATGCGGTGCTGGGCGATCAGGTCCGGCGTGCCGAACAGCGGGCGCGTGAACACCATCTCCCAATGCAGCGAAACGCTCTTGGCCTTGAACGGCACGGCATCGAGTGTGTCGTGGTCGTCGATGATGGCCAGCCGGCCCTGCGGGGCAATCAGTTCTGCCAACTCCGCCCAGTGTTCGGCCGTATTCGACAATGCCGCGATGTGCGTAATCGGTGGCACCGGCAACGCGCTGACTTGTGCGGGCAGCGGCTGGCGATGGTCGATGACGTGATGGGCGCCCAGGGCCAGGCACCAGTCGCGGCTCTGCGCGCGCGAGGCCGTGGCGACCACCGTCAGTCCGGTCAGGCGGCGAGCGAGCTGGATCAGCATCGAGCCGACGCCACCGGCACCCCCCAGCACCAGCAGGCTGCCCGCGCCGGCCGGCTTGCCGGGCGGCACGCCCAGACGATCGAACAGCAGTTGCCAGGCCGTCAGCGCGGTCAGGGGCAGCGCCGCCGCTTCGGCAAAGCTCAGGCTCGCGGGCGCACGTCCGACGATGCGTTCATCGACCAGGTGCGAATGCGCGTTGCTGCCGGTCCGGTCGAAAGACCCGGCGTAATACACCGCATCGCCGGGCCGGAACAGCGTGACGGCCTCGCCCACGGCTTCCACGATTCCTGCGGCATCCCAGCCCAGACACCGGACGCTAGCGGGCGCGGCCACCTGTCCCGCTCGAATCTTGGTGTCCACGGGATTGACCGAAACGGCCCGGACGGCAACGCGCAGATCATGGGGCCCGGGTGCCGGACAGGCGATCTCGACATCGACAAGGCAGTCGGGATCGGCCAGCGTGGATTGCCGGCGAAATGCGACGGCGGCGACGCTCGAAGCAGTCGTTGTCATCACTGCCTCCAGTCGGCCATGGGCCCGTTCCGGCGCAGGATGGATGACTGGCTGGTGTTGCATGAGACGGCGTGCAGGCGATGCGCCCGGATGCGGGGGGAAACAGCGTGAGAGATCACGGATCGTCCTTTCGTGGCGGGTCAAAGCCGGGATCTTAGGGGCGCCGTGATTAAAGAAAAAGTGGGCTATAGTTCCGCTTTATGCGGAACTTTATGTCCGTAATCGAGGTGGGGAATGGACGGCCTGAGCGGCTTCGTGGTGTTCGTGCAGGTCGCGGAAACGCGTAGCTTCGTGGCGGCGGGTCGGTTGCTGGGCGTTTCCGCCTCTGCCGTCGGCAAGAGCGTGGCGCGGCTGGAGGAAAAGCTGGGCGTGTCGCTGTTTCACCGCAGTACGCGCAGCGTCACGCTGACGGCTGAAGGCGCGCTCTTTCTGGAACGCAGCCGCCGCATCCTCGCCGAGGTCGAAGCCGCGGAAATGGAGCTCTCCCATGCGACGGCCGCGTCACGCGGCCGCTTGCGCGTCAGCCTGCCGATGGTGAGTTCACCGATGCTGCCGGTACTGGGTCAGTTCATGCGCGAATACCCCGAGATCGAACTGGATCTGGACTTCACCGATCGGCTGGTCGATGTGGTCGACGAAGGTTTCGATGTCGTGATCCGGGCGGGCGAGCCGACCGACTCACGCCTCGTCGCCCGAAAACTCGGTTCCTTCCGCTCGGTTCTGGTGGCCTCGCCCGACTACCTGGTGCAGCGTGGCACGCCCAGGGTGCCTGCCGATCTGCCGGGGCACGCCTGTCTGCACTACCGCTTTCCCCGTACCGGCAAGCTGGAGCCGTGGGAGTTACGTCGCGCCGCGGGCGAGCCCGAACTGCACTTGCCCACGTCGATGATCTGCAACAACATCGAGACGCGCGTGCGCTTTGCGCTGCAAGGCCTGGGCATCGCGTATCTGCCGAAATTCGCCATCGAGGAGCCGCTGTCGGACGGTCGACTGTGCGAGGTTCTGGCCAAATATGCGCAGCGCACCGGCGCCTTCTACGTGCTCTGGCCCGCGAGCAAGCACCCGTCGCCGAAGGTCCGGGCCTTGGTGGATTTTCTCGGCGCGCGGGTCTTTCCGGCCGCTGAAGCCAAGCGGAGAAAGCCGGCCAGTCGATAGACCGGTATCGCGGGGGCGCGCATGGCGTCGGTGGTCATACGGCGCCCGGCGCGGTGCTTCGCGCGTCGCGCAACGCCGGGCGGGAAGGTCGTGTCGACAGGCGACAAGGGCATTTGCCGCGAAGACGGACGGAGACGCCCCGTCGAACCTCAGTCGCGGGCCGGCCCGGGCCGGCTGAAGCGCTGCTCGACCACCTCGGTGCCCCAATGCGTGCCTGCGGATTCGCTGGTCAGCGTGAAGCCGAACGACTCGTACAGATGGCGCGCCGAATCCAGGCCCTTGAACGTCCACAGGTAGGTTTCGCGAAAGCGCTGCGCGTCGACGAAGCGCATGGCTTCCGTCATGAGCCGGCGCCCGATGCCGGACCCGCGCAACGCGTCGTTCACGATGAACCATCGCAGGTGCGCGACGCCCGTTGCCGGGTCGCCGTCGATCGCGAGCGACGCGAGGGTCCGTCCGTCTTCCTGGCACAGCCAAAGCGCCTTGCCGTCGGCCGGCAGCGCACCGGCGAACTCGGCCAGCTCGGTCGCCACCCGCTTTTCGAAAACGGCGCCGAAGCCCCAGTGTTCCGAATAAAAGCGCGCGTGAAGGCTCGCGATATCGCCGATGCAGCCCGGCTGGTAGCCTTCGCGGATCGACGGCGCCTCGGGTGCGGCGGCGGGCGCCTTGGCGGCGTTGTCCTGCGCGAGCGCATCGGCATACAGCGCGAGCGAGCGCAGCAGCGCCTGCTGGTCGGCCGGCACCATCCGGCGCAGCGCATTCGACACCTGATCGGTCGCGAAGGTGTCGATTCTTTTCTGGAGCTTTTTCCCATCGGCGGTCAGGTACAGCTCGGTCGCGCGCGCATCGTCGCTCGACACGCGCCGTTCCACGACGCCGGCCGCCTCGAGCCGCGCGAGTTGCCGGCTCGTGTTCGATTTGTCCAGCCGCAGGATGTTGCCCAGGTCGCGGGCGTTGATGCCGGGCGCCGTCCCGATCTCGAGGATCGCGTGAACGGCCGAAGGCGCCCAGTCGCTGTCGGCCAGCGTCGCGCGCATGAAGCCGAGCTCGCGAACCAGTTTGCGGGAGAAGTCGCGCAGCTCGAGGATGGTCGCTTCGCGAGGCTTGGCGGGAGCGTCGATGAGGTCCATGGTTGGCCTGAAAAGGTTGCGGATCGCAATCAATAATAGTTGCGAGTCGCAACTTGATCAAGGGGGAATTTCATGTGGACGGGCCGTGCCGAGCGGGCGCTTCCGGAGGCCTGCGTTAGCGCGGCTCAAAGGGGGAGCTGAGTGGCGGGCAGTCAGTGGTACTGGCGCGGATGGTGGCGTGCCGCGGACTGGACGCATACTCGGTGCATTCGGCCTGCCAGCCATATGAGCTCGGGCGTCGGCCGGTCATCGATCCGCGGCCGCGGACAACGGAGTGCACCATGAACAATCTGAAGCCGATGACGATTGCGTTGCTTGCCGGATGCGGCATCAGCGCCGGCGCGGCCTACGCTGCCGGCAGCATGGATGCGCCGCCCTGCAGCGCGGCGCATGCGGCGGATCAGGGCGGGATCGCCGCGATGCCGGGCACGTCGGTCCGCAGCTTTTCGACCGCCGGTTGCTCGGGCGCGGTGCTGCAGGGCGAACGGGCCACCGCGACGGTCAACGGCGACCGGGTCGAGCTGCGGGACGGCACCGTCTATGTGAACGGCCGTTCGTACGGCGCGGTCACGCCCGCGCAGACGGTCGAATACGAAGCCGCGCACGACCGGCGCACGTTGAAGGTCGACGGGAAAGTCCGCACGCCGGTGCGCTGAGTCGCGCGTCGCGGCTCAGGCACGCGGTGCCGCGCTTATTCGACCAGCGTCAGCTGGCCGTCGCTGAGCCGCACTTCGCGCCCGATCCACGCCGCATCGACGCGCGGCAGCACGGCCGACGGCTTGCGCAGTTCGCGCAGCAGCGTCGCGCCGTGCGACAGCCGGCCGCCCATGCGTGCGATCACGGCGCGCGCGGCCTGGTACTGCGCATGCCGGCCCGGGTCGAGCGTGTCTTCCAGCAGGATGTCGTGGCCGAGCACACCCTGGGTGTGGCCCGGATAGATCATGAAGCCGGCCGCCTCGTCGGTCCCTTCGCTGCCGTCCTGCCAGAAGCTGCCGTTGCGTTCGCGGCGCTCGGGATGCGGCGCGAACCACGTGTCGCGGTCGGCGGCCGGCATCGCATGATGCAGGCGGAAGAACACGCGCATCAGGTTGTCGCGATACCACTCGCGCACCTGCAGATACCAGCCGCGCATGCCCGGCGCACCGAGCGCGTGGAGCACGCGGACCGGCAGCGGCCAGTCGGGAAACGCCTGCAACGGCAGGCTGGTGGACGCGGGGCGTGCGGTGCCCGGATCGGTTTCCCACGGCAGGCGATGCGGGCTGTCGTCGAGCTGGCCGTATGCGGTCGGCGGACGGCCCCACAGTGCGCCGCCGCTGCTGGCCAGCGATGACGCGATGCACAGGTTGCCCTGCACGACGAACACGTAGAAGCGCGTGAACCAGTCGGCCAGTTGCTGGCCGTCGGCGCGTCGCTCGACGAGCGTCGCGAGTTCCCGGTCGAAGCGCTGCAAGCCGCGCTCGAGCGTCGGCAGATGCCCGCGCGCGACGCGCAGCATGCGCCAGAACACCGGCAGCGAACGCAGCAGCCGCAGCGGTCGCCAGCGCAGCGGCGGTGTCGCGCCGCCGATCTCGCCGCTGTAGTTGCCGGCCGACACGCCCCAGTCGGCGAGGCGGGCGAGGAACAGGTCGTTGTTGATGTACGACGCGCCACCGTAGAGCGCGGTAAATGGTTCGTTGTCCTGCAGTACGCGCGCATCCCAGCGCGCCATGATGGCCGGGATGCTGCCGGCCGCACGCCGCTGCGCATACTCGACCAGTCGGCTCGGCTGCGGCGGCAGGATCTCGGCGATGTTCGCGGCGGTCAGGTGCCGGTGCCAGCCGTAGCTGCTGATCGGGCGGTACTGCAGCAGCCACAGCCGCGTGCCGTCCCACGCCCATTCGACATCGCCCGGCACGTAGTGGAACGCGCGCAGCACGCGCTGCAGGAAGTCCCACAGCTGCGTCGCGCTCAGGCCGTGCGCGGTCGGGAACGTGCCGCGCTGCCAGGGCTCGCCGAGCCGCGACAGGATCGCGCGCTGCGGGCTGGCTTGTCCGTCGGCGAGCGTTTCGAGGTGGCCTTCCACCCATTCGACTTCGACCGCGAGATGTCGCACGAACGCGATACCCGACAGCACGGGCGTGATGAAGCGCTGCACGACCGTTTCCTCGAGGCCGCCGTCGAGCAGCTCGGCCACGCGCGCGGCCGCTTGCGATGCCGGTACGCGCAGGAACGTGGTGTGCAGGCCGGCGTTGGCCGCATCGGCCTGGTCTTCTCCGTGGCTCGACGAGCGGATCGCCCACTCGGCGTCGGGCTGGCTCGCGAGAAAGCCGGGCAGGCGCGGGTCGTCGGCACGGGTCAGCGACAGCGCGGGCGGCACGGGCAGGCCGGCCATCGTGGCCAGTGCCAGTCGCCCGCCCTTGGTGTGCGCGACGAAGCCGGCGTCGCCCGCTTCGAGCCACTGCGCGAATGCCGCCGGCGTGTCGATCCACGGATAGTGTCCCCAGCCGGCCTGCAGCGTGACGGTGAGATCGGCGCGTGCGAGGATGGCCGACCACGCGGCGGCCTGGCGCACGCCGAGCACGTTGTCCTGGTCGCCCCACACGAGTTCGATGCGATCGGTGACCCACTCGAGCAGCGGCAGCGCGGTATCGGCGCGCACGAGATCCCAGTGCGGCAGGAACGCGCGGCAGCGCGCATAGCCGGCGCCCATGCGGCGGTACTGGGCGCGCGTCCAGGTCAGGTTCGAGAACTTGCGGGCGAACAGCGCCGGGTAGTGCGCGAGCAGCCAGTGGATGGTCTTGCGCAGCGGTTTCGGCGCCATCAGCTTCGGCAGGCGCCGTTCCCACAGGAACGCACCGACGGGCGCGAGCAGCACGCTGCGGCCGAAGTGGCCGGGGCGTCGCTGCAATGCGTGCAGCACCAGCAGCGCATTCACGCCGACCGCCATGATCGCGTGGCCCGGTTCGGTCGCATCCAGCAGCGCTTGCGCATACGCGGCGAGATCGTCGCAGGGCGGCGCGGGGTTGTCGCCGAAGCCCGGCAGTTCCAGCGGCACGGGCCGGTAATGCCGGAAGTGGGGCAGCGCATCGTCCCACCAGTCGGCCGCGCTGCCGTTGCCGGCGAGGAGGTACAGGATCGGTTTGCTCATGGAGGCTTGGTCGGCGGGCGATCGTCGCGATGGCACACGCCCGGCCGGGGCGGTGCCGTCGGCGGATGCCGCGGGTCTTGTTCGTGTCGTCTTGTTCGCGTTGCGCCGGTGCGAGTGGAATGGAGGCGTGGCCCCGCTCGGCTTGATGGTTGCGGGCATTCTACGCGAGTCGATTCCGCTCGAGAGGCATGCGGGGTTGCGGAGTTTCAGATGCGCGATCGATACCCGTTGCCGGGTGTCGATTGAACGAAATGCCTCGAGGCCGGCGAATGATCCGGATCGAAGCGCGGATTTCGCCTGAACGAAAAAAGTAGCGTCGGGCCGCCGGCGTTCACCGGGCCTGATGCAAGGCATGAAACAGAAAAGACGCTGGTCATGCCTTGCGTGTGCGGGAAGCCCTGATGCCGGCAAGGCAGCCAGCTTGCCGTCGTGAGTCGGGAACGCGTTGGCTGCGGGTTCTTTAAACGGCCACCGATTGCGCGCTACGCGTCGGGGTCCACGCCCGCGCGCGGCGTGCGCCCGGTCCAGCGCCGATACGCATGACGGAAGCTGCGCGGCTCGCTATAGCCGAGGCGCTCCGCAATCGCCGCGACCGTCAGCTCAGGGTCGTCGAGCATCCGCTGCGCCTCGTCGCGGCGCACGTCGTCGAGCAGCGACTGGAACGTGAGGCCATCCTTGTCGAGCCGCCTGCGCAGCGTGCGCTCCGTCAGGTGCAGTGCGTTCGCGAGCGACGTCATCGACTTGAAACGCGCGAGGTCGCGCGCCATCAGCTCCTTCGCGCGATCGGCAAAGCGCGTGCCGACCGACGCGGCCCACTGCCGTTCGAGCGCCTCGCACTGGCCGTGCAGCGCGTTGAAGCTGACTTCGTTCGCGAGCAGCGGCATCTCCGTGCCGTTCACCGACGTGAACACGAGGCGGTTGTCGCCCGCATTGAACGCGATCTTGCAGCCGAAGTGACGCGCGTAGTCGGCCGCATTGCGCGGCGTGCGGCGCGCGAGCTGCACCTGCGCGGGCCAGACCGGCTTGCCGACGAGATCGGACACGATCAGGCGCAGGCTCGACAGGCACATGTCGACCTGGAACACCTCGAGATCCGGCTCGCCGTTGTAACGGCTGATCGTCACGCTCATGCCGTCCGCGTGCGCATCGATACGCACATCGAAATACAGCCCCATGAATAGCGGAAACTGGCTCATGCACCGGAATGCCTGCATCACCGAGCCGCTGATCAGCATCGCGTAGCCGGCGAGGCCGAGCGTCGACACGTGCAACCGCGCACCGATCGACAGCCCGATCGACGGCACGCCGCTGCGCTGCAGCAGGTTGTGGAAGCAGCGCTGCTCCTGGCCGCGATTCACGTGCAGGTTCGGCGACGCGACTTCGGCCGCGCCGAGCCCCGTGCCTTCGAGCAGCGCGGCACCGTCGATATGCCGCACGCGGCACTCGTCCAGCGCGACCGCGATCGCGTGGACGGTGGCGGGAATGTCCTCCTGGCGGCCGGCCGGGCGCGCGAGGCCGAGCGACGAGCGCAGGCTGCGCTCGGCCCGGCTCTGGTTTCGATGGGAACGGCTGTCCATGGTGCTGACGGGGCGACTGGGTCGCGTAGAACATAGCCGGAATGTCCGCAAAACGCCAGTGCGGCACAGCACCATGCAAGCCGCGCCGGCGCTGCGCGCGGCGCTGTGTCCGGAAATATCCCCTGATTACGTCCGCTTTTCTCATTCGTGGTCGATTTTTTGGCGCACCACACTTTCTGCCAGTCGTGCGCCGCCGGCCATGCCGGGCGAACGAGTGTTGGAGCCGTGAACGCCACCCACGTGAGGACAGCATGGACAACGACAGCCCAGGTCGATACGCATCGGCCGCCGCGACGCATGACTTCGGGACGCACGCAATCCGCAGCGAGGCGGACGAACGCCGCCAGCCGCACCTGCTCGGACTGGCGACGCTGGTGATCTTCGGCCTCGCGTACATGCTGCCGATGACGGTGTTCACGACCTACGGGCTCGTCACGAGCGAAACGAACGGGCATCTGACGGCCGCGTATGCGGTCACGCTGGTCGCGATGCTGTTCACCGCGCGCAGCTATGGCCACATGGCGCGGCTGATGCCGAGCGCCGGGTCCGCCTACACGTTCGCGAGCCGCAACTTCGGCACGTCGGCCGGCTTCATGGTCGGCTGGGCATTGCTGATGGATTACCTGTTCATCCCGATGATCAGCTACCTCGCAATCGGCATCTACATGAAACAGATTTTCCCTGGCGTGCCGGCCAGCGTGTGGATCGTCGGGAGCATCGCGCTGATCACCGGGCTGAACATCGTCGGCATCCGGCTCGTCAATCGCGTGAACCTGATCCTGATCGCGAGCCAGCTCGTGTTCATCGCGATCTTCTTTATTGCTTCCGCGCGGGTTGCGTCGGGCGAAGGGTTGTCGATGGCCGTCGCGCTGCCGTCGTCGGGCGATGCGCGCGCGATCTTCGCCGGTTCGGCGATCCTGTGCCTGTCATTCCTCGGCTTCGATGCGGTCACCACGCTGTCGGAGGAAACACGCGAGCCGAAACGCACGGTGCCGCGCGCGATCCTGCTCTGCACGCTGGCAAGCGGTGTGCTGTTCATGCTGGTCGCATACGTCGGGCAAGTGGTGTTTCCCGACTGGCACGCCTTCAAGGATCTCGATTCGGCCAGCCTCGAACTGATGCGGCGTATCGGCGGCGGCACGCTGTCGGCGTTCTTCGTCGCGGTGTACGTGGCCGGCTGCTTCGCGAGCGCGATGGCCGGGCAGGCGAGCGTGACGCGTGTGCTGTTCGCGATGGGCCGCGACCGGGTGCTGCCCGAACGCGTATTCGGCCACCTGCATGCGCGGCTGCGCACGCCGGTGCGCGCGACGCTCGCGGTCGGCATCGTGTCGTTGTCCGCGCTGTTCATCACGCTCGATCTCGCGTCGACGATGATCAGCTTCGGTGCGCTCGTCGCGTTCGCGGTCGTGAACCTGTGCGTGATGCGCAGCTATCTGTGCCGCCCCGAGCATCGCCGCTTCGCGGGCTGGATCACGTTCGGCGTGATGCCGGCGATCGGCTTCGCGATGAACGTGTGGCTCTGGTCGGGACTGTCGCGCCAGACGTTCTACGTCGGCACCGGCTGGCTCGTGCTCGGACTCTGCCAACTCGTGTGGCTGACGCGCGGCTTCACGCGCCCGGCGCCGACGCTGTCGATGAATTGAATGACCGGCCGCGCCGCGTCACGCCGGACTTGAAACCCTGAAGGAGGAACGACCCATGAACGCTGTTGACGTCAATCTCGATGCGGACCTGCAGGCCCTCGGCAAACGCCACCTGCTGATGCATTTCACGCACGCCGATGCGTATCGCGACCACGCGCTGACCGTGTTCGACCGCGGCGAAGGCTGCTGGCTCGTCGACCGCAACGGCAAGCGCTACTTCGACGGGCTGGCCGGGCTGTACTGCGTGCAGGTCGGCTACAGCCACGGCGCGGAAATCGGCGACGCGATCCGCGAGCAGATGGTGCGGCTGCCGTTCGCAACCAACTGGGGGGTGGGCCACGAGCCGGCGATCAAGCTCGCGCACAAGCTCGCGACGCTCGCGCCGGAAGGCCTGAACCGCGTGTTCTTCACGTCGAGCGGCTCGGAGTCGAACGAATCGGCGATCAAGCTGGTGCGCCAGTACCACCAGTCGCGCGGCGAGCCGCAGCGGCGCAAGTTCATCGCGCGGCGCGTCGCGTATCACGGCACGTCGTTCGGCGCGCTCGCGCTGAACGGGATGACGAACTTCCGCAAGCATTTCGAGCCGCTGATGTCGGGCGTGCGGCATGTGGGCAACACGAAGCGCTACGGCCGCCCGGTTGGCGAGACGGAAGCGCAGTTCACGCGCCACCTGCTCGACGAGATCGAATCGCTGATCGTGCAGGAAGGGCCGGATACCGTCGCCGCGATCGTCGTCGAGCCGCTGCAGAACGCGGGCGGCAGCCTGACGCCGCCGGCCGGCTACGCGGCCGGGCTGCGCGACATCTGCGACCGGCACGGCGTGCTGCTCGTCGCGGACGAAGTGATCTGCGGGTTCGGCCGGCTCGGCGAATATTTCGGCTCCGCGCGCTACGGGCTGAAGCCGGACATCATCACGTTCGCGAAAGGCATCGCGTCGGGCTACGTGCCGCTCGGCGGCGTGATCGCGAGCGACACGGTGGTCGACACGGTGCTCGACGGGCCGCAGCAGATGTTCCTGCACGGCGCGACCTACGGCGGCCACCCGGTCGCGTGCACGGCCGCGCTCGCGAACCTCGCGATCATGGAGCGCGAAGGCGTGCTCGACAATGTGCGCAGCAACGAAGCGGTGTTCCGCCAGACGCTCGACGGCCTGCTCGAACTGCCGTGCGTCGGCGACGTGCGCGGCGACGGCTATCACTACTCGCTCGAACTCGTGACCGACAAGGCCGCGCGCCGCTGGGCGGCCGGCATCAGCGCGCAGGCGTTCGTGTCGACGCTGCTCGCGCCCGCGATCTTCGACGCGGGGCTGCTGTGCCGCGCGGGCGTCGATCACGAAGGCACGCCGATCGTGCAGTTCTCGCCGCCGCTCGTGATGTCGCGCGACGAGATCGTGTGGTTCGTCGCGCAGATCCGCGACATCCTCGTCGACACCTATGCACGGGCGACGCGCTGAGCGCGGCGTCCTTCATTCCAGGAGCATTCGATGCGAACGTCACAACAGTCCTATATCGACGGCCAGTGGCTCGATCCGGCCGATGCGAAGTCGATCGACGTGATCGACCCGAGCACGGCGCGGCCGTATGCGCAGCTCAGGATCGGCAGTGTGGCCGACGTCGACCGCGCGGTCGGCGCGGCGAAGCGGGCCTTCGACACGTATTCGCGCTGGCCGGTGGACGAGCGCGTCGCGCTGCTGCGGCGCGTGCTCGAGATCTACCAGCGCCGCTACGAGGAGGTCGCGCAGACGATCAGCCAGGAGATGGGCGCGCCGATCGCCTTCGCGCGCGCGGCGCAGGCCGCGGTCGGCACCGCCCACCTCGAACAGACGATCCGCGCGCTGCAGTCGTTCCGCTTCAGCACGCAGACCGATTCGCTGCTGGTGTCGCACGAGCCGATCGGCGTGTGCGCGCTGATCACGCCGTGGAACTGGCCGATCAACCAGATCGTGTGCAAGGTCGCGCCGGCGCTCGCGGCCGGTTGCACGATGGTGCTCAAGCCGAGCGAGATCGCGCCGTTCAGCGCGATCCTGTTCGCGGAGATCCTGCATGAAGCCGGCGTGCCGCCCGGCGTGTTCAACCTCGTGCATGGCTTCGGGCATGAAGTGGGCGACGCGCTGTCGCGGCATCCGGATGTCGACATGGTGTCGTTCACGGGTTCGACGCGCGCGGGCGTCGAGGTCGCGAAGGCCGCCGCCGATACCGTGAAGCGCGTGCACCAGGAGCTTGGCAGCAAGAGCCCGAACCTGATCCTGCCCGACGCCGATATCGAGGATGCGGTCACGCGCGGCGTGCGCAGCTGTTTCAGCAACAGCGGCCAGTCGTGCAATGCGCCGACGCGCATGCTCGTGCATGCGGACCATCTGGCGCTGGCCGAGCAGGCCGCGCGCCGGGAGGCGGAGCGCACGGTCGTCGGCGATCCGCGTTCGACGGAAACCGGCATCGGGCCGGTGGTCAGCCGCACGCAGTTCGACCGCATCCAGCACTTCATCCGGCTCGGGATCGAAGAAGGCGCGACGCTCGTCGCCGGTGGCCCCGGGCGGCCGGACGGGCTCGGCGACGGCTTCTACGTGCGGCCGACGGTATTCTCGAACGTCACGCCGGACATGACGATCGCGCGCGAGGAGATCTTCGGGCCGGTGCTCGCGATCATGACCTACCGCACCGAGGACGAGGCCGTCGCGCTCGCGAACGATTCGGTCTACGGGCTCGCGGCCTACGTGCAGTCGAAGGATCCCGAGCGGGCGCGCCGGGTGGCGGCACGGTTGCGGGTCGGCAATGTCCACATCAACTACCCGCCGTGGAATCCGGCCGCGCCGTTCGGCGGCTACAAGCGCTCGGGCAACGGCCGCGAGTACGCGGAGTTCGGCCTCGTCGAGTATCTGGAGACGAAGGGCACGACCGGGTACGCGTGAGCCGCGCGCGCTGACGATTCCGGTTGCCCCGGGTCAGGCGCGACGCGCATGTGCCGTTGCGGAGGCCGCTTGCGGCGTTCGGCCTCGACGGCCCGGGGCGTTGTGGCCGAACCCCGCGCGGTTGAGGCATTCAGGCCGCCGCGCGGCCTGCGACGGCGAGCCGATGCCGCGCTTGCCAGCCGTCAGTCCTCGTCGGAATCCGTTGCGGCTGCATGGGATCCCGCAACGAAAGCGGCGGCCCGCCTGCGGATCTCGGAATCGAGGATCAACCGCCCGCGCAGCTTGCCTTTCATCCGCTTCACATGCTTGGGCGCCTCGGTCATATGCTCGACCATCAGCGCACGGACGCGCTCGGCATCGCGCTCGCGTGCGGCCTGCAGGATCGCCTTGTGGATCGCGACATTTGCTTCGCCGAAGCGCTTGTGCTCGACGAGCGGCGTGTCGTTCCGGAACTCGATCAGCTGGCGGATCATCTCGTTGATCAGCTCGCAGTTGAAGCGCAGGAACGGGTTCGGGTTCGCGGCCGCGAGGATGTCGTGGAACGTCGTGTCTTCCTGGCGCTGGCGCAGCATGTGCCCGCGGTCGTGCACGCCCGATGAGCCGTCGCAGCACGCGATGTTCGCCTCCAGCGCCGCGAAGTCGCGCTCGGTCAGGTGCGGCACGGCACCGGCCGCCAGCTCGGGTTCGAGCAGCTTGCGCACGGTGTAGATGTCGTCGATCGTCACGTCCTTGAAAAACAGGTAGTTCTGCAGCAGCTGCAGCGTGCGGTCGAGCGGCACCTCGACAACCATCCCGCCACCCGACGGCCCCGTCGTGACCTTGATGAGCCCCTGCACCTCGAGTGACTTCAGCGCCTCGCGGATCGTGCTCTTGCTCACCGCATAGAGCTGCTGCAGCTCGGCTTCGCGCGGCAGGCGGTCGCCCGGCTTCAGGTCCTTTTCCGTGATCAGCCGCTTGATCTCCTCGGCGACGAGGTCGGCCCGCTTCGGCTGCTTGATTTCGACCGCGAGGCCCGCCCTGGCTCGATCCATGACCATCTTCACCACTCCTTTGTCTGACTGCGCGCCGCGTCATCGTCGACGATCCGCTCCGGCGCGAGTACGGAATTTTGCCTGATTGACACCAATTTTGATCAACTCTAGCATCAGGTTCATTCTATTTATCATGATAAATAGGATCAACCGGCGGCGCGCATCCTGCAGGGCGTGGGCACGGTTTGGCAGTCGGTCGCATCGCGTGTGTCCCCCTTTATCAGGAGCGTCAACTTGAATCGCCGAGAACTGTTGAAACTGGCCGCGTTGTCGGCCGTGCCGGGTGCGCTCGGCAGCTTGTCGTCCCGTGCCGCGTTCGCGCAGGGTTCATCCATCCAGCTGGCGTGCCCGGTGCCGATGTCGGGGCCGTTCGCCGCCAACGGCAAGTACGCCGATCTCGGCATGCAGCTCGTCGTCCAGCAATACGGCAAGGTGCTCGGCGCGCCGCTCGCCTACACGGCGCTCGACACCGAGGGCAAGCCCGCGACCGCCGTGCGGCGCGTGCAGGAGATCGCCCAGCAGAAAGGCGTGCGCTTCTTCGCGGGCGGCATCCTGTCGTCCGAATCGCTGGCGATGGGCAAGGAAGTCCAGAAGGCGGGCGGCGTGTTCATCACGACGGCCGGTGCGGACGAGATCACCGGCAAGGATTGCAACGCCGCGACCTTCCGCTGGTCGGTGCCGACCTTCGGCGCGATCGAGCAGACGGTGCGCCCGTTGACGCAGATGCTGCCGAAGGCGAAGCGCTGGTACACGATCACGCCGCAATACGTGTTCGGCGACGGCCTGCTGTCGGCCGCGAAGGCGATCTTCAAGGAGAAGGGCATCGAGCATGTCGGCAACAGCTACCACTCGCTTGCCGAGAAGGAGTTCAGCGGCTACCTGACGAACGCCGCGGCCGCGCAGCCCGACGTGCTGCTGATCCTGAACTTCGGCTCGCAATCGTCGGACACGTTGCGCCAGGCCGTGAGCTTCGGGATGAAGCGCAACTGCACGATCCTGCTTGCGTGGGCCTCGGGCCTCGAGCAGTTCGAGGCGCTCGGGCCCGACATCTGCGACGGCGTGTATTTCGGCGCGCAGTACTGGCACGGCATCGATTCGCCGCTGAATCGCGATCTGGTGAAGCGCACGAACGCCGCGTTCAAGGCGAACCCGAACTACAGCCTCGCGGGTTCGTACATCTGCTCGAAGATCCTGGTCGACGCGATGGTGAAGGCCGGCAGCGCCGATCCGAAGAAGGTCGTCGCGGCGATGGAAGGCATGAAGTACGACGGCCTCACGGGCCCGGAGGAAATCCGCAAGGGCGACCACCAGGTGCTGAAGAACTACTACCTGCTGAAGGGCAAGCCGAAGAGCCGGATGAAGAGCGCGGACGATTACGCGGACATCGTCAGCTCGGGCCAGTCGTTCCTGCCGATCGACAAGACGAGCTGCAAGCTCGTGTGACGCAATGCGTGCGTCCGCGGCAGTCGTGCGCCGCGGACATCCGTTACCTTCCTTTCTGACACGGAAGCCATGAACGTCTATCTGCTGCAGATCGTCAATGGCATCGGCGTGGGCATGCTGTATTTCCTGCTCGCCGTCGGCCTTTCGATCGTGTTCGGCCTGCTGCGCTTCGTGAACTTCGCTCACGGCGCGTTCTACCTGCTCGGGGCGTATCTCTGCTACCAGGCGCTGCAATGGTCGGCGAATTTCTGGGTCGCGCTCGCGGTCGTGCCGCTCGTCGTCGGCGCGTTCGCGTGGGTCGTCGAAAAGCTCGTGCTGCGTCATGTGTACGCGCAGCAGCACGAATTCCACATCCTGGCGACCGTCGGGCTTGCGCTCGTGCTGCAGGAGTGCGCGATCCTCGCATGGGGCCCGCTCGGCGACAACGTGCCGCCGCCCGACGCGCTGAATGGCGTCGTGATCTGGGGCGGTTTCGTCTACCCGAAATACCGGTTGTTCGTGATCGGCTTCACGGCCGTGCTCGCGGCGCTGCTGTGGTGGGTGCTCGAAGGCACGCGGCTCGGCAGCACGGTGCGCGCGGGCAGCGAATCGTCGGAGATGGTGTCGCTGCTGGGCATCAACGTGACGCGCGTCTTCAGCCTCGTATTCGCGCTCGGCGCGGCGACGGCCGCGCTCGCGGGCGTGCTCGCCGCCCCGATCCGCGGCGTCGATCCGTTCATGGGCATCGAGGCGCTCGGCGTGGCGTTCGTCGTGGTCGTCGTCGGCGGGATGGGGAATTTTCTCGGGGCGCTCGTCGGCGGGCTGCTGGTCGGCATCGTGCAGAGCCTGATGAGCACGCTGTGGCCGGAAGGTGCACGGCTGATGATCTATGTCGCGATGGCGGCCGTGCTGCTGCTGCGTCCGAACGGTTTGCTCGGGAGGGCCGCATGATTCAATCGTCCAAATCGCTCCCGCCCGGCGCGCCGGCGTCGCGGCGCGCGCAGTCCTGGCGCGCCGTACTGCAACGGCCGGAAGGCTGGCTGGCCGTGGCCGTCGCGTGCATCTTGCCGATCGTGCTGAGCTCGGGTTCGCTCGCCACCGAAGTGCTCGTGTTCGCGCTCGCCGCGCTCGGCTGCAATCTGCTTCTCGGCTATACGGGGCTCCTGTCGTTCGGGCAGGGGATCTTCTTCGGGCTCGGCAGCTACGCGGCAGGCCTCGTGCTCACGCATGGCGTCGCGTCGGTGGGCGTCGCGCTGCTCGCGGCCGCGGGGCTCGGCGCGGTGGCCGCCGCGCTCGTCGGCTGGTTTTCGATCCGCCAGCGTGGCACCTATTTCGTGATGCTGACGCTGGCGTTCGGGCAACTGTTCTATTTCCTCGCCTATACGACGCCGGATCTCACGGGCGGCGACAACGGGCTGCTCGATATCCCGCGCCCCGCGTTGTCCGCCTTCGGGCATCCGCTCGTCGTGCTCGATTCGCCGTGGCGCTATTACGGCTTCGTCGCGGTGCTGTTCGTCGCGGTGTTCTGGCTGCTGCTGCGCGTGTCGCGTTCGGTGTTCGGTCGTACGCTGCTCGCGATCCGCGACAACGAGGCGCGCGCGGCGGCGGCGGGCTACGACGTGAAGCGCTTCAAGCTCGCGGCGTTCGTGATCTCGGGGGCGGTGACGGGGCTCGCGGGCGCGCTGCATGCGCTGATGACCGGCATCGCGCCGCTGTCGAACATCGACTATCACACGAGCGAGATGATCCTCGTGATGACGGTGATCGGCGGCACGGGCAACCTGTTCGCGTCGGTGCTCGGCGCCGCGTTCTACGTGCTGTTCGCGGACTGGCTGTCGACGCTCTGGCCGCGCTGGCTGCTGCTGCTCGGTCTCGTGCTGATCGCGGTCAGCCTGTTCATGCAGCGCGGCTTGTGGGGGCTCGGCGAACGCGTGATCGCATCGCTGCGGCGCACTGAACGCACGGCGGCTACGACCAGGGAGCAGGCATGAGCGAAGCGATTCTCGAAGCGCGCGGCATCGTCAAGCGCTATGGCAAATTCACGGCGCTCGGCGGCGTCGATCTGCGGATCATGCCGCGCACCGTGCATTCGGTGATCGGCCCGAACGGTGCGGGCAAGACGACGCTGTTCCATACGCTGACGGGCACGCTGCCGATCACCTCCGGCTCGATCGTGTTCGATGGCCACGACGTCACGCGCGAACCGGATTTCAGGCGCGTACGGCGCGGCATCGCGCGCTCGTTCCAGGTGACGAGCCTGTTCCCGAACCTGAGCGTGCGCGAGAACCTGCGCGTGGCCGCGCAGGGCGTCGACGCGCGGCGCGCGCTGAATCCGTGGACGCAGCCGAGCGGCCCGCTCGCGCACGACGGTATCGTCGGCGACGTCCTGGAGCGGCTCGGCCTGCAGCGCTTTGCGGACACGGTTACCGCCGCGCTGTCGCACGGCCAGCAGCGCCGGCTCGAGGTCGGGATGGCGTTGGCGGCGCGGCCGCGCGCGATCTTTCTCGACGAACCGACGTCCGGCATGGGGATCGACGATCTCGACGACATGAAGGCGCTGATCAGCGGATTGCGCAGCGACTACACGGTCGTGCTGATCGAGCACAACATGGGGATCGTGATGGACATCTCCGACACGATCACGGTGATGCAGCAGGGCCGCGTGCTGGTCGAAGGCAAGCCCGACGCGATTCGCGGCGACGAGCGCGTCCGTACCGCCTATCTCGGCAACATGATCACGGGAGGCCGCGCATGATGCTCGACATCACGGAAATCCATGCCCATTACGGCAAGAGCCATGTGCTGCAGGGCGTCTCCCTGAACGTGAACGAAGGCGAGACGGTGACGCTGCTCGGCCGCAACGGCGCGGGCAAGTCGACGACGCTGAAGACGATCGCGGGCGCGGTCGCGCCGACCGGCGGCGCGGTGAAGTTCCTGGGGCGCCAGGTCGCCGGGCAGCCCGTGCACCGGATCGCTGCGCGCGGCCTGTGCTTCGTGCCCGAGCATCGCGGGATTTTCCGGCTGCTGTCGGTCGAGGAGAACCTGCGGCTCGGCGCACGCCGCGATTCGCCGTGGCAGCTCGACGACATCTACCGGATCTTCCCGCGCCTGAAGGAGCGTCGCCGCAACGGCGGCGCGCAGCTGTCGGGCGGCGAGCAGCAGATGCTCGCGATCGGCCGCGCGCTGATGAACCATCCGCGCCTGCTGATGCTCGACGAGCCGGTGGAAGGGCTGGCGCCGGTGATCGTCGAGGAGATCGTCGAGCAGCTGAAGCGGATCAAGGCGGCTGGCGTCGCGATCCTGCTCGTCGAACAGAACCTCGAAGTGTGCACGCAGCTCGCGGATCGCCACTTCGTGATCGAACAGGGCGTGATCGTCTACGAAGGCAGCAACGCGGCGTTCATGGCCGATCACGAGGTAAAGGACCGTTACCTGGGCGTCGGCGTCGCGTAAGCGCCGCACCCTTTCATTGCGAGGAGTTCCATCGATGCAAGTTCTGGATTCGACACCGGGCGTCGCAGCGTCCGGCTTGCGCGTCGACGGCGCGCGGCTGTGGGGCAGCCTGATGCGTCTCGCGCGGATCGGCGCGACCGACAAAGGGGGCGTGTGCCGTCTCGCGCTCACCGAACTCGATCGCGAGGCGCGCGACCTGTTCACCGCGTGGGCGAAGGAAATCGGCTGCACGGTGCGTGTCGACGCGATCGGCAACATCTTCGCGCGGCGGGCGGGCGAAAGCGACGACCTGCCGCCCGTGACGACCGGCAGCCATATCGACACGCAGCCGACCGGCGGCAAGTTCGACGGCAACTACGGCGTGCTCGCGGGCCTCGAGGTGCTGCGTACGCTCGACGACGCGGGCGTGCGCACGCTGGCGCCGCTGGAGGTCGCGGTCTGGACCAACGAGGAAGGCTCGCGTTTCGTGCCCGTGATGATGGGCTCCGGCGTGTTCGCGGGCGCGTTCACGCTCGACCACGCGCTCGCGCAGCGTGACCGCGACGGCATCTCGGTGGGCGACGCGCTGGCCGCGATCGGCTACGCGGGCCATGAGAGCGAAGGGCGCGACGCGCATCCGGTCGGCGCCTATTTCGAAGCGCATATCGAGCAGGGGCCGGTGCTGGAGGCCCATGACACGACGATCGGTGTGGTCGAGGGCGCGCTCGGCCAACGCTGGTATGACGTGACCGTACACGGGATGGAGGCGCATGCCGGTCCGACGCCGATGGCGCTGCGGCGCGACGCGCTGCTGGTCGCGGCCGATCTCGTGCGCGCGGTCAACGGCATCGCATGCGCACATCCGCCGCACGGACGCGGTACGGTGGGCTGGGTCGACGTTCACCCGAATTCGCGCAACGTGATTCCGGGGCGCGTGACGCTGACCGTCGACCTGCGCGCGGCGGACGATGCGACGCTCTCCGCGATGGATGCGGAACTCCGCGCGGCGTGCACAGACCTGGGTACGTCGGCCGGCATGCGGATCGACGTCGAGCAGGTCGTGTATTTTCCGCCGCAGCCCTTCGACACGACGCTGGTCGAGCAGGTTCGCGCGGGCGCGCTCGCGCTCGGGCTGTCGTCGATGAACGTGATCAGCGGTGCCGGTCACGACGCCGTGTATCTTGCGCGCGTCGCGCCGACCGCGATGATCTTCGTGCCGTGCAAGGACGGGATCAGCCACAACGAGATCGAGGATGCCGATCCCGCGCATCTGGAAGCCGGCTGCAATGTGCTGCTGCACGCGATGCTGGGCGCGGCCGGGATCGCGGAGGAGCGTGCGCGATGAAGATCCTGATCGCCCGGATGAACCACGAGACCAACACGTTCTCGCCGGTGCCGACGCCGCTCGCCGCGTTCGGCCGCAACGGCCCCGACTGGGGCGACGACGCGTATCGCGCGAATCGCGGGATGCGCACCGCGATGGCCGCGTTCATCGACGCGGCCGAGCGCGAGGGCGCCGAGATCGTGACGCCCGTGTCGGCGGCCGCGAACCCGAGCGGGCCGGTCGCGGCCGACGCGTATGCGGCAATCTGCGACGCGATCGTTGCGGCCGCACCGGGTTGCGACGCGGTGATGCTCGACCTGCACGGCGCGATGGTCGCCGAGCAAAGCGCGGACGGCGAGGGCGACCTGCTCGCGCGCGTGCGCGCGGCGCTGCCCGGCGCGCCGATCGCGGTCGCGCTCGACCTGCACGCGAACGTCACGC
Source organism: Burkholderia sp. AU30198 (assembly GCF_020419825.1). Lineage (NCBI taxonomy): Bacteria > Pseudomonadati > Pseudomonadota > Betaproteobacteria > Burkholderiales > Burkholderiaceae > Burkholderia > Burkholderia sp. AU30198. Next base: position 46,711 of record NZ_JAIZSA010000018.1, on the reverse strand, counting down.
AGAAGATGATCGATCACGCGGACGTGATCGTCAGTTTCAAGACCTATCCGCACGTCGACATGGTGGAGACCGGCGAGCATGCGGCGCGCTTGCTGCTCGACCGGCTCCACGGCCGCGCGCGGCCGGTGCTCGCATGGCGGCAGCCGCCGCTGATGGCATCGACGCTGCGCAGCGCGAGCGCGGAAGGCGCGATGCGGCGCGCGGTGGAGGCCGCGCGCGCGGCCGAGGCCGACGGGATGCTCGCGGTATCGGTGCTGCCCGGCTTCTCGCTCGCGGACATTCCCGCGCCGTGCATCAGCGTCGTCGTGGTGGCCGATGGCGACCGGGCCGCGGCCGATGCCGTCGCCGAGCGCATCGCGCGGCAGATCTGGGACGAGCGCGACGACTTCGTCTATCGGAGCGCGCCGCTCGCCGAATCGGTTGCACAGGCCGCGGCGCTCGCGCACGGTGCGGATCGCCCGGTGCTGATGCTCGATCACGGCGACAACTGCATGTCGGGCGGCCCGTGCGACACGATGGATCTGCTCGAGGCCGCGCTCGCGCAAGGGCTCGACGGCATCGTCAGCGGGCCGCTGTGCGACCCGCAAGCCGTCGCGGCGCTGATCGACGCGGGGGTCGGCGCGACCGTCACGGTATCGGTCGGCAATCGCCTGCCGTCGCACGGCGGCGTGCGGCGCGAGCCGTTTCGCGCGACGGGTGTCGTGCGCGCGCTCACCGACGGCGAATACGTGATCACGGGGCCGACCTACACGGGCCAGCGCGCGTACATGGGCCGCACGGCCGTGCTCGATATCGGCGCGGCTACACTCGTCGTGACCGAACGCACACAGGAGCCGTGGGATCTCGGCGTATTCGAGAGCGTCGGCGTCGATCCGCGCCGCGCGCGCTTCCTGCTGCTCAAATCGCGGATGTATTGCCGGCCGGTGTTCGTGCCGATCGCGGCCGCGCTGGTCGAGTGCGACAGCCGTGGCGTGACGGGCTCGGACTACGGGCTGTTCCGCTACGAGCGGCTTGCGCGGCCGGTGTATCCGCTCGACGACGTCGGCGAGTGGCCGCGTGGCGCGCGACGGACGGATTGACGGCAACAAACCGGGTGCGAGACGCCGGATTGGCCGGCTTTCGGGCATCATGCGATGGCATCGACCCGTCGAGCAGCAGGGTCGAGCCATCCATTGCATCCGCAACCGACCCGGAGAACCGACCGCCATGCATTCGAACCCTTTCCGCCCCCGCAGCGCGCGCCTGCTCGCCGCGCTGACCCTCGCCACGACGGCCGTTGCCGCGCACGCCGCCGACTGGATCGTGTCCGGCAACGACGGCAAGTACCAGCGCGTCGAGGGCCGCGACACCTATCTGGCCTCGCCGCCCGCCGACACGCTGACGCTGCTCGACGCCAGCACGTTCCCGCCGAAGGTCGCGCTGCAGGTCGACGTCGAGAATGGCATCCAGGGGCCGCCGCAGGCCGTCGCGATCACGCCCGACGCGAAGCTCGCGCTCGTCGCCGCGCCGACGCGCTACGACACGGCCGCGAAGCAGCTCATGTACGACACGTTCCTGCAGGTCGTGAATCTCGACACCGCGCCGCCCGCAGTCACGCGCATCGAGCTCGGCGCGCATCCGCAAGGCATTGCGATCGACCGCTCGGGCAAGCTCGCGCTCGTCGCGAACGTGGACGGCAGCGTGTCGATCCTGCGCATCGACGGCACGCACGTGACGCTCGACGGCAACCTGAAGATCGGCAAGAAGCGGCTGGCCGGGATCAGCTTCACCCATGACGGCAAGCATGCGCTCGTGTCGCTGCGCGACGAGCAGGGCGTCGCGGTGCTGAACGTCGACGACGGCAAGGTGACCGACTGCGGGTCGCGCCTGAGCGCCGGCGTCGCGCCTTACACGATCGACGTGTCGAGCGACAACCGCTGGGCCGTCGTCAGCAATGTCGGGCTCGCGGGGCTGCCGGGCTATACGGGCACCCTGGCCGGCGACGCCGATTCGATCGCGCTGATCGACGTGTCGCGCGTGCCGTTCCGCACGGTCCAGTACCTGACGGTGCCGTCGCTGCCGGAAGGCGTCGCGATCTCGCCGGACGGCAAGTGGATCGCCGTGCAGGCGATGGACGGCTCGAACCTGACGCCCGACAATCCGGGCCGCCACAAGATCGGCAAGGTGCTGCTGTTCGCGATCCGCGACGGGCAGGCCGTGAAGGTGAGCGAGCTGCCCGGCGGCGAAGCCGCGCAAGGCATCGTATTCACCGCCGACAGCCGGCACGTGATCGTGCAGTTCAACGTCGAACGGCAACTGGCGCTCTATGCGGTGGAAGGCGGCAAGCTGCGCGATACGGGCAAGCGGATCGCGCTGACGGGCGGCCCGTCTTCATTGCGGACGTTGCCGCGCTGACGCGCACGAGCTCCGTTCGTTCCGTTCACGCAGACGACGGCCGGCGGTTCCGCCACCGCGCGGCGCATGCGCCGCGCCGGCGCGCGATAAACGCAACCGGGCACGCGCAGGGTTCCGCCCTGCGCGCGGCGTTCGTCGCAGGCAGGATGGTCGGCAAGCCGTTACGGATTGAGAAATTTGCCGAGCCAGCGCGGTGTCGCGGTGCGATCGAAGACGACGTGCAGCCAGGGACTGATCGCGCCATATTCGAGCCCGTGGCGTTGGGCAAGCAGCGTCAGGGACTGCGGGGTGTAAAACGAGACGTGCCCGTTGCGCGGGATGCAATATGACCACTGATCGAGGCCGCGATCGATGATGTCCCGGGTGATCAGCGATGTCTGGAACAGCAGCGCGCCATCGGGCTTCCGATAACGCATGATCTGGTCGAAGAGGTCGAACGGCGCCGGATGATGCTCGAACACTTCGAACGACAGGATCGTATCGAACGTGCCTTCGGGGGGCGCCGGGTGCGAGAACGGATCGTACGACGTCACGTCCGTGAAGCCGCGCGCCGACAGTTTCCGTTCCAGCAAGCCCAGCCCCGAGCCGAAATCGAGAATCCGGCCTTCCCGCATGTCCGGAAAACTGGCGCAGATCAGGTCGGCCTGCTGTTGCGGACGGATCTCGAGATACTCGGGGTCGTGGCGCACATAGTCGGCGTTGTACACATGCCGTGAGAAATCGTCGTGCGTCCAGCTGTCGAATGCGGGCGCCCACGTGAAGCCGCATTGCTCGCAAGCGTGGTAGTAGATCGGGATTCCCGCATACGGGTCGACTTTTTTCCCGGTCATGAAGTCGGCGCCGCTGCGCGAGAAATCGACCAGGCCGCAGATGGGGGCGTGGGCCGCACACACCTTGCAGGCCATGGCCGACGGGTGGCGATTCAGGTTCCGATTCAACACCCTTCTCCTGTTCGCCAGCGAGGCGTGCGCGTGACGGATGGTGCGGGAGAGGCTATCACAGTCGCGTCAGCCGTCGCGACCGTGTGCGCTTACGGACGCAGCAGGTCGAACCCGCCAAATACGACGACACCGCTCAACGCGATCATCGCGACGGAGTGCTGGCCGAAGTAGAGAATCGCGGCGGCAAGCCACGTCGTGATGCAGAAGGCGCCGATGCGGGCCATCGTATGTTCCTCGAATGCGTGATGAAGTGAGCGCGCGCCGCATGGCGTTCGCCGCTCGAATCGGCGAGCGGGGCACGCAGGCGAACGGAAAAGGCGACCCGCGCAGCCGCGACCGCGGCGTCGACACGCGTGGCGTGCCGCGCCCGGCAGGGCGGGAGTCGAGACCGGCGGCGTTGCGCGCTCGCGCCCGGAGGTGGTCGGCACGCGGATTCCGCTGGCGAAGCAGCAATTTTACCAGCGCCGCGATGTCGCTAATCTGGCCCTTTCGAAGCTAAAAGAATGCGATCTTCCGCCAAATCAGTCCGGTCCCGATATTCAAGTTTCGTGTGACGAATGCCGTAAACAAGTTGGAAGGCATTTCCGCCCCAGTCACGATTCGCTTACCTACACACGGACCGACACGATGCAGATCGATTTCTCCACGACCACGCGCGCCCCGCTGGCGGACGGTAGCCCGAGCACGAACGCTTCGTCGGCCGCCGCGGCGACAACCTCGGCCGCGCCCGCCGCAGCGTCCTCCACCGATGGCGCGACGAGTACGACGGGCACCACCGGCGCACCGGGTTCGACCGGCGCCACCGGCGAAACGCTCGGTGCATCGGGCGCGTCGTCGGAAGACCCTGCGGTGGCCCAACTGAAAGCGTTGATCGAGCGGCTGCAGAAGCAGTTGGCCACGATCGAGCGCCAGATGGCGAGCGCGGCCCAGCGCGCGAAGGACGACCCGGCCGCGGCGATCGAACAGCAGTCGCTGAGCGCGGAAGCCGGCGCGATCTCGGGGGCGCTGGCCACCGCGATCTCGCAACTCGCGGCGGTGATCGAGAAGTCGGGCGGCTCGTCGACGGGCGGGCTGGTGTCGACGCAAGCCTGACCGGTTGCGGCCGCGTCGGCCGCACGCATTACAATCGCAAGCGCGTCTCCCTCGACAGGACGGCAGAACGATGAATGCGGAAATCGACGACGACCTCGTCCGCTTCGACGCACAGGGCGGCACGCCGCTGCCGGCGGCCGATGCGCAAGGATGGCTGGAACACGACGGCGCGCGGATCTGGCACGCGTCGTTCGGCCACGGCCCGCCGGTCGTGCTGCTGCACGGCGGCCTCGGTCACGGCGGCAACTGGGGCAACCAGGTGCCGGCGCTGCTCGCGGCCGGCTACCGCGCGATCGTGATCGACAGCCGCGGCCACGGCCGCAGCACGCGCGACGACCAACCCTATTCCTACGAACGCATGGCGTCGGACGTGCTCGCCGTCCTCGACGCGCTGCACGTCGACCGCGCGCGCTTCGTTGGCTGGAGCGACGGCGCGTGCATCGCGCTCGTGCTGGCCGATCGCGCGCCGGAACGCGCAGCCGGCGTGTTCTTCTTCGCGTGCAACATGGATCCGGGCGGGACGAAGGAGATGGCGCCGAGCCCGCTGCTCGAGCGCTGCTTCGCGCGGCATCGCAAGGACTACGCAGCGCTGTCCGCGACGCCGGACCAGTTCGATGCATTCGTCGCGGCGGTCAGCGAAATGATGCGCACGCAACCGGATTACCACGCGCAGGATCTCGCGGCGATCGCCGTGCCGGTCACGATCGTGCTGGGCGAGCACGACGAATTCATCCGGCCCGAGCATGCGGCATACCTGGCGCGCACGATTCCGGGCGCGACGCTGACGATCCTGCCCGGCGTGAGCCATTTCGCGCCGCTGCAACGACCCGCGCGATTCAACGCGGCGATGCTCGCGTTCCTCGACCGGCTGCCGCGCTGACACGCTCACCTCACCGTGTTGCCGGCGCCGGGGATCGCGCGCACCGTGACCGGCCTGCCGTACCGCTCGTCCGGCAACGTCCCGCGCGTGTCGCTCCCGTGGCCGCACGCTTGGCGGCGCGTGTATCGGTGTTCCGGTGTTCCAGGCACACCGTCGAGCGCGCCGCGCTGGCGGCAGCGTGTTCCGACGCGTCGCCTATCGCATAAGTTTTTCTTTCGGCTCGCGCAACATATCGTCGATTGTTGGCGGCGGGCCGGCAGTGGATAGTCCTGCTTCGGCAGGCCGGCCACTGCGATTTCCGCATGGCGCGGCCAGATCCGTTGTCCACGCAACCATCAGAAATCAAAGGAACCGCAACCATGCGATTCAACGCGACACGCTTCGCCGCGACCCTGCTCGTCGCCGCGTGCGCCACCGCCACGGCCGGCCGCGCGGCCGCCGCCACCCAGGACGACCTCCACGACACCGTGACCCGCCATATCGCGCCGCTGATGAAGCAGTACGCGATTCCCGGCATGGCGATCGGCATCGTCGCCGACGGCAAGCCCTATGTGTTCGACTACGGTGTGATGTCGACGCAAACCGGCAAGCCCGTCACCGGCGATACGCTGTTCGAGATCGGCTCCGTCAGCAAGACGCTGACCGCGACACTCGCGGCCGACGCGCAGGAGGGCGGCGAACTGTCGCTCGCCGATCCGGCGGGCAAGTACCTGCCCGCGGTGCAGGGCAAGCCGTTCGGCGTCGTGACGCTGCTTGATCTCGGCACGCACACGTCCGGCGGGATGCCGGTGCAGGTGCCGGACAGCATCCGCGACGATGCGGGCCTGATCCGCTATCTCGACGCGTGGCGGCCCGCGCATGCGCCGGGTACGTACCGCACGTATTCGAACGTGTCGGTCGGGATGCTCGGGTGGCTCACCGCGAAGGCGATGCACAAGGATTTCGCGGTGCTGATGGAGCAGCGGCTCTTCCCCGCGCTCGGGATGACGCACACGTATATCAACGTGCCCGACGCGCGCCAGGCCGACTATGCACAGGGCTATACGCAGGACGGCAAGCCGATCCGGATGACGGGCGGCATGCTGTGGCAGCCGGCCTACGGCGTGCGCACCACGGCGGCCGACCTGCTGCGCTTCGTGCAGGCGAACATGGGGCTGATCGAAACCGCGCCGCGCTTGCAGCGCGCGCTTGAACGCACGCACACCGGCTATTTCCGCGCGGGGCCGCTGACGCAGGACCTGATCTGGGAACAGTATCCGTATCCGGCCGCGCTGCCGGCGCTGCTCGAAGGCAACTCGATGAAGATGCTGCGCGACGGGTTGCCGGCCACCGCAATCAAGCCGCCGCTCTCGCCGAGCGCGGATACGTGGATCAACAAGACGGGCTCGACCAACGGCTTCAGTACCTATGTCGCGTTCGTCCCGTCGAAGCGGATCGCGATCGTGATGCTCGCGAACCGCAGCTATCCGAACGAGGACCGCGTGAAGGCCGCGTACGGGATCCTCGGGGCGCTCGACGGCCGGCGGTAACGTTTCCGCCGGAGCGTCGGCCGTTCCAAGCGGCCGGCGCTCCCCAAAAAAACTGATACCTGTATCGGCACGCTTCTGCAAAACGAAATACGTGCATCGCATCCCCTGAGCAGAATCCGGGCAGATCTCCGGGCGTGTCCGGATAGTCCAGTCAGGGGGAAACATGCGGAAGACCACTCTCGCGCGGCTGCTGTGCGGGCTGACCTTGGTCGGCGCGCTCGGCGCGTGCGGCGGCAACATGGATGGCACCGGCGGTGCGGCCGGTCCGTTGGCGAACGCGGCCGGCGGGTCCGGCGGCACCGATAACGGCAAGGGCAACGGCGGCAACCCGCCGGGCCAGCAGGTCGCGAACCGCGCGCTCGTGATCGAGCTCGACGGCGTCACCTATGCGGCACTGCAGGCCGGCATCGCGGGCGGCACACTGCCGAACCTCGCGAAGCTGCACATCGCGCCCGCATACAGCGGCGGCGTCAACGGCCTGCTGTCGCAGCAGCCGAACCTCGACGCGCCGAGCTGGGCCACGCTGCTCACCGGCGCGTGGGGCAACCGCCACCAGGTGCTGTCCGACGCACCGAACCAGGCGCTGCAGGCGCCCACTACCTTCGACACGCTGAAGACCGCCAACGCCGGCCTGCTCGGCGCGGCCGTCGGGTCGCCGGCACTCGCGTCGCTGCTGACCGCCGGGCGCAACGCGGGCAGCCTCGACACGCTCGCGAATTGCGCGGCGGTCGACAGCTGCGTCACGCAGCAAGGCACCACGATGATCCAGCAGGGCTACTCGCTCGTCGTCGCGCAGTACCACTCGGCGCAGGATGCGGCGCTGAACTACGGTCTCGGCGCATCGGCGTACGCGAACACGCTGCAGCAGCTCGACGCGGCCGTCGGCGCGCTCGTCGCCGAAACGGCGAAGCGCAACAAGGAGAACTGGCTGGTCGTCGTCACCGGCGGCCACGGCCTGAACGCGGCGGGCGGCAGCGACGGCCTGCCGCTGCTGTCCGAATCGACGACCTTCATCGCGATGAACCAGGCCGACAACGGGCGGCTGGGCAGCGCCGCGCAGCCGGCGTCGCTGGCCGACCTGCACACGCGCGCCAGCATCGCGGACATTGCGCCGACCGTGCTCGCGCAGTTCGGCGCGCTGCCCGCGCCGTCCGCATACGAAATGGACGGCGGCGAACTGATCGGCACGCAACCGGTGTCGCAGCTCGCCGGCGCGGCGAGCACCGACGGCCACAGCGTCGTGCTGACGTGGGCCGCGCCCGCGAGCGGCGCGATCGCGGTGTACCGCGCGGGCCAGCAGATCGCGACGCTGCCGGCCGGCACGACGACCTATACCGACAGCAATCTCGGCCTGAGCGCCGCCGGCACCTACAGCTTCGACTACGTGGTGACGGCGGGCGGTGCGCCGCTCGGCAGCATCGCGCGGATCGCGTACGTGCCGCCGCCGCCGCCCCCGCCACCGCTTGCGACGACGCTGAAGAACGGCCTCGCGTCGTACTACCCGTTCGGCGCGCTGCCGGCCGTCGATGCGCTGAACGCGAGCACGATGGGCCCGTTCTCGGCCGCCGCGAACGGCGGCTCGCTGACCACCGATCCGTTCGGCGGGCAGGCGCTGCAGGTGACGACGCAGACCGTCGACACGAACGGCTACGACGGCTACAAGCTCGTGCAGAACGCCGATATCGCGACGCAGGCGCAGTTCACGATCGGCATGTGGCTGAAGACGCCGTGTACCGACGTGGTCGGCTTCGGCACGCCGGTGTTCGCGAACAAGAACTGGCAGAGCGGCAAGAACGCAGGCATCGCGATCGGGCTGTTCCCGCAGGCATCGGGCGCGCCGTCGGGCACCTGCAACCTCCAGTACAACGCGGGCGACGGCACCACCCGCAACGACCTGAAGACGATGAGCGTGACCGCGAACCAGTGGGTGTACGCGGCGTTCGTGATCGACACGGTCGGCAAGACGATGACGGCCTACACGTTCGACCCGGTGCTCGGCGAGCAGAAGCAGAGCACGCCGCTCACGGTGTCGGCGGCCGCGTTGCCGGGCCTCGGCACGAAGACGTTCGGCGTGAACGAGGACGGCACGGGCCAGTACCACATGCTCGCGTGCGGCTACCCGGCGAGCCACTACAGCGGCGGCTACACGGTCAACGCGTGCACGACGGTCAAGCCGAACGTGGAGAGCTTCTCCGACGTCGCGATGTGGAACCGCGTCGTGACCGAAACCGAACTGCAGTCGGTCGCGGGCTCGGGCAAGCCGCTGTCGACGATCCTTCACTGACGGAGTCCGACATGAACCTGACGAACCTGCGCCGCGTGCGCGTCGCGCTCGCCGCCTGCGTGCTGAGCGCGCTGGTCGCCGGCTGCGGCGGCGACGATTCGGGCGGCACGGCCGCCAGCGCCGCGAAGGCGAATGCCGCGCCGGCTGGTGCCGGCGGCGCGAGCGCGCCCGTGCCGATCGTCGTGGCGCCGGGCGCCGGCCCGTGCCCCGCATCGGGCACGGCGGCGCTGCAATCGCCGTCGCTGAACTCGCAGCTGCGCTGCGCGCCGTGACGCGCGCGCCTTTCCGGGACGACCTTCCTTCTCGACCATGACTTCCATCGACCGCCGTTCGTTTCTCCGTGCCGCCGCCGCCGGCACGGCCTTCTCGATGTTCCCGCCGGCGATCCGGCGCGCGCTCGCGATTCCGGCCAACAACCAGACCGGCACGATCAACGACGTGCAGCACGTCGTGATCTTCATGCAGGAAAACCGCTCGTTCGATCATTACTTCGGCACGATGCCCGGCGTGCGCGGCTTCGGCGACCGCCTGACGATCCCGCAGCCGGGCGGCACGCCCGTGTGGCAGCAGAGCGACGGCAAGCGCCCGGTGCTGCCGTTCTACCTCGACAGCACGAAGGGCAACGCGCTCCTCGTCGGCGGCGCGCACTCGTGGACCGATTCGCACTCGGCCTGGGACAACGGCCGGATGACCGCGTGGCCCGCGTCGAAGGGCGACGCGTCGATGGGCTACCTGCGCCAGTCCGACCTGCCGTTCCACTTCGCGCTGGCGAACGCGTTCACGCTGTGCGATGCGTACCACTGCTCGCTGCACGGCGGCACCAACTCGAACCGGATCTTCCTGTGGACCGGCACGAACGGCCCGACGGGCTCGAACACGGCCGTCGTGAACAACGACGGCTGGGACGGCCTCGGTTCGTCGAAGACGGGCCTGACGTGGACGACCTACCCGGAGCGCCTGCAGGCGGCCGGCGTGAGCTGGAAGGTCTACCAGAACATGCCGGACAACTACACCGACAACCCGCTCGCGGGCTTCGCGGCGTTCCGCAAGGTCAACGAGACGGTGCCGGGCTCGCCGAACGCGCCTTATACGCCGGCGATGGAAGCGCTGTCGCCGCTGTACAAGGGGATCGGCAACACGATGCCCGACGGCGGCTTCCTGCAGTCGCTCGCCGACGACATCGCGGCGAACCGGATGCCGCAGGTGAGCTGGATCGTGTCGCCGACCGCGTACTGCGAGCACCCGGGCGCGTCGACGCCGGGGCAGGGCGCGTACTACCTGCAGCGCCTGCTCGACACGCTGACCGCGAACCCGGACGTGTGGAGCAAGACCGTGCTCATCGTGAACTACGACGAGAACGACTGCTTCTTCGATCACATGCCGCCGCCGAACGCGCCGTCGCGCAACGCGGATGGCACCTATGCGGGCAAGTCGACCGTCACGACGCAGTACGAATACTTCACGCTGCCGAACCCGCCCGGCGATTCGTCGCCGCTCGCGCCGGACGGCCGCCCGTACGGGCCCGGCCCGCGCGTGCCGATGTTCGTCGTATCGCCGTGGAGCACGGGCGGCTGGGTCAACTCCGAGGTGTTCGACCATACGTCGGTGCTGCGCTTCATCGAGCAGCGCTTCGGCGTGCAGGAGCCGAACATCAGCCCGTGGCGTCGCGCGGTGTGCGGCGACCTGACGTCGGCCTTCAACTTCAAGAACCCGAACGGCAACCCGGCGACGTCGTTCCCGGCGCCGACCAAGGCCGCGGCCGATGCGCAGCACGTGCAGCAAAGCCTGCAGGGCGCGGTGCCGGTGCCGTCGGTCAGCGCGCAGCAGATGCCGACGCAGCCGGCCGGCACGCGCCCGTCGCGCGCGCTGCCGTACGAGCTGCACACGAGCGCGAGCGCCGACGTGTCGGGCGGGCTGGTGTGGCTCACGTTCAGCAATACCGGCACGGTCGGTGCGGTATTCCATGTGTACGACAAGCTGCATCTCGATCGCGCGCCGCGCCGCTATACGGTCGAGGCGGGCAAGCAGTTGTCGGATTCGTGGCGCGCGGTGGCCGACGATGCGGGCAACTACGACCTGTGGGTGCTCGGGCCGAATGGCTTCCTGCGCGAATTCCAGGGCAACGTCGCGAAGGCCGCGAGCGGGCCGGTGCCGGAGATCCGCGTGTGCTACGACCCGGCGAACGACGCCGTGTACCTGACGATCATGAACGTCGGCAACGCGGCGAGCCAGGTCACGGTCACGTCGAACGCGTACCGCACTGACGGCCCCTGGAGCTATTCGGTGCCGGCCGGCATGCAGGTCGAGCCGTACTGGACGCTCGCGGCGTCGAGCGGCTGGTACGACTTCACGCTGACGGCCGAGAACGGCCTCGTGCGCCGCTTCGCGGGCCGGGTCGAGACCGGCAAGGACAGCATCAGCGATCCGGCGATGGGCGTGTCCAGCTGACCGGCGCCGGCCGGGCGGCCGGCGTCGCATCACCGGTTGCCGCCGGCGCGTCGACCCGCGCCGGCGGCTTTTTGTGCGCGGCCTCGATTCGACGGGGCCGCGCGTTTTTCATTCATTCCTGTTCACACGACGCTTCATTCGATGACGCAACTCGCGCTTTTCGATCTCGATTTCACGCTCATTCCGTTCGACAGCGACCAGGCCTGGGGCCATTTCATGGTCGAGCATGGTCTCATCGACGCGGCCGAATTCGCCCGCATCGACGCCGCGTTCTCGGCCGGCTATGCGGCCGGCACGCTCGACATCCATGCGCACCTGTGCAACATGCTCGCGCCGCTCGCCCGCTATTCGCGGGAACGGCTCGCGCACTGGCACGCGTGCTTCATGGCCGATGTCGTGCGGCCCGCGATCTCGCCGGCCGCGCTCGATCTCGTGCGTCATCATCGCGCGCGCGGCGACCTGTGCTGCATCGTCACCGCGACGAATGCGTTCATCACGCGGCCGATCGCACGCGCGTTCGGCATCGATCACCTGATCGCGTGCGAGCTCGAAACCGTCGACGGGCGGCCGGATTCGCGCTATACGGGGCGGCCGGCCGGCGTGCCGAGCTATCGGGAAGGGAAGATCGTGCGGACCGACGCGTGGCTCGCGTCGCTCGGGCTCGCGTGGTCCGACTTCGAGCGCAGCTGGTTCTACAGCGATTCGCATAACGACATCCCGCTGCTCGAGCAAGTGACGGATGCGGTCGCCACCAATCCGGACGACCGGTTGCGCGCGCTGGCGACGGCCCGCGGCTGGCGGATCGTGGAGCTGTTCGAAACGGTGTGAGCGCGTGCGCCGTTACGCGCAGGCCGGCGTGCGCGCGTCGTGGCGGTCGACGTTGGCCATGAACGCGGTAATCAGCCGCGTGTCGGCGCGCGCGTCGAGGTAGTACAGGTATTCGTGCATCGGCGGCAGATCGTCGGCGAACGCGACCGCGCGCAGTTCCGGATGCGCGCCGACCTCGCCGCGCGGCATCAGCGTGCAGCCCATGTCGTGCCGCACGGCTTCGCGGATCGCTTCGCGACTGCCGAGCTCGATCGCGTTCGCGGGCAGCCCGATGCCCGCTTGCTTCAGCACGTGCTCCATCAGCGCGCGCGTGCGCGAGCCGGCCTCGCGCAGCAGCAGCGTCTCGCCGGCCAGCGCGGCGAGCGTGACCGACTCGCGCGCGGCGAGCCGATGCGAACGGTGCACGACGAGCACGAGCGGATCGTTCGCGATCGTATGCCGCACGAAACGCGGATCGTCGTCGCGCTGCGACGACACCGCGACGTCGCAGCGAAAATCGACGAGCGCGTCGAGCACCTGCTGCGAGTTGCCGATCTCGATGCTGATCCTCACGGCCGGATACTGGCGCCGGAACGCGGCGATCGCGGGCAGGATGTAGAACGGGCCGGTCGTGCCGACGCGCAGGTTGCCGGTATGCAGTTCGCGCTCGTTGCGCAGCGCGAAATCGATATCGTTTTCCATCTGCAGCATCTGGCCGATCATCGGCATCAGCGACGCACCCGCGTCGCTGAGATCGAGACGGTTGCCGCGGCGATGGAACAGCTCGACACCGTAATGGCGTTCGAGCTGCTGGATGCGCGACGTGATCGTCGGCTGGCTCACGTCGAGGCGCTTCGCGGCGGCGGTCACGCTCCCCTGGCGGGCGGTTTCGTAGAAGGCGGCGAGAAGCAGGGCAAGCATGGCGACACACGGGACGAGACGAGCGGAAATTACCGGTCGCGTGTGTCAGTGCCGTGTCATTGTCGTGGAAATGCGCGGCAAATTGGGGCGCGATGTGGCGTGCGCCGCGTCGCGGTCGCCGCTTATTCGGGCGGCTGCTCGTCGTAGGCGACGAAGATCTTCCGCGTGCGTTCGACGACTTCCCACGTGCCGCGAAAGCCCGGCGGAATGACGAAGCGATGGCCGGTGCGAAGGGTTTTCGCGTTGCCTTCCTCGTCGGTGATCACCGACGTGCCTGCCAGGATCTCGCAGTATTCCGCTTCGGTATACGCGACCCGCCAGCAGCCGGGCGTGCTTTCCCAGATGCCGGTCGAGAAGCGCCCGCACGGGCTCGTGAAGCCGGGGGTGAGCGTCTGCAGCGGGTCGCCGGCAATCAGCTTCTCGGGCGGCACGCGGTATTGCACGGGTTCGCCGTTCGGGGTGAGGGCATCGGTGATGGTGGAAATGTCGAGCACGGCTGGCATCCTTCGTCGAAGTGAAATGAACGCGCCGACGGCGCGTTCGCATGATTCCACAATTGCAGCCCGGATTGGCGGTTGCCGGCGTCGCTGCTCGCGTCGCGAGTGCACGGCCGTGACGAGCGCTTATGATGAGCGGACGACGCGGCCGGTGGATGCGCGAAAGACGAAAGGAGAAACGATTGAGCATCACATGGGATGGAATCACGGGCGCCGATGTGCTCCACGACGCTGAGGTCGCGAGCCGGCACGCGTTGGCCGACGCGGCGCGCAACGGCGACTGGGCGACGATGCTGGATCTCGTTGCGAAACAGTCGAGGCTCGTCAACGCGACTCGGCTGGGTGGCACGTCGCTCTATACACCGCTGCATCAGGCGGCATACAACGGTGCGCCGAAAGAGGTCGTCACCGAACTGTTGCAGCTCGGCGCGTGGCGCATGCTGCGCGATGCACATGGTGCGCGTCCGGTCGATATTGCCGAGCAGCGCGGGCATCGGCACCTGATCGATCTGCTGACGCCGCAGCCGCGACGCTTCGTGCCCGACGATACGCTGCGCGCCATCCAGCGCCACTTCCACGAGATGATGCTCGGCCGTATCGCACGCCTGCGCGTCGACGCGCTGCGCCTGCCCGAACTCGAACCGCTGCTTGAACTCGACGCGCAGGCCGAACGCGTATGGTTCGCGGTGCCGGGCATGTACGGCGGGTTCGACTATGCGCTGCGCGAGGACGGCGCCGCAGCCGTGCTCGTATCCGCAAGCTGGTGGCGCGTGGTCGACGGCTCGGGCCAGCGGCACGAGATCACGGCGCGCGGCTGCACGCTGGTCGAAGAGGGCTTCGTGTGACGGCGTTGCGCCGTCACGTCACCGCTCAGGCAACAGCTGTGTCCGTCGCCGGGACTGCCGCAGCACCGCGCGTGGCCGAACCCCGCGCTGCCGCCGCACCCGCCAGCCGCCGATAGCGCGCGAGCGCCCACAGCGGGAAGTACGCGGTGTAGCCGTGATACTTCAGGTAGAAGATGCGCGGAAAGCCCGGCGCATTGTGCGAGCGGTGCCACCAGAAGCCGTCTTCCTGCTGGACCGACTGCAGGTACGCGATGCCGCGCTTCACCGAATCGGATTCGCAGTCGCCGAACGCCATCTGCGCGAGCAGCGCCCACGCGGTGAAGTTCGACGTGCTCTCGCCGCCATTGGTGCCGCTCAGCTTCGGGTCGATGTAGCTGTCGTTCGTCTCGCCCCAGCCGCCGTCCGCATGCTGTCGCGAGCGCAGCCATTCGATCGCGCGTGCGATGTACGGCTGCGACTTGTCCTCGCCGGCGAGCGCGAGGCCGGCCAGCACGCTCCACGTGCCGTAGATGTAGTTCGTGCCCCAGCGGCCCCACCAGCTGCCGTCGGGCTGCTGCGTGCGCTTCACGTAGTCGATGCAGCGCGCGAGCGACGCGCGTTCGTCCGCGCGTTTCGTCACGCCGAAGCACAGCAGCACGCGGCCCGACACGTCCTCGGTCGGCGGATCGAGCAGTGCGCCGTGATCGGCGAACGGGATCGCGTTCAGGTACAGGCGGTCGCAATCGGCGTCGAACGCCCCGAAGCCGCCGTTGCGCGATTGCAGCCCGCGCATCCAGTCGAGCGCGCGCGCGACGCGCGGCGCATACGGGTTCGTGCCGTCCGCGTTGCAGTGCGTGCGGCCGCGGCGGTCGAGCATCGCGGTGACGACCGCGGTGTCGTCGATGTCGGGGTAGTACGGGTTCTCGTACTGGAACGCCCATCCGCCCGGCTGGACGTCGGCCGGCGCGTTCTCGATCCAGTCGCCGCGCAGGTCGTTCACCTGGCGTGCGGCCAGCCAGTCGTACGCGCGGCCGATGCGCTGGTCGAGTGCGCGCCGTGCTTCGCCCGGCTCGCCGTCTTCCGGCGCCGCCACGCCGCGCGCCTGCTCGAGCGCCATCGTGCTCCACGCGGTATCCCACACCGGCGACAGGCAAGGCTGGCAATACATGCTGCCGTCGGGCCGCGTGACCAGCAGCTTTTCCAGCGCATTGTCGCAGTCGCGACGCAGCGGGTGATCGTCCGGGTAGCCGAGCACCTGCATCATTTGATTCGCATACACGATTGGCGGGAAGATGCCGCCGAGCCCGTCCTCGCCGTTCATGCGCTCCGCGCACCACGCTTCGGCGTGGCGGATCGCGCGCTGCCGCAGACCCTTCGGCATCAGCGGCTCGACATGGCGCACCGTGCGGTCGAGTGCGAGGAACAGCTTGCGCATGCCGCGCGCGGGCGGGAAGTATTGACGCTCCTCGTCCGGCGGGGTGACGAACAGCTCGCGCATCGAGATGTTGCGCGGATTGCGCGCGCGCGCCTTCAGCGAGCACAGCACGAGCAGCGGCACCATCGTCGTCCGCGCCCAGTACGCGACCTTGTACATCGAGATCGGCACCCACTTCGGGAACAGCACGAATTCGATCGGCATGAACGGCGCCGCGCGCCACGGCACCTGGCCGAACGTCGCGAGCAGGATGCGCGTGAACACGTTCGCGCGTGCCGCGCCGCCGAGCTTCAGGATCGCGTCGCGCGCGCGGACCATGTGCGGCGCGTGTTCGCTGTCACCCGCCGCCTTCAGCGCGAAGTACGCTTTCACGCTGCACGACACGTCCGGATCGCCGTCGACGTACAGCGCCCAGCCGCCATGCGTGTCCAACCGCTGGTTCGCGCGCAGGTAGCACGCCATCTTCTCCTGGCGGATGTCGTCGATCTTGTCCATGAAATGCATCATCAGGATGTATTCCGCGGTGATCGTCGCATCGGATTCGAGTTCGAAACACCAACTGCCGTCGGGCTGCTGGAGACGCACGAGGGCGTCGCGTCCACGGGCGATGGCGGTGTCGAGCGCGGACCAGGGGGAGGGGGTGGGTGTAGTCATGCGGCGGATCATACCATCCGGCCGGAATGTTTATCTCGAGACGCCCGGGTGCTACCATCCGCACCATGAAAAAACACCTCGAACCCGCGCCGCGCGATGCGTCCGCGCCCGTCGAACCGGCTGGAACGGCCGGTGCGCGGGCGCCTGAGGCATCGTCGGCGCCGGCCGTCGCCACCGCCGGCGTGCGTCGGAAAAAAGCGCCGGATCAGGTGCGCGCGCAGTTGCTGGCGGCCGCATCGGAAATCGCGACCCATCATGGCGTGGCCGCGTTGACGCTCGATGCGGTGGCCGAGCGTGCCGGTGTGACGAAAGGCGCGCTGCAGTATCACTTCGCGAACAAGCAGGGGCTGCTGGATGCGCTGTTCGGTCAGGCGACCGAGCGGTTCGCCGCGCACATGGCCGCGCGCGTCGAGGCCGATTCCGGCGGCGACGGCGCGGCGGCGCGCGCATACGTACATACGGTGCTCGATGCTGTGCATCCGGCCGCGAGCACCGACGTGCTGCGCGTGCTGGTCGCGTCGATGATTACCGACCAGGACACGCGCGAACGATGGTCGGTGCCGATGCGGGAATGGACGCGGCCGGACCCCGTGCCGCTCGAGCAGGCCGCGACGCTGATGATCTGCCGGCTCGCCGCCGACGGACTGTGGATCTCGGAATTGCTCGACAGCGTACAGATGTCGGCCGAACTGCGCGCGGAAATCGTGCGACAACTCGATCGCATGAGTGCTGGTGAACGGCCGGCGCGTACCGGCGGCGCGACGCGCGGCCGGCGCGGCTGATCGCCACCGTCAGTCGCCGAACAACGCGACGAGATCGGCGAGGCGTCTGACGCCCGTCTTATCGTCGCGCGTCGGCCGAGCGTTCAGTCATGCAAAACAAGCGCCGGGCGACGCCGTCCTGCGAGAGATTGCTGGCACTCGCAGGCGCGTTCCATACGTATACCGACCCTAGCTCGCGGGCAACATCTGTCGCCAGTTCTCCGCGTCCCAGCGCGGGCCCGTCAGGTCGCCCTGGCAGAGGTCGCAGCCCTCCCATTTGAAGAACTGCAGGTCCGCCGCCCGCGTGACGCCGCTGGCGAGCACCTGCACGCCGAGCGTATGTCCGAGCGCGATCACCGCGCGGGCAATCGCCGCGAGCTCCGCATCGTCGGCCACGTCGCACGCGCCGCTGGCCGCGATCTGCAGCCGGTCCGGCATCAACCGGCGCAGATGCGCGAGCGAGATCGGGCCGTTGCCGATATCGTTCAGCGTGATCGACACGCCCATGTCCCGCAACTGCGCACACGCGTCGCGTGCGGCCTCGGCGCCGTCGGAGACGGACGGCAGGTTTCCGGGCAACTGGATGTCGAGCGCGCTGCCGGGCAGGCCGGCGTCGGCCAGCGCGTCGCGCACGAGGCTCGTGAGGTGCTGAAACGTATCGGCATCGTTGCCGGCCGCGGGTAGCAGCAGTGGCACGCTGATCCGCAGCGGCCGGCCGGCCGCGTCATGCGCGGGCGCGCCGTGGTCACGCTCGGCACGCCACGCGTTCGCCAGTGCGCACGCATCGCGCAGCAGCGCTGCGTTGACTGCCGATATCCGCACCGCGCCGTGGATCTTGCCGGAGACGGCCGCGTGCGGCATCCAGCCGTCGGCGACCGGCCATTCCGGCAGCAACGCGACGGACGCCGGCGTGCCGTCGGCCAGTTCGAACTGGCACTGGGCGAGCAGGCGGTAGCGGGTTGCGTCCAGAACGCGGCCGATGGCGCCGTCGTCGCTCGGGCCGTCCTGCGGCGTATGCGTTTGCCGCAACGTCTTCAGGTATTGGTAGCTGCGCAGCCCGGCAATCACCACCGAGAGTAGCTTTTGCGCGGTGAGCTCGGTTTTGACGAAGTAGCCGTTGATTTCATAGTCGGTCACGACCCGCGCCTCGGGCGCCATGCCGGGATGGCCGGTGCGCAGCACGATCTGCACGTCGGTGTTGCGCAACTGCCGGCGGATGCGTTGCACGACATCCAGCCCGGCATGGTCCGTTTCCATCACGACGTCCAGCAGCGTCAGCGCCGTGTCCGGATGAGCCGCGAGGTGGGCGAGGCATTGCTCGCCCGAGTACGCGCTGTGGAAGATCACCGGGCGGCCGGAAAAGGTCAGGTCGCGCAGCACGAGGCGGGTGACTTCGTGCACCGCGGGTTCGTCGTCGACCAGCAGGACCTGCCACGGGAGCGTCGATGCGTCTGCATTCATGAGGGATTTCCGGTGGGAACAACGGGAATGGTGGCCTTGGCCGACGGCGTGACGCGCGGCACCTGCACCAGAAAGGTGACGCCGCCGCCGTCGCGGTCTTCCACCGAAATGGTGCCGCACAGCCGCTGCGTGATCAGGTTGTAGACGAGGTGCAGCCCCAGTCCGCTGCCGCCCTGGCCGCGGCGCGACGTAAAGAACGGCTCGAAAATCTTCCCGTGCAGTGCACGCGGAATGCCGCAGCCGTCGTCGCCATGGCGGATCACGACCTCGTCGTCGGCGGCCTGTCGCGCGCTGATGGTGATGATGCCGGCGCGGCCGTCGGCGAAACCGTGCTGCAGCGAATTCATCACGAGGTTGGTGGCGATCTGCGCGATCGGGCCGGGATAGCTGTCCATTACGATGCCGGCCGGGCAATCGATCAGCAGCGACACGCGGGTATCGCGCAGCCTCGGCTCGAGGCTCAGCAGCGTATCGCGCAGGTAGTCGCCGAGGTCGAAGCTGCGGCGCTTCTCGCTGGTCTGGTCGACGGCTACCTGCTTGAAACTTTGCACGAGCTGGGCCGCGCGGTTGGCATTGGACAACAGCAACCGGGCCGATTGCGCGGCGTCGGCAAAATAGCGTTCGAGCTCGGCGGGAGGCAACGCGCCGCGCGCATGCAGGGTCGACGCTGCGTCCGTGCGATCCTGCAGGTAGGACGCCGCGCTGACGACAATGCCGACCGGCGTATTGATCTCGTGTGCGACGCCGGCCACCAGGCCGCCCAGAGACGCCATCTTCTCGGATTCGACCAGCGTTTTGCGCGCCGATTCGAGATGGCGCAGCGACTCGACCAGTTCCGCGCGCGCCAGCTCCCGGCTTTCGTGCGTCAGCACGATCCACCACGCGCCGAAGGCCAGCAGCGGAAGCGTGGCCGTGTAGGTACGCAACAGCAGATTGCCGAAACCCGCAGCCGGCGGCGCGGCGCCCGTGGACATCAGGCGCCAGGCCAGCAGGAAGATCGCACCCATCGCCGCCGCCGCGATGAGAAACAGGCCGAAGAAGCGGGTCAGTCGCCCGGTAAAGCTCGGCGCGAGCACCCTGGCCAGCTCGCCGTGGCTTGTTGGCGCGTGCGCGTCGAGCGCGCCCGGGCGTTTGCACGCATCGTGGCAGTGGTTGTCGAGCCCGCAGCACAGCGAACAGATCGGGCCTTGATAGAACGGGCAGTGCGCCATGTCCGGCGCTTCGTAGTCACGCTCGCACACGCAGCAGCGGATCGTCTCGTCGGCATCCTGCTCGCGGTAATGCGTATTGTCGCGCGCGATGTAATAGCGTCCTCCGGTGGCGAAGGCGATGGCGATGGCGCTGGCGAACGAGGCAAGGAGCGAGATGAAGGCCGAGTAGGCCTGCGCCAGCGGGCCGAACAGGCCGGCATACGCGCAGACGCCGGCCAGCGATGCGATCACCATCGCGCCGCAGCCGACCGGATTGAAGGCGTGCAGATACGCGCGACGGAATTCCACCTCGCGCGGGCTGATGCCGAGCGGCTTGAGCACCATCAGGTCGGCCGCGAGCGCGCCCAGCCACGCGATCACCAGATTCGCGTAGACGCTGAGCACCGCTTCCAGCGTGCTGAAGATGCCGAGCAGCGTCAGCAGCAGCGCGATCACGACATTGAACACCAGCCAGACCACGCGCCCCGGATGATAGTGCGTGAGCCGCACGAACACGTTCGACCAGGCGAGCGAGCCGGCATACGCATTGGTCACATTGATCTTGATCTGCGAGACGAGCACGAACAGCAGCGCCGCCGCCAGCACGACTTCGTGCCGCTCGAACACCTCGCCGTAGGCCCACAGATACATATGGATCGGCTCCATCGCCTGCCCGCTGGGCACGCCCGCCCCGATCGCCAGCACCGCCAGCAGGCTGCCGGCCAGCACCTTGAGCCCGCCGATCAGGATCCAGCCGGGGCCCGCGAGCAGCAACGCGCTCCACCACGCGACGCGGTTTTCGCGCGTGCGTTCGGGCAGGAAGCGCAGATAGTCGACCTGCTCGCCGATCTGACCCACCAGCGAAAACAGCACGCCGGCGGCCGCACCGAAGGCCAGCAGGTCGAAGCGGGGCGAGCCGCCGCCGTTTCGGCCGGTGAACGCGGCCCATTGCGCCAGCACGTGCGGGTCGTGGTGCAGGATAGAGATGAATGGCAACACCAGTAGCACGACCCACAGCGGCTGGGTCCACATCTGCAGCTTGTTGATCAGCGTGACGCCGAAGAAAACCAGCGGCACGATCACCAGCGAGCAGATCAGATAGCCGACCGTGAGGTCGAGCCCGGTGGCCAGCGCCAGCGCCTGCGCGAGAATGGCCGATTCGAGCGCGAAGAAGATGAACGTGAAAGACGCGTATATCAGCGACGTGACGGTCGAGCCGACGTAGCCGAAGCCGGCGCCGCGCGTGAGCAGGTCGATGTCGACGTTGGACACGCTGGCGTAGTAGGCCACCGGCAGGCCGATCAGAAAGATCAGCAGGCAAACCAGCACGATCGCGGGAAACGCGTTCTGAAAACCGAAGCTCAGCGTGACGCTGGCGCCGATGGCTTCCAGCGCCAGGAACGACGCGCCGCCCAGCGCGGTGTTGGCGAGCGTGAATGGCGTCCAGCGGCGGTACGAGCGCGCCGCGTAGCGCAGCGCGTAGTCTTCGAGCGTTTCGTTCGCGACCCAGGATTGATACTCTCGTTTGATGCGCATGGTGTGGGCGTCGGTGCGGATTGCGCTGACTGCGGGCGCTCCGATTATTGTCGGATTACCGATGCGATGCAACGATGCACGGCCGGCCGGCGCGTGTCGGGCGAGGTGCGAGCGACTGCGCGGGTCTTGACTTTTGCGGCCCGAGCGAAAAAACTTGCCGGCGAATCATTCGCACGCAGATCGCTCCGTTTCAGTTGCGCTGCGCGACACACCGCAGTAGGGACCCAAGGAGGAGGCGCGGTTGTCAGCGCACAATGCCGATACGCCAGAGACGGGCGAACTGCTTTACCGCATCCATGCCGCCCGCGATGAAGATGCCTGGCGTGGCGTGATGGCGCAACTGCGCGCGCGCTTTGACGCCGCGTCGGCGGTGCTGGCGCAGCGCCATCTTGCCAGCGGCCAGGGCGAAGTGCTGTACGGCGCGCCGGACGATCCCGCCTTCGCACGCGCGTTTGCCGAGTACGCGCCGCGCAATCCCTGGTTCCTGTCGACCGATGTCTGTCAGCCGCTGCATGTCAGCAGCGGCGACGAGATATTGGGCAACCGCGAGCTGCTCCGCACCGACTACTACAAGATCCTGCTGCATCCGCAGCGCCTGCTGCACCGGCTGTGCGGCGTGGTTGCGCGCGACGAGGACGTACTGTGCTACGTCGAGCTGTATCGCAGCGAAGGGCAGCGGCGCTTCGGCGCCCGGGAGAAGAGCGAATTTCGCAGTTTGCTGGCGCATATCGCGCTGGCCATGGAGAACCGCTGGCACCGTCGCCATGCCGCCGATCTGGGGCAGGTGCTGATGCATGTCATCGACGGCCACGCCAATGCGACCTTCCTGGTCGAACCGGACGGCCGCATCGTCTACAGCAACCGCAATGCGCAAGCGCTGTGCGAGCAGGGCAGCGGTCTGCGCTGCGACGGAGCGTATCTGGCCGCCGTGACGCCGGCCGATCAGCGCGCGTTGCGCGAGACGCTGGCCGATGTGGCCCGGCAAGCGGGCGAAGACGGCGCGCGGACCGGCCTGCCGCCGACACAGGTGCTGTCGGTGTCGTCGCCCGGTGCGCGCTTGCCGACCACGCTGACGGTGCAGCCTGCCGGCGCGTCGCTTCGCAGCGGCACGGGGCAGGCGCGCTCGCTGCTCGTGGTCAGCGCGCGTCGCCAGCGCATGGAGCACGCGCACCACGACTGCCGGTTCGCCCACCAGTTCAAGCTGAGCGACGCACAGGCACGGGTCAGCGCGCTGATTTTCGACGGACACTCGATCGCCACGCTCGCGCAGACGCTGCACGTCTCCGAGAACACGGTGCGCAGCCATCTGAAGCAGGTCTTCCAGAAGACCAATACGCATGGCCAGATGGAGCTGGTGCGACTGCACGCGCAGCACTGCCCGAACGCCTGAAACCGGCGTCGCTCCGCGCGTCGGCCGATGCCGGTTGTCTTCCTCACCTTCCTCACCTTCCTTGCCGAAGGCGCTCCCGCGCCGGCGCCATGCCGTCCTTACCGACACGATGACTCACCCAGCTGGGTGAGTCCTGCTCCCGCCGCCGGGTGATGCGCGATTCGTCGCCGAGAGGGATTCGGATTGCAGACCAACTGCCTATAGTTGATGCGTCCGCACTGGCGGCAGGACGCAGGCGGGCCACGACAGCAGGTGAAATAACGAAAACGACCGAAGGCAAAAATCGAAGGAGACGTCGATGCTAGGTTTGACCTTGCTGTACGTGGGCGCCGTGCTGTGTCTCAACGGCCTGTGGCTGCTGGGACGGATCGGCGACCGGGAAATCTGGGTGGTCAATATTTTCTCGGGCGGCGTAACCATGCTGGTGTCGTTGCAATTGATCTTCGGAAGCGGCGCCAGCATCGCGTCGATCAAGGCCGGCGCATTGACGCTGCTGTTTACCTTTACCTATCTGTGGGTCGCGCTGAACCGTTTCAACGGCGCCGACGGGCGCGGCCTGGGATGGTTCAGCCTGTTCGTCTCCGTCACCGTGATTCCGGTCGCCATCGAGTCCTGGCAGCGCGCGGTGACCGCGTGGGACGTCTGGTTCGCATGGTGCTGGATCGGCTGGGGCGTGTTGTGGTTCCTCTATTTCGTGCTGCTGGCGCTGCAGCGTCCGATCCTCCGGTTGACCGGTGTCGCGACCATCCTGGCAGGCATCGCGACCGGCTGGCTACCGGGCTACCTGCTGCTCAGCGGCACGTTCAAGTAAGTCAAGTGAGTTAGCAGTCGGCCATTCCCGCTATCCCGGCGATGGCCGTATCAACCACCAGGAGACAGGCATATGACCGATACCCTCATCAAGGTAGACCTGAAACAATCGGCCTACGAGAACGAGATGGTGCACAACCGCTGGCACCCGGATATTCCGATGGCGTGCTGGGTCAACCCCGGCGACGATTTCATTCTCGAAACCTACGACTGGACCGGCGGTTTCGTCCAGAACAACGAGTCTGCCGACGACGTGCGCGACATCGACCTGTCGATCGTCCACTTCCTGTCCGGGCCGGTTGGCGTGCGCGGCGTCAAGCCCGGCGATCTGCTGGTGGTCGACCTGCTGGACATTGGCGCCAAGGCGGAGAGCCAGTGGGGTTTCAACGGTTTTTTCTCGAAGCAGAACGGCGGCGGCTTCCTGACCGACCATTTTCCCCACGCACAGAAATCGATCTGGGATTTCCACGGCGTCTATACGTCGTCGCGTCACGTGCCCGGCGTGCAGTTCGCCGGCCTGATCCACCCCGGCCTGATCGGCTGCATGCCCGACCCGAATCTGCTGCGCACCTGGAACGAGCGTGAGCTGGGCCTGATCGCGACCGATCCGCAGCGCGTGCCGCCGCTGGCCAATCCGCCGTTCCGTCCGACGGCGCACATGGGCCAGCTGCGGGGCGACGCACGCGAGAAGGCCGCGGCCGAGGGCGCGCGCACGGTGCCGCCGCGCGAGCACGGCGGCAATTGCGACATCAAGGATCTGTCGCGCGGATCGCGTGTCTACTTCCCGGTCTATGTCGACGGCGCGGGCCTGTCGGTCGGCGATCTGCACTTCAGCCAGGGCGATGGAGAAATCACCTTCTGCGGCGCGATCGAGATGGCCGGCTGGGTTCACATGCGCGTGAACGTGATCAAGGACGGCATGGCCAAATACGGCATCCGCAACCCGATCTTCAAGCCGAGCCCGATTACGCCCAACTACAACGACTACCTGATTTTCGAAGGTATCTCGGTGGACGAGAGTGGCAAGCAGCACTATCTCGACGTCAACGTGGCCTATCGCCAGGCGTGTCTGAACGCAATCGAATACCTGACCAAGTTCGGCTATTCGCGCGCGCAGGCCTATGCCATTCTCGGCACGGCGCCGGTGCAGGGGCATATCAGCGGCGTGGTCGACGTCCCGAACTCCTGCGCGACGCTGTGGATACCCACGCAGATCTTCGACTTCGACATTCGGCCCGATGCGAACGGCCCGGTCGTGCACGTCAAGGGCGATGCCGACGTGCTGATCTCTCACGACCTGCACTGAGCTCGCTGCCCAGTTCGCCGCGCGCCGGCCCGGCCGGCGCGCCCAACCCCTGTCCGGAGCCTTGCCGATGCCGATCTATGACTATGCCTGTCCCGCCTGCGGCGACTTTACTTCAGTGCGGCGCATCGCCGAGCGCGATGCGCCGATCGCGTGTCCGGCCTGCGGCGCCGCGGCGCAACGCGTCGTGGCCGCCACCATGCTGGCGCTGATGCCGGCGACGCAACGCAACGCGCATGCCGGAAACGAACGCAGCGCCCATGCACCGATGGTCTCGCAGGGGCACCGCCATGGGCCGGGATGCGGTTGCGGTGGCGCGCAGGCCCGGGCCTCGTCGGCCGGCGGCGCCAAGTCCTTCGTCGGCAAGCGGCCCTGGATGATCAGCCACTAGGGGGCAGGCCTTGATCGGGGAGCGATGCAGCGCATTGCGTTACGAGGTTCGGCGCGCTTGCTGAATCCCGTCCGTTTGCGGCGTGTGCTGTCGCTCCACCGCCTGCTTCGCGAATCGAATCTCGCTGTCGACGCTCGGTTCGGTCGCGATGTGTTGGTGGTCGACGCTGACGAGCCATCGGTCGGTCGACTGACACCAGCGAACCCGGCGCTCGTCCATCAGCGACGAGAGCCAGCGCCGCACGGCAGCGTCGTCGGAATCGGCGATGCGTGCGGCCTGCTTGCGGATTTCGCGCCAGTCACCTGCAGCGTTCGCGATAGTGCGAACGAAAAGCCACAGGCAACCACTGCCCCAACTCCTTTGCGGCCGCGTCAATATCGGCATCGTCAATTTTTCTACTGCAATTCTCAAACCCCGTAGATCGCATCGCTACTCCGTGGATTGCCAGCGACAACATCAGCAATCACTGATCAGATCTTCGAACTCGTCGCCAGAAATCAATCCATCGATAAATTCCTGCAGGGATAGCGCAACAAACTCTATGACTTCACGTCCTTCATCGTCAACAACGTCTCGATTGAGAAGGTAGATCGCGTGGTCATCAAGCTTCATGAGATGCGGATATCCACTCACATCGAATGCAAATGGAATGTACTGGTGCTTGTCGAACAGTGCTTGCGTATCCGTGTAATCAATATAGTTTTCTTCCAGCGTCGATCCATCAGCCGTTGACGGATACTTAATTGGATAGAACCCATTGAACGTCACACCGTTTGCATTGCAAGGGTCGACCCCCTTCTGGATGTAGCACATCTTGAAACAGTCCGGAAATCCGCCGTTCGCTTTCAAATAATGCTTCCGGAGATCGTCTGGCATTCGGATGCCGAATTGGTTCTCGAAGTTCGAGATATCGTTTTCAGTCAGTGATTTGGCCAACTTGACCAGCTTCAACTGCTTCATGGAGCTCTCCTGGCGGCAGCCACCGCTCTTGGCCATAAACATACCTTACTTGGACGGTTGAGCCAAAAGATAGAAGAACGCGTTATTCGTCAGATAGTGTCCATCCGTACCGTCGAACTTCGCTGCGGCATCCGGTCCCGCAAAAAAACGAATCTCCGGTTTTTCATTTGTCACTCCCGTTTCGCGGTTGACCACGAACGTCTTGTGCGCAAATTTCTTGAGCACTTTCCAGACGGGTTCAACAAATATTTTCTGATAATTCTTGTTCGAATAATGAACGCCGGGGAAGCATGAAGCAGCGGAAAAAGCGCAGAGCATTGGTCATCGTCGGCGCCGTGTCATCGGTTGAGTACGGCGGTTCGGCGACGGCGAGCACGTCCATCATCTGATCCCGTGCCGCTCGAGCAAGCCGCGACACTGATGATCTGCCGGCTCGCCGCCGACGGGCGGTGGATTTCGCAGTTGCTCGACAGCGTCGAGGTATCCGGCCGACTTGCGCGCAGAGATCGGCCGACAACTCGATGCGATAAGCCGTGGCGTGTTTCCGAAAGGGCGCGACGGGCCCGCGTGACGCATGCGTCGTGGCGCCCGGCCGGCCTGGCGCCACGATCCGGCGGCGATCTCAGAACTGCGCCTGCAGCTTGACCTCCCTGGCATCGCGCCAGACCGTCAGCGGCACTGCCGTGCCCTTTGGTGTCGCAAGCACGGCGTCTCGCAGGTCGTCCATCTGCTTCAGCGGGTGATCGCCGAACCGCAGCAGCACATCGTAATTCTTCAGGCCGGCGTGATCGGCGACCGTGCCGGGCAGCACAGCGAGGATCTGCAGCGCGCTGCCGGGGAGTTTCAGCCCCGTCTGCTCCTGTTCGCTCAATTCGACAAAATGCACGCCGAAGACCGACGGACGGTTCAACATCGCCGCCGGTATCAGCCGGCGGTCATTCGGAATGCTGGCGAGAAAGCGCGACAGATACGCAGCCGGAATCCGGATCCGGAAGCCCTTGTCGGCCACATCGTAGTCCGAGAGGTTGAGCACCAGGTCGGTCCCGCTGATGTCGTAGGGCTTCAGGTCGATGCGGTTCAGCATGATGAAGACGCCGCCGTTCACGGGCCAGCTCTTGCCGCCATCGGCCACCGGGCTCCAGTTCTCGGTGTCGCTGTAGCCGCCGCCGTTCAGCGTCGGAATCGCGACCGGGATCTTGGGCTGCTTGTAGTGGGTGCCGAATTCCCCGTAGTCGCGCACGGTATTGAAATTGCACTTCTCCATCGTATGGAAGGCGACGGCCAGCCCCAGTACGGAATCGTTGCCTTGCGGTGACTGCACCAGCGTCAATTGCGCGTTGACGATGCCTTGAGCCGCCGGTAACCCCGAATCGCTGATGGTCAATATGGGGGAATCGTAACGAACGTTATCGGGGAAACGCTCGGAGAGCCACGTATAGACAGGCGGCGCGGCCTTTTCCTGCGCCAGTGCGACCTGTGGGGCCAACGACGACATCGCCAGCAGGGCGGCAAATACAAAACCACGTTTCATTTCGGAATGCCCTTTTCTCTGTTTGTTATCTGAATGGCGGCGGGCGAGGATGCCCGGGAACGCCTTGTTTGTTTTTCCGGCTAGCGTATCAGTTTTAAGCGCGCAGGTTGAAGTGCTTTGTTTTCCACCCGCTTGCTCACGATCGGGTAGTTGGTTATTCTGATGCGCATGACCCATTCGCAAACCCGCTCGATTATTTGCGCCGCCATGTTGCCGGCGGGGTAGCGATCGACTGAATGGATGTCGTCACAACCCGCCCGGAAGGCGGGTTTTTGCTTTCTGGGCATTCGATGGAGAGCGTGGACATGCAGACACGGAAGTCACTTCACGCGACGGCATCGAACGATGCCGTGTTGCTCCACATGGTATGCGGCAAGATCGCGGCCGGAAAATCGACGCTCGTCGCGCGGCTCGCGAGTGCCGGGCCGGTCGTTTCGATCAGCGAAGACGCGTGGCTTGCGCAGCTCTATCCGGGCGAGATCCTGTCGATCGACGACTACGTCCGGTGTGCCACGCGCGTCGGCAACGTGATTGCCGATCAGGCCCGCGCGGTGCTGCAGGCCGGCGTATCGGTGGTGCTCGACGTGCCGTTCAATACGGTCGCCGCGCGCGCCTGGGGGCTCGCCATTTCGCACGCCGTCGGCTGCGACCATCGACTGCATTACCTCGACGTCAGCGATGCGGTCTGCAAGGCGCGGCTGCGCGCACGCAATGCGCGAGGCGACCATCCGTTCCAGGCGTCGGACGCCGAATTCGACCGGATCACGCGGTACTTCGTCGCGCCGGCAGCGACGGAAGGGTTGAACATCGTGGCGTATGACGAAGCCGGTGCCGTCAGGCTTTCTTCGTAACGGTGCGGCAGAGTGGCGAACATGGAATATCTGCGTGAAACGCTCGATCTGCCGATGGTGCAGGTTCCCGCCGGCACCATTGCAATGAGGGACGACCGGATTGGCCGCACCTGGTGCGTCGATCTGCAGCGCTTTGCGATCGGCCGCTATCCGGTGACCCAGGCGCAATACGCCGCGGTAACGGGACAATCGCCTTCGTCGCGCGCCAGTGCGCAATGCCCGGTATGGGTTGCACGGCTCGAAGTGCGAGACAGTCGTATCAGTTGGCAGCGAGGCGCAACGAGGCCGACTCGAATGCAGGCATGCCCGCTGCTTTAGCGTAGCGGGCATCGATCATGCGGTGCAGCTTCAAAGTGTGCCGGGTCCGTTACGCGAGACGGGACCCGTTGGGAACCGGTCGCTCGAGCGTGGTGATCACGACGCCGTCGTCCGTGTGAAATCCGCTCAGCAGAAATTGTGACTTGATGGGCCCGACCTGTTTTTCAGGGAAGTTCAGGACTCCGACGATCTGCCGTCCGACGAGCGCTTCCGGCGTGTACAGGGAGGTGATCTGCGCGCTGGTCTTGCGTTCCCCATATGGACCGAAATCCACCCAGATTTTATAAGCGGGCTTGCGGGCTTCAGGAAAAGGTTCGGCGCGCGTAATGGTGCCGGCCACCATGAGAACCTTCTGAAAATCGTCCCAACTTATCTGTTCCATACGTGTGTTTTCTTCTCTCGAGAAATCCGGCACGCGTCAATTGAAAAAGGCGCGTCAGAGCCGCGTACTTTACATCAAACGTTCTGAACTGGCGCGCGGATTTGCCGGGTGGGCGATGGCTACAGCGTCGCGCAGGTCAACACAGGCGTGGTGCCACGCATGTCTGCCATCGACTCAAAATCGGAAGCGCTGCGCAAACGTCGGACGTTGTGGGCGACCCGCCGGTCTGTCGGGATGCGACGTCGGATCAGCGGCCGGTTCTCACGGCCGCACGGAGATATCCAATGCGATAGCGGTCAGGCACATTCCCTGACGACCGTTAAAAATAATGACGTTCAGATTGTTGACGACGGCCTGTTGTGCCGGCGGCAAGTCCCTGGCGACGCGGCTTTCCGGCAAAACGTCAGGCTGGCATGGCCCTTGCGTCATCTGGATGCAGATGAACCGGGAGACGCGCGATCCGATGCCAGCGAAACGTACAGCGATAGCGATGATTTTGGGGAGGCAGGGGCTGGTTGAACAGGGTCGCCGTCGCGCAGATGAATTTCATCCGGAGGTGCTGTCAACCTCTGCCCTCGTGGGTGTGGTGGAAGCAGCATGCGTCGAGGCCATGCGTGAGGATATCCGGGGCGACCAGTGTTCGATCGGCAACGTGATGCACTTCAGGCATTTGGCTCCCACGCCGTCGCAAGCCGAGGTTTTCGCAACGGCAACATTTCGGATGTTCGACGGTGAACTGTACTGGTTCGATGTCGTCGTAGCCGACGCAGCGGGCCCGGTTGCAAGCGGCAGTCATGCACGTTCGATAGTCGAGCGTTCGGCAATCGGGTTTTAATCCGATTGACGTCGCAACATCTGATTTCCAACTGAAACAATATCAATTCGAAGTGCTAAAGGAATGGAAGACATGAAAGTGGAGTCGACGAGAAATCCAGGCAATGCGCTGTTTGACGAGGCATTCGAAACCTTGCCGCTTGACCAGGTGCGCCAGCATCAGGACAAACTGTGGTCCACCCAGTGGGACTACGTCCGTTCCATGTCGTCCTTCTATCGCACGAAGCTGTCGCGCTGGACCGATCGGGAAGTGACATTGGACATGCTTCAAGACCTGCCCTTTACCGAGAAGGACGAGCTTCGGGTCAGTCAGGAGGCGGCATCCCCGTTCGGTGACTACGTCGCGTGCGGCGAGGCGAGCGTTGCCCGCCTGCATCGCACGTCCGGGACGACCGGCCGTCCGCTGATTCTTGCGAACAGCGCTTCCGACGCCCGCCGGATTGCACACGTCGGTGCGCGTTCGATGTGGGCGGCCGGTTTGCGCCCGACGGACCGGGTGGTTCACTGCCTGAACTACTGCATGTGGACGGGCGGCTTTACGGATCACACGATCCTCGAAGCGACCGGTGCGACGGTCGTGCCATTCGGTGTCGGCAACACGCGTGTGCTGATCGATTCGATCGTCAATCTCGGCATCAATGCGATTTCGTGCACCCCTTCGTATCCGGGGCTCATCGAACAGATTCTGCGCGAATCGGGCGGCCTGCGTCCCCGCGATCTGAAACTGACGTTGGGGCTGTTTGGTGGAGAGGCGGGGCTCGACAATCCGGACCTGCGAAACGCGATGGAAGAGAAGTGGGGCTTCAAGGTGCGTAATGCCAATTTCGGGCTGTCGGAGGTGCTGAGCATCCTGGGTGGTCAAACCGACTGGACCCACGATTTGTTGTATCACGCGAGTGACGTGGTGTTTGCGGAGATCCTCGATCCCGCGACGCTTCAGCGCCTCCCGATCGCAGAGGGGACCGTGGGGGAACTCGTCTGTACGCACCTGCAGAAGGAATGTCAGCCACTCGTTCGATACCGGACGCGCGACGTCGTGACCGTGACCGGCGTCGACCGGGGGCCGGACGGCCGGACGGCGTGGCGATTCCGGGTCACCGGCCGGACCGACGACATGTTCAACGTACGCGGCATCAATGTGTTCCCGAGTGCCGTCCGGGTTGCCGTCGAATCGGTTCCGCAATGGGCATCGGGCATCTTCAGGATCATCCTGAAGGGCGACGGCCCGTATGACCGGATCACGATGGCGGTGGAAGCGGCGCAGGGTTTGCCGGCCGACAGCTGGTCAAAGGCCAGGGAGCAGGTCGAGGCGGCGATTCGCACGAAGGTCGGTTCGACGGCGGAAGTCACGATGGTGCCGTTCGAACATTTCCCGCGGACGGAAGGTAAAACGCGTTGGGTCGAAAAGGAGGCGTGATGCGCTACGCAAGAGTCGAGAAGTCGGGTGCCGTGTCGACGGTCGTTCTTGATCGCCCCGAGCGGTTGAACGCGATCAGCGGCGATTTGCTGGACGACCTCCATCAGGCATTGGTCGAGGTCAACGCCGATGAAGGGTGCAAGGTCATCGTCTTCACGGGCGAAGGTCGGGCATTCTGTGCCGGCGACGATCTCAAGGAATTTGGCAAGCAGACGGAAAGCGATGCGAGTATTCGCAGCCACGTCGAACGCATCCAGCAGATCACGCGCGATCTGATGTTCAATGGCAAGCCCGTGATCGGCGCCGTGCACGGCTTTGCCGTCGGTGGCGGGTTCGAGTGGCTGCTCAATTGCGATCTGGTCGTGGCTTCGGACGATCTGGTGTGCTTCTTTCCGGAAATGGCGTGGGGGCAGTTCGTCACGGGCGGGGTGACGCAACTCCTGCCTCAAAGCGTCGGCCATCAGCGCGCCATGGAGCTTTGGCTGCTGGGCGAGCGTCAGTCGGCCCAGCAGTTGTATGCGCTCGGCCTCGTCAATCGGGTCGTCGAACGGGACAAGGTCCTTGAAACCGCACGGGAACTTGCGACGCGCGTTTCCGAACGCTCGGCATTTTCGGTATCGAGGCTGAAACGCCTGCTGACGACCGAGCTTTCCACTGATCTGGGCCGCAGTCTCGAGCTGGAACAGGCCGCAACCGTTGCGGCGTTTGCGACCCCCGAGGCTGCCAGACGCGTCCAGGCATTTGCTACGAGGAATTGACCATGAATATTCAAGCATTGACGTTCGACTATTTCGGCACGCTGGTGGATGTCGACAAGGGGGGCATGGCAGGTATCGCCGAAGTCATGCGCATCCTCGGGGTCGACTCGCCCCGTTCCGTGTTCGATGTGTACCTCGAGTGGGATATGCGCAACGTGCAGACCTATCGAGGGGGCGCGTACCGGAGCTATCGGGCGGTCGCACAGGAAGCGTTGACGGCTTGCATCGATAGCCTCTTTCCGAAGGCGCTCAACGGTCACGACGTTGAAAAGCTCACGGACGTGCTGCTCACACATCTGGTCGAGTCCTCGCCGCCGCATGAGGATGCCGTCGC
Organism: Burkholderia sp. AU30198; assembly: GCF_020419825.1. Lineage (NCBI taxonomy): Bacteria > Pseudomonadati > Pseudomonadota > Betaproteobacteria > Burkholderiales > Burkholderiaceae > Burkholderia > Burkholderia sp. AU30198. Next base: position 13,778 of record NZ_JAIZSA010000018.1, on the reverse strand, counting down.
GTTTCTCGACTGGGCTGGAGCCCGATATCCACTGATGCCCATCACGAACATGGACAGCGACCTCTGGCGGCGCAGTCAGCTGGTGCGCTACTTCGAGCATGTCACCACCGCCGAAATGGCCAAGGCCTACAAGCCTTCTCACGTGATATTCAGCCTGGCACTGGACCGCCTCGGGCTGGACGCGCCGAACGTGTTGCACTGCTCGCTCGCCAGCTGGGCGGATGTCGATGGCGCAAAGCCGCTGGGCATGCACGTGGCATGGGTCAACCGCACCGGGGACACGCTCGGCCCCTGGCAGCCACGCCCCGATTTCGAGTTCGACACGTTGTCGCCTGTTCGGGATGTCCTGGAACGGCTGCCGTCCAATGCTTCAGGGGAATCGAAATGAACCGCCTTGCCTTGATGTTTGCAGTCGCTGCCGTCGGTGTGAACGCCACGGGCATTGCGTCGGATGCGTGTGCCGATACCGTCGTCAAGATCGGCGCGGCGGGCCCCCTTACCGGAAGTTCGGCACAAAGCGGGAAGGATGATGAGCGCGGCGTACAGCTGGCGATCAACGAACTGAATGCCCGCAAGCTTGTCATCGGGGGGCAGCCGGTGAAGTTTCAGCTGGTGTCCGTCGACGATCAGGGCGATCCGAAAGTCGGCGTCAACGTCGCGCAAAAGCTTGTCGACGACGGCGTGGCCGCGGTTATCGGGCACTACAACTCGGGCGTCAGCATTCCGGCTGCGCGCATCTACAACGATGCGCACGTCGTGATGATCACGGGCGCCTCGTCCAATCCGCAACTGACGAAGCTGGGATTTGCCTACGTCTACCGCCTCGCGACCAATGACAATGTCATGGGCGGCCGCATGGCGGACTATGCAGCCAACGTATTGAAGCTCAAGCGCGCGGCCGTGGTCGACGATCGGACGGCCTATGGCGCCGGGGTCGCGGACGTGTTCGTCAAGACGGCGGAGAAGGACGGAATGACCGTCGTGGCCCGTGAATACAGCACGGACAAGACGACGGACTTCAAGGGCATCCTGACGCACATCAAGGCGCGGAATCCGCAGGTGGTGTTCTACGGCGGCTACTACGCGCAAGCGGCGATGCTGGCACGCCAGATGGTGGATCTCGGCATCAATGCGGTGCTGGTGGGCGGCGACGGCATCTGTTCACCGGAGTTCAGCAAGCTGTCGAACAACGTGCTCGACAACAAGATGTTTTGTGCGCAGGGCGGCGCGCCGCTCGACAGCCTGCCCGACGGCAAGCGTTTCCAGAGCACATTCAAAAGCACGTTTGGCGCCAACGTGGATACCTATGCGCCGGCCTTCTACGCTGCAACGCTGGTCGTAGCGGACGCGATGCAAAAGGCGAACTCGACGTCACCCGAAGCGTATTCGAAGGTGATGCGCCAACAATCGTTCACGAGCATGCTCGGGCCGGTGAAGTTCGACGATCAGGGCGACTGGATCGATGCCCCTGTGACCGTGTACAAGCTGTTGGGCGGCAATCTGACCCCTGTCGCCGCGAAGTAGCGAATCGAAGTATCGACATATCGAAGTCGGTCTCCTGTCGGTGCCTTTGTAACGCTTGGGCCGTCGAAAGACGGCCCCTTTTTCCGGGTTCCGGATGCCGGGCAATCACCCGCGCAATCGCGCGTGCTTCATTCAGTCCCGCGACCCGGTAACCACAGTGCGGATGGTTACTCCGGACTGGGCCCGCGTCAGATCGGCAAAACGACTGCCAAAAGCATAAGAAACCGAGACGGACGTTAATTTTTTTAACGGAATGATTCGTGTCGGGCCTTCCAGCACGGCCCTGCGAAACCCGCCGGGCGGAACCGTCCATCTGCCGATCTGCCTGGCATGGGAATTGCTGCGTTGGCTTGACCAAAAAAGGAGATTACATGATCAGCTCTGGAGCAACGGCGACCCTGACCCGCCTCGTTGGTGTACAAGACCTGGCCTCTGCGTTCGGCAACGACTCGGATGAACAGTACCCGGATGTGATGTCGACGCCCGCGATGCTCGGGCTCATGGAGCGTGCATGCGCGGAAGTCATGCGAGGCGAACTCGACGGCGATCAGCTGTCGGTTGGCGTCACGACGCAGCTGACGCACTCGGCACCCACCCCGGTAGGCGCGGAAGTGAGCGCCACGGCCAGCTTCCGGGGGCAGGAAGGGAACCTGTACGTATTCGACATCATCGCGCGCGATTCGAAAGGCCAGGTTGGAAGCGGCACGCATGCGCGCGCGATCGTCGACCGTGCGGCAATCGAGAAAAAGGCGGCGTCGCGCCGCTGATTGCAGTGATGGTCCGGGACGTCCTCGGTTCCCGGAGCCCGGGGCGATCCTGTATCGCTGTCGTCAGTGGGCAGGACAGGTAAGGGGCTTGTCAGCGCACGCCGGGGCCAGCCTCGTGAACGCGAAAGCGTTCGTATCAGGAAAGCCGGGGTGCGCGTTCGTGGCGTCGACCGGCGGCGGCGTGCGCATCGGTCATGGGGCGGTACGGGGATCAACATGAAAGTTTATGCCGCTGGTAAGCTGGCCGGGCCTGCCACCGTTCTGCGAACGCTAATGAATGAGCGAAATCTCCGCGCTGCCGATCGATTGCGCGACCTGCGGTCAGCGATCGATACGGCTTGCTGGCTCGATGCAAGATGCGTCGCGGCGCATCGGTTCGGCGCTTATGTCCTCACCTTGAGCGACGAAGCGATCCCGCTCGAGCCGGCGGACGACCATGCGGAAGCGTTGCCGGGCGTGTGCCAGGTCGATGTCGGGGCGCTGGATCTCGAGCGCTTGCTGCAAGTTGCGAGGGATTCACTTCAGGAAAGCGACACGGTAACGGTCGACGTGCCTTCGGCCGGCGCGGCCGATCTTCACTGCGTCGCCACCCGCGTTTCGATCGGGTCTTCGACGGTCTATCTCTTCGTGTTGAAACCCCGCGCGAGTGACGCCCGGCCACTGCATGATCTGCTCGCGTTACTCAGAATCACCTTGAGCGTCTCACTGCGAAGTTACTTCGATCTCGTCGCACACCAGACGCTGGTCGAGGAGCAGAGAGCCATCATCGACCACATTGGCGACGGCCTGATGGTGCTCGGTCAAGGTGGCGTCGTTCGACATGCGAGCACCGTGGCAGGACGCATTCTCGGGATTGATCCGGTGACCAGCATTGGTCGGCCGCTCGGCGAGCTGATCGACTTTGAGCCGATCATCGCCCCGATATTCACGACCGGCGTGGGATACGTGGACCGCGAGCTCATCATCGACTCGCCTGCGCGCCATCTGCATCTGATCGACACGGCAATCCCGGTCAAGAACAGCTGCGGTCAGGTGGTGTCCGTCGTCAACACCTTCCGCGAGATCAAGCGCGTGCGCAGCATTGCCGGTAAATATGCAGGCAACTACGCACGTTATACGTTCGAGAGCATCGTCGGGCAGAGCGACAGCCTTCTGGATGCAGTCAGCGCGGCCCGCAAAGCCGCACGCGGTGCGGCGAACCTGCTGCTCAGCGGCGAAAGCGGGGTGGGCAAAGAGGTTTTCGCGCAGGCGATTCACAACGCGAGCGCGCGTCAGGCCGAGCCCTTCATCGCGATCAACTGTGCTGCGCTTCCGCATGACCTGATCGAAAGCGAGTTGTTTGGACACGCACCGGGCAGTTTCACCGGAGCGACCAAGGAAGGGCGCCCGGGCAAATTCGAATCCGCGGATGGCGGCACCGTGTTTCTTGATGAAATATCCGAGCTGCCCATCGATGTTCAGGCCAAGCTCCTTCGCGTGCTTCAGGAGCGGGAAGTGACAAGGCTCGGCGATACCAAGGGAATCCCGATCGATGTGAGAATCATCTGCGCGAGCAACCGGGATCTCGAGGCCATGGTGGCCGCGAAGGAGTTCAGGGAGGATCTGTACTATCGATGCAACGTCATCGAGATCGCGATCCCTCCGTTGAGATCGCGCAAGGCGGACATCACGGCGACAGCGAATTTTTTCCTGAGCAAGTACGCGGCGCTGCTCAACAAGAAGATCTTCGGTTTCAGCCCGAAGGCGCTTGACCAGATGAACGCATACGCATGGCCCGGCAACGTGCGCGAACTGGAGAACCTCGTCGAACGGACGGTGAACCTGAGCGAGGAAGGCACCATCGACGACGTGTCGGCGCTATTGCGTCCATCCCGGGTCGCCGGCAGTGGCGCTGAACCGGCATCGACGCCCGAGCGGCCGGACACGCAGGGCAGACGAGGCGATCAGGTCGTCCAGTCGCTGAAGGACGTCGAGCGACACGCCATCAGTGAAGCGCTTGCCGCGTGTCGGTTCAATGTCACGCGCTGTGCGGCCATCCTCGAAATATCGAAGCCGGCGCTGTACGCAAAAGTGAAGCGATACAACATCAAGCTCGAGCGGCCATTGCATTAGCCAGGTTGGGGTGACTGCCGACCCGACGGCACGTGTCATTTCTGTCCGCCTCGCATGGTTCGATCTTCCTGCCCCCCAACATCGACGTCGTGGTAACAGCCCGGGCAGCGCCCGCGATCAACCGGGCGCTGCTTCCCGCGACGCGTGTGCCGCCAGCGCGTCGATGGTGACGCGCAGGCGCGCGGTCATGCGCGTGGTCCTGGACCACAGCGCATGAATGGGCAGCGGCGCCGGCTGCGCATCGGGCAGGACGACGGCAAGCCGTCCCGCCCGGATGTCGCGCTCGGCAAACCAGCCGGGCAACTGCGCCAGCCCCCGGCCTGCCAGCGCGGCATCCTTCACCGCCGCCAAGTCGCTCAGGCGCAGGCGCGCCTGTCGCGGCAGGTGGCGTGCCTGGCCCACTTGGGCCACTTGGCCCGCCTCGCCGCCAAACTGCCAGACTTCTTCCATGCCGTTGCGCAAGCGGGCGATGCAGTCGTGATCACGCAGGTCGTCCAGGGTGCGGGGCGTGCCGCGCCGCGCCAGGTACTCCGGGGCGGCGCACAGGCACAGCGTCTGTTCGCCCAGCGGGCGAGCGACGTGCGATGCGCTGTCGTCGAGCTGGCCGATGCGTACCGCGAGGTCGATGTTTTCCTCAACCAGATCGGCGGCCCGGCTGGAGAATTGCACATCGAGGTCGAGTGCCGGGTAGTGCTCGGCCAGCCTCATGAGAATTGGCAGGACACGCTCGCGCCCATACAGCGTCGGCAGCGCGATCCGCACCCGGCCCGAGGGCAGCAGGCGCCGCTCGGTCAGCACCGACTCGGCCTGATCCAGCTCGGCCAGCGCGCGCAGGCAGCTTTCGTGGAAGGCGACGCCCTCATCGGTCAGCGACATGCGCCGCGTAGTGCGCACGAACAGTCGCACGCCCAGGCGCTGCTCCAGGCGCGCAACGGCCTTGCCGACACTGGAGGGCGACATGCCCATCTGGCGCGACGCCACACTGAAACTGCCGCATTCCACGGTCTGGATGAAGGCGAGGATGCCCTGGAAGCGATCGGAAAGCTGCATGGCTATTTGATAGTTCGAGTATTTAATCCTGGTATTGAGTGTATCAATTCAATCCCTGTTTTATTGATTAGCATGTCCTGCCTATCTGCACGCGCCGTCTGGCCGTGCTCTTTCAGGAGTGCTTTTCCATGTCTCGCTCGTCAAGCCGGCAGCGCTGGCTGGCCCTGGCTGGCATTGCCATTGCCAGCTTCCTGGGCTGCATCGACTTCACCATCGTCAATACCGCGATCCCCGCCATCCAGTCGGCTTTCCACGCTGAAATCGACCAGGTGCAATGGGTCATCACCGCCTTCGTCATGGCCTTGTCCAGTTGCACCATCGCCGTGGGGCAACTGGCCGACCGTCATGGCCGCCGCCGGGCGATGTACATCAGCATGGCGTTGTTCGGCGTCACCTCGCTGGGCGCCGGGCTGGCCTCGGACCTGACTGCGCTGGTGGCATGGCGGGCGATGCAAGGCATGGCCTGCGCCGGGCTGTACACGGCGTCGGCGGCGCTGGTGGCGGAGATGTTTCCCGAGCAGGAGCGCGGCAAGGCGCTGGGCCTCCTGTTCAGCGTCAATGGTCTGGGCCTGGCCATCGGGCCGGTCCTGGGTGGCGTGCTGGTGGATGCGCTGGGCTGGCGCTCGATCTTCCTGGTCAACGTGCCGCTGATCGTGATCAGCTTTGCGTTGTGCGTGGGGCGGTTGCAGGCTGGCCTTGCGATGCCCGTGCGACGACGCTTCGACTGGCTCGGCATCGCGTTGCTGCTGGCGGTGTTGCCGTCCTGGCTGACCGCGTTGATTCATGGCGCCGACTGGGGCTGGGCATCGCCCGCGACCTTGGGGCTGCTGGCGCTCGGCAGCGCGCTGGCCGGTGTGCTGGCGTGGGTCGAGCGGCGTGCGCCGGTGCCGCTGCTGCGGCTGGCGCTGTTCGCGCAGCCGCGCTTTGCGGTTGCGGCCTGTGCGACGGCGGCGCTGGCCTTCTTCTACTGCGCCGCTTTCTTCCTGATGCCGTTGTACCTGGGCGAGTTGCGCGGCCAGGACAGCGCCGCGACGGGCTGGCTGCTGTTGCCCACGACGGCCGTGATGGCGCTGATCGCGCCATGGGCCGGCCGCGGCTGCGACCGGTTCGGCACCGGGCCGGTGATGATGGCCGGCTTTGCCGCGCTGCTGCTATCGGCCCTGATGCAGTCGGCCTTTACCGCGACGACGGGCTGGCCGTGGGTGCTGGCTGCGTTCGCCTGCATGGGTATCGGCTGGGGCTGCGTGCTGGGGCCGTCGATGACGGCGGCGCTGTCGGCACTGCCCGAAAACCTGGCCGGCACCGCGCTGGGCATGGCGACGACCGTGCACAACGTGGGTGGCTCGGTTGGACTGGCCGCGGCGACCGTGCTGTACCGGCTCGCCGCGGAGCACGGTGGCGGCTTTGTCGCCGGCTACCGTGGGGTCATGCTGCTGCTGGCACTGGTCTGCTTGGGGGCGCTGGCCGTGCTGGCGCTGGGGCGCCGCGCGCTGCATGTGCATCCCGCCCGTGCTGCGTCGAATGCTTGAGGGCTGTTGCCCGGTGTGCTTCGGGGCATTGCCTTGGGGCACGCCTCTTGTGTCGCGGGGAACCGCTGTGCGGCCACCAACGGCCGGCAAAACCTGCCGACATCCAACAGGTTTGGCCGGCCGACTGCGGGCAAGCAGACCCGCAGGTCACCATCGAAGCGGAACTTTGGCACGCACCCACGGCGGCAATCACCGCGTTCACGCGCGACGCATCTCGTGCGGTGCGCGCCAACTCAAGGGGCACTCCATTGGGCAGGCGGGCGGACGAATCGAGCAATTCGTGCCGTCGGTGCGAACACGGACTCGTGTTTCACGATCGATAGTCTCACCACGCATCCGGCCGATTACGACAATGCTAACGGGACGTGGCGCATCAACAATTCGGCCAACTACGTGTCCAGCGTGTGCGACGAATTTCAGTTCGGCGACGTGAAAGCACGCCGCGTACCCGCATGACTGCATGAGTGCATGAGTGCACGACAGCACGACAGCACGACAGCACGACAGCACGACAGCACGACAGCACGACAGCACGACAGCACGACAGCACAACCGCACAACCGCACAACCGCACAACCGCACAACCACCCGACTGTCGAAGCCCGTTCAAGCCGGGCCGACCGCAGACAATCACCTGCTGGCACGACTCCCCCCTTCCCCTGTCGCAATCGTCAAGATTCGCGTCGCGTGCAGATAAAACCCTCCCGTTTCCCCCGCCGTTAACCCGTTCGCAGCCGATGCGTCGCGTGTTGCGACGCGGCGCGCGTCTTTCGTGATCCGGAATCCACATCCGCCGCTGGCCGCATCTGGCCCGCGCAAGGGAACGTCATGCGAAAACAACTCACTATTCGTGGTGGTCTCGTCGCGACCATCGCCGGCTATACCGTGCTGCTCGTGCTGGTGGTCGGCGCATGCATCGCGGCCCTCTATATGGGCAACGGTTCGCTCGAAGCGATGTACCGCGATGACACCGCGTCGCTGCTGCACCTGAAGACCAGCTCGGAGCGGATGCTCGTCCTGCGCGAACGCATGAGCGACGTCGCGCAGATCATCAGCGCCGGCCAGTCGGGCAAGGAAGAGGGGGCGAAACTTCACACGCTTCTCAAGCAGAGCAACGACGAACTGGACGCCTACACACGCCTGCACGCGCGCAACCCCGACGAGCAGGCGCTGTTCGACACGCTGCAGACTCGCCGTCGGGCGTTGCTCGACAGCGTGTTCCTGAAGGCGCTGTCGCAACTCGACGGCGACGACGCGTTCGGCTTCCTCGATACGCAGCGCACCGCGCCGGCCGCGCTGTTCGCGGCCTACCAGCAGGCGATCGATGCGCTCGAATCGTTCCAGGTTGCCCGCGAAAAGGCGCGCTACGATGCGGCCGGGGTTCATTTCCACCGGATCGTGTGGGGGATGGCGGCGGTCGCGGTCTTCGCACTCGTCGTCGGCTTCGTTGCGCAGCGCATGCTCGCGAAGGCGATCATCGAACCGATCAAGCTCGCGGTCGACCAGTTCGAAAAAATCTCGAAAGGCGACCTGACCGGCACGGTCGTCGTGCCCGGCGAGAACGAGATGGCCTATCTGCTGCATGCGCTGAAGCGGATGCAGGACGGCCTGGTCGGCACCGTGCACCAGGTGCGCGCGAGCACGGAGACGATCGTCGGCGACGTCCGCACGATCGCGAGCGGCAACGTCGACCTGTCCGAGCGTACCGAGCAGCAGGCCGTATCGCTGCAACAGGCGGCGGCGAGCGTCGAGCAACTGACGGCGGCCGTGCGCCAGAACGCGGACAACGCGCGCGATGCGCGCACCTACGTCGAAGGCGCGGCGGGCATTGCGTCGCGCGGAGGGGAAGCGATGCAGCGCGTCGTCGAGACGATGTCGGCGATTTCGCACAGTTCCGCGCGGATCTCCGGGATCGTCGGCGTGATCGAGAGCATCGCGTTCCAGACCAATATCCTTGCATTGAACGCCGCCGTCGAAGCCGCGCGCGCAGGCGAGCAGGGGCGCGGCTTCGCGGTCGTCGCGACCGAGGTGCGCGGGCTCGCGCAGCGCTGCGCGTCGGCGGCGAAGGAAATCCGCGAGCTGATCGGCCATTCCGCGCAGCGTGTCGAAGACGGCAGCGGCCTCGTCGCACTGGCCGGCTCGGCGATGGCCGAACTCGTCGCCGCAGTCGAGCGCGTCAATACGATCATGAGCGAAACCAGCAACGCGTTCGAGGAGCAATCGTCGGGCATCGAGCAGGTGAACGCCACGGTCATCCAGATGGAGCAGACGATGCAGCGCAATGCCGCGCTGGTCGAGGAAGCCGCAGCCGCGGCGCTGTCGCTCGACGAACAGGGCGCGCGGCTGAGCGCGGCGGTCGCGCAGTTCCGTTTGCGTGACGAGGCGGTCGCGTGATGCACGGGCGTTTGCGCCCGAATGCGGACCGTCGTGCGCGGATGCTGCGGCAATTCGGAGATGAATGGCGGGCGTCAGACGATGCGTCCGACGCATACGGATCAGCCGGTCAACGGAGACGCACATCCTGAGCGTGCGTTGAAACCGCTCGCCAGGATGCGACCCGAGCCGGGTTTGCGCCGATGATTTGTTTATAAGCAGGGGCCGGGGAAGATTTTCGGCAATCGATAGTTTCCATGCGGCGCAGGTTGACTAAGATCAAACACTCGTGCGGACGCCCAAATCGATAACTGGTCCGCTGGCGCTCGGATCATGGACAACCGCACAGATTCCCCTTCGCTCATTTCGCTTCCGGAAAGCGAGCATCGCCCCCTTTCGGTGCGCGCGAAGGCGCTCGTATTCGCGGACCCGGCGTCCCGTGCGGTGCTGCGTTTCGTGGAGCAGATCGGGCCAAGCCCGGCACCCGTGCTGATTCTCGGCGAGACGGGCACCGGCAAGGAGCTGGTAGCGCGGCACATCCATTCGGTGAGCGGTCGCAGCGGTGCGTTCATCGCGGTCAACTGCGGCGCGATCAGCCAGCAGCTTGCGGAAAGCGAACTGTTCGGTCACGAAGCCGGCGCATTCACGGGTGCGCAGGGGCGCCGTGCCGGCTATTTCGAGGAAGCGCACGGCGGCACGATCTTTCTCGACGAGATCGGCGATCTCGCGCTGCCGCTGCAGGCGAAACTGCTGCGCGTGCTGCAGGAGGGCGAAGTGACGCGGGTCGGCGCGACCCGCGCGCGGCAAGTCGACGTGCGCGTCGTGGCCGCGACCAACGTCGATCTCGAGCAGGCGGTGCTGGCCGGCAACTTCCGGATGGATCTGTTCTACCGGATCAATCTCGCACGCGTGCGGCTGCCGCCGCTGCGCGAGCGGCCGCAGGACATCCTGCCGCTCGCGGAGCATTTCCGCGGGCGTTATTGCGTGCAGCTGAAGCGGCCGCAGCCGATGCTGTCCGAGGGCACGGTCCAGGCACTGCAGGCTTACCCGTGGCCCGGCAATATCCGCGAGCTGGAGAACGTCATGCATCTCGCGCTGCTCGTGTCGAACGGCAACCTGATCCGGCCGGAGCACCTGAAGTTCTCGGAGGCGCTCGCGGGCTTTGCGCGTGCGGATGCCGCAGCGTCGACGCTGCCGCAGGACGACATCCGTGCGGGCGTGCGACGACTGTTCCGCTCGCCCGGGGAAAGCCTGCTGCGCGACATCGAGGAGCTGATCGTGGGCGAGGCGTTCGAGCATTGCCGGTTCAGCCAGGTCCGCACGGCCGCGCTGCTGGGCGTGACGCGCAACACGATGCGCACGCTGCTCGCCCGTCACGGCCTGCTCAACGTCCCCGGCCCGGACGCCGCGCACGACGAGTGACACGGCGCGCGCCGGCCGGCGGCGCACCGCGGCCGGTCACGGCAGGCTGGCACGCGCGAGCCGCATGCGGACGCGCGGCAGCACGTGCGCACCGATGCGCGTCGCCTCCTCGAGGTTCGGATACGACGACAGCAGGAATTCGTCGATGCCGAGCATCCGGTATTCATGCATGCGCGCCGCCACCTGGTCGTAGCTGCCGACGAACGCCGTGCCCGCGCCGCCGCGTATCAATCCGACGCCCGCCCACAGATTCGGATACACCTCCAGCTCGCGCAACGAGCGCAGCGCGCCGCGGCTCAGCGCGGTCTGTCGGCGCTGGCCGACCGACTCGTACTCGGCGAGCTGACGTTGTGCGTCGACATAGACCTGGTCGGAAATCTCGCTGAGCAACTCGTCCGCGCGTGCCCATGCGGCGCGCTCGGTGGCGCGCGCGATCACGTGCGCGCGCAGCCCGAAGCGGATCCGGCGGCCGTGCATCGCGGCGAGCGCCCGCAGCCGCGCGATGCGCTCGCGGACGACGTCGGGCGGCTCGCCCCACAGCAGGTAGGTGTCGGCCTGACTCGCGGCGACCTGTTCCGCGAGTGTCGAGGCGCCGCCGAGATACAACGCGGGCGGATCGGCGAGCGGGATGCCGGCATGCGCGGGGTTCAGCGTGTAGTAGCGGCCGGCGACGCTGTGCCCGGCACCCTGCCACAGTCGGCGCAGCACGCGCAGGTATTCGGACGAACGCTGGTAGCGGGCGTCGTGATCGAGAAAATCGCCGAGCGCGCGCTGTTCGTACGTGCTCGACCCGTTCACGGCGAACAGGCGCAGTCGGCCGCCGCTCATCCGCTGCAGCGTCGCCGCCTTGCGCGCGATCTGCTCAGGCTGTTCGAGCCCCGGGCGGAACGTCACGGTGAACGCGATGCGCCGTGTCGAGCGCGCCAGCTGCGCGCTGACGAGCCACGGATCCTCGAAGCCGGCCGCCATCGGCAGCAGCAGGCTGTCGAAGCCCGCGGCCTCGGCCGTGCCGGCGACGTCGCGCAGATACTCGGGCGTCGCGGGCCGATAGTCCTGCAGGAACGTCGGCGGCCGGGGCAGGCCGCTGTTCGCGAGATGGGGGCCGTCGCCGTTGGTCGGCAGGAACCACGCGAAATCCACGCTCATGCTTTGCCTTGCCGTCGGGTTGCAGGGGCGGCGTGGCCCGCCGCATCGAACCGGAGCACGCGCCGGAACAACGCGTGGGCCGGCGGGGGCGCGAGGCCGCGCGCACGGTATGCCTGCTCGAGCGCCGTCGATGCCGCCGGTGGCGGCGCGTTCGCGGCAACGATCAACCCGTCGCAGAATGGCACGGCGAGCGGGATGTCGCGCCGGTCGGCGACGGTCCAGTAAACCGGCGGCCGCTGCAGCGTGAGGTCCGGCAGCCGCGTGTTCTCGACGCGATAGTAGGTGCCGCGATGCTGCAGCAGCCCGGGCGTGGCCCACAGCGCGCGGAGCGCGGAGAGGAATTCGGCGGTGCGCGCGAGGCGCTGGTCGCGGTTCAGGTGCGCGGCGTGGTCGGTCGCGTCGACGTCGGGCGCGTCAGCCTCGCATGCGAGCAGCGCGCGGCCGCGACTGAGCGACTGCAGGCTCTGCGCGAGATGCGCGGCCACGACCGGCAGCATGGCGCCGGCCTGCAGCGCGACCATCACGCGCAGGTCCGGCAACGCGTTGACGAGTGCCGCGGCCGCCATCCACGGATCGGGGCCGGTCGCGCGCGTGGGCAGCAGCACGGCATCGCAGCCGGCCGCGACGCCCGCCGCGGCGATCGCGATCCAGTCGGTGGCCGGGTCGGCGCGCGCATCGTCGCAGTCCAGGTCGAGCCGGAGCAGCAGGTGTGGCGCGCTCATGCGGCGGCGCGGGCCGGCCGCCAGCCGAGCGCCGGCGCAATCGTTTCCGCGACGGTGCGCAGGCGCCGCAGTGCGTCGTCGAGGGTCGTGCTTTCCGATTGCACGACCGGAAGAAAATAGTCGGCGAACGGGAACAGCGCCGCGTCGCCGTGCAGGCGCTCGATGATGTCGTCCGGATGGCCGTGATGGACGTTCAGCAGTCGCACGATCTCCGCGGGGTCGGTCACGCCGGGATGACCGTTGGCCGCGAGCCACGGACCGTGCCGCACGACGTCGGGCGCGAGTTCCGCGAGCGCGGTCTGGCGGTCGCGCGCCGGAAACACCGCGCGCACCACGCCGATCCGCGGCGCCGCCGCGTGACCGTGGGTGTGCCACGCATCGAGATAGGCCTGTGCGAGCGGGCGTTGCACGGTGCGCGGATCGTGCACGGCGGTGCCGAGCAGCAGGCCGTTGGCGTGGCGTGCGGCGAAGCGGGCGCCGTCGGCCGATGCGTGCGAGTGCCACAGGCGCGCGCGCAGGCCGGGCGCGGGCGGTTGCAGCGCGAGCGGCGGCGCGTCGGCGGCGACAGGCGCGATGGGCCGGCCGGCCAGTGCATCCTGCAGGCGTTCGAGCGCAGCCGCGAAGCGGGCCTGCCGCGTGTCGACGTCGAAACCGAACGCGGCGAACGCGTCGAGGTTCGCGCCGCCGCTGCCGAGGCCGAGCTGCACGCGGCCGCTCGCCAGCGCGTCCAGCACCGCGGCGTCCTCCGCGAGCCGCAGCGGATCCTCGAGCGACAACGTGACGATGCCGGTGCCGAGCTCGATACGGCGTGTGCGTTGCGCGACGGCCGCCAGCAGCACGAGCGGCGACGGCAGCCGGCCATACTCGGCGCGGAAGTGATGCTGGGCGACGAAGCCGGCGTCGAAGCCGAGCTGTTCGGCCGCGACGAAGAGGGTTTCGAGATCCGCGTACACGCGGCGCGCGTCGCCGGCGCCGTGGACGTGCGTGAGAAAACCGAGCTTGAAGGGGCGGCGCTCGGCCGGCTGGGGAGAGGGGGAACGGGTCATGTCGTCAGTGCAACGGAGGTGGACGGGAGGGCGTCGGTGCGCTCGGCGGGTGTCCAGCCGAGCGCCGGCCCCATGGTGCGGGCGCGG
>NZ_JAIZSA010000017.1:0-214958 GCF_020419825.1 Burkholderia sp. AU30198 | reverse complement strand
GGGGACTAGATCCCCTTGAAGGGTCGTTCGAGACCAGGACGTTGATAGGTCAGGTGTGTAAGCGCAGTAATGCGTTCAGCTAACTGATACTAATTGCCCGTAAGGCTTGATCCTATAACAAGTCTGTTTCGCGCTACAGAGCGCGTCGGACGGGTTGGATTCTCGTGTGTGATACACACAACTCAAAATTACTGCTTCTTCCAAGATTGGTTGTGCTGCGAAGTCAGCACAACAACCCTCTTTGCCTGATGACCATAGCGAGTCGGTCCCACCCCTTCCCATCCCGAACAGGACCGTGAAACGACTCTACGCCGATGATAGTGCGGATTCCCGTGTGAAAGTAGGTAATCGTCAGGCTCCTTAAGCCAGAAACCCCCGCCCGAAAGGCGGGGGTTTTTGCATTTCAGCGGCGGAAATGCAGTGGTACGTATCTCGATCGCATTCCCCGTTCAACATCGGCAATCCGCGTGCATCTCGCCGCGATCTGCCGAGCGCGCTCCCGTCGATATCTCGCCATTTCCTGCCTGTTGCGACAGCTGATGAAGAAACTCGTGCCGCTTCTGTTTTGCTTCTCGTTGCTGGGATGTGCCGCCCAGCAACAACAGGAATCGGGCTGTGTTCGAGCACCGTTCCATGCCAAATTCCAGGACGCGGATGGCGATGTCGGCCCGTTCGCCAACATGAAGTTCTCGATGATTCGCGCTTCCGACGGCGTCGTGGTCTACCAGGGGACAACCGACGAGCAGGGGCGTGCCGATTGGGCCGATGCATGTCGAGGCGAACAGTACAGGCTCCGCCAAGACGGACTTCTGGGCGAATGACGCAAACGGAGTCTATCGTCGCCGATATTTGGCTCAATATTCATTTTCTTCGTCGAATCGCACGCGCCGGCCATCGCCGCGCCGGATCGAGTCTATGCGCATAAAGTAATTTCCACTCCACTTGCGCCCAAAGCGAAGCACCGGCGCTTCGCGGTAATATCGCCACTCGCCCCGGCCGCGCGCATGTGAGTGGCCGGCGTCTCCCGCCTCTCCACCGACTGCATCGTTCATGACAGCCCGCTCTGCCCAAGGTGATCGGACGACCGACTTCTTGCCGTATCTCGTCGCCGCGACCTTCTTCATGGAGTACCTCGACACGACCGTAATCGCGACTGCGCTGCCACAGATGGCGAACTCGTTCGGCGTCGGGCCGAACGCGCTGAGCCTCGGGATGACGGCCTACATGCTCGCGCTCGCGGTATTCATCCCGATCAGCGGCTGGATCGCAGACCGATACGGCTCGCGCACGGTGTTCGGCAGCGCGATCGTCATCTTTACCGGTGCGTCGGTACTGTGCGGGCTGTCCAATGGCGTGGTGGCGTTCACGGCCGCGCGGCTGCTGCAGGGCGTCGGCGGGGCGATGATGGTGCCGGTCGGGCGAATGATCGTCGTGCGCAGTACGGAGAAGGCGAAGCTGATGCGAGCGATCGCGACGATCACGTGGCCCGGCATCGTTGCGCCGGTCGTCGGGCCGCCGATCGGCGGTTTCATCACGACCTATGCATCGTGGCGGTGGATCTTCCTGCTGAACGTGCCGTTCGGCATCGCCGCGCTGGTCTGCACGTGGCTGCTCGTCCGCAACACGCGCGCCGACGAGCAACGGCCGCTCGACTGGGTCGGCTTCGTGCTCGCGGGCGGTGCGTTGACGTGTCTGTTGATCGGCACCGAAACGGCCGGCCAGCAGGATGCGCAGTTTGCCCGTGCGGGCTTGCTCGTGGGCGCCAGCATGCTGTTCGGCATCGCGGCCTGGCTGCATGCGCGACGGTGCGAACACCCGCTGCTCGACTTCACGACGCTGAAGGTGCCGACGTTCTCGGTCACGGTGGTCACCGGCTCGGTCACGCGCATGGCGATCAATGCCGTGCCGTACCTGCTGCCGCTGCTGTTCCAGATCGGCTTTGGACTGTCGCCGTTCCAGTCGGGCCTGTTGCTGCTCGCCAGTGCGCTCGGCAACCTCGGCATGAAGGCAGGCACGTCGTGGATACTCGACCGCTTCGGCTTCCGGCGCGTCGCGCTCGTCGACGTGACGATCGTCGGCTTCTTCACGATCGCGTGTGGCTGGCTGACCGCGTCGACGCCGCTGGCGATCACGCTGCTTGTCGTGTTCGTCTACGGATTGACGCGGTCGATGCAGTTCACGACGCTTGCGACATTGGCCTATGCGGATATCCCCGCCCAGCAGACGAGTGCCGCCAGCACGCTGTGGAGCGCGGCACAACAGATGACGATCGGGATGGGTATCGCGTTCGGCGCGCTGTCGCTGCGGGTGGCGGCGTTGGCGCGCGGCGATGCAACGGGCGTTCACTACGTGCTTGACGATTTCCGCTGGGCATTCATCGCCGCGGGCGTACTCGCGTTGCTGACGTTGCCGGGTTACGCACGGCTGGCGGCCAACGCGGGCGATCGGCTGCGAGCGGGCATGGCGCGCGGGTAAGTCGGCTCGGCGCTCACATTTGCGCGGCGGTCGGTGCGGGTTTTCGTTTTCGCTCGCTCACCTAAGGGCAAGGTGCGATTCGGCCGATATGCGATTTTCGCGACGATGCCGGTGTGATGCGGGAACTTCTGCGCATTTCCTGCACTAATCTGCCGCCGAGCCGCCGAGCCGCCGAGCCGCCGAGCCGCCGAGCCGCCGAGCCGCCGAGCCGCCGAGCCGCCGAGCCGCCGAGCCGCCGAGCCGCCGAGCCGAATCGCTCCTCCCCATGCGAGGCGATAGAAGTCACTGCGCGTCGTGAAAGATGATGCCGACCGTATGACGATGACCGGCCCGGACGCGGCTCACGCCGTGGCGCAGGTTGACGCGATAGACGCCGCGCGTGCCCTGCACCGGTCTGCCGTGGACTGCGAAAATCACCGCGTCGCCCTGTGTCAGCGGCACCACGTCCGCGCGCGATTGCATGCGTGGCCGCTGTTCCGTCAGGACGAACTCCCCGCCCGTGAAATCGCGCCCCGGCGCCGACAGCAGGATGGCGACCTGGAGCGGGAACACGTGCTCGCCATAGAGATCCTGATGGAGGCAGTTGTAGTCGTCCGGGCCGTATTGCAGGATCAGCGGGGTCGGCCGTGTCTGTCCCGCCGCGTGGCAACGATCGAGGAAGCTCGCATGGTCGTCGGGATACCGGGTGTCGATGCCGAGCGCCTGGTTCCAGCGATTTGCGATCGGCGTGAGGTGCGGATAGATCGTTGCACGCAACTCGGCAATGAGCGGAGGCAGCGGATAGGCGAAATACTTGTATTCGCCGCGCCCGAAGCCATGTCGCGCCATGACGACGCGCGATCGGTAAAGCCCGTCATCCGGATACCGCGACGCAAGCGCATCGCATTCGTGCGCTGACAGCAGGCCCGGCACGCGCGCGCATCCATGGTGATCCAGTTCGGCAGCGACGGCTGCCCAGTCGAGCGCGTCCATCCGTTGTGCGATGTCGGCGGATTCGACTGCGGGCTGCGGATCGGTACGAGGCACCGACTGGCTTCGCTGTGCGGCAGGTGGCATGAAAAGAGGCAGCGAAGCGGTGTCCGGTGGCGTTGCGCGCATGATGGGATCCACGATGAGAGTCGATGGCCCCAGTCTAATGTCGCACGAATGCCGATGCGCTCCAGATCTTGCGCTTCAATTCGGATGGACGGGGAAGCGCGCGTGGCGCGAAGAAGCCAGGTGGTGCGACACCGGCCCATGCGACGCGCGGTGTAGCGGAGCAGGGGAGCCGGGGAGCCGGGGAGCCGGGGAGCCGGGGAGCCGGGGAACAGGGGAACAGGGGAACAGGGGAACAGGGGAACAGGGGAACAGGGGAACAGGGGAACAGGGGAGCCGGGCGCGCTTCAGCGGAAAGGCGAGGGTCGAATCTGCACGAGGCGACGCGACCGGCTTTCACCGGCCGCCGTCGCCGCTCGCTCAGGCCACCGACCGGAACAACCAGTAGAGCCCGCCGGCAAGCACGATCGACGCCGGCAGCGTCAGCACCCACGCCAGCACGAGGCTGCGCACCGTGCCCCATTGCAGCCCGGAGCCGTTCGCCGCCATCGTGCCCGCAACGCCCGACGACAGCACGTGTGTCGTCGACACGGGCAATCCGTACACGTCGGCCGCGCCGATCGTGAGCATCGCGACGAGTTCGGCCGACGCCCCCTGTCCGTACGTCAGATGCTGCTTGCCGATTTTCTCGCCGACGGTCACGACGATCCGCTTCCAGCCGACCATCGTGCCGAGGCCCAGTGCGATTGCGACCGCAACCTTCACCCACGTCGGAATGAACTTGGTCGCGTGATCGAGCTGCTTGCGATAGTTGTCGATCGCGAGCTTGTCGTCGGCGGCGAATGCGGGTTGCCCGGATTTCTCGATCAGGCGGATCGCTTCGGATACCAGATACATCGTGTTGCGCACGTTGTCGATGTCGCGTTGCGGCACGGCGGCCATCGAGCCCGACGCGCCGACCGCGGTCGCGAGCGACGTGGACAATTGCTGAACGGCGGGGATCACGGCCGGCGTCAGCTCGCGATGCTGGACGTAACGCTCGACGTCGGCGCGCGGGTTCGCGGACGGTGCGACGCCGTTCGTGTACTTCCCGAACGTCGCGGCGGCCTGGTTCGCGACCGCAACGAACGTCTGCGTCTCGGCCGGCGTGACGGCCTTGTTCAGCGCATAGGCGGTCGGCACCGTGCCGATCAGGATCAGCATGATGAGGCCCATCCCTTTCTGCCCGTCGTTCGAGCCGTGCGCGAACGACACGCCCGTGCAGGTCAGGATCAGCAGGCAGCGAATCCAGAACGGCGGCGGCTGGTCCTTCGGCGGCTCCTTGTACAGCTCCGGAATCCGCACGAGGGCTTTCAGCACGAGCAGCAGCAGCGCCGCACAGAGGAAGCCGACGATCGGCGAGAACAGCAGCGACTTGCCGACGCCGAGCGCCTGGCCCCAGTCGACGCCGCTCGTGCCGGACGGCCCGTGCATCAGCTGGTTCATCAGCCCGACGCCGATGATCGACCCGATCAGCGTATGCGAGCTCGACGACGGCAACCCGAAATACCAGGTCGCGAGGTTCCACACGATCGCGGCGATCAGCAACGCGAACACCATCGCGAAGCCCGCACCGCTGCCGACCTGCAGGATCAGCTCGACCGGCAGCAGTTGCAGGATGCCGAACGCAACGGCGCCGCTCGAGATCATCACGCCGAGAAAGTTCCACAGGCCGGACCAGATCACCGCGACGTTCGGCGTCAGCGAGTGCGTATAGATCACGGTCGCGACCGCGTTCGCGGTGTCGTGGAAGCCGTTGACGAATTCGAAGCCGAGCGCGATCAGCAGTGCGGCGCCGAGCATCAGGTACGGGAACAGCGACCCTTCGCGCATCGGCGACAGATCGTCGATCAGGTGCGTGGCGATATAGACCGCGCCGATCGCGAGCACCAGCAGGAAGACGGCATAGCCGAGCTGCCTGGTGCGCTCGACGGAACCCGGACTGTTCGGGGCAGACGAAGCAGGTTGATTCATGACGGTATCTCGTAAGGGAACCGCGACCGATCCTAGCTTCGGCTAGCAGTCAGTTTGATGACAGCAGGGATGACGAACGGCGGGGCTTGCAGCGATGTAAGGTGGACATCGCCATGCGATTGCGATACGAGACAACACGTCGGCGGGCGTCGTGGCCCATATCGCGAACGCAACACGGCAGGAGGCTATGCACCAGTGTCGCGCGGATCGCCTTCCGCGATCAACAACCAGCCGTGCGGCGACGCAGCGAATGTCGTGCACGATAGCGGCGCCACGTCGATGCGGGTTGCTGCGCCGGAATCGATCCGCAGCGCATGCGCGACGGCCGCGCGCACGATCGGCGCATGCGTGATGGCGACGATGTCTCGACCGCGTTGCAGCGCGTTCAACCACGCGCCGACGCGGCGCATGGCTGCATCGAACGATTCGCCGCCGTGCGGCGACGCCAACGGATCGCCGATCCACGCGCCCAGTTCGTCAGGCCAGTCGCGCGCGAGGTCGTGTAGCCGCTTGCCGCGCCAGCTTCGGTAGTCGATGTCGCGCAGTGCGTCGTCGATGTCGGCGTGCAGGCCGAGCGCATCGGCGGTCTGCACCGCGCAGCGGGCCGGGCTGCACAGCACGAGCGAGCCGGCGACGTCCGTCCACCGGTCGCGCAGCGCCGCGGCGTCGGCGAGCCCGTGCGCGTCGAGCGGGTCGTCGTCGGGAAACGTGCCGGTGCGCATCGCCCGGGTCGATGCGTGTGCAATCAGGCGCAGCGAGGCATGCATGTTCATGGAGGTTTTCGGGGGAGCCGGGACGGGCGCGTTCGTCCACTTTTCGCCGCTTCAATACGCGAACGTTCGCGCGTACAATTCGCCCGATACGAAACGCGGAAGCCGGTGCAATTCCGGCGCGGTCGCGCCACTGTAACCGGTGATCCATGATCCCGGAAGCCAGACCTGCCTTCGTACCCATCCATCATTTGCCGGGGCGCGATTCCCCTGAGGTGCATCCATGAGCGAAGCAGTGCTGAAGCCGGCGGTCGTGCCGGCGCCCATCCCCGTCCGTGAACTGTTGCCGTGGGCCGTGTTCGTCGGCCTGATCCTGTTGCTCGCCCTCTATTTCGTCGGCGCGGAACAAGGCGCAACGTCGCTCGTGCCGGGCATGTACGTGCACGAATTCGTCCACGACGGCCGCCATCTGCTCGGCTTCCCCTGCCACTGACGCGGAGTTCATGATGGTCGGAAAGCTGCTCATGCGCGGGATGCTCGCAGGCATCGCCGCAGGCCTCCTCACGTTCGGTTTCGCGAAAATCGTCGGCGAACCGCAAGTCGATCAGGCGATCTCCTTCGAAGAAAAACTCGACGCCGCCAAGGGCGACGCGCCGGAACCCGAGCTGGTGAGCCGCCACACGCAGGCCGGCTTCGGCCTGCTGACGGGCGTCGTGACCTATGGCGCGGCGTTCGGCGGGCTGTTCTCGCTGGTCTTTGCGTATGCGTATGGCCGAGGCAGCCGTCTCCCGGCACGGCCGCTGGCCGCCTGGCTCGCACTGGCGGCGTTCATCGCGCTCGTGATCGTGCCGAACATCAAGTACCCGGCCAATCCGCCGTCGGTTGGAGACCCCGACACGATCGGCTATCGCACGGGGCTGTTCTTCCTGATGATCGCGATCTCGATCGCGACGATGGTGTTCTCGGTCAGCGTGCGCCGCCATCTGCTGGCGAAGCTCGGGCAATGGAACGCGTCGATCGTCGCGGGGCTCGTGTTCATCGCGATCATCGCGGCCGTGCAGCTCGGGTTGCCGTCGATCAACGAAGTGCCGGCTGCCTTCCCGGCCGTCGTGCTGTGGAAGTTCCGCGCCGCGGCGATCGGCATGCAGGTGATCATGTGGACGACGATCGGCCTGCTGTTCGGCGCATGGGTCGAGCGCGGCGAACGTATCGGCATGCGCGCCGCCTGACGCGCATTGCAACGGGGCGTGCCTAGCGCAGCATGCGCGGCGCGCTCCACGTCGATTCGCGCGCCAGCGCGACGAACGCGGCCAGGTAGTCGATCGACGCATCCGCCTCGCGGATGCCGAGGAAGATCTGCTTCGCGATCCCCTTCTTGCCGAGCTTGACCGGCACGACCGGCATCCGGTCGGCATATTCGTCGGCCAGCCATCGCGGCAGCGCAGCCACGCCGCGCCCGCTCGCCACCATCTGCAACATGATGTCGGTCGTCTCGATCGACTTGTGCCGCTTCGGCACGATGCCGGCCGGCGTCAGGAACTGGTTGTAGATGTCGAGCCGGTCGGTTTCGACCGGATAGGTGATCAGGATTTCGTCGGTCAGCTGCTCGGGCGTCACGTAATCGGCGTTGGCGAAACGGTGTGCGTCCGCGACCACCAGCACCTGCTCGTAGTCGAACACGGGGTCGAAGCGCAGCCCCGGCTTGTTCAGCGGATCGGGCGTCACGAGCACGTCGATGTCGTAGCCGAACAGCGCGCCGATCCCGCCGAACTGGAAGCGCTGCTTTACGTCGACGTCGACGTCGGGCCAGCGCGACAGGTACGGCGACACGACCTTCAGCAGCCACTGGTAGCACGGGTGGCATTCCATCCCGATACGCAGCGTGCCGCGCTCGCCCTTCGCGTACTGCTTCATTCGCTCCTCGGCCAGCTCGAACTGCGGCAGCAGCCGGTTCGCGAGCTTCAGCAGATACTGCCCGCCCTGCGTCAGCCGCAGGCCGCGCCCCTCGCGATCCCAGATCGGCGTGCCGAGCTGCTGCTCGATTTTCCGGACGGTATGGCTGAGCGCCGATTGCGTGACGTGCAGCGCATTGGCGGCTGCGGTCAGCGAGCCCTGGCGCTCGACTTCACGAATGACGACGAGATGGAATCGTTCCAGCATGGTTATCGCTCATCCTGCATTTTCATGAATAACTTTAATGGATGAATGAAATAATGCCATTTTATTTCATGGTTTGAAATCCCTATCATGGTTGCCGGACCTTCACTACTTCTGGACGGCAGCGCCATGGCGACGACACACAATCTCGGTTTCCCGCGCATCGGCGCCAAGCGCGAACTCAAGTTCGGCCTCGAACGCTACTGGAAGGGCGAATCGTCGCGCGATGAACTGAAGGCGCTCGGCGCGCAACTGCGCGAGCGTCACTGGCGCGACCAGCGCGACCTCGATCTCGCTCCGATCGGCGACTTCGCGTTCTACGACCAGGTGCTCGACATGAGCTTCACGCTCGGCAACCTGCCGAAGCGCGTGCAGGGCTTCCACGGCGATGCGCTCGACAACTATTTCCGCGTGGCGCGCGGCCGTTCTGCGCAGTCGGCGGAAGAGCATGCCGCGTGTTGCGGCGGCGTCGCGGCCGGCGAAATGACGAAGTGGTTCGACACGAACTATCACTACATCGTCCCGGAATTCCACGCCGACACGAACTTCTCGCTCGATCCGTCGCGCCTGCTGCAGCAACTCGCCGAAGCGAACGCGCAGCGCGTGAAGGCGAAGCCGGTGATCATCGGCCCCGTCACGTACCTGTGGCTCGGCAAGGCGAAGGACGACTCGGATCGCCTCGCGCTGCTGCAGAAGCTGCTGCCGGTGTACGGCGCGTTGCTCGACACGCTGACCGCACAAGGCGTCGAATGGGTGCAGATCGACGAACCCATCCTCGTCACCGAGCTCGACGCCGAATGGCAGCAAGCATTCAAGACCGCGTATGCCGCACTCGAAACGCGCCGGATCAAGGTGCTGCTCGCGACGTACTTCGGCCAGCTGCAGGGCAACCTGGCGCTCGCCGCGTCGCTGCCGGTTGACGGCCTGCACATCGATGCGATCAACGCCCGTGACGAAATCGACGCGCTGGTGCGCGAACTGCCGGCCGAGCGCGTGCTGTCGGTCGGTGCGATCAACGGCCGCAACATCTGGAAGACGGACCTGAACACCGCGCTCGACTGGCTCGAGCCGCTGTCGAAGCAACTGGGCGACCGTCTGTGGCTCGCACCGTCGTGCTCGCTGCTGCATGTGCCGGTCGACCTCGCGAGCGAAGCGAAGCTAGACGCCGAGATCCGTTCGTGGCTCGCGTTCGCGCTGCAGAAGCTCGACGAACTGAAGGTGCTTGCGACCGCGCTGAACCAGGGCCGCGACAAGGTGGCCGATGCGCTGGCCGCGAACGCCGCCGCGATCCAGTCGCGCCGCCATTCGCCGCGCGTGAACCACCCGGCGGTGAAGGCTGCGATCGCCCGGATCGACGCGCAGCTCGGCAACCGCGTGAGCCCCTATACGCAGCGAGCGCCGAAGCAGTCGGCCCGCCTGAACCTGCCGGCGTTCCCGACGACGACGATCGGCTCGTTCCCGCAGACCGGCGAGATCCGCCAGGCCCGCAGCCAGTTCAAGGCCGGTGCGCTGGATGAAGCGGGCTACCGCGCGGCGATGCAGGCTGAAATCGAACGCAGCGTGCGCGAGCAGGAAGCGCTGGAACTCGACGTGCTCGTGCACGGCGAAGCCGAGCGTAACGACATGGTCGAATACTTCGGCGAGCAGCTCGACGGCTACGCGTTCAGCCAGTTCGGCTGGGTGCAGTCGTACGGTTCGCGCTGCGTGAAGCCGCCGATCCTGTTCGGCGACATCAGCCGTCCGAAGGCAATGACCGTCGAGTGGATCACGTATGCGCAGTCGCTGACGAACAAGCCGATGAAGGGAATGCTGACCGGCCCGGTGACGATCCTGAACTGGTCGTTCGTGCGCGACGACCAGCCGCGCTCGGTGTCGTGCTACCAGCTCGCGCTGGCGATCCGCGAGGAAGTGCTCGATCTCGAGAAGGCCGGTGTGGGCGTGATCCAGATCGACGAGGCCGCGCTGCGCGAAGGGCTCCCGCTGCGCCGTGCGCAGTGGGGCGAATACCTGAAGTGGGCGGTCGAGTCGTTCCGCATCACCGCGAACGGCGTGCGGGACGACACGCAGATCCACACGCACATGTGCTATTCGGAGTTCAACGATATCATCGCGTCGATCGCCGACATGGACGCGGACGTGATCACGATCGAGACGTCGCGCTCGGACATGGAGCTGCTCGACGCGTTCGACAACTTCAAGTATCCGAACGAGATCGGGCCGGGCGTGTACGACATCCACTCGCCGAACATCCCGACGCAGGATCACATCGTCGGCCTGATGAAGAAGGCGGCTGAACGGATTCCGGCGCAACGCCTGTGGGTGAACCCGGACTGCGGCCTGAAGACGCGCCAGTGGGCGGAAGTGATTCCGGCGCTG
Source organism: Burkholderia sp. AU30198 (assembly GCF_020419825.1). NCBI lineage: Bacteria > Pseudomonadati > Pseudomonadota > Betaproteobacteria > Burkholderiales > Burkholderiaceae > Burkholderia > Burkholderia sp. AU30198. The sequence continues at coordinate 204,192 of NZ_JAIZSA010000017.1, read as the reverse complement.
ACGAACATGGTCGCCGCCGCGAAGACGCTGCGCAACCAGGTGCAGTAGCGCGCGAATGCTGCGTGCCTGCTGTCCGGATCGATGATCCGGCGGCGGGTGTCGCACCGATCGAGATCGTCCCGGGCAGGCGCCGGGACGGGGCGCGTCCACTGTGTTTTGGGGGATCCCATCCCTGCCATGTTCGAACGTAACCGCTACGCGTTTGACCAGCCCGATCCGGAACTGGTCGATGCCATCCAGAAGGAAAACCGTCGCCAGGAAGATCACATCGAGCTGATCGCGTCGGAAAATTACACGAGCCCGGCCGTGATGGCCGCACAGGGCTCGTAACTCACGAACAAATACGCGGTAGGTTTTCCGGGCAAGCGCTACGACGGCGGCTGCGAATACGTGGACGTCGTCGAGCAGCTGGCGATCGAGCGTGTGCGTGCGCAGGTCGCCGAGCTGACCAAACGTTTCCCGGTGTATTCGTGGCAGCACGCTGAGGAGGACAAGGTGAGAAATGTGGAAAACGATGCGACCGAACGGCTGCTGAAGTCGCTCGACGACGACAGCGACGATTGTGGGGCGATGTACGAAGAGGTCGGCCGTGCGGTGGTGGAGCGGCTGCGGCGGACCGATCGGGACGCGTTGCGTACCATTGCCCGCGCGTGGGTTGAATGCGATGAAGCGCAAGCTGCGTTGCTCGACCTGGATTTTTATTCCATGGAGCTTGGCGCGGCAAAGGAACGTGGGGAGATCGCCGACGCCGTGCTGCGCAATGTGGTCCGGAAAGTCGTCTTCAAGGAATCGACATGATGACGATCGCGACGACGGGTTCGCGCATGCGCGCGGGATGGAGCACGAAAACGAGCCCGAGCCCGAGCGCGGCGTGCGCTGCACGATGTGCTTCGACATGCGTTTCGAGCGCGCCGCGTGCTATCCGGGGTTGATGTCCCGGGAATACAACCGGCACAAGGGCGGCGGCTCGGCACGCATGATCGAGATCAGCAAGCGCGACACGTTTTATCAGCAGGAGTACTGCGGATGTGTGTATTCGCTGCGCGATACCAACCTGCAGCGCAAGGCGAACGGTCGCGAACCGATCGGGATCGGCACGATGTATGACACGAAGGACGCGCCGGAAGGCGGCAATCAAGAAAGCTGACGATTGCCGCTTGCTACGTCACATGTCCCGGTGTCCGTGCGTGCCGGGCAGTGCGTCAGGGGCCGGCGTTGCCGCGATCACCTGGCGCTCATGGTCCAGATCGAGCGAGCGGGACAGTAGCCAGTACACGGCCCCCGCGACGACCAGGCCGACGAGCCAGGCGATATCCACGCCACCGAGCAGGCGTGCGAACGGGCCGACGAAGATCTCGCGGTTCGCCTCGGCATCGACGATCGAGAAGAACGGCACCATCGCCGCGAAGCCGACCAGGTACGCGACGATGCCGCGCGGCTGCCAGGCGCCATACAGGCCGCCCGGCGTGAAGAAATGCGCGATCGCATAGTGGCCGCGTCGTACGAAGAAATAGTCGACGAGGTTCACCGCGGTCCACGGCACGAGGAAGTAGAGCATCAGCGTCAGGAACGTTTGCAGCAGCGCGATGCCGTTGCCGCGGATCGCGAACACGCACGTGAGCACGAACGTGCTGATCGCGACGATCGATGCGACGCGCGCGCGGCGCGTCGGCCGGATCGGCACGATCGAGTCGATACCGGTCAGCACGGTCAGCATCGCGCTGTATGCGTTGAGCGCGATGATTGGCAGGAAGCCGACGAGCGAAACGATCGCGATCAGCTTGCCGAGGCCCGGCACAAGCGACGTGCCGACGTCGTTCATCGCGACCAGCGCGTCCGCCGCGTGCAGCTTCTGCGCGAGCCACGCACCGAGCCCGATCATCCAGGTGCCCGACAGCGAGGCACCGGCGAAGATCACCGCGATCAGCTTCGCGCGGCTGGTGTGTTTCGGCAGATAGCGCGAATAGTCGGACACGTAGGGTGCATACGAAATGTTGTAGCTGGCGGCGATCGCAAACTGCGTGGCGAACCCGATCCAGTTGAAGCCAGGTGCGACGGCGGGGGCCGTGGCCGCGACACCCGATGCAGGCGCCGCGTGACCGAACGCGAGCGCGAGCGTGACGAGCCCATAGAGCGGCAGCGTCGCGATCAGTGCCCACGTGAAGGTCCGGTGCATCAGGTCGTGCCCGTAGATCGCGAGCAGCGCACCGGTCGCGACGGCCGTGATCGCGACGAAACCGCCGTCGATCCCGAACACGTTGTGCACGCCGTCGACCATCAGCGACACGTTGACGACATTGAAGCCGACGAACACGAACAGCGTCGCGAGCAGCGCGACGATCACGCCGCGATAGCCGAACTGCGCACGAGACTGGATCATCTGCGGCAGCCCCATCTCGGGGCCCTGCGAGCCGTGAAACGCCATGAAGATCGTGCCGAACATGATCCCGAGCGCGCCCGCGAGCGTCGTCCAGACGGCGGACAGGCCCATACCGGGCCCGACGAAGCCGATCGAGATCGTGAAGAAATGGAAGTTGCCGAGGAACCAGAACGGCCCCTGGCTCGCGAGCTTGGCGTGGCGTTCGTGTTCCGGAATGTAGTCGATCGAGTGGTGCTCGATCGCCAGGCCGGCCGATTCGGTGCGGCCGAGATCGAGCGTGTCGGGGCGGTTCATGGCGGTCGTGTCTCCTGGGTCGCACGCGATTCGGCAAGGCGACCGCGTGCGCCCGCCTGCCGCGACGCCGTCGAGGCAGGCGATGAATGTGGGGTGAGGCAGGCGGTGCGGCGCACCGCCGGGCTGCCTAATGAAAAACGGGCAGGCGAGGTTGCCTGCCCGTCGCGGGACGTTACGCGGTGCGCGCGCCGCGCGGCAGCGGCACTTCTTCCTTCCGGCTCGGCGCGCCCGCGTCGTCGATGCTCACACGCCGCGAGATCAGCCACACGCACAGCGACGACAGGAGCGCGGCGCTCGTGTACTGGAGCGCGAGCGGCCACCATTGCGGCGCGGTGTTCTGCGCGATGATGGTCGCGACGAGCGGCGTGAGGCCGCCGGCGAGCGCGCCGCACACCTGGTACGCGATCGAGATCGCCGTGTAGCGGATGCGTGCGACGAAGATGCCGCTGACGAAGCCGGCGACCACCGAGTAGTAGCCCGATTCCGCGAGCGTCGCGAGGCCGACGCCGACCGTGATCGACAGCGGCGTGCCCATGTGCACGAGCGGCAGCATCAGGAACGGGACGATCGCGGCCCATGCGCCGGTGATCAGCAGCACGCGCGTGGTGCCGAAGCGCTGCGCGAGGAATGCGGCCACGAGCTGCACGACGAACTGCAGCACTGCGACGATCGTCATGCAATGCAGCACCATCGACCGGTCGAGCGACAGGAACTGCGTCGCGTAGCTGATCATGAAGATGTTGCTGAAATACACGCCGGCGATGCCATACACGTTCGCGCCGATCGCGAGCAGCAGCAGCGGCCAGTACTTGAGTGCTTCGCGCAGCGGCTTTTGCGCGATGTTGCCGCTCTTCTTGACCTCCTCGAACTCGGGCGATTCCGACACGCTCGCACGGATCACGAAGCCGACGATCAGCAGTACGGAACTCGCGAGGAACGGCACGCGCCAGCCCCAGCTCATCATGTCTTCCTTCGACAGCGTGCTGATCGCGCCGAACGCGAGCATCGACAGGATCAGGCCGCTCGCGCTGCCGAGCTGCGCGAACGATGCGAAGAACGTGCGTTTGCCTTCCGGCGCATGCTCGCCGGCGAGCAGCACCGCGCCGCCCCATTCGCCGCCGACCGCGATGCCCTGCAGCACGCGCATCAGCACGAGCAGGACCGGTGCGATCACGCCGGCCTGCGCGTGGGTCGGCAGCAGGCCGATCGCGACCGTCGACACCGCCATCAGCATCAGCGTCGCGAGCAGCGAGCGCTTGCGGCCGAAGCGGTCGCCGAGGTAGCCGAACATCACGCCGCCGAGCGGACGCGCGAAGAAGCCGACCGCGAACGAGCCGAACGACGCGAGCAGGCTGATGAAGCGGTTTTCGCCGGGGAAGAACAGCGGCCCGAATACGATGGCGGCGGCGGTCGCGTAGCTATAGAAGTCGTACCACTCGATCGTGGTGCCGACGAACGACGCGAGCGCCGCCCGCTTGGGTTGCTTGACGGAAGTCCCCATCTTGATATGTGCTCCTCTGGAATCCTTTGATTTGGAATAAGTGTCGGCGCGGGGTCAGTCGCGGTACGAGACGCCCGGCAGCACGCACAGCAGCTCGTACGCGAGGTTCGCGCCGAGCAGCGCCGTGGTGCCGAACGGGTCGTACGGCGGCGCGACTTCGACGAGATCGCAGCCGACGATGTTCAGCCCCTTCGCGCCGCGGATGATCTCGAGCGCCTGCGGCACCGTGAGGCCCGCGATTTCCGGCGTGCCGGTGCCCGGCGCGTAGGCCGGATCGATGCCGTCGATGTCGAAGCTGATGTAGACGGGCGTATCGCCGACGCGCGCGCGCACCTCTTCCATCAGCGGCGCGAGCGACTTGTTCCAGCATTCCTCGGCCTGGACGACGCGGAAGCCCTGTTCGCGGCACCAGTCGAAATCCTCGGCGGCGTAACCGGTGCCGCGCAGGCCGATCTGCGTGACCTTGTCGCCGTGCAGCAGGCCTTCCTCGACCGCGCGGCGGAACGGCGTGCCGTGCGCGATCTTTTCGCCCATCATCGTGTCGTTCACGTCGGCGTGTGCATCGACGTGGATCAATGCAACCTTGCCGTGCTTGCGGTGGATCGCGCGCAGGATCGGCAGCGCGATCGTATGGTCGCCGCCGAGCGTGATCGGCTTGCAGTCGTGCTCGAGGATCGCGTCGTACGCGGCTTCGATGCGTGCGATGGAATCGTGCAGGTTGTACGGATTGATCGCGACGTCGCCGATGTCGGCGATCTGCAGCGAATCGAACGGTGCGGCACGCGTAGCCATGTTGTACGGGCGCAGCAACACGGATTCGGTGCGGATCTGGCGCGGGCCGAAGCGCGCGCCGGTGCGGTTGGAGGTGCCGAGATCGAACGGCACGCCGACGAAACAGGCGTCGAGGCCTTCGGCGCTCGCCACGTGCGGCAGGCGCATCATCGTCGCGATGCCGCCGCAGCGCGGCATTTCATTGCCGCCGAGCGGCTGGAAATGGGTGTGGTCGTTCATGGCTGTCTCTTCCGATGTGGGGTTGCCGTATCATGCGACGCGGCTTGGCGCACAGTTTTACGCGCTCCGCCGGGAAAGAAGAATGCGAAGATATCGACGTAAACATCGATTTTCATCGATGTATGGAAGGGGATGAGCGTGCTGGGGAATCTGTCGACCCTCGATCTGCGGTTGATCCGCGTATTTCTCGCGGTCACGGACGCGGGCGGCGTATCGGCCGCGCAGGCCGTGCTGAACGTCGGGCAGTCGACGATCAGCGCGCAGCTGTCGTCGCTCGAGACGCGGCTCGGCTACCGGCTCTGCGAGCGCGGCCGCAGCGGCTTCCGGCTCACGCCGAAGGGCGAGCGGTTCCATGCGATGAGCCGCAAGCTGCTCGCCGCACTCGACGAATTCGGGATGGCCGCGCGGCATATGGACCGCCAACTGGTCGGCACGCTGCACATCGGCCTGATCGGCCATACGCCGGTGAGCCAGAACGCGCGGATCGCCGAGGCGATCGCCGCGTTCCGCACCCGCGACGAGGCCGTGCGCTTCTCGATCTCCGTGCGCGCGCCGGGCGATCTCGAGGAGAAGCTGCTGAGCGACGAGATCCAGATCGCGGTCGGTTACTTCTGGCACCGGGTGCCGTCGCTGCACTACACGCCGCTGTTCATCGAGCGCCAGGTCGCGTACTGCGGCCGCGGCCATCCGCTGTTCGACGGCGCCGGCGCGCTGACGCCGGCCGACGTCGCGGGCTTCGAATGGGCGTGGCGCTCGTATCCGCTGCCCGAAGCGCAGATGTCGACAACGCCCGACCGCGTGACCGCGACCGCCGACAACATGGAGGCCGTCGCGCTGCTGATCCTGTCCGGCCACCACCTCGGCTACCTGCCGCAGCACTTCGCGGCGCCGTATGTCGCGCAGGGGCTGCTCACGCCGCTCAATCCGGAGCAACTGCGCTACGACGTGACGTTCCACATGGTCGTCGCGCGCAACGGGCGCGGCAATCCGCTCGTGGAAGCGTTTCTCGAGGATCTCGAACGCGCGCACCAGCCGCCCGACATCGCGTAGGCCGCTGGCCTCAACAATGTGAACGAGTGTTGCGGGGGCGCGGCCCGATGCGGCCCACATCGATTGGCGTCGAAGTGACGAATCGGGTGCCCGGTTCGGCGTGGGTGCGCCATCCGCCTGCCGGCATCACGGCACCGGCAACCCCGCGTCATGCTTGACCTCGCGCAGTGACAGCGCCGATTCGATCGACGTGACGCCCGGCAGCATCCGCAACGATTCGCGCACGAACGTGCCGTAGTCGTCGAGATCGCGCGCCACGATCTGCAGCAGATAGTCGGCCGTGCCCGCCACGTTGTGGCACGCCAGGATCCGCTCGATGCCGAGCACTTCCCGTTCGAAGCGGTCGGCGGTCTTGCGATCGTGCGTCGCGAACCGCACGAGCACGAACGCAACGACGCCGAAACCGAGCGCCTGGCGTGACAACTGCGCGCGGTAGCGCTCGATGTAGCCGTCGTTTTCGAGGCGCTTCAGGCGCCGCGCGCAGGGCGTCTCGGAGAGGCCCACGGAATCGGCGAGGCGCGCGATCGGCAGGCGGCCATCGCGCTGCACTGCGGCGAGGATTGCGCGGTCGGTTTTGTCGAGTTCGGTCATGTTGGCGGAATCCTTGTCTGGATTTCTTGATTGTGGCGGATTCCCCTAAGGATCGCCAATCCTGAACCAAAGATGGCCAATAATCCCTCGCACTCTGGCGGCAACATATCGTCGTAAGAGGACAGGGGCAGACCATGATTTCCACGCATTTGCTGTTGATTTATCTCGCCGCGCTGGCGGCCATCTATGCGGTGCCGGGGCCGGACATGGCGCTGGTGTTGCAGACCAGCATTGGCCGCGGCGTGCGGCCGGGGATGGCGGCGGCCGCCGGGCTGTCGCTCGCGCGCACCGCGCACGTGACGCTGTCCGCCTGCGGCGTCGCCGCGCTGATCCGCAGCGCGCCGTGGCTGTACGAAGTGATCCGCTACGGCGGCGCGCTCTATCTCGCCTATGTCGCGATCCAGGTGTTTCGTTCACCCGTGTTCGCGCTTGGCGATGGTGACGCGGCGGCCACCGCAGGCGAGCTGCGCCAGTCGTTCGTGAAGGGCCTGCTCACCAACCTGCTGAACCCGAAGGCGCTGCTGTTCTGCTCGGTGCTGCTGCCGCAGTTCGTGCGCCCCGAGGCCGGGCCGGTCGTGTTGCAGATGTTCGAGCTGGGCGCGCTGCTGGTGGCGGCCGGCGTGTGCTTCGACCTCGCGTGCGTGTTCGGCGCGTCGCGGATCGCTGCGTGGATGCGTGCGCATCCGCTCGCGCAGACGGTGCAGCGCTGGACGTTTTCCGCCGCACTGATCGGCTTCGCGCTGCGCCTGTCGATGGATTGAGTACCGAGGCGGCGACGCGCCGGCGCAGGTCGCGCGGCGCGTCGCGCGTCGCCGTACCGGATGAAGGCCGTGCGCAACGCCGGCCCGCGCGTGCGCCCCGTCGCAGAAGAGCGTGCGCGCAAATCGTCTGACTGTTCTAAACTCCCTGTTACTTCGCGCTGCTGCGAACCCGACCGACCGAACGGAACCGTCTCCCGCCGGCCCTGTCCGATTTCCTGGTTGTTCCGTGCAACGCGGTACCAAGGAGGGTCTGAACATGGCAAGGCATCTTCACGCCGACCGTGAACCCCGAATCGTCGCCGAGTCCAAGTGCCTCGGCCCGTGCGATCCGGCAGAACGCATCCACGTCACGATCATGTTGCGGCGGCAGGAAGAAGGGCAACTCGATACGCTGCTTCACCAGCTCGCCACCGGCGACGCGCAAGCGAAACCGGTGTCGCGCGCAACCTTCGCGCAACGCTTTTCCGCCAATCCCGACGACATTCGCAAGGCCGAGGACTTCGCACGTCGTCACCAGCTGACGGTCGATCGCGTCGATCCGGTCGAAAGCGTCGTCGTGCTGTCCGGCACGATCCAGCAGTTCGAAGCCGCGTTCGGCGTCAAGCTCGAGCGCTTCGAGCACCAGTCGATCGGCCAGTATCGCGGCCGCTCCGGCCCGATCGCGCTGCCCGACGATCTCGGCGACGCCGTCACGGCCGTGCTCGGCCTCGACAGCCGTCCGCAGGCGCGGCCGCATTTCCGGCTGCGGCCGCCGTTCAAGCCCGCGCGCGGCGGCGCGGCGGGCGTCACGTTCACCCCGATCCAGCTGGCATCGCTGTACGGCTTTCCGGCCGGCGACGGCGCCGGGCAGTGCATCGCGATCATCGAGCTCGGCGGCGGCTACCGCGCGGCCGACATCCAGCAGTATTTCCGCGGGCTCGGCATCACGACGCCGCCGACGCTCGTCGACGTGAACGTCGGCACCGGCCGCAACACGCCGACCGGCGACCCGAGCGGCCCGGACGGCGAAGTCGCGCTCGACATCGAGATCGCCGGCGCGATCGCGCCGGCCGCGAAGATCGCCGTGTACTTCGCGCCGAACAGCGACGCGGGCTTCATCCAGGCTGTCAACGCGGCCGTCAGCGACACGACCAACAAGCCGTCGGTAATCTCGATCAGCTGGGGCGGCCCGGAGGCGATCTGGCAGACGCAGTCCGCGCAGGCATTCAACCGCGTGTTGCAGGCGGCGGCCGCGCAGGGCATCACGGTGTGCGCGGCATCGGGCGACAGCGGCTCGGGCGACGGGCTGCAGGACGGCGCCGATCATGTCGACTTCCCGGCATCGAGCCCGTACGTGCTCGGCTGCGGCGGCACGCAGCTCGACGCGCTGCCCGGGCAGGGCATCCGCAGCGAGGTCACGTGGAACGACGAGGCGGCCGGCGGCGGCGCGGGCGGGGGCGGCGTCAGCACGCTGTTCGACCTGCCGGTGTGGCAGCAGGGGCTGAACGTCACGCGCGCCGACGGCAGCAGCACCCCGCTCGCGAAGCGCGGCGTGCCGGACGTCGCCGGCGATGCGTCGCCGCAGACGGGCTACGAAGTGTCGATCGCGGGCACGGCCACGGTGATGGGGGGCACGAGCGCGGTCGCGCCGCTGTGGGCCGCGCTGATCGCGCGGATCAATGCGGCGGCGAGTGCGGCGGGCGGTGCGACTGCCGGCTGGGTCAACCCGGTGCTCTACAAGAATCCGGGCGCGCTGCGCGACATCACGCAGGGCTCGAACGGCACGTATGCGGCGGCGCAGGGTTGGGATGCGTGCACGGGCCTCGGCAGCCCGAACGGCGCGCAGCTCGCCGCGATCCTGACGCGCAAGCCGTCGAGCTGACGGCCGCGGGACACGTCTTTCCGTATGGCGCGGGCTGCCTGCCCGCGCCTTTTTCTCACCTCCAGGAGCAGCACGATGGGCATCGATTCCGCATCTTCCGGCGGCGTGTATCCGCTGCATCACGGCGACCACAACTCGCATGGCGTGCCGCCGACCATCAACCCGGTCGCGCTCAGCCACGGCCGCGACCAGCCGTTCTTCGATCCGGTGGCGTACGGCAACGGCCCCGACGACTCGGTGACCGACACGACCGAGGCGGCCGCGATCACGCATCACACGATCCTGATCGACGGGAAGCGCATCGCCTACACGGCGACGGCCGGCCATCTCGTGACGGTCGACCCGAGCAGTTCGCAGCCCGCCGCGAAGCTCTTCTACGTCGCGTTCACGGCCGATGGCGCGAAGGAAGAAACGCGGCCCGTGACCTTCTTCTATAACGGCGGGCCGGGCTCGTCGTCGGTGTTCGTGCTGCTGGGCTCGTTCGCGCCGAAGCGCATCAAGACGTCGATGCCGGGGTTCACGCCGCCCGCGCCGTACCAGATGGAAGACAACCCGGACAGCATGATCGACCACAGCGACCTGGTGTTCATCAACCCGGTCGGCACCGGCTATTCGGCGGCCGTCGCGCCGAACAAGAACCGCAACTTCTGGGGCGTCGACCAGGATGCGGATTCGCTGAAGCAGTTCATCAAGCGCTACCTGACGAAGAACAACCGCTGGAATTCGCCGAAGTACCTGTTCGGCGAATCGTATGGCACCGCGCGCAGTTGCGTGCTCGCGTACAAGCTGCACGAGGACGGCGTCGACCTGAACGGCGTCACGCTGCAATCGTCGATCCTCGACTATCGGCAGGCCGGCAACCCGGTCGGCGCGCTGCCGACCGCGGCGGCCGACGCGTGGTATCACAAGAAACTCGGCGTCACGCCGGCACCGACCGATCTCGGCGCGTTCGTCGAGGAAGTCGCGCAGTTTTCGCGCACCGACTACCTGAACGCGTTGCGCACGGTCCCGCATGCGGACCCGGCCGCCGTGCAGAAGCTGTCGCAATACACGGGCATCGATGCCGCGACGCTGCAATCGTGGAGTCTCAACATCGCCGGCTACGACACGCGCGGCAATTCGCTGTTCCTGACGACGCTGCTGCATGCGCAGGGGCTCGCGCTCGGCTCGTACGACGGCCGCGTGACCGGGATCTCGTCGGGGATCGCCGGCAAGATCGACCCGAATTCGGGCGGCAACGATCCGACGATGACGGCCGTGACGGGCGTCTATACGGCGATGTGGAACAGCTACCTGAACGAGCAGCTGAAGTTCACGTCGAATTCCGCGTTCACCGACCTGAACGACCAGGCGTTCCAGAACTGGGATTTCAGCCACATCGACCCGACCGGCGCGCAGCAGGGCATCGATGCGCAGGGGAACGTGATTCTCTATACGGCCGGCGATCTCGCCGCGGTGATGGCGCTGAACGTCGACCTGAAGGTGCTGTCGGCGAACGGCTTCTACGATTTCGTCACGCCGTTCTACCAGACCGTGATCGACCTGCAGCAGATGCCGCTCGAGGATCAGAAGGTGCGGCAGAACCTGTCCGCGCGTTTCTATCCGTCGGGGCACATGGTGTATCTCGACGGCGGCTCGCGTACCGCGCTCAAGCGCGATCTCGCAACGATGTACGACGCGACGGTCAGCGATACGGGCGCGCGGATGCGGATTCGCGCGTTGCAGGCGTCGAAGACGGGCGGGCACGCGTAGCGTTGCCCGTCGGGAGTACGCCGCGCGCAGCCGTTGCGGTGCGCGCGGCCGTATTGTCCAGCCGAGGCGGCCGGCTTATGCGGTCGGCCAGTCGAACGGCGTGTACGGCAGCGCGCGCTTGTGGCGCGAAGCGTCGTAGAAGCGCAGCACCGTCTCGTACACGTGGTCGCTCACCGCCTTGCCTTCGAGGAAATCGTCGATCTCGTCGTAGGTGACGCCATAGGCGTGCTCGTCGGGGCGCAGCGGGCGCAGTTCCTCGAGGTCGGCCGTCGGCACCTTCATCACGATCAGCTCCTCGCCGCCGAGCGCACGGGCCACCGCGCGCACGCGACGCTTGTTCAGCCCCGCGAGCGGCAGGATGTCCGCGCCGCCGTCACCGAACTTCGTGAAGAAACCCATCAGCGACTCGGCCGCGTGATCGGTGCCGATCACGATGCCGCGCCGCGCCCCGGCCACCGCGTACTGCGCGATCATGCGCTCGCGGGCCTTGACGTTGCCGTGCACGAAGTCCTGCTGCGCCGGCGTCTCGAACGCATGGCCGGACGCGGCCAGTGCGCCGAGCATCGCATCGGCGGCCGGCTTCACGTTGACGGTCAGTTCCTCGTCCGCGCGGATGAACGCGAGCGCGCGCTGCGCGTCGGCTTCGTCGTTCTGCACGCCGTTCGGCAAGCGCATGGCAATGAAGCGGGCATCGTAGCCATCGGCGCGCAGGCGCTCGACCGCCAGTTGCGCGAGCCGGCCGGCCGTCGACGAATCGACGCCGCCGCTGATGCCGAGCACGTAGGTCCGCAGGCCGGTCGAACGCAGGTATTGCGCGAGGAATTCGACGCGGCGGGCGATCTCGGCCTCGGCGTCGAATTGCGGGGCGACGTTCAGTTCGGCAATGATCGCGCGTTGGCGGCTGGCGTAATCGGCGGATGTCATGAAGGGAGTTCCGGAACGAAATCAAGGCGCCCATCATAAGCGCAATCGCGGCGCGGCGCCGTGCCGGGCGTGCGATCCGGCGATGTCGCGTTGCTTCGGCGAGACGGGGTGCATCGCCGTGGTGCACGGTGCGCCGAGCGGGTGCAGGCTGCCTCGCGATGGGCGTTCGCACGGCCGGCATTCGGTGTGCGTGTTGGCCGGTGTGGGCGCGGCCGCATGAGCCCCCAGGTCGGGCGCGTCAGCGTCGCGCGAGCACGACGCCCACCAGCGCGAGCGCGAAGCCGGCGAGCTGGATCGCCGCAAGCGTTTCGCCGAACAGCCAGTAGCCCTGCAGCGCGGCCAGCGGCGGCGCGAGGAACAGCAGCGAGGTCGCGCGCGCGGCGTTGCCGCGCCGCAGCATCCACATCAGCATCGTGACCGCGCCGCCGGACAGGAACACGACGCCCCACACGAGCGACACCCATAGCGTCGGCGCGCCGATCCAGCGCGTCTCGTGCAGCAGCGCGACGAAGATCGCCGCGACGATGGCCGCACCGAAGTTCTGGACGGCAACGGCCGTGCGCAGGTCGCTCTGCGCGAGCTTGCCTTTCTGGTACAGCGAGCCGGCGGTGATCGACCCGACCGCGAGCACCGAGACGGCGACGACGAGCCATGCCGGCGCGGCGCCCGGCGGCGGCGCGACGCCGCCGGTGACCTTCGGCGCCAGCACGAGCGCGACGCCGGCGAGCCCGAGCGCCATCCCGAGCCAGCCGCGCGCGGGCAGGCGCTCGTTGAACAGCGGGACGGCCAGCACGGCGGTGGCGAGCGGCTGCAGCGCGCCGAGCAGCGCCATGACACCCGCGTTCAGCCCTTGCGCGACGGCCCAGTAGCTCGCGCCGAGATAGACGCCCTGCAGCAGCGCGCCCGCGATCAGGTGGCGTGGCCATTCGCGCCGGGCCGGCCACGGTGCGCGCGCGACGAGCGCCACCGCGCCGAATAGCGCGGCCGTGCCCGCGAAACGCGCGAGCAGGAACAGGTTGGGATCGGCGTAGGGCTTGATTGCCCGCGCAACGATGAAGCCGGTGGACCAGAGTGCGACGAAGGCCGCGGCGACGATCGAGGTCAGCATGCGTGGCGGGCCGCGAGGCGGCCGGACAGAATCGTAAAGCCAGCCAGTATCGGGGGAAGCGAGGCCGGCGTCTTGTCGAATCCTGCACTCATGCGTACCGCGCATGCGGCCGCCTGGGCGGGCCGGGCCGGGGGAAGGAGAGGGGCCCGCCCCGCATGCGGAGCGGGCGAGCGCGAAGCCGCGGGATCAGTCGATCGAGAACGTGTCGAGCGGCTGGTTCGCGCGTGCGTCGGTCGCGAAGCGCGCGGCGAGCTGTTCGTAGAGCCGGCGCGCCTCGTCGAGCGTCAGGTCGATCCAGTACGGATCGCCGGCCGCGTCGTTGAGACGTTCGGGCGGAAACTGGATTTCGATCACACTGCCTTTGCGATACATGGCGCGAGCCCCTTTGCTTGGTCTGTCATTCGGCGAAGCGCAAAGTGTAGCAACCGGCGCCGCGTCGATTCGCGCGCGTCAGGCAATACAGAATTTCGCTTTCGGGAAACGCGGCCCGGCAGGTTTCCCGCCGCAGTCAAATGCCGGTCAAACGGCCGTAATACAATGGGCGGCTTACCCATTACCAGTCGCCTCGGGCGCACACGCGATGCTGGCGGAACAACGTCATCAATTCATCCTGTCGGAGCTTGGAAGGTCGGGCGCATTGTCGGTTGCGGAACTCGTCCGCTCGCTCGACGTGTCGCGCGAGACCGTGCGGCGCGACCTGAACGCACTGGCCGCACGCGGCCTGCTCGTGATGACGCACGGCGGCGCGCTGGCGGCCGACCGCCGCGAGCCGAGCCTGTCCGAGCGCGAAGCCGCGAACGCGGAAGCGAAGCGCACGATCGGGCGGCGCGCGGCCGAATTCGTGCCAGACGATGCGTCGGTGCTGATCGATTCGGGCAGCACGCCGCATGCGGTTGCGCTCGCGCTCACCGACCGGCACCGGCTGTCGATCTACACGAACGACTGGCGCACCGCGTTCGTGCTCGCCCGGCGCAACGGCAACCGCGTGACGCTGCTCGGCGGCGAGTTGTCCGACGACGAGGACGCCACCTTCGGGTTCGACACGATCCAGCAGCTTGCGCAGTACCACGTCGATTTCGCGTTCGTCGGCGCCGGCGGCATCACGCCCGACGGCGAATGCACCGACTACTCGCGGCTCGCGGCCGAGGTGCGCAGCCGGATGATCGCGGCGGCCGGCACCGCGATGATCGTCGCCGACCATTCGAAATTCGGCCGCGTGACGCCGGTGCGGATCAACGGCACGGCCGCCGCCCGCTATCTCGTGACCGAACGCGCGCCCGACAAGGCCGTGCGCCGTGCGCTGACCGCGCGCGGGATCGAACTGCTCGTGTGCGACTGACGCGCGTCCGACATACAAGGTTCATCGAACCGTCATCCCCAGGGAAGAACCGCCGTCAAGACTGACCCATTCACCTCGACCGGCCGCCAGGCCAGGGAGCAACGAATGACCGTCAGCGTGCGCAGCTATCTTTCCCCTACCCTGGTCCTGCTGGCCTTCGACTGGCCCGATGCGGCGTCGCGGTCCGATTTCCTCGGCTTCGCGATCCGGCGCACGCCGGGCTTCTGGTCGGCCGACGGCAAGACGCGCGCGCCGAACAGCTGGTTGCCGAACCGCCTGACGTTCGACGGCCCGGCCGCGCACACGCAGGGCGACGCGCCGACCGACCAGGCGCCGATCCAGAAATTCATGTGGTGGGATGCGCGCATCGATCCGCAGGACCGCGGCGCGTCGTTCCGCTATGACGTGTATCCGGTCGTCGGCACGCCGGCGAACCTGCAGGTGCTCGACGCGCAAGCCGGCGTGTGCGACGTGGTGCTGCCCGCGCACATCGAGGACGGCATCGGCACGTGGTTCAACCGCGCGGTGGTCAGCTCGCAGGCCTTCGCGAAGCAGGTCGCGGCGCTGGGCCTCGCGCCGAATGCGGCGCCGAGCGACGCGCAGGCGCTGAAGCTGCGCACGTGGCTCGCGAACGACATGGAGCAGGTGTTCGCGGAGATGCTTGACCCCGCGTCGCGCGCGGCGTCGGCCGTCTATCACCTGACCGACACGCTGTGGGCGCTGCCCGCGTTCGAAGCGTTCGGACGCCAGCACGGCGAAGCGTCGCTCGCGATCGTCTACGACGCGCACACGACGGCGCGCAAGGGCAAGCCGCCGTTGCCGTCGCCGAACCAGCCGGCCGTCGAGGCGCTGCAGGGTCTCGCGACGCTTGCGCCGCGCGACAAGACGCACATCATGCACGACAAGTTCATCGTGACCGATGCGTCGTCGAACCCGGTGCCCGCGCGCGTGCTGACCGGCTCCGCGAACTTCACGACCGAGGGGCTCACGGAGCAGGCGAACGTGCTGCACGCGTTCGATTCGCCCGCGCTTGCCGCGCTGTACAACGCGCGTGCGCATGCATTGGCCGGGAATCCGTCGATCGCGGAGACGGCGAAGCTGTCGCCGGGCTGGTCGGAACCGATGACGATCGGCAGTGCGCAGGTGCGGCTCGCGTTTTCGCCGGAGCCGGCGGGGCAGCGCACCGAGATCGACACGATCGTCGCCGCGATCGCGGCCGCGAAGCATTCGGTGTCGTTCTGCCTGTTCATGCCGACCGACGCGGCGCTGCGCGACGCGTGCTTCGCGGCCGGCGACCGCGGGCTGATGATGTTCGGGCTGGTGAACAAGATCAACGTCGGCAGCGCGACGAAGGCCGATGCCGAGCAGCAGGCCGGCCAGACGCTCGATGCGGCGACGCTCGCGAACCTCGAGCTGTACCACCGCAGCCGCGACAACCATGACGTGATCGATGCCGCGTATTTCTCGCCGGCCACCGTGCCGCAGGGTTTCGAGCCCGAATTGCGCCTGTTCCCGGGGGAACCGGCGCCGGCCTTTCCGCCCGTCGTGATCCACCACAAGTTCATCGTGATCGATGCGGAGGGCGCGCATCCGGTCGTCTATACGGGCTCGGCGAACATGAGCCGCAACTCCGAGCAGTTCAACGACGAGAACCTGCTCGAGATCCGCGACCCGCGCATCGCGGCGATCTATCTCGCGGAATTCCTGCGGCTTTACGAGCACTATCGCGCGCGGGCACTGACGATCAATGCGAAGCAGCACGGCACGGACGGGGGCACGGGCGCGCATGCACGGCTCGCGCTGGCGCCCGATTCGAGCTGGGCGAAGAAGTATTACGTGGCGGGAAGCCCGGAAGAGAAAGCGCGGATCGCACTGGCGTCGACCGCGCCGACGGACTGACGCATGAGCGCGCGACGGGCGCGGATGGCGCGCGCCCGACGTGTGGCTGGCAGGGGAAACCGGCTGACGGCGCCGCTTATGCGGCGACGTAGCGCAGCACGGCGTCGGCGATCGTGTCGCGATGCCGCGCACGCAGGCGCGGTGCCGACGGATCACGGCCGAACGCGGCGCCGAACGTGTAGCGGTTCGACACGCGGTGGAAGCAGAACGAGCTGATCAGCAGGTGCAGGTCGAACGCGTCGATGTCCTGGCGGAACGCGCCACTCGCCGCGCCGCGCTCGACCAGTTCCTCGAGCGTCTTGATGATGCTGACGTTGCGGTTCTTGAACGACTTGAGCTGCTCGAGATACTTCGCGCCGTGGATGTTCTCGATCGACACGAGGCGGACGAAGTCGCGATGCTTGTCGTGATAGTCGAACGTGAATTCGACGAGGCGGCGCATGCCCTCGCGCGGCTCCATGTCGCCGACGTGCAGCTCCTGCTCGAGTGCGCGGATGTCGCCGTACACCTTCTCCAGCACGGCCTCGTACAAGCCTTCCTTGCTTTCGAAGTAGTAGTAGAGCATCCGCTTCGTCGTGTTGGTACGCTCGGCGATGGCGTCGACGCGCGCGCCCGCGAGGCCCATCGCGGAGAATTCCTGCGTGGCGACGTCGAGGATGTTGCGCTTGGTTTGCTCGGGATCGTATTTGCGCCGCGCATCGGACGGAAGCGCGCGGGGGGCGGACGTGGCGGCCTTGCTTCCTGCTTTCATGTGACTTTATTGTGGCTTCGGCGGCTTGGAAAAGCCATTCTAGCATGTGGGAAATCCCCGCCCGGCCGACCTCGCGCTCTAATCGGCAGGGCGGTTTCGGCCGCCGAAGCCGCCGCTCAGCGGCGGCAGGACGCGAGCGCGTCGCGAGCCTGGTATGCGCTGTACGTGAGCTGCGCGGCGGCCAGGCCCGCCAGTCCGAACGTGCGCGTGAGGCCGAACGCATTGAAGCCTTCCGGCACCGGCCGGCCTTCGGCCAGCGCGGCCGCGAGCGCTTCGCCGGCGACCGTGGTCGGTGCCATCCCGTGGCCGCCGAACGCGATCGCGTGCCACACGCCGTCCGCGTCGCGGCCGATCTGCGGCATCTTGTGCCGCGCATAGCTCATCAGCCCGCCCCACGCGTAGTCGACCTTCACGCCTTCCAGTTGCGGATACACGCGCAGCAGGTCGCGCCGCAGCAGGCGCGCGATCGCGTCGGGGCCGCGGTCGAGCACGGAGATCCGGCCGCCCCACAGGATGCGCGTGTCCTTCAGCGGACGGTAGTAGTCGAACGCGAAGCGCGTGTCGTAGATCGCATACGGCGCGTCGATCGCGTCCGGCAGGCGCTCGCCGAGCGGTTCGGTCGCGATCACGTAGGTCGCGATCGGCAGCACCGCGCGCTCGATGCGCGGCGACACGCCGCGCGCGTAGCCGCCACACGCGAACACGACGTCCTTCGCGCGCACCGTGCCCTGTGCCGTGCGCACGACGTACCCGGCGCCTTCGCGCGCGATGCCGAGCGCGGCCGAACGTTCGTAGATGCGCGCGCCGCCGCGCGCGGCAGCGGCCGCGACGCCGAGCACGTACTTGAGCGGGTGGAAGTGGAAGGCGTTCGGCTCGAACAGGCCGCCGTAATAGCGCTGCGTGTTCAGCCGCTCGCGCAGCGCGTTCGTCGAGACGGGCTCCCAGTCGACGCCGAGTTCGTTCTTCATCAGCGCGCGCACGCCGTCGAGCCGGGAAGGATCGTCGAACCAGTTGGCGAGCATCACGCCCTGGTCGACGATGTCGCAGTCGATGCCGTAGCGCGCGATCCGCGCGCGGATCAGGTCGACCGCGTCGACGGTGAGCCGGTACAGCCGGCGCCCTTCGTCGCGGCCGAGCGTGCGCAGCAGGTCCGCGTTGTCGAGGCTGTAGCCGCCGAACACGAAGCCGCCGTTGCGGCCGGACGCGCCGAAGCCGACCCGTTCGCCGTCGAGCACGACCACGTCATGCACGCCGCGCTCGACGAGACCGAGCGCCGTGCACAGGCCGGCGAGCCCGCCGCCGACGACGCACACCTGCGTGTCGATCGTGCCGGTCAGTTGCGGATAGGGCTGGCGGGTAACGGTGGCTTCGTAGAAGTTCTGCATGTGATTCGGTGACTCGTAAACGGCGAAAAAAACGGACGGCGTGCGTCGATCTTGCCTGAACGCACGCGCCGCGTCGAATGGGGGTGTCGGGACGAACCGGCGGCGCTGTTCAGCCAGCCGCCGGCTCGATGTGTTTCGTCACGCGCCCGACGTCGGGTTCGCGGGACGGGCGATGTAGCCCGGGTTCCCGGCGTGGGCCTGGGCTTCGGCCGCCTCGGCCGCTTCGGCCTTCGCGTTGCGTTCGATCCACGGCGCGATCTCCATGTCCTCGTAGCGGACCAGCTTGCATTTGCGCACGAGCGCGTAGCCGAGCCAGATGATGAAGAAGAACGGCACGCCGATGTAGGTCGCGGTGACGCCGACCCAGTCGATCTTGTCGCCAAGGAACGCCTGGTAGTCCTGGCCCAGCGCGATGACCGCGCACAGCACGAACGCGAAGATCGGCCCGAACGGGAACCACTTCGACCGGTACGGCAGCTGGTCGAGACGGTAGCCCTGCTTCAGCAGGCCCTTGCGGAAACGGTAGTGGCTGATCGCGATGCCGAGCCACGTGATGAAGCCGGCCATACCCGACGTGTTCAGCAGCCACAGGTACACAGTCTTGTCGCCGTACAGCGACGTGAGGAAGCAGAGTGCACCGATGGCCGTCGTCGCATACAGCGCATTGCGCGGCACGCCGCCGCGCGACAGCTTCGCGAAGATCTTCGGCGCGCGGCCTTCGACGGCGAGGTTGTAGAGCATCCGCGTCGACGCGTACATGCCCGAGTTGCCGGCCGACAGCACGGCCGTCAGGATCACCGCGTTCATCACGCCGGCCGCGACTGCGAGGCCCGCGTGGCGGAACACCAGCGTGAACGGGCTCACGCCGATATCGGTCACGTCGCTTTTCAGCAGGCTCGGGTCGGTATAGGGAATCAGCACGCCGATCACGAAGATCGCGAGCACGTAGAACAGCAGGATGCGCCAGAAGATCTGGCTCACCGCGCGCGGGATCGTCGTGCGCGGGTTTTCCGATTCGCCGGCCGCGACGCCGATCATTTCCGTGCCCTGGAACGAGAAGCCGGCGATCATCGCGACGCCCATCAGCGCCGGCAGGCCACCCGCGAACGGCGCGTCGCCGATCGTGAAGTTGGTCCAGCCCGCGCTCGGGCCGCCCTTCAGAATGCCGAAGATCATCATCAGGCCGACGCCGAGGAACGCGACCACCGTCAGCACCTTGATCAGCGCGAACCAGTATTCGGCTTCACCAAAGCCGCGCACCGACAGCGCGTTGAGCGCGAAAATCAGTGTCAGGAAGAGCGCGCTCCACCAGACGCCCGGCACGTGCGGAAACCAGTAGTTCATCACGAGCTGCGCGGCGACGAGTTCGACCGCGAGCGTGACGGCCCAGCTGTACCAGTAGTTCCAGCCGATCGCGAAGCCGAAGCCTTCGTCGACGAACTTCGAGCCGTAGGTTGCGAACGAGCCCGACACGGGCATGAACGCGGCCATTTCGCCGAGGCTCGTCATCAGGAAGTAGACCATCAGGCCGATCAGCATGTACGCGACGATCGCGCCGCCGGGGCCGGCTTGCGAGATCGATGCGCCGGACGCGACGAACAGGCCCGTGCCGATCGAGCCGCCGATCGCGATCATTCGCAGATGGCGCGCCTGCAGGCTACGGTGGAGGGACGGCTTCGCGGGGCGCGAGCCGGACGAGTCGGGGGAATCGGGGCGAGCATCAGAATGCATGGGCGAGTGCTGGGCGCTGTCTCCGGATTGTTTTTTGGCTACGAAGCGCAACTCGTCACCGGCCGCCGGCCGGACGGCGGCGGTGCCGTCCGGCCAGGTTCGGGGGAACCGGGCCGCGCGGCGCGTCGCGTTCGTCTGTCGTCCGGCCGCATTCGGGCGGCCGTCGGCGCGCCGGGTGCGGTGCACCTCGACGCGCCCCGATTGTGTGGGGCCGTGGCGCGGGCGGCAAACGATATTTCAGAATAGGGTGATGCAACTTTGTCATCAAGTGACCGGCTGATCGACGCGGCCGCCGGGGCGCGCCGGTGGCCTGCGGTGCAAGCTTGAGACATGTATCGGCGCGACCGGGGGCGAGGGGGATCTGTCTCACCGGGGTGTTGCATTTTCGGAATGAAGTCGTGAGTTAATATCAATAGCGGCCCGACTTGTGGCCGCCGACAATGTCATTCATGGATCGTGCCTTGCGAGGCGGGTGCGCGCCGTCCGGCCGGGTTTCCGGCGGCGGCGCCGCGCGATGCGCCGAACGGCGCACCGGGCCCGCCACGCGGCGCATCCGCTTGCACAGGGCGCGCGAACGCGCTCCAATCGAATCACGCGGGCGGCGCTGCCGCCGCACCGATCAATCTGTCCCTGAAGAGGAAGTGATGCAATTCAACGACATTCTTGCTGCGCTCGATATCGATCTCGCCCAGTGGAAAGGCAATGCGCTGACCGCGCGTTCGCCGCTCGACGGCGCGACGCTCGCGACGCTGGCTGTCGATACGCCGGCCGACGCAGAGCGCAAGATCGACGCCGCGCACGACGCATTCCTCAAGTGGCGCACGGTGCCGGCGCCGGTGCGCGGCGAGTTCGTGCGCGTGTTCGGCAACGTGCTTCGTGAGCACAAGGCCGAACTGGGCCGCCTCGTCACGCTCGAAGCCGGCAAGATCACGTCGGAAGGGCTCGGCGAAGTGCAGGAAATGATCGACATCTGCGATTTCGCGGTCGGCCTGTCGCGCCAGCTCTACGGCCTGACGATCGCGTCCGAGCGCCCGGGCCACCGGATGATGGAAACGTGGCACCCGATCGGCGTGTGCGGCGTGATTTCGGCGTTCAACTTCCCGGTCGCGGTGTGGGCATGGAACGCGGCGCTCGCGTTCGTGTGCGGCGATTCGGTCGTGTGGAAGCCGTCCGAGAAGACGCCGCTCACCGCGATCGCGTGCCACGTGCTGCTCGAGAAGGCGATCCGCGAATTCGAGAAGACGCATCCGGGCGTCGCGCCGAAGGGCCTGAGCCAGCTGGTGCTCGGCATGCGCGATGTCGGCGAGGTGCTGACGGCGTCGAAGAAGGTGCCGGTCGTCAGCGCGACGGGCAGCGTGCGGATGGGTCAGGAAGTCGCGAAGGTGCTGAGCCAGCGTCTCGCGCGCGGCATCCTCGAACTCGGCGGCAACAACGGCATGATCGTCGCGCCGAGCGCGGATCTGGATCTCGTGGTGCGCGCGGTCACGTTCGCGGCGGTCGGCACGGCCGGCCAGCGCTGCACGACGCTGCGTCGCCTGATCGTGCACCGCAGCCTGGTCGAACAGCTGCTGCCGCGCATCGAGAAGGCCTACACGTCGGTGAAGGTCGGCAACCCGCTTGAAGAAGGCACGCTGGTCGGCCCGCTGGTCGATCGTGCGTCGTTCGACGCGATGCAGAAGGCGCTGGGCGATGCACGCGAGCAGGGCGGCGAAGTGAAGGGCGGCGAGCGCGTCGACGTCGGTCACGCAGATGCGTACTACGTGCGTCCGGCCATCGTGCGGATGCCGAAGCAATCGGCAGTGGTCGAGCGCGAAACGTTCGCCCCGATCCTGTACGTGATGGTCTACGACAACTTCGACGACGCGATCGAACTGCACAACGCGGTGCCGCAAGGCCTGTCGTCGGCGATCTTCACGAACGACATGCGCGAGGCCGAGCAGTTCATGTCGGCAGCGGGCAGCGACTGCGGGATCGTCAACGTGAACATCGGCACGAGCGGCGCGGAAATCGGCGGCGCGTTCGGTGGCGAGAAGGAAACGGGCGGCGGCCGCGAGTCGGGTTCGGATGCGTGGAAGGCTTACATGCGCCGCGCGACGAACACGATCAACTACAGCCGTCAGCTGCCGCTGGCGCAGGGCGTGAAGTTCGACGTCTGATGCGGCGCGCCGGTTTCGGCGCTGCGTGTGAGTAGAAAGGGCCGGCTGCCGCGTGGCGGTGCCGGCCCTTTGTGTTTTGGAGCGGCGCAATGCGGTATCGTGCGCGTGGGCGCCGATCGGGGCGATGGGCGCGGGTGATGGATCGATGACGGGCGGGGAGCGCGCGCGGGTCACACGTCGACAGACGCTTGCTCCGGCGAACGGATCAGCCGGCCTTTGCTGACGGTACCGAGATCGTGAACGAAAACGAGCTTCTCGCGAGACTGGCGATGTTGTCGCCGGTCGACATGCAGGTATATGCGTCTTCGTGTTTGCGTCGCTATTGCGACGCAAACGGGTGTTCGCACGCGGCCATCGATGCCCTCCTCGCGCATCTCGATGCCATCGCGGTCGCCCGGAGCCTGCCCGAGTGGGCGCGCCAAGGGGCCTTGCTCGAACTGAACGGCAGGGGAGATCCGGTTCCGTCCGATGTCGAATCGGCACTGCCGGACGGCGAGTTGCCAAGGTTCATGGCGTTGGTCGAAACCGTCGTCGAGGTCGGGATCGTCGATCTGTACGGCGCGAGAACCGATCGGCCGCTGGCTTTTCTTCGCAACGCGATCGCCATCCTCGAGCAGGACGGGATTCCGTTGCCGCCATTGACGAAGGTGTCGGGTCGATCGGCATCGGGTTGAATACCACGTAACCAACTGCAAGCAAGCGGGACGAGATGGACGACATCAAAAGCAAGGTCAGGTTTGTCATTCCGGTGAAGCCGAAGGGCATTCGGGCCATGGTGGATTTCTATGGGCGTGGCCTAGGCTTTCAGGTCGTAGACGATCAGGAGGTCCTGTTCGGGGGCGACGCCGGAGCCGGTCTGTTCGTCTATCGTGAGAAGCACCATCCGGTAAGCGGCATCTCGATCCTGCAGATCTGGGTCGAAAAGGACTTCGGTGTCTTTTGCCGGCATCTGAAGGAGATCGGTGCGACGTTCACGGAGATCGCGCGCATGCGGGCCGGCTACGCAGCGCACGTCCTGGATCCCAGCGGAAACCTGATCACGATCCGGTGCGATGAGGATGACGAGCAGAACGACGAGATCGTCTACGGCTGGCCGGAGACGGTCACGATCGACTGACCGGATCGAGACGGGGAAGATGAATGGAGACGCTCGCCGACCTGATACGGGATGAATCGCTCTTTCAAGCGGATTGCATTGCGTTCAGCCGTACACGCGTGATCGGCTACACGGTGGCCGGTTCGCGGCTGGATCTGGATGAAGCGATCGCTATCGACGCATCGGAGGTCACCGATGCGTTCGAACGGTTTTCGATCGAGATCGACGGGGTGACCTATGCGGGCGGCGAGGGTGCGTCGCACGGGTCGTACGGATTCTTTTACAAGCGAACGGGGCACCGCGTCGACTGGATCGTGATGTCGACGACGTCGGATCCGTTCGTCGCCGCCCGGCGAGCGGGCGATGCCATCGCATTCATGACGCAGGCCGGATATGAATGGGTGGTGTCCGGGGACGATGTCGCGAACCTGCGCATCGACCGCGGACAGCCTGTCTAGCGCGAATGCGCGCGGCGCGGTACGTGCATCACTGCTCCACCACCGGCATGTTCTGCACAACCAGCATCTGCGGGCTCGACAGCGTGATCCCGGCCGCGCGCAACTGCTACAGCCGTCAGCTGCCGCTGGCGCAGGGCGTGAAGTTCGACGTCTGATGCGGCGCGGGATTGGCGTGTTACTGGCGCTGATTTCAGATTGAGATGGATATAGAGTCGCTATTGTTTCAAGCGGAAAAGCCGGCCATGCGCCGGCTTTTTTGTTTTCGGGGAAACGATTGATGGGTTGGCAGGTTTGGATGGCATGTTCTGAGATGTTTCAGCGCGAGTTGGATCGTCGGTGAAGTTCCGGAAACGAGGAGTCGGACAAGTACGGAATCGTTTCTAATGATTCGTATATGTATGAAAATAAATGGATTTCTTGTTTTCTTTCAATTCTTTCTATATCTTTGTGATGCTCGATTTCGTTGGTAGGTAGGGTGATTCTGATCTTCGAGTTGATAGAAATTGGAAATATTTATTAGATATCCATATGGAAAAATGGTGCTGGCATAAACGGAATAAGAGCGGCAGTGAACTCCCGGCGCATGGTCAGGTTGACGTTTCTGAAACCCGGCTGGGCATCAGTAAACTTCTGGCTTCGATGAAGTTGCTTGCCATATTTGTTATTTCGGGGTGTGCTTCGTTGTCGGTCGACGAAGTCCCAATTCGCAGTCAAGGTGATTTCCTTCGAGATATAAAGAGCGTTGTTGATTCGGATGATCTGACAAATGCTGACATGGTTGGTAAGAAGCTGCGCGTTGATTTTTATATTAGAGAAGACGCGGATGTTTGGAGCATTAGCGAGCAGAATGTTTCAGGGCATCGAGTAGAGCGTGGTGTGACTCGTCAGGCGAAAGAGTATGGAGATAGAAGTCAATTCGACTACGGTGTTTTTTATCCGAAAAATGGCGATCCAACACGGGTGTTGATGGGCTTTCAGATAGAAACTGGAAGAATATGTATGACAAAAATTGATGTGGTTGATGTGTTTGGTGTTGGGGAGAGGGATTTTATTAAATATGGAAATGAGGGGGTTACTTACAATCCGAGTGGAAATGGATTGATTCGAATATCTTTCAGATTTGGTTTTGGTGGATGTCTCAGTCGTGTGGGTTTGAATCAAGGGGTCCTGATGCGACCGTGATGTGGGTTGGTGGCTGATTTGATGAGGGTGAAAGCTTTTGTTTTGAAATTATTGGTCTAATTGATGGGATGGGGAAGGTCGATGCATAAGCGCTGTTGCGAGGAGTGGCTTGTAAAGTAAGTGCAAAAATTCAGGTCGGGTTGGTAGGGTGCGTTATGAGTGACTCGAGAGCTATATTTTTGATTTTGCCTTTGATTTCTGCATGCGTAACTGGTTCGTTCACGGATTTGCCGGCCCGCTCGTCGAGGCAGATTTTGGCGGATATTAAGGCTGTTGTGGATTCTGGTGATCTCCAGAATGTTGAATTTGTTGCGAGTCGTCTGAGAATAAATTACAAGGCGGGTGCGAAGAATCCAGTCTATGGCCACGGCGAAAGATTGATTGTTGGTTTTGGTGTCGATGTAAGGGAAATTTCTTCGTCTAATGAGTACAGCGGGCATGGTGCGGACTACCGCATCTATTGGCCAGAGGGTAGGGATTTCTATAGGGCCGGATTATCGTTCTCAATTAATGGTGATGTGATCTGCGCCACGCCTTACGATTTGGTTGATGTGTTTGGTATTGTTGAGCGATATCCGATTGCTCATTGGTCACGGTGGGGTTATGCGTATGAGAATTCAGCAGTGAATTCAAGTGCTGCTTTTTCGATTGATATGTATGGTTGCGTCAATCTTGTTGGTGTCTCAATGAATCGTGAGAGGAGGTAAGGTTTATGGTGTCGATAACCGGAAATGAGGTGATGTTTGCAAACATGAAGCTAGGGAGGGATGTTGTTGATTTGATAAATAAAAGCCCAACTCTCGTTTCTCAGATTATTCAATACAATGAAGGTGTTATTGATGGGGGATTGAAAAAAATTGTGGTGAATGAGCGTGAATCGGGGATATTCTGGGACCACAGGCGATCGGGTATTGTGTTTGGCGCGTATGGAGGTGTTGCGTTTGATGGGCTTGAACCGCATGTCTTGGTCGGTATTTTAAGTCACGAGATCGGACACTACATCTACAATACAGTTGACCAGACTCGAGAAAAGAAGTATGCGACCGAAATGCGCGACGATTTCCATTTGGCAGCGTTGGTCGGGGTGACAAAGGAATCCGAGGCGGCCTATAACAATTGGCGAGTGGCCCGAGAAATTTCAAAAAACGGTGGTGGAGTGATTTCTGTATTGGGAGATCGCCCGGATTCCCCCACGGCTCCCGGATTCGATCTCAATAGTGTGCTAACCAAGGTCTATGACGCGAACGTCGGAAAGATGTCTGCCGACGTGTTGGAGAAGGCCATGATCGAGGTGGCAGGAAATTACCTGGCTCGCGCAAGTCCGGGTGCAGATCCCGATATCACGTACTATGAGCAAAATGGCGCGGCTTATGGCGCGTCGGCTAAGCGTTTGTCGCAAGCGCCGGTTATCGGAATGAGCTATTCGCTGGATTACGTCACAGGTTTCATCAAGACCACGACGTTGACGTTCTCTACCGGCGCGACGCAGACCAATATGTACAACAGCGGGGCTCTGAGCTCCGCAACGCTATATGGTCCGAATGGCCAGATGGCGGAATATGTGCGGTTCGCGACGAGCGGCGCCAGGCTTCAGGAGATCCGTTATGACGATGATGGTCGAGTTACGACCACTCGAACCGACACCAACGGCGATGGCACATTCGACAACATCAAAACCGAAACCCGCATCGGCAACGGCGCAAGCGTAATACGCGAAGACACCAACGGCGACGGCACCTCCGATCGCAACTTCCTCCTGAACAATGGCCAGCGCTACGATCTGTCCAACGCACGAGATGCCATCCTTGCTGATAGCCTGCTTTCTCGATTTCGCGCCGCCGGATTACTTAGTAGTGCAGGATATTTAAATCTCAGTCAGGTCATCTCGCAAACGTTGACGTACGGTGGCAAGAACGACTACGGGTTTACCATGCCGCCTGGCTGGCACAATCCGATCGGCGCCTTCTACGAAGCAAAGAGCGCGGCGCTGGACACCGCAGCCTCGATTGCGGTCAGAACACCGACGTTGCTAGACGCGAACCGGCAAGGCCTGAACGCCGACAAGCTCCGCTCCCTCGACATCAACCGCGACGGCAAGCTCTCCGGCGCTGAATTGAACGGCCTGCAGGTCTGGGTCGATGCCAACGAGGACGGCATTGGCGACGCCGGTGAGTTTCGGACGCTGGGTCAGGCCGGCATTTCGGAGATCCGCGAGACGGATTACGACCTCGTGACCCGAGGCAACAGCCGGTACGCGGCGGCACCCATCCCTGCGCCGTCCAAGGGAAGCGACGTCGCCGGCCAGCCGGGGAGAATCTACCTTGCTCCGATGGTTCCGTTCTCGAACTATCGAGCATTACGCGACCACGACAACGTGTACTTGATCAACTCCAGCCAGTTCATCCTGTTCGGCAAGAACCAGATCAAGGTCAACAACAACAATCGAAGCTACCTGATCGGCACGGATGGAAACGACGTGTTCGATGCAAATTACTACGCGTCGTACGGCCATTGGATCAACAGCAGCCTGCTCGTGAATTTCCTCGCCGGTGACGGCGACGACGTGATGGGCGGTAGCTGGCGCAACGACAATCTGTGGGGCGGCACGGGCAACGATACGTTGTACGGCTATGACGGCGACGACAGATTGTATGGGGAGGAAGGTAACGACGAACTTCAGGGGGGCGCCGGCAACGACGTGCTCGACGGTGGCGCCGGGAATGACTTCCTGTTCGGCCAGGCCGGCAACGACATCATGAACGGTGGCGACGGCGATGACGTCATGATGGGTTTTACCGCATCGAACGAAAGCAAGCAGACACTCGCACCGGGCGAAACAGACGACGACGTCATGTACGGTGGCGCAGGAAACGACCGGATGTGGGGTGGTCTCGGCAACGACTACATGGATGGCGGTGACGGCGCGGATTTCGTCAACGGCGGCCAAGGCGATGACACGGTGTTCGGTGGTGCCGGCAACGACGAATTGCACGGCAACGAGGGGAACGACAGGCTGCTCGGCGAGGCCGGCCACGATCGCATTTTCGGTGAAGCCGGCGACGACGTGATCTGGGGTGGCGACGGCGACGATGTGCTTGTCGGCTTCACCGCAAGCAACGATGCGAAGCAAACGTTGTCGTGGGGCGAATCCGACAACGACGTACTGTATGGCGGCAACGGCAACGACGCGTTGTATGGCGGGCTCGGGAACGATTACCTCGACGGCGGCAACGACCATGATTTCCTGGACGGCGGCGACGGCGACGACAGGCTTTTCGGTGGCGCGGGCGACGACGAGTTGAACGGCGGTAACGGCAACGACGCACTCTCGGGTGACGCCGGCAACGACAAGATCTTTGGCGGATCCGGAAATGACGTGATCTGGGGAGGTGACGGCGACGACATCCTCGTCGGGTTCACCGCTTCGAACGACGCGAAGCAATGGTTGTCGGCGGGGGAAACCGATGACGACACGATTTACGGCGGAGCCGGCAACGACCTGATCCTGGGCGGCCTCGGCAACGATCTGCTTTACGGCGAGGCCGGCAACGACGAACTGCAGGGCGGTGACGGCAACGACCGGCTCTACGGCGGCGATGGCAACGATCGCCTGTTCGGTCAGCTTGGAAACGACATTCTGTACGGTGGCGCGGGCGACGATCTGCTGGTTGGCTTTACAGGGAACAACGAGGCGAAGAGAACGCTGGCCCCCGGCGAATCCGACGACGACTATCTGTACGGTGGCGAGGGCAACGATACGCTGCTCGGTGGCCTCGGTGACGATTATCTCGATGGGGGTGCAGGCGCGGATCACATGGAAGGCGGGCTGGGCAACGATACCTACATCGTCAATAGTGTCAACGACGTGATCCTCGAGTATGCGAACGAAGGTTACGACACGGTGATCAGCAGCGCAAACTACATCCTCAATGCCAACATCGAGGAGTTGCGCCTCGTCGAAGGATTCGCCATCAACGGCACCGGCAATGCGCTCGACAACCGGATCGTCGGCAACAGTGCCGACAACATCCTCGATGGCGTCACGGGCGCGGACACGATGATCGGTGGAAAAGGCAACGATACCTACTACGTCGACAACGTCGGCGATAGGGTGGTTGAGCTGGCGGACGAGGGCATCGACACGGTCCAGAGCAAGATCAGCTACACGCTAGGCGATCACGTCGAGAACCTGAATCTGCTGGATTTCGGCAAGCCGGAGAAAGGGCTCGTCGACGGCGTGGCCGTTCACGTATACGGGTATCCGAAGGCCAACGAACTGGACTACATGCAGGGTGACGCTGTTCCGAGGTTCCAGGGGACATGTGCACTGACGTCGATCGCGAATCTGCTCACGCAGACCGGCACGCCGACCACTGAGGGAGAGGTTGTCAGGCGCGCGATCGACAACCAATGGGCAGTCACCAGTCCGACTGCAACGGACTATCAGCGCGGCGGATCGAATTACGTTCAGCAACAGGCACTGCTGAAGAGTTATGGCATTGCGAACAGTTTGCTTGCAGGATACGACGAGCAGGCGGTCGCGAACCTCATCCGTAGCGGCCGCGGCGTGCTACTGGCGCTGAACTCGGGCCGGCTTTGGGGAGATAGCGCTTATCTCGACGGTGGCGGCGTGAATCACGTTGTTACCGTGACTGGCGCGGTATATGGGGAGTCCAGCGGCGAACTGAAAGGCTTCTATATCGCGGACTCGGGCCGCCAGCGCGTCAGCGACATGACTCGCTATATCAGCATTCAGGAACTCAGGTCGGCTGCAAATGTACCCAATGCCTATGCGATCTACACGACCGAGGCACTGAAGCTTTGGAACGAGGACATCGACGGTATCGGTAATGCACTCGACAACACGATCATCGGCAACCGGGGTAACAATGTTCTCGACGGCGGTGCCGGCAATGACATCCTGGTCGGTGGCCTGGGCAACGACACTTACCGATTCGGTCGAGGGTCCGGACGCGACACGATCCGGGACGATGACGAGACGCTCGGCAACAACGATGTGATCAGCATCGGGGCCGGCGTGTCCGCAGATCAATTGTGGTTTCGCCACGTCGGCAACGATCTCGAGATCAGCATTCTCGGCACCAGCGATACCGCCACGGTCCGGGACTGGTATCTGGGTTCCCGGTATCAGATCGAGCAGGTTCGGCTGGACGATGGCCGAACGCTTGTCAATGCCGATGTCGAAAAGCTGGTACAGGCCATGGCGGTCTGGTCGCCGCCAGCTGCGGGGGCAGTGACACTGTCCCCGGACTATCAGGCTGCGCTTGCGCCGACGCTTGCGACGAGCTGGCGTTAATTTCCCGTTCCTGGAGGTCAGTCCGTCCGGTTGCGCCTCACGTCCAACCGGGCGGATCGCTGCCTGGCCGCACCGAATTCCCTTCCTTGCCTCGCCTTTCTCCTCATGGACAGTTCTGTTCTCCAGCATCCTGTGTCGTCTTCGACGCAGGACGTCGACTCCGGTCTCGCAGTCGTTCTGACGATGGCCAGCCTGCACGGCATCGCAGCCGACGAAGCTGCGTTGCGGCATGAATTCGGCTTCGGCCGCTTTGATACTCAGACGATCCTGCGTGGCGCGCGTTCGCTCGGCATGACGGCCCGGGTCGTGCAACAGAACCCCGGACGGCTGGATCGGGCGCCGTTGCCTGCGGTCGCGCAGGCGAAAGGCGACGGGAACTATTTCGTGGTCGGACAGTATCAGGCCGGGGATGGAACGCGTGCGCCTCGGGTGCTTGTCCAGTTTCCGGGGGAGGCGCCGAGCGTGCTGACGCAAGAGCGTTTGCTGGAGATCTGGACCGGCAAGCTCATCTATTTCACGAGCAAGAGCAGCATTGCAGGTACGCTCGCGCGCTTCGATTTCAGCTGGTTCATTCCGGCAATCGTCACGTACCGGAAACTGCTCGGCGAAGTCCTCGCGCTTTCTCTGGTGTTGCAATTGATTGCCCTCGCCACGCCGCTGTTCTTCCAGGTGGTGATGGACAAGGTGCTGGTCAACCACGCGATGAAGACGTTGAACGTGATCGCCGTGGGGCTGATTTGCGCGACGCTGTTCGACGCTGCGCTTTCGGGGATACGAGCGTGGGTCTTCGCGCATACCAGCAGCAAGATCGACGTCGAGCTAGGCGCACGGCTCTTCCGTCATTTGCTGGCTTTGCCGCTGGCCTGGTTTCAGGCGCGTCGTGTCGGCGACTCTGTCGCCCGCATTCGCGAGCTGGAGAACATTCGCGCGTTTCTCACTGGCAACGCCGTCACGCTGGTGATGGATCTCGCGTTCTCGTTCGTTTTCCTCGGCGTGATGCTCTGGTACAGCGCATGGCTCACGTTGATTGTCGTTGTTTCGATTCCGCTGTACGTGCTGTTGTCGATCGTGTTTACGCCGGTCATTCGGCGTCGCCTGAACGAGAAGTTCAACAAGGGGGCAGAGAATCAGTCGTTCCTCGTCGAAACCATCAGCGGGATCGACACGGTCAAGGCAATGGCACTCGAACCACGCTGGACGGATCGATGGGATCGTCAACTGGCCGCCTATGTGAGTGCGGGCCTGTCCGCGACCAACGTTGCCACGATTGCGAGCGGTGGCGTGACGTTGATCAGCAAGCTGGTGACGGCGGCGATCATGTGGCTAGGTGCCACGCTGGTGATGGACGGCAGGTTGACCGTCGGCGAGCTCGTCGCGTTCAACATGCTGGCGGGGCAGGTGTCCAGCCCGATACTGCGTCTTGCGCAGCTGTGGAATGACTTTCAACAGGTGGGGATTTCGATGGGGCGACTCGGCGATATCCTGAACACCGCGCCTGAAACCGCCGCCAGAAAGACGCGAGTACCGCGTCTCGCCGGTGCCATCGAGTTCGACCAGGTATCGTTTCGCTACCGGCCGGATGCGAGTGATGTCATCCGGCAGATCTCCGTCAGGATCGCGGCGGGGGAAGTTATCGGCATCGTGGGCCGCTCCGGGTCGGGAAAAAGCACGCTGACCAAGCTCGCGCAACGGCTTTACGTGCCGGATCGCGGGCGAGTGCTGGTCGACGGGCACGATATCGCAGTGGTCGATACGGCGAGTCTCAGGCAGCAGATTGGCGTTGTTCTGCAGGAAAACACGCTGTTCAACCGTTCGGTACGGGACAACATCGCGCTAGCTCGACCCACTGCATCGATCGACGCTGTGATCGATGCGGCGAAGCTGGCTGGTGCGCACGAATTCATCTGCGAGCTTCCGGAGGGCTACGACACGCTCGTCGGCGAGCATGGCACCGGGCTCTCGGGCGGACAGCGGCAGCGCATCGCCATTGCTCGCGCATTGATGACCGATCCACGCGTCCTGATATTCGACGAGGCGACCAGCGCGCTCGACTACGAATCCGAGGCCGTCATACAGGCCAACATGCGCGACATCTGCGCACGGCGCACGGTGCTGATCATTGCGCATCGGCTCTCTGCAGTGCGCGACGCCGACCGGATTCTCGTGATGGATCGCGGGCAGATCGTGGAAAGCGGTACGCACGACATACTGCTGCGCAAGCAGGATGGCATCTACGCACACTTGTATTCGCTGCAACAGGGCGGTCGCGACGTAGCGGAGGCGGGGACATGAGCGTGCGACAGCAGGCAGGGGCCTGGCGCGAACTGTTCGGGCGTTATCGCGATGTCTGGCGTCACTGCTGGAAGCGACGCCATCGGATGACGCTGCCGGCATTCAACGCGAACGAGGCCGAATTCTTGCCGGCGGCGCTGTCTGTCCAGGCGGCACCTGTTTCGCCGGCGGGACGGTGGGTCGCACGCATCCTCATTCTGCTCGTGACGACGGCAATCGTCTGGTCGTATTTCGGGAAAATCGACATCGTCGTCGACGGTGGTGGCAAGATCATTCCAGCCTCCCGAACCAAGACACTGGCGGCGGTCGAGGTCGCTAGCGTGCGAGCGCTGCACGTGCGAGACGGACAGGTCGTGAAGACCGGTGACGCGCTGATCGATCTCGATACGCGCGTGATCGACGCCGAACGTCAGCGAGCGGACGGAGACCGGCTGAATGCGGTGCTGCAAGCCGAGCGTGCCCGCGCGTTGATCGATGCGATCGACACAGGGCGACAACCCCGACTGGCGGATGTCGAAGGCGTGTCGCCCGAGCGCCGGCGCGAGGTCGAGCGACATTTGCGGGATCAATGGCGCGATTTCGTCGCTCGACGGAATCGTTTCGACGGCGAAATTCGTCGGTACGGTCAGGCAGCTCCGCTTGCGGCGCGTCGTGCTGACGACTATGCCGAGCTGATGAAGTCTCGTGACGTTGCGGAGCACGCATGGATCGAGGCCGAGCAACAGCGCATCGATGCAGCGGGACAGCTTGCGGATGCACGTCACCAACGCGCGGCCCTGGTGGCCGAGACGCGCAGGAATACACAGGATGCACTGAATGACGCGCAACGAATCATCGATGCGTCGGCGGGAGATGTGCGGCGAGCGGAGGCGCATGGAGAACTGCTGCGCCTGACCGCACCGATCGACGGAACCGTCCAGCAGCTTGCCGTTCATACCATCGGGACAGCGGTGCCGGCCGCGCAGCCGCTGATGCAGATCGTGCCGCGAGACGGCTCGGTGGAAATGGAGGCGTTCGTCGACAACCGTGATATCGGCTTCGTGAAGGAAGGGCAGGCCGCAAGCGTGAAGATCGACGCATTCGAATATACGAAGTACGGCACGCTGTCGGCGACAGTGAGTCACGTTTCGCGCGATGCGATAGACGATGAGAAGAAGGGCCTTGTCTACTCGGTGCGGGTTGTGCTCGATCGCTCGGCGCTGGTGGTAGATGGTCGCAAGATCGCACTGTCGCCGGGCATGTCGGGCAGTGCCGAGATCAGAACCGGTACGCGGCGGGTGATCGAGTATGTACTGTCGCCGTTGCTGCAGCACGCGCGGGAGAGTTTGCGTGAGCGCTAGGAACATGAGTGGCACCGGTGTGCGTCGGTGGATCTGCGGCCTGATGTTCATCTCGATTGCATGCAATGCAGAAACGCGTGGTATTCCGGACGGCTTCGTCGATCCGTTGCTGACTCGTCCGCCCATGCTGGATGTCGGGCCGCGATTGCCGGGTGACGACACGCCGATTGGGTGCCCTTCATCCGTCGACCTGACGAAGCCGCTGACGATTGGTGATGCGATCGACCTCGCACTTTGCCTCAGTCCGCGAATTCGGGTTGCATGGGCATCGATCAAGATCCAGGCGGCCGCACTGGGCGAAGCCCGATCGGCGTGGCTTCCGACCGTTAGCGGATCGATCAGCCAACTGACGACCTATAACCGATATCCGGACGCACCAACGATGAATACGCGCGGCGCCGGCAGGACATCGAACGCGAGCCTGAACTGGCGGTTACTCGACTTTGGTGGGCGGGCTGCGAACCGCGCCGCGGCGCAACAACTGCTGACGGCTGCGTTGGCTGGTCACGACGCCGCGATGCAAAAGACGGTTGTGGAGGTCATCGGAAGCTATTTCGATTTCCAGAATGCGCAAGCGGCGTTCGTGGCGCGTACCGAGTCCGCGGCATTGGCTGAGGCGACATTGAGGGCATCGCGTCAGCGGCTGGCACGGGGCGTCGCATCCCGAGCAGACGCGTTGCAGGCGGAGACGGCGTTGGCCAAGGCGACGCTGGCAGCACGACGTGCTGGCGGGGACGTGGCTCGCGCACGTGCAGAACTGGTTTTTACGACGGGGCTGCCTGTGGGTACGCGGATCGAGGTCGAGGAGGCCGTCGTGCCGGTTGCGATGGATGCAGAGCGCCAGCTAAGCGAGTGGCTTAGCGTGGCGGAAAGCTCTCACCCGGAAATCAAGGCGGCTCGGGCCCAATGGAAGGCTGCCGAAGCGAAAGTGACGACTGTTCGGTCGGAGGGGATGCCGACACTGGATCTGAGCGGCACGTTGTCGAGGAACGGCTATCCAAATCAGGGATTGCAGTCGGTGCGGGCGACGCAGACAAGCATCGGCCTCACTTTAACGATTCCGTTCTTTGAGGGATTTTCTCGCACGTACCGGATACGCGGAGCGCAGGCCCAGGTTGAACAGGCGCACGCACGGCTTCTCGATACGCAACAGCAGATTCTGCGCGATGTCCTGAAGGCCCATGCTGATGCCGAGACGACCGCGGACAACCTGGATGTGTCCGCACGCTTGCTGGCTGCTGCGGAAGCAGCATTGGCATCGGCGCGCAATCGTTACGCGCTTGGCGCCGGTGACATTCTGGAACTGCTTTCGGCGCAGGCGGCGCTTTCAGATGCACGCCAGGAACGGGTGCGAACGCAGGCCGAGTGGGAAGCAGCACGGCTTCGGCTGTTTGCCAGCGCAGGTGTCATGGGGCGGTGGGCGCTCCGGTAGCGCAGCAGGCGACGGTAGAGACGGCCGCCGTGCGCAGCGGGCCGTCTTTTCTCACTGCTCCACCACCGGCATGTTCTGCACAACCAGCATCTGCGGGCTCGACAGCGTGATCCCTGCCGCGCGCAACTGCTTAAGGATCTCGAACAGCAGGTCGCTCTTCGTCGAACCGGCGATCCGCGGGCTCGCCACGTAACCCGTCACGCTCAGCGTAATCCCGTCCGGGGTGAGCTGGCTGAACGTGACCGACGGCGCCGGCTTCTCGAGAATCGCGTCATGCGAGCGATACGCGGCGAGCAGCAGGTCGCGCACCTGCTCGGGATCGGTGTTCAGCGGGAACGTCAGCACCAGCGTCGCGACGCCCTGCGTGCTGTTGCCCATCGTCACGTTGCGCAGGTTCTGCGAGATCAGTTGCGAGTTCGGCACGATCACGGTCGAGCGGTCGCTGAGCTGGATCTCGGTCGCACGCACGTTGATGCGGCGGATATCGCCTTCGACGCCCGCGATGCTGATCATGTCGCCCACCTTCACCGGGCGCTCGGTCAGCAGGATCAGCCCCGACACGAAATTCTTCACGATCTCCTGCAGGCCGAAACCGATACCCACCGACAACGCACTGACGATCCACGCGAGGTTGTTCCACCTGACGCCGAGCAGCCCGAGCGTCATCAGCACGAGCAGCACGTAGCCGACGTTGGTAAACAGCGTGATCAGCGACACGCGCATCCCCGTATCCATGCCGAGCGCGGGCATGAACTCGCTGTCGAGCCAGCGGCGCAGCGAGCGCAGCAGGTAGAAGCCGATCGCGAACCCGATCACGGCGTTCATGATTCGGTCGGGCATGATGTTCAGGCTCTGCAGCCGCTGGCTGCCGATCATCGCGACCGCGCTGTCGAGCAGGTCGCCCGGCGTCGTGCCGAAACCGCCCGTCAGCAGCGCGATGGCCGCGATCAGCATCAGCAGGCTGGTGCTGAAACCCGACAGGACCGTGCGGGCCTGGTCGAGATGCCGGTCTTCGAGCGCGAACAGGTTCTTGATCTGCTGGCCCGTCGACAGGCTCGACGAGAACAGGCTTTCGCTCGCGTCGCGCATCAACTGGATCAGGATGTAGGTGGCGCCCAGCACGATCTCGAACCACACGAGCTCGTAGGTAATGAAGCGCGCGACCGTGATGTAGCCGATCAGCAGCGCGATCAGGGCCGCGACGATGGCCAGCGTGACGGCGGCATGGATCAGCCCGGCGAGCGTCGAGCGCTGCTCGGGCGCTTCGCCGGCGGCCGCGAGCGCGCTGCGCGCGCGGTTCGAGCGCAGCAGCGACGCGCCGACCGTCAGCGCGACGACGAGCGACACGATACCGCGGCCGAACAGCGTGACCGACAGGCTGGTGTCGACGATCCGGTTGATCGATTCGAGCGTGCCGGACATCAGCAGCAGCGCGGCGAGGATGCCGGGGAAGGGCTTCATCGCGAGTGCGACGGGATCGGCGAGCGCGGGCAGGCGCCACGACGGATGCTTCGTGCAGAGCAGCGCGCGGCCGAGCCCGGCGATCAGCGCGCAGGTCGCGGCAAGCTTCGCGAACTGGTCCCACAGATCGGTCAACCCCGGCGTGAGGTCGTAGTGGCGCGCGACGGCGAGGTACAGGATCTGAACGGCAATGGCGGTGGCCAGCAGGGTCGACAGCGCAGTCGACAACGCCAGCGCGCTACGGCGCAGGCGGGTCGCCGGCAGGCGGTTCACGC
Organism: Burkholderia sp. AU30198; assembly: GCF_020419825.1. Taxonomy (NCBI): domain Bacteria; kingdom Pseudomonadati; phylum Pseudomonadota; class Betaproteobacteria; order Burkholderiales; family Burkholderiaceae; genus Burkholderia; species Burkholderia sp. AU30198. Next base: position 166,845 of record NZ_JAIZSA010000017.1, on the reverse strand, counting down.
AGAACCAGGCGAGCCCGCGCTCGATGAGCCGGCGACCGCCGATCCATGCCGCGAACGCGGCAATCAGCAGCAGCGTGGTGATCGCCTTTTGTCCGGGCACCCACGACGAGCGCAGCATGTCGAGCATTTCTTCGTCGAAGTCCCCGAGCCGCTGGGCGTCGTCCGGCGAAAGATGGAACAGCGGCAGCCAGAACTGCGCGCTGAAAATGCCGCCCGAACGGAACGCGAGCTGGTTCTTCAGCAGGCCGCGATGCAGCTTCGCGAACTGTTCGTTCAGGTTCGTGAGGTTGGTCTTCTGGTCGGCAGTCTGCTTCAACGCCGCATCGAGCTGCAGCTTGCGCGCGTTCAGCGTCGCCCGCTGCTTCGCCACGGCCGGCGTTTCCGGCGCGGCGCCGTCGGCAGGCGGGGGGCCGAGCACGTCGAGTTGCGCCTGGATCTGCGCGCGTTGCGGAACGAGATCGCTCTGCAGCTTCTCGACATCGGTGCTCAGATCCTGCGTCGCATTGTCGAGCGCGTCCAGCTCCTTGCTGCTCGTTGCGGTCGAGGTCTGCTGCTTGATGCGGTCCTGCTCGGCCTGCATCTGCTTGAGCTGCGCGATGGCGTCGTTCAGCGAGATGGCCGGGACGGGTGCGCCGACGCCGCTCGCCATCGGGGCCGAGGCGGCCCCTGGAAACGCCGACGCGGTCGCGATCGCCGCGAACTGCAGCAGCGCGATCAGCGCGATCCGGCGCGCGTAGAGAGAGAGTCGTTGTATGGACATGGAATGCTTACGATTGGCCGACAGTGCCGGTCGCCGAAAGGCGCCCGGAAGCCGGTGATTGGCCCGGTAGCATGTTACCGGGGCGCGGAGGTGAACGACTTCCGAATGTGCATCTGTGATGTCGTGGCGGCCGAAAAGGGGGACGCACCGCGGGTTGGGCCGTTTGCGCCGTATTACGGCGGGTGTGTGGATCGAATGGTGCCGAATCGGGCCCGTTTTCGGCGCTCGGCGATGGCTGGCGGCGGGACAGACGGTTACGAAATTTACATAAAGCCGGCGCGTGGGCGAACCGGATAAACGGGGCATGAGTCGCATGCCCCATGCAGGGGGACGGGCATTGTCAGGCCGTCCGGTCGTCGTACAATCCCGCGAGTCACCGGCAGGTCGTCCGGGACACGAGACGCGGCTCAGTCGCCGAGCGTCGAAACACGAACAACGAAAAGAATCCTGAGAGCGTGGCAGATCAAACACTTCCTTCGCGCGCGGCGGATGAATCGACAACGCGGTGGCCGTCCGATGCGGATCCGGGCCATGTCGTGCCCTTCGGCGCAGGCATCCGTGCGTGCGGCGACGCGGACGTCGGCTGGCCGGTGCCGGTGATTCACGCGATTCCGCGCCCGGGCAAACTCGCGGCCGATGTCCGTCAGACCCGACGTCGAGCCGGAGGCGATTGATGGCACTTCATCCACAGAAGATCGAAAGCGTTCTGCGGCTCGATGCGCAGGCGCGGCGCGATTACTTCATTCGCAAGATTGCCGACTCGGAAGTCGTCTGGGGATTGTTCGATACGGGGTGGGCGACCGCAACCGCAGAGGGCCGCATCGCGATTCCGTTTTGGCCCGAGCAGGACTTCGCGGCGCTATGTGCCGATGACGCGTGGACGGGCTTTCATGCGAAAGCGATTCCGCTCGACGCGTTCTTGTCGCGCTGGCTGCCCGGGATGGAGACGGATCAAAGGCTATGTGCGGTTTTTCCGGCGCCGGCAGACAACGGGCGGCTTGTATTGCCGCGGGATCTGCTGGCGTCGATCCGGCTGGAGCTGACGCAATATGAGTGAATCGAAACGCGTTCGCTTCGGGACACGAAACAGATTGAGGATGTGATGCATGGGCTATTCCATCAATAAAAGCGATGTCATTCCGTATGCCCCGGACGCGATGGGCAACTTCTTTTGCTATGCGTACGAGTGGGTGGACAACCTGAATTTCTGCCGCCCTGCCAGTGAATTCCTGAGCGATCCGGCGCCGTATGAAAAGGTCGCACGCGAGCGGTTCCTTCAGGATGGCTGGAGGGGCGATGGTCGTATCGAGCTGATGTGGCTTCCTCCGTTTGTATTGGGCGGATTACTGGAGAACAGGGTGGACGAGTACCTGACGATCGCCGGCAAAATGTGGACGTATGGTCTGGTGCTCTGGCACGTCAAGCAGGACGCGGATGGCACGTCGTTCATCCTGTCGCCGGTAGCGCTGAATATGCGTGACTTCGGTATCGATTGAATCGGGGCGCCTGCATGAAATATTTTGCTTTGCCGGAGAACGGCGAGCAGGGATGTCCGGCCGGCGCATGTACTGGAGCGATCCGCGTGAAACGGATACGGTGAAAGATGACGAAAATCTGGACCACGGAGGCGGACTATCCGGAACGCCGGATGGCACGCTACGACGAAGCAAAAAACGGGGTGGATCGTTTCGAGTTGCAGGCGGGAAAGCGCGTCGCAACGCCAGCCCCTTTGTGGTTCGAGCTTCCCCGAAGCGGGAGGCCCAAGATCGCGGACTACGGCGTCATCTGGTCGGACATCCTGATTCCGCTCGTCAGTGACGCGGTGCGGGCTGCGATCGAGGAACTGGCGAACGACGACGATGTTCAGTTCATCCCGGCCGTCATCGGCTCGCGCGGCGACGCTATCGATGGCGCGTACTTTCTTCTCAACCCGATGCGGACAGTCGATGCGGTCGATCACGACGCTTCCGAGCCGATCATGGTGAAAATCCACGGGTTTCCTGACGCCAGGGTCGGCTTCAAAAAGATGGTCTTGCGCCCTGATTTCCCCGCCAACGGTATAGGGCGGCAATCCGACTCCCCGACCTGCATCGTCGTCGGGGATCAACTGGCCGATGCCGTACTGCGCGCCGCGAAGAAAGGCGTCCGGTTCACGACGGGTATCCCGCCGGCCGCTTGAGGCCGGATCAAGCAAGCGTGCTGTCAGCGATACCGGAGATCGGCGACAGCCGAGTGTGCCTAGCAAGGGGCGATCTATCGTGAAGTATTACGTTCTGTCTCAAGGTTCAGCGCCAGGCGGCCGAATCGGCATGCTCAATGGGGCGTTGTATGACCGGTACTATCCGGATGCCAAGCGCGTCGAAGCCGGATATTTCCCGTGGTATGCCAACCCGTCGCGCAGGAAGGCACACGAACCCTTTCCCGCCGGTGTGGTGTTCATCACCGAAGAGGCACGGTGCGATTTTGACGTTCGCAGCGACTTGGGTTTTTATTACCTGATCAGTGAGAGATTCGGCGCTGCCCTCTCTGCGCTTAGCGTCCCGATGGTTGATGTCGCACCCGTCGAGATCCTGTCTTTGGCGGGAGAGCGGGTTTCCGGAAGCGGCTATTGCGTGTCGATCTTCCCGAGCTTTCAACCCGAAGAGGTCGATGGCGGCGAGTCGGCGTTTGTTACCGGAAAGTTCGGCGGCATCGAGAGAATCAGGAAGCTGGTTGTTTCCAGCGATTTTTCATGCCCGATCTTCAAGCTGGCCGGCATGGTCGGGAGCAGCAATTCGCTGATCTGCTCCGGGGATTTTCGCGACGAGGCAGTCAGGCGTGGCATCACGGGCGTCGAATTTCTGGACGTGGAGCGCGTCGATTGGCCGGCCGTGAAGCCCGTATGACGGTGCGCGTCATTCGCCAGTGAGGGCGGCACCGGCCGGATCACAGCCGCTCCAGTGTGTCAGTCGACTGATGTGCTCCGCCGCTCGCCTCGCTAAAATGCGCGAAGCCGCTCGCCAGCACCGCTCTGGTAGCGCCAGGACAATCAAGAATCCGGAGACTTGCCACCATGGCATCCACCCAGCCCGACCCGCTCGCCGCAGCAGGCGCCGTCCGCCCCGCGGCGATCGACCCCGGCTCCATCTCGGCCCGCCTCGACCGCCTGCCGCCTACACGTACCGTCTGGAAGCTCGTCGTTCTGCTGAGCCTCGGCTTCTTCTTCGAGCTTTACGACCTGCTCTATAGCGGCTACGTCGCGCCCGGCCTCGTGAAAAGCGGGATCCTGTCGGCGACGACGCATGGCCTGTTCGGCACCACGGGCGTCGCGAGCTTCATCGCCGCGCTGTTCTCCGGGCTCTTCATCGGCACGATCGCGTGCGGCTTCCTCGCCGACCGCTTCGGCCGCCGCGCGATCTTCACGTGGTCGCTGCTGTGGTACACGGCCGCCAACGTCGTGATGGCGTTCCAGGACACCGCTGCCGGGCTGAACTTCTGGCGCTTCGTCGTCGGTCTCGGCCTGGGCGTCGAGATGGTGACGATCGGCACGTACATTTCCGAGCTCGTTCCGAAGCAGATCCGCGGCCGCGCGTTCGCGTGCGAGCAGGCGGTCGGGTTTGTCGCGGTGCCGGTGGTCGCGTTCCTCGCGTACCTGCTGGTGCCGCATGCGCCGTTCGGCCTCGATGGCTGGCGCTGGGTCGTGCTGATCGGTGCGCACGGCGCGCTGTTCGTGTGGTGGATCCGCCGCGAACTGCCGGAAAGCCCGCGCTGGCTCGCGCAGCAGGGCCGGGTCGACGAAGCCGACCGCATCATGCGCGCACTCGAGGCGAAGGTCGAAGCCGAGTACGGACGGCCGCTGCCGCCGCCCGCGCCTGCCGAGCCCGTGCCGCCGCGCGGCAGCTTCCGCGACATGTGGGTGCAGCCGTATCGCAACCGCACGATCATGATGACGATCTTCAACGTGTTCCAGACGGTCGGCTTCTACGGCTTCGCGAACTGGGTGCCGACGCTGCTGATCAAGCAGGGCATCACGATCACGTCGAGCCTGATGTATTCCAGCGTGATCGCGCTTGCCGCACCGATCGGCCCGCTGATCGGCCTCGTGATCGCCGACCGCTTCGAGCGCAAGTCGGTGATCGTCGCGATGGCGGCGGCGATCGTCGTCTGCGGGCTGCTGTTCAGCCAGACGACGGTGGGCGCATTCCTGATCGTGCTCGGCATCGGCCTCACGCTCGCGAGCAACATCATGTCGTACAGCTTCCACGCGTATCAGGCCGAGCTGTTCCCGACGTCGATCCGCGCACGGGCAGTCGGCTTCGTCTATTCGTGGAGCCGCTTCTCGGCGATCTTCTCGTCGTTCGTGATCGCGGCCGTGCTGAAGGGCTTCGGCACTTTCGGCGTGTTCGCGTTCATCGCGGGCGCGATGGTGATCGTGATGGCCGCGATCGGGCTCATGGGGCCGCGCACGAAGGGCATCGCGCTCGAAGCCATCTCGAAGTAATCGACGGTGGTGCACGCGTGTCGCACGGTTCGTGCGGCATGCGTGCCGTGCGATGGCGATTGCATCGCGCGTACGGCATGTATCGTGTATCGGGAATGATCTGGCATACGAATCGATTTGAAGAGGCCATCGCGTCTTGGCGAAACACACGGCTACCTGTATCGATCTCAAATGCCCAACAAACAAGATTGCCACGTAACGAAAATGCGGGCGGCAACGAGTTGAAACAAAGCGTGACGAAGCGCAAATCCACGGTGAAACCGCAACTGGGCGTCGCTGCCGATTCTTGCTCAGGCGCGTAAAATGAAGGGCCTGACGACTCATTAGCCGCCATCGGACCGCACGCGTTGCATCAGCGAACGGCTCCGTCGCGAAGAGGCGTCGGCGTCGGGCGCACATGATGCGCCGGACGTGTCGATGGCTCGCGCGGAAGATGCGCCGCTCGCAACAGCAGCATGCGGCGGCCGGATCGGCCGATGGCTTCGAACGTATGATGCTTTTCAGCCTGGCGCGGCGATTGGTGAAGCCGCGTAGTCTTGCCCGTGTCGCCGCTGCGTGTATCTGGCTCGCTGCGGCACTGCCGATCGCCGTGCTTGTCGAGCGGCCTGCGTTTGCGGTGTCCGACGCATCGTCGCCTGCTGCTACGTCATCCTCATCAGTCGAGTCGCCCGCATCGGCGGCTTCCCGTGCGCATGCCGCTTCGTCGGCGCATGCATCGTCGGGAGCCTCGGCGGCGCAGTCCGCGCCTGCCGCATCGCACGCGCATCCTGCGCAGCCCGCCAGTCCGGCGTCGGGTGCATCGAGTGCATCGGGCGCATCCGCATCCGCGGCCTCTGCCGCTTCCGCTGCTTCCGCCGCCACACCTGCCTCTGCCGCTTCCACGACGCCCGCCAGCGAGGTTGGGCCCCCCGCGCCGACACTGCCGCGCCGGCATCCGCCGCTATCAGCCGACGAGGCGAAAAATGCGACGGCACGCGCGGTCGACATGCGCAAGCGCTTCACACAGGAAGTCACGCGGCGTCTGAACGTGCCGGCAAGCGAGCAGCGTGCCTACGGCGAGCGGCTCCAGAAGGCGCTCGTCGATGCGGATCTCGGCGATCTCGCCGGCGAATACATCGCGATGGTCGACCGCGCGCCGACCGTGCAGGCGCTGTTCATCTACTTCCGCGCGACGCCGGCCAACGCGTGGATGATGATCGGCGCATCGCCGGTCGGCACCGGGCTGCCGGGCAAGTACGACCATTTCCTGACACCGCTCGGCGTGTTCCATCACTCGCCGGACAACATGGATTTCCGCGCGGAAGGCACGACGAACGAGAACGGCATTCGCGGCTACGGCCGCCGCGACATGCGCATCTACGACTTCGGCTGGGTGGACGGCGAGCGCGGCTGGGGCAAGGGCGGCGTGTCGCCGATGCGCTTCCAGATGCATGCGACCGATCCCGATCGCCTCGAATCGCTGCTCGGCATCCGGCACTCGAAAGGGTGCGTGCGGATTCCCGCGTCGCTGAACACGTTCTTCGACCGGCACGGCCTGCTCGACGACGATTACCAGGCGCGCGTCGAAGCCGGCAAGTCGCTGTGGGTGCTGCGTCGCGATCGCGACATCACGCCGATCGCGGGCCGCTACCTGGTCGTGATCGACAGCGCCCGCAAGACGCGGCCGGCGTGGTCGCCGTTGCCGGGGCGCAAGGCGTGGTCGAAGGTGCCGAAGGGCGGCGACACGGCGGACTGACGGCCGGCGCGGCGCAGCACGCGGCGGCTCCGCTTCGTCCGGATGGACCCATCCGGCGCCGCGCCACACCTTTGCGTTTCCCTGCCTGTCGCATGGGCGTGCGCCGGCTGGCATACGTCGCTCACGTTCGCTATATTGGCGTCCGGCGGCGATCGGTCGTGTCGCCGCCGCCGTGCGCTGTCGCGCCGGACATTCCCAAAACAATTCGAAGAGAGAGGCTTCAGCCGTGCGTACCCCCTTGTTCTGTCTGCTGTTGCTCGCGTCGCTGTCCGCGCGGGCCGGCACTGCCTGCGATACCCTGCTCGGCGATTACGCGCCGGCGGCCGGTAAACCCGCGACGCTGCGCGTCGAGAAAGTGGGCGGCGAGATCGTGCTGCGCGTGCGCGACGCCGGCCAGTGGAGTGTCGAAACGGCGCCGACGCACGAGGCCGAGCTGGAAACCGAGGGCCCCGACAAGGCGCCGCCGGGCGCCTGCGTGCTCGACGTGCCGGGCGGCGAACTGATCAAGATGCCGATTGGCTCGCCGTATCAGGTCACGTCGATTACCGGCCAGAACTTCGAGACGAAGCATTCGACGACGGGTGTCGTGATGCTGGCGATGCAGGGTTTCCAGGTCAACGGGATCGAACTGTATCCGGTCGCGCGCAGCGGCGATTCGCCGCCTGAGCCCGTGAAGGCGGTGGCGGGCCGGGAGATTGCCGACGCGGGCCGGTGCCCGGGCCACCATCCGCCCGACATGAGCCAGGCCGACTTCGATGCGCTGCCGGAACCCGCCCACAAGTACTTTGCCGGACTCGAACCGGTGCGACAGCGCGCGTTCGTGTGCGGCCAAGCGCTCGACGAGATCGTCGGCGACGGCGTGACGTCGAACGACGACAAGGAAGTCGATTCGATGTGGCGCTGGCTCGGCGTGATGTTGCGTGCGCACCAGGTGCCGCGCGACGAACACGGCCGCGACGATCGCTGGCGTGTGGCCGGCCAGTTGCTGCGGCAGAACCGGCCGGACGCGGGCGCACCGACGTCGCCCGATCGCGCGCGCCGGCAGGCGCTCGTGCTCGACGTGCTGGTGCCGAACCTGCCGCCGCCCGACACGCTGCGCGACGGCCGAGAAGAGCAGGCGAGCGATCTCGTTGCGGAAATCGTGCAACTGCCGGAGCCGGATGCGCTCGCGGTGCTCGGCAAGTGGCAGGCGCGCGGCATGCTGCGCTGGCAGCTCCGTGACAACAACCCGTACCGGCTCGCCGACGTCGCGTTGCCGGACGCATTGAATCCGCCCGTGCCGGCATCGGTCTTCGTGCTGCTCGCGAAGGACGCAAACCCGGACGTGCTACACGACGATGCGCTGCTCGACGGCGAGGTGACCGCGCGTCGTGTCGACGGCGTGCAGCGCCTGCTCGATGCCGGCGTGAAGCCGTCCGCGAAAGTGCTGGCGGACGCCGCCGATACGCCGGAGATCCTGCGGCTGCTGAAGGCATCCGCTGCACACTGACCGCGACCGAACCGACGCCATACAACGACAACGAGGGCGATCCGACCGATGGGCAATCGAGCATGGCTCTATCTCCAGGCCGCTGATGGAGACGACGCGCGGACGATCGAGTTCGCGGAATCCAACAATCACTTTCCGCTGCTATGGCGCGTGCTGCTCGCCGACGGCGGCGCGGGCGACGCGATTACGGATCAGCGCGTGTTCGGCGACGCGGGCACGCCGAATCTCGCCAGCGATGCGCGGGCCGCGCATGCGCGCCTCAGCCGGCTCGCATCGTTCGTCGTCGCACATCCGCTGCCCGGCGACGATCCGGCGCTCGCGCGCCAGTTCGATGCGCTCTTACGCCATCTCGGCGAATCGATCGACGCGCTCGGCGATGCGCATGGCGCGCCACGGTTTTCCGCGAATCTCGACGAGTTGTCGTGGCTTGCCGGCGGCGAGCCGGACGCATTCATCGACGAGGAGCGCGACACCTGCACGCGCCTGTGGTGGCAAGTCGCGAACTGCATGGACTTCCGCGATGTGCGCGGCGTGCGTGATGCGCTCGAGATCGAAGCGCGTCCCGACTGGCGCGACTGGGCGTGGGGCTTCGGATTCGGCGGCGTGTCGCATCACTATTTCAAGCGTCAGGAGCCGCCCCGCGGCGTGACGTTTGCCGAGATGTTCGATGCCGGCGAGGTACATGGCCGCTGGCTCGCCTGCGACACGTTCAGCTTTCGCGGACGCAACGGCTTGTGGGGCGTCCGGCGCGAGAACAACGACGCATGGGACGTGATCGTGCCGCCGGCGTGGACGAGCCTGTGGCGCAGCGGCGCGCACGACGACCGGTTGCTGTGGGTGGCGCGCGACGGGCAGTTCGGCCTGTTGCTCGCCGATGAGGCGGGTGCGCGCGTCGTGCGCGAGCCGGCATTCGACGAAGTTTGGAACTTCACGGGCGACATCGCATGCGTGCGGGTCGGCGAGCGATTCGGGCTCGTACGCACGGACGGCACGTGGGTGCTCGAACCGTTGCTCGACAACTTCGGCGAGTTCTCCGACGGGCTGGCGTCCGCGAGCCTGGACGAACGCTGGGGCTTCGTCGACACGAACGGCGCGTGGGTGATCCCGCCGCGTTTCGACGATGCGCAGGAATTCGTGAACGGCGCCGTCGTGGCGGTGTGCGAGGGCGAGCACTGGGGGCTGGTCGATCGCGACGGGCAATGGCGGGCACGGCCCGAATGGACGTCGCTCGAATGGTCGTCCGAATGCGGTGCGTTCATCGCCCAGCGGGGCGATCACGTCGGCCTCGTCGATCTGAAAGGCCGGACGGTCGTCGAGCCGCGTTACGCGGAAATCGCCAGGCTGATCGACGGCGAGCGGACGGAGACCGTGACCGACCTTGGCGCGATTCGCCACATCGTGCGGCGCGGCGACGGACGTTGCGCAATTGTCGACGGGCTGGGCCGTGCGCTGACGCGGTTCGATTTCGTGAACATGTGGGCGCTGCCGTGGTTGCCGGATGACACGGCGGTGCCGCGCGAGCTGTTCACGCGCTATGCGGTCGGCCTCTTGTCGGAGGACCCGATGCATGTCGCGATCTGCGATCTGGAGGCGGGCACGACGATTTCGCTGGGGCGCTGCGACGACCTGACCGGCCTGTTCTTCGCGTCCGGTTACGGCTGGCTGGCCGGCGTGCTGGACGAGGACGGCGACGACGTGCGCGCGACCGTGTTCCGTGCGGACGGCACCGTGCTGCATCCGGCCCGTTACACACGGATCGGCGATGACGCGCTGTTCGACGGCAACGCCGCGCGCACGTTGCTGATGTCGTGGCCTGTCCGCCGCGCCGCGATCGCGGAAAACTGGCGCGACGGCAAGCCGGTCGCGGCATGGCGCGACGATGGCGTGGCCGTCTGGTTGTATCCGGACGGGCGCGCGACGACGACGCGCACGTAAAGCGAACGGCCGTCTTGCCCGACGGCCCCAGGATCAGCGGAACAACCTCAGCCAGTCGAACAGGCCCGGATGCGGCGTGCGCCGCCGCGGCGCCGGCGCGCTGCGCGGCCGGAAGTCGGGCGAGAACTGCGCGTGCGGATCGATCGCCCGCGCGCGCAGCGCCGCATCGTAGAACGTGCCGACGATCGGCAGCGCGCTGTGTGCGCCCGCGCCCCAGTAGTCGCTGCGCAGCGTCACGCTGCCGTCGTCGAAGCCGACCCACGCGCCGGCCACGAGTTGCGGATGCATCAGGATGAACCAGCCGTCCGCGTTGTCCTGCGTCGTGCCCGTCTTGCCGGCGACGTCGACGCGGATCCCGTAGCGCGAGCGGATGTCGGCGCCGGTGCCGCGATCGACGACGTCGCGCATCACGTCGACCAGCGTCTGCGCGGCGGGCGCCGGCAGCGCACGTTCGGGCGGCGCGCTGCCGAAGGTGGCGAGCACCTTGCCGTCGCGATCCTCGATGCGCGTGATCATCTGCGGCGCGACGTACACGCCGCGGTTCGCGATCGTGCCGTACGCGGACACCATCTCCTTCAGCGTGACGGGGCTCGTGCCGAGCGCGAGCGACGGTACCGCTTCGAGCGGGCTCTCACGCACCCCCATCGCACGTGCGAGCTGCGCGACCTTCGCGGCGCCTTCCTGCTGCATCACCTGCGCGGTGATGCGGTTGCGCGACAGCGCGAGCGCGTCGCGCAACGTCATCGGCTCGCCCGTCGGCGGCTCCTCGTCGGTCGGGCGCCAGACCGCGCGGCCGCCGATCGGGATCGCCACCGGGCGGTCGACGAACGTATCGCCCGGCCGCATGCCGTCCGCGAACGCGGCGCCATAGACGAACGGCTTGAACGTCGAGCCTGGCTGGCGCCGCGCCTGCGACACGTGATCGAACGGCTCGCTGCCGAAATCGGGGCTGCCCACCCACGCGCGGATCGCGCCGTTGCGCGGGTCGATCGCGACGAAGCCGGCCTGCACCTGGGTCTTGCGTTCGCACAGCGCTCGCATGAACTCACGATTGGCGCCGAGCTGCTTCAGCGCCGCGACATCGGTGAGCCCCGTGTCGCGAGCCTGCCGATAGTCGGGCGTCTGGCGGATGAAGCCGCGGAACAGGTCGTTGCGCAGCCCGCAGCCGGACGGGCCGCGCCACGCGCTGTCGGCGATCGCCTGCAGCCGTTCGGTCTGCCGCGCCAGCGCTTGCGTCGCCATGTCCTGCAGCCGCGCGTCGAGCGTCGTGCGTACAACGAGGCCGTCCGAGTACAGATCGTAGTTGTTGCGATCGGCCCACGCGATCAGCCATTTGCGCAGCTGCACCGCGAAGTGCGGGGCGAGGCCGGGCTGCCCCGACTGCGGCTCGAAGTCGACGCGCAGCGGCTGGCGCTGCAGTTTGGCGAGCTCCTGCGGCGTCAGCATGCGCATCTGCGCCATCCGGTCGAGCACGATGTTGCGCCGCTGTACCGCGCGTTCCGGATTCAGCACCGGGTTGTAGTAGCTGTTGCCCTTCAGCATCCCGACGAGCGTCGCGCTTTCGACGATGTCGAGCTGGTCGGCCGACTTGCCGAAGTAGGTGCGCGCGGCCATTTCGACGCCGTACGCGTTGTACAGGAACGGCACGGTGTTCAGGTAGGTCTCGAGAATCTCGTCCTTGCTGTACACCGACTCGATCTTGAACGCGGTGATCAGCTCCTTCACCTTGCGCGTGAGCGTCGGCGCGCGGCCGACTTCATCCGGATACAGGTTGCGGGCGAGCTGCTGCGTGATCGTCGAGCCGCCCTGGCGGTCGCCCGAGAACGTGTGCAGCCCGGCCGCGAGCGTGCGGCGCAAATCGATGCCGTGATGCGTGTAGAAGCGGTGATCCTCGGTCGCGATCAGCGCGTCGACCATGTGCGGCGAGATCTGCTTGAGCGGCACCCATTCGCGGTTGACCGGCCGGAACTCGGCGATCAGCTGGCCGTCGGCGGACAGCACGCGCGCGGGGCGGTCGATGCGCGCCTTGCGGATGTCGCCGATGCTCGGCGTGAACGGAACGAACGCGAGCAGCACCAGCAGGCCCAGCACCGGTATGGCGGCGAGCGTCAGCGCGACGCCGCGGCGCGTCGGATGACGCAGGCGATGCAGCACGCCGGCGCCCAGCGCGCGGATGCGCGCGCCGCTGGCGGCGGCGAACGGTACGACACGGGCGCGGCAACGGCGCCACACATCTCGGAGAAGCGGCACGAAGCGATTCAAGGCGGCAGGAGCGCGGAGGGAAGAGGCGCGATCCTAGCAAACGGCGCACCTGCGACGCAGGCCAAAACGGCCGTTTGCTTGCAGGATTTACAGACGATTACGTTTGTTGCTCGCCGACAACCTTTTGCGGCACGCGCGGATGCGATTCCGCTGACGAATCGCGGCGGTCAGCCGTTGCGACGGGCCGCCCGATCGGCGCGGCGTGATGTCCGCCGGTCGTCGCGCATCGGGCGGGCCCGCGCCGTCACTTCCACGCATAGCGCAGTCCCACCCACGCGCCGCGCGGCGCGCCCACGCCAACGAACTGCTCGCTCACGGGATTCGCGGGGTCGTAGGTGTGGCCCGGTCCGTTGAAGAAATTCTCGCCGAGTACGCCGAAGCTCGCGTATTGCTTGTTGAGCAGGTTCGTCACGGTCGCGAAGAGCTGCAGTTGTTTCGTCACATTCCACGTTGCGTCGAGATCGATCAGGAAATAGCCCGCGATCTTGCCGTTCGTATCCTGGTTGTTCTCGTCGCCGCGCGCGAAGATGCTGCCGCGCCATGTGAGGTTGGCGCCCAGATCGACCTGCGAGACGGGCGTGTAGTCGAGCCGCAGCTTCACCGTGTTCGCAGGAATGCCGGGAATGCGGTCGCCTGATCGCACGACGATGTTGCCGTTCGCGTCGGCGCTCGAATTGTTCTGACTACTTTCGACGAAGGTCGATTGATAGGTCGCGTCCACGTAGCTGTAGTTCGCGCCGATGCCGACCGGGCCGAACTTCGTGTGCGCGCCCATTTCGAAGCCCTGGCGGCGCGTCTTGCCGACGTTCTGGAAATACCCCTGGCTGCTCGCGCCGCTACTGACGAACTGTATGTCGTCGGAAAGCGTGGTGCGCCACGCTGCGACGTTCCAGGTCGTCGCCGAGCCGATGCGCCCGCGCGCGCCGATTTCCACGGTCCTGGCTATCACGGGCTGTAGGTTCGGATCGGAGACGAAGTCGTTCGGCAGCGAGCAGGGGGCGTTGGGGTCCGCGCACGCGAGCTCGATTACGGTAGGCGAGCGCATGCCCTCGTTGTAGGCCGCATAGACGGTCAGCGCCGGCGTGGGGTTCCAGTTCACGCCGAAGGCCGGATTGAAGCGCGAGAACGTGTGATGCCCGTCCAGGGCAGGCTGCTGGCCGCTTTCGTCGCCGATATCGGCGCGTGCCCAGTCGTAGCGTCCGGAGAAGGTGGCCGAGAGCTGTTGCGTGAGTGAGAGCGTGTCGCTGAAATACAGCCCGTAGTTCGCGCTATGCGTTTTTGCGTTGGTCTGGAGCTGGTAGTCGCCGATGCCCACAGTCGCACGCGTCGCCGTGAAGTAGGCGTCCTGTTGGGACGCCAGATACGTCGAGTTCGCCAGGTCCGCGTTCGCGCCGAGCACGAACTGGTTCTTCATGTCGAGCAACTTGCCGAGCAGCGTCAGCTGCAGGCTCGCGCCGTAGCTATCGGTCGTGATGTCCGAAAGCGCGTTGGTGCCTTCGGCCGAATTCGGATCGGTGGGCTGGAAATTGTTGTTGTTATTGCTGCTGAGATTGCTGTTGTCGTAGTGGCGGTAATAAACGTTGCCGCTGACCTCGACGTTGTCATTGAAATAGTGGTCGCCCGACAGCGTGACCCATGCAGCCTTGTTCTTGTTCTTGTTCTGGTCCGGGTACGTGTAGGCCTGGCGCGGGTTGTCGAGAAACGAGCGCGGGATCGTCTGCGACCCCTGCAAGGTATTGTCCGCGCCGCCTGCCGAGACCGAAAGCGTCGTATCCGCATCGGTATAACGCAGCTTGCCGAAGCCCTGGCGCACCCTGCTCGAATTGTGGTCGGCCCAGCCGTTGTCGTTCGCGACATTGCCGGTCACGTAGTAGTCGAGGTTCGAGCCGATTGTGCCGCCCTGTTCGATCTGGGCGGTCTTGCGCCCCCAGGAACCGCCGCTGATCTCGACGTTGCCGCCGGGATGCGCGCGACCGTTCTTCGTCGAAATCGCGAGGGCGCCGCCGAGCGTGTTCAAGCCATAGGTGGGATTCGATCCGGGGATCAGCTGAATCGTGTCGATGGCCGCCGATGGGATGAGATCCCAATTCACCACGTCACCGAACGGCTCATTCACGCGCACGCCGTCGAGAAACACGGAGAGGCCCTGTGGCGTGCCGAGCAGCGGCGACGCCGTCGAGCCGCGATAGTTCACATCGGTCTGCCAGGGGTTGCCCTGCGCCTCGTTGATATCGACGCTCTGCAGGTTCTTTTCGAAGTAGTCGGTGAGCGACGCGCGATGCTGCGTCCCGATCTCGCTCGCGCGGATGGTTTGCACGTTTGCCGGCACCTGCGTAAGCGGTGTGCCGATACCGAGCAGCGGCGTCGTGCCGATGACGACGATCGTCGGCAGCAGCGTGTCTGCGTGGGCCGCGACCGGCGCGGCTTGCGCCGCGACGTCGAGCGGTGCGCCTGCCAGTACCGTGCCGCAGCAGAGCGCGATGCAGACACGGCACCTGTAGCGCGGCGAGGCCGGGCGGTTTTCGGATGGGTGCATCGTTCTTCTCTCGTCGTACATTCGCATGGCGCGGCGATAGCCGGACGTCTGGTCAACAAGAGCATTACACAGGCACCGCGGGTTGCGCGCGGGAGGATTTCCCGAAGTGCGTCCAGCGCCTGCCTCGAAGGAAAAAATCAGATCGTCGGGATCGCGCGCGGCGAGCGGACCTCATCGCAAATCATTACGTTTTCCTTGATATTCATTGCAATCGACATCGATCTGAAAGGGGGAATGGAATGGATGCATTTCCATAATCTGCGTTTTCGGCCGGGAAAAAACGGGGCAAGATTGCATCGATCAGTGACGCGAGCAGACGAAACGCTAAGACGTCGGAAATTTCGATACGCGAGGCCCGCCACGTGCTCCCATGCACTTCCATTTTGCTTGTCGATGACCATGCGGTCGTGCGCGAAGGCTATAAGAGACTGATCGAGTTCGAATCGGATCTTTGCGTATGCGGTGAGGCCAGGCATGCCGCCGAGGCCTATCACGCGTTCTGCACGCTGCGGCCCGATGTGGTCGTGATGGAGGTGTCGCTGCCAGGCCCGAGTGGCATCGAGGCCATCCGCCGCATGCTTGCGCGCGAGCGCGCAGCGCATATCCTGATATTTAGTGTCCGTGAGGAAACGACTTTCGTGCGCCGCTCGCTCGCCGCGGGGGCGCTCGGTTACGTGACCAAGTCCAGTGCGCCCGACGTGCTTGTCGACGCGGTTCGCACCGTGGCGCGCGGGCGTCGATTCCTGAGTCCCGACGTCGCACAGGCGCTGCACACGAGTGATGCGTTTCGGGAGGGGCACGTTGACAGCGCGCTGTCGGCGCGCGAGTTCGAGGTGCTGGGACTGCTCATCCAAGGTTATACGTTGCTCGCCATCGGCGAGAAACTCGGTATCAGTCAGAAGACCGTGTCCAACCATCAGTCGACGCTCCGCCAGAAGTTCGGCGCGGACAACAGCGTTCAACTTGCCCGCATGGCGAACCGGTTCGGTCTGCCGTTTCAATCGGTTCCAGGCAGTTGATTTCAGGTCGGATCTTTCAGTCGAGGCATGCCATTGATTATTAGTAATACAAAGTGAAGAGAAAGGCGATCAGTCGCCGAAGATGGCTCTGTGAATATTTGATGAACGTCGGGGCGGCTTTCATCGGAGAGAACGATGAGAAAGAAAATCACGGTTGCTTTG
This sequence comes from Burkholderia sp. AU30198, assembly GCF_020419825.1. Classification (NCBI taxonomy): domain Bacteria; kingdom Pseudomonadati; phylum Pseudomonadota; class Betaproteobacteria; order Burkholderiales; family Burkholderiaceae; genus Burkholderia; species Burkholderia sp. AU30198. The sequence goes on along the minus strand of NZ_JAIZSA010000017.1, from coordinate 150,467 downwards.
TTGCTGGGGGGGCTCATGCCGGCGGCGTGGGCGCAAACGAGCGTGACGTTGTATGGCCGCGTCGACGCGGGGCTCGAGTACCTGAACCACGTCACGACGGCGCCGGGTCAGACCGGCACACGCTTCAGTGCGGAAGGGGGCGACTGGGGCACGAGCATGCTGGGCCTGCGCGGCAACGAGGATCTGGGTGGCGGGTTGTCCACGGTATTCAATCTCGAAACCGCGCTGCAAGTGATGAACGGTACAACGGGCGGCGGACGGCTCTTTTCGAGGCGTGCCTACGTCGGACTGAAAGACGACACGTGGGGGCAGTTCCAGGCGGGGCGCAACCTGTTCATCGACAGCGATGGCGTGTGGGCGTTCGACCCGTTCGTGCAGCAGGCGGTGTCGTCGGCATCCCTCGTGCGCGGGCGCAACTGGCAGCAGACCAGCAATAACGTGGAATACCACAGCCCGGTTTTCCACGGCTTCGACGTGCAGGCGCAATACGCGTTCGGTAACCAGGCGAGCGGCTTCAACAACGGCGCGTCGGGCGAGTTCGGCCGCTCGGACGGTGTCATGCTGACCTACCACTCGCCGTATTTCGACGTCCGCGGCATGTACGACGAGCTGCGCGATTCGACCGGCAAGTTCAGCAACGTCTTCACGAGCTCCCGTGAATATTTCGTCGGCGGAAACGTGCGAATCCAGAAGTTCACGATTCAGACGGCCTGGACGCACTATTCCGCGCCGGACACGCCGGCCGGCCTCGCGGACACCGCAGATCATTTCTGGCTCGGTGCGACATGGCAGGCGAATGCCCAATGGTCGGTGACGGGCGCCGGCTACTACGTCCGTGTGCGCAGCGGCAATGGCGACGCGACGCATGACCCGGCCGGCCACGCGATGCTGTACGCGCTCGGCACGACCTACAACCTGAGCAAGCGCACCTTCCTTTACGGCACGGTGGGTTATGTGCGTAACGGGAGCCACTCGGATTTCTCGGTGTTCGCGACGCCGCTGGGTGCGACGCCGACCACCAATCCGCTCGATGGCGAATCGCAGGTCACGACGTATGTCGGCGTGATGCACACGTTCTGAAACGATAGATGAAGACGGCATCGATGATCGGCATCAAGCGGTTCCGGCAGCGGCGCAACGGCGCTCGTTCGGTTTTTCGACAACGGGCGCAGGCGTGCGGTGCGTTGGGCGTTCTGCTCGTTGCGCCGTCCCTCGCGTGGGCGCAGGCATCCGTGACCTTGTACGGTGTCATCGACACGAGTATCGAGATCACGAATCCGGGCGCGGGATGGGTGGCGCGGATGGACTCGGGTGCGTATCGCGGGTCGCGGATCGGCTTGCGCGGCAGCGAGCCGATCGGCGGCGGGACGAACATTCTGTTCGTACTCGAGAACGGATTCGGCTCGACCAATGGCACGCTCGATACGGCGGGCACGCTGTTCAACCGCCAGGCCTGGATCGGTGCGGGCGGCCCCTGGGGAGAAATGCGCGTCGGACGGCAATATTCGCCGATCTATATCCCGTTCAAAGGCGAGATCGATGCATTTGGTGCGGGAACCATTGCGTCCGGGCTGAACAACTTCTCCAAGATCACGCCCTACGCGAGCAATGCGATCACCTATCTGTCACCGAACATCGCGGGCTTCGACGCAACGGTGATGATGTCGCTGCGTGCGGCGAGCGACAACGACGGCAACGGGCTCGCGGGCAACTTCGAAACGGTGTCGTACCAGTACGGGCCGGTGCGGCTCGCATACGGACACCAGCAGACACACGGCAGTGGAGCATTGCGCGCGAATCTCGCCGGCGTGTCGTATCGCATCGACAAGGCCACCTTGTTCGCGGACTGGTTCAACGGGGCGGGCGGCAGTGCCCCGATTTATCACAACGACGGTTTTGCGGTATCGCTGCGCTATGCGTTCGCGCCGAATCTCGATGCGTCGCTCGGCTATGCGTACGTGCGTGACCGTTCCGGCGGGGACAACAACGCGGACCAGTTCAGTGCGATGTGCGATTACAAGCTATCGAAGACGTTGCAACTGTACGCGAGTGCGGGCTGGTTGCGTAATCGTAGCAACGCGACTTTCACGCTGCGTGGCGTCAACGTAACCGGGCTCCCGCCATCGTGGCCCGGTTCGCTGGTGCGCGGCGTACAGATCGGCATGATCGATCGTTTTTGAATGCGCTGACTCGCCAAAGTGAGCGTAGTGCCAAGGCAGGGTTTGTCTATCGCTGTTTTATGGAGAGCTGAAAATGAAACGAGTGTTCAACAGGCAAGACGCGAATCGGCGCGCTTCGCCGCTATCCTGGCGCAACCCGGCTATCGCGACGGCCGTCGCTATCATGAGCAGCCTCATCGTTGCTGCTCCCGCTGCCGCACAAAGCGCGGGAGATTGGCCAATGGCCGGGCAGAATCTGCGCAATACCCGCAGTGCCGCGGGCGAACGCGCGATTGGCCTGAACAACGTGGCCAAGCTGGCGCCACGCTGGTCGGTCGAGACGGACGGTAACGTGTCTGCCACGCCGACGGTAGTCGCCGGTGTCGTCTATGTTCCCGATTTCGGTGGCTCGCTATGGGCCGTCGATGCCGCGACCGGACAGGTCAAGTGGCACAAGAAGGTCAGTGACTACAGCCAGATTCCCAACGATGCGTCGCGCACCAGCCCCGCATACTGGAAAGGCACGCTGGTGATCGGCCAGGGTACGCAGATCGCCAACAACCCGACCGGCGCCTACATGCTGGGCATCAAGGCCGAAGACGGCGCGCCGCTGTGGCGTACGCAGGTCGACACGGACAAGTCCGCCATCATTACGAGTTCGCCGGTTATCGACAACGGGATCGCGTACGTCGGCGTATCGTCTCGCGCCGAAGCCCTGAAGGAGACGCCGCAGTATCGCGGCAGCGTCGTGGCGCTCGACGCGACGAGCGGCAAACTGCTGTGGAAGACCTACATGGTTCCGGAGGGCTACACCGGCGGTTCGGTCTGGGGCAACACGCCGGTCGTCGATCATGAAACCGGCTTGCTGTACGTGACGACTGGCAACAACTTCACCGTTCCGGAAGGGGTGTGCCGGTATCCGGGGCAAGAGAAGTGCAAGGCAGCCGTACCGGGCAATCATATCGACAGTTTCGTCGCACTGAACCTGAAGACGGGCAAGATCGCATGGGCTACCCGTACGCTGTCGGCCGACATGTCGACGAACTACGACCACGACGACGGCCCGGACTACGATTTCGGCTCGGGGCCCAACCTGTATACGACGACCATCGGCGGGCACAAGCGCACGTTGCTCGGTGCCGGCCAGAAGAGCGGCGTCTACTGGGCACTTGATCCGAAGACGGGCAAGGTCGTCTGGCATACCCAGGTCGGCCCCGGCAGCCTGCTCGGCGGCATGCTGTGGGGAACGGCCGCTGACGGCAAGCGCATTTACGTGTCGATCGGCAACCTGAATCACGAGTCCATCGACGTCAATTCACCGGCGGGGACGAAGACGACCAAGGGCGGCATCTGGGCCGCGGTTGACGCGGCAACCGGCAAGCTGCTCTGGCGCACCGCGGATCCGCAGCAGATGATGGACACCGTTGCGATGTCCGAGGCTAACGGCGTGGTGTATGCCGGTTCGCTGGCGGGCAGTGGCGCCAACATGTATGCACTCGATGCGTCGACCGGCGAAATCAAGTGGAGCTTCGAGAGCGGTGGCGCCGTGGTGTCCGGTGCCGCGATCGTCGACGGGACGGTCTATTGGGGATCCGGCTATCACACCAAGATTCTCGGGCTGCCCTATGCCGGCGATAACCACAAGCTTTACGCGTTTTCGGTAGCGAAACAGTAAGCCGCCGTTGCCGGGTGTCGCGGGACCACCCGCGCGAGTCGAGAACCGCGCTCGAATGCGAGCGTGGCATCGTCCGCGCGGGTGGCGAGCCGACGACGGCGTGCCGATTGCACAACTCCCCCCCAAAAGCGACCGAAGACGCGGTGGCACGATGCGTGGCGCGTGGCTAGCCGGCCGATGACGCACACCGCCCTGTCGATTCCCTGAAAACGTGGCGAGCGTTCGCGCGAGCAGGCGCGAATCCGTCGGGCACGAAGTGCAAGCGCTAATTCGAATCGGTTTGATTCCGTTTCTTTGGTGTTCATTCGGCACGAATACGTGTCAAATGTGTCGACCCGGCCACCGTGATGCCCGCGCACTGCGCACAGGCTTCCATCGTTTGCACGATCGAGGCCGGTCTCCCATTTTCCGCTTCAAAGGACTGCAAACTTCATGAGCAATCGAAAACATGAAGTACTCGCTCCGCAGCATAGCCAGCCGATCTTCGTCGATCCGTACCCGCAGGTGGTGCTCGCGGACGTGCCGGTGAAATAAGCGCCGGGTATCGGGCGCGGTCGCATCGAGCTCGCCCATTGCCGACACTTTCCCCACACGCCGTCAATCGCGTGCGAACGACCGAGCGTCGTGAGGTGTCCGTTGAAAAGCATCAGATCGAGCGCGTAATCGATTGCGCTCGCCAGCCATTCCTCATGTGATGAGTATTCGAAAAACGACTCGATGAGCGCGACCGCCTGCACGTCAATCCGCGTGACGAGCCGGCCCGCCAGCGCAGTCAACGTCCGCGTTTGGACCGTGCCGGCCAGCTCGCCAGCACACAACCATCGATTCCAATCCCATGATGCAACACCTTCCTGATCTCGACGCCTGGGCCATTTTCGCGCGCGTCGCGGAAACCGGCTCGTTTGCAAAGGCCGCCGAGCTGATCGGCACGTCGCAGTCGACCGTGTCGAAGGCCATCGCGCGCCTCGAGCAACGGCTCGGCACCATGCTGCTGTACCGGACGTCGCGCAGACTGTCGCTGACCCCGACGGGCGCTCTCTTGCGCGACCGTGCGATCCGGCTGCTCGCGGATGCCGAACTGATCGAGAACGAAGCAACGGCTCAGGCGCTCGAGCCGCACGGCCTCGTGCGCGTGAATGCGCCGATGTCGTTCAGCCTCCTGCATCTCGCACCGGTGCTGCCTGCGTTTCTCGAGCGCTACCCGAGCGTCGACATCGATCTCATGCTGAGCGACCATCTGGTCGACGTCGTTCCGGGTGGCTTCGACGTCGCGATCCGGATTGCCGAACTGAACGATTCGACGCTGCGCTTCCGCAGGCTCTGCGCAGTCCGCCGGCCGCTCGTCGCTTCGCCTGCCTACCTGGACCGGTACGGACGTCCGGCTCACCCGCGCGATCTCGAACGACATGTCTGCTTCACGTACACGAATCTGCCGACGTCGGGTTGCTGGCGGTTTCGGCACACCACGTCGGGTGAAAAATTTTCAGTACCGGTGAACGGACGCATCCGCACCAACAACGCCGACGTGATCCTGCCCGCACTGGTCGCCGGCTACGGCCTCGCGCTGCAGCCCGAATTCCTGGTTGTCGATGCGCTGCGGCATGGCGAACTCGAGGAAGTGATGCACGACTGGAAGATCGCCGACATCAACGTGAACCTCGTGACGCCGCCCGGCATGCTGCGTACCGCGCGCGTCGCGGTGCTGCTCGACTATCTCACCGACCAGTTCATGACCGCACCCTGGGCGCCGCCCGCGCGCTGAACCTCTGCGGTCGAACCCGTCGGAGCCCGGCACGAACCCCGAGCGGGCCGGGCCCGGCCCGCTCGACCCCGTCGAGATCGACGACCGGTCGCGCGTCACGTCGACCCGCATCTGCGCGACGGGCGCCCGCCGCGCACGTTCCATCGCTCGAGCCGCTACCGCACGAGATCGCCTTCAAGCGCTGCTGAGCGGGGGGCGGGGGATGCGACGCGCCGTCGCTTGCCCGATTCCGGCCGGGTGCGGGTGGGCGATGCCCGATCACGGCGACGCGTCAAAAATTGACCTTGTCTCGTCCTTTCAGACCCAACATCGCGCGGGCCTCGTCGGGTGTGGCGATCTCCAGCCCGAGCTCGGTCAGGATGCGGCTGATTTTGGCCACCTGCTCGGCGTTCGAAGTGGCGAGCTGGCCTCGTCCCATGAACAGGTTGTCCTCCAGGCCGACGCGCACGTTGGCGCCCATGACCGCGCCCATCGTCACGAACGGCATTTGCTGGCGGCCTGCGGCGAACAGCGACCAGACGTAGTCTTTGCCGAACAGGCGGTCGGCCGTCTGCTTCATCAGCAGCACGTTTTCCGGGTCGGCACCGATGCCGCCCATCACGCCGAACACCGACTGGATGAGGAATGGCGGTTTGACCAGGCCGATCTCGACGAAGTAGGCCAGGTTATACAGGTGGCCAATGTCGTAGCACTCGAACTCGAACTTGGTGCCATGCGTCTTGCCCAGCGTTTCCAGGATGTAGCGGATGTCGCGGAAGGTGTTGCGGAAGATGCCGTCCTCCGTATTCTTCAGATAGGGCACCTCCCAGTCATGCTTCCACTCGCGGCTTTTTTCGGCCATGCGGAACATGGCGAAGTTGATCGAGCCCATGTTCAGCGAAGCCATCTCCGACGAGGCGCGCAGTGCGCCTTCGAGTCGCTGCTCGAGCGTCATCGTCACGCTGCCGCCCGTGGTGATGTTGAGTACGGCATCGGTCTGTTCGGCGATGCGAGGCAGGAACTGCATGTAGACGTCGGCCGACGCTGAAGGGCTGCCGTCGACGGGGTTGCGCGCGTGCAGGTGGATGATGGCTGCGCCCGCCTGGGCCGCGGCGATGCTGTGCTCGGTGATCTGATCGGGCGTGCAGGGCAGGTACGGCGACATCGTGGGCGTGTGCACGGAGCCGGTGATCGCGCAACTGATGATGGTCTTGCTCATGGGTGTTCCTCGTCGTGTGGTGGAGGGAAGGTGAGGGGATCAGGCGGTTGCGGCCAGCCTGTCGTCGAAGATGGCGACCGCGCGCGTCCAGCCGGCCGAGGCGTTGCGGATCTTGTGGGGGAAGCAACTGATGAAGAAGCCATCGGGGGGGAGCGCCTCCAGGTTGTGCAGTTTCTCCAGGTGGCAGTAGCCGATATCACGGCCTGCCTTGTGGCCCTCCCAGATGAGTCCGGCGTCGCGGCTCTCGGCGTATTTCCCGGCGGTATGGACGAAAGGCGCGTCCCAGCTCCACGCGTCGGTACCGGTCAGGCGCACACCGCGCTCCAGCAAGTACATGGTGGCGTCGTAACCCATGCCGCAGCCGGCCGACACGTAGTCGTTGTTGCCATAGCGGCTACCGGCGCGCGTGTTGACGACCACGATTTCCAGTGGCTGAAGCGTGTGGCCGATGCGCTCGAGCTCCACCTCGACGTCGGCGGCGTTGACCACGTAGCCGTCGGCGAAGTGGCGAAAGTCGAGCTTGACGCCGGGCTGGAAGCACCACTCCAGCGGGACTTCGTCAATGGTCCACGCGCGTTTCTTTTCGCCAAGCGCCTTGTCCATGGTGCTGTGGAAGTGGAAAGGCGCGTCCAGGTGAGTGCCGTTGTGGGTGGAAAGCGTGACGCGCTCCACGGCCCAGCCCTCGCCGTCGGGCAGGTCTTCCTTCTTGAGACCGGGAAAGAACGGTTCGATCTGATCGACCGTATGCTCGTGGGTGAAGTACTGGATCTCGGGCTTGAAGGCGGGCGGATCGGAGACGACGTCGTTTTCCAGGTAAATGGATAAATCGACGAAGCGGCGTGTCATGGAGGACTCCTATTCTTGAGGGGCGATCAGATCCGGCCGGGTTCAGTGTGCGACGACGGCTTCTTCCGGGGGCAGGACTTCTGCGGCCGGCAGCATCAGCACCACCATGGCGGCGGCCATGAACACGCCACCGCACACGGCGATGCTCGGACCGAAGCCGAAGGCACTGGACATCGATCCCAGCAGCAGAGGCGCAAATGCGGAGAAGCCGCGTCCCACGTTGAAGCAGAAACCCGTGCCCGTCGCGCGCACCTGAGTCGGAAACAGTTCCGCGAAATATGAGCCCATCAACCCGGCGAAGGCCATGAAGAACGCGAATACGGGGCCCAGCAACAACAGGACCGTTGGGTCGGTGGCCTGTACATAGAAGGGCAACAGCAGGCCGGAGCTGACGAGCGACAGGATCAGGGCCTTCTTCTTGCCGATGCGGTCGGCGACGTAGCCGAACACGTTGTAGCCAATGAACATGCCGACGTTGAGTAAGGCCAGGAAGCGCGCCATGGTGCCCACTTCCAGGCCGCGCTCCTTCACCAGGAAGGTCGGCAGCCACGTGCTGGCGCCCCAGTATGCGGCCAGTGCCAGCGCCGACGTCAGCGTGCCCAGCAGCGTCACGCGCAACAGGGCCGGGGTGAACAGTGAGGCGACGCCCCGGTCGCCAGCAGCCCGATGCCGGCTGTTGCGTGTGTGCTGCTGCCCGGCCCGCCAGGCCTCGGACTCGGGTACGCGCAGCCAGACGTAGGCCATGGCGATCACGACGGCGGCGCCGCAGACAAAGAACAGCACGCGCCAGCCGTAAGTGGGCAGCACATAGGCGGCCGCGGCTGAAGCGATGGCGGCGCCAATGGAGAATGAACTCAGCACGAAGGAGGTAGCCCGCGCGCGCTGGTCTACCGGCCACGTCTCGTTCACGTGCGCGGCGGCGATCCCCCACACGCTGCCGAGGCCCAACCCGGAGAGAAACCGCAGCACCAGCACCTCGCGCCAATCGGTCGCCGCGGAGATCGCCATCGTGAGCAGGCCGAAGCCTCCAAGCGACAGAAGCAGTACGGTGCGGCGGCCCCACCGGTCGGCTACGGGGCCCATGACCACGCCGCTGAGGCCCACGCCGAGCAAGGTGGCGGTGACCAGCAGCCCGGCCTGTGCCGGGCCGATATGCAGCGACGCCGTAATCGCCGGCATCGCAATCGCCAGGATGATGATGTCGACGGCATCGAACATGTAGCTCAAAAAATATCCGATCAGCACACGCCACTTCAATGTGGTCGAGATGGGGGGCATGAGTGTTGTCTCCTGGAGCACCGAATTATGGTACTGACTGTACGTTCGTACAATTTTTGTATTGATGAACTATACGTACGGTCAGTGAATATTTTGCCTAGGGGAAACCATGAGATTCCGACGGCGCTGCAAAACGCCGCGTCGCCTGACGGCAGAGCGGCGCGCGAGCAGAAGAGCCTTCGTCTAAAGGGCCGATGCAACCAGAAGCGAGACGCCCGCCAGCATGAGGAAGGGCGATCGCATGGCGATGACTGGACCAAACCGCAGATTGCGCGAATCAAGGCCGGACGCCACGGGTCTCCTGATACGCCCTTTGAGTTCACGGCATTCGGCATATGACGTCGAACGCTTCGCTGGCTGAGCCAACGTCTGGATGAAGGGTTCGCCAGATGGCCGGTCGCCGGCAGCATGCTTCGTCGCCCTCGATCGCTCGGTAATCTGCGTGGTGGGTGCAGGAACTTGCTCCCGTCCCAAGCGCGTCAATCGTTGATCGCAGGCGTCAAATATCGATGCGCGCTCCTAGAATCGATGTCGAAGTCCGACTCCGAAGCTGTTGCCGGTGCCTGCAGTACTCAGTTTGTCGTACAAGTAGCTCAGGTAGGCGTCGGTGCGTTTGGAGAGGGGATAGTCGTACGTCAGACCGGCGGTATCGCGATGCCGATCTCCCGTGGGCGTCGACAACGCTGTATGAGCCCAGGATGCCCCGATGCTGGAAATGCCGATCGGGACCGAGATGCCCGCTTGCCAGGTCTTCGTGGAGAGTCCCGATGGATAGGCCAATGCGCGATCGAATGAGGCGGAGAGCGAGAAGTAGGGGAACTTGTAGGTGCCGCCAACAAAATAGGCGTTCTGGTGTGTGGTGGTCGAGGTGATGCCGGGTCCGTATCCGGTGCGCTGTGCAGCGGCAGACGCATAAAGTGGCCCCTGATCGTAGACAACGGCTGCCAGGACATCGTGCGCCCCGGTACCGGGAATGCCATACTGGAACGTCACTTTTGTGCCTGCAATGGATGGCGATTCATACGAGATGGCGCTGTCCCAGCTGGTGTCTCCAGCCACCGCCCGTCCGAAGTCGGCTATCCAGGTCTGGACCATGAGCGGGCTAAAGCGCGTGGATCCACCCAGCGGATTCGTGCGAGCAGTGATGAAAAAAAGCGGGTTGATCAGTCGTCCTGCTCGAATTTCACCCCACTGACCTGAAAGCCCGACATAGGCATTTCTTGAATACGCGTTGTCTCCCGAGAACCGGCCAGACTGACCCGAGTTCATGAGCAGGTAGCCCTCGATCGCAAAGTTGGCACGAAGGCCGCCGCCGAGATCTTCCGTGCCTCGGAGGCCGTAGAACGAAGTCGTTTGACCGCCGCTCAGCATGGCCAGACTGCTTGCGCTTGTCCCGCTTGGTTTGAAGGAGCCGATCGCAACGTCGAGAATTCCGTAGAGTTGAACGGTAGACGCCTGCGCTATCGCGGAAGTAGACATGCAGCCGTCAATAAAAAAAGCGGCTGCCATAAATTTTGCGATCCTAATCATGGTGGTGTCTCCTCACCGATTTTTGTGTTGGATCAGGCCACTGTCTGCAGTGGCGCTGTCTTCTGTTTTTCTGCTTACCGCGGGCCAGTCCCGCTACGGATGTGGTCTAGCTGGATGATGCTCCCTGCATCTCCGTGGAAAAGCAGGAGGATTTTTCGCGGGAAGGGGAAGGGCCTCGGGGTTGTGACGTTTCCCCGTGGCGTCATCTCCGATCTCGACGCCTGTCTTGACTGCCGCCGCAAACGGGCGGGCCTGGTCCGGGTATCGATCGCATCGGTTATCGCGCACACGACAGTTGCCTTGCTTCTCGTGAAGTCACTGATCAAGAGAGGCTGGCGAGTCGAACGCTCACCGTCCCACGGTCAAATCGATGCTGACTGTACGTTCGTACAGCACCCGTACCAAGTAGGATTAGTACCTAGGCGTTGGGCACGTTTCAGCGACTGACTGAGCGTTCGTTTTCTGCGCTGCAGTACAATCGGAGCCGCTGCCAACAAAAGGAGCGGTTGCTTATGACCCAGACGGCGCCACGTAACACGCAGCGTGTACGCGGAAAATCAAACACGAAGCCGGAAATGGACAAGCGAGAACGAGTGATCGTTGCGGCCGAGCGGCTTTTCGCTCGCGAGGGGTATCACGGTGTTTCGATGCGGGATATCGCGAAGGAAGCAGACGTTGGGCTTCCGCTGATCGTCTACCATTTCGAAACGAAGCTTGGGCTGTACAAGGCGATTTTCGAGTACCGCAAGGGACTGGTCGAGGAACGTCTGGCTCAGCTTGAGCAGATCACTGACTTCGATCAGCCGGACGTTTTGTTGAAAATTGCGACGGCCTTTGTATCGCCGATCGTCAGGAGCTACGCAACGCCAGAGGGCAGAGAGTATGCGCAGCTCGTTGTGAGAGAGGCTTCGGATCCGCAAGAGGGAACGCGCGGCATCATCGAAGAGTATTACGATCCCATCGGAAAGGCCTACATCTCGGCGATACGGCGAGCGCTGCCCAATGCGTCGGACGAGTTCCTGTGCAGGAGCTATTTGTTCGCGGTCGGAGCGCTCGTGATGAGCGTGTTCGATCATCGAATCGGGCGTCTGTCCGGCGATTCATTCAGTGATACCGACGTCGAGGTCAAAACGAATATGCTTGCGGCATTCATTGCCGACGGAATGCAAAGCGGTGGCGAGCGATTCAAGTAGCTGGCCATATTGAAATCGCCGGTCGCTGTGGGGTGATTCAAGGCGGCAGGCGCGGGATGGTGCGGCACGATCGCGGCAACCGACCCACCTACGCCAGCAACCTTCTACGGCACGCGCGGTTGCGCTTCCACTGACGAAACCACATCCGCGAGCCGCTGCGCGGCCGCTTCCATCTGCGCCCGGCCGAACCCGCCGAAGCCCAGCACGAGCCCCGGGCGGGCCGTGCCCGGCGCGAACATCGGCGACACCGCGCGCACCGCGACGCCGGCTTGCGCGGCGCGCTCGACCACGTCGAGATCGTCAATTCCTTCCGCGAGCCACAGTACGACGTGCATCCCCTGGTCGCCCGGCTGCACCCAAGCGCGTTCGCGCGGCAGCCGCGCCCCCAGCGTGTCGATCAGCAGCGCGCGCTGCTCCGCATACACGCCGCGCACGCGACGGATATGGCGATCGAGGTGGCCTTCCGCGATGAATGCGGCCAGTACGTGCTGGTCCGCGGTCGGCACATGGCGATCCATCAGCGCACGCGCGCCGCAGAACGCGGGCACGAGATCGTCGGGGGCGATCACGTAGCCGAGCCGCAGCGACGGAAACAGGATCTTGCTGAACGTGCCGAGGTAGATCACGCGATCGGGGTCGAGCCCCTGCAGCGACGGGAACGGATAGCCTTCGTAGCGCAGCTCGCTGTCGTAATCGTCCTCGACCACCCACGCGCGCCGAGCACGCGCCCACGCGAGCAGCGCGTTGCGCCGCGCCATGCTGAGCGGCATGCCGAGCGGATACTGGTGCGACGGCGTGACGAATGCGGCACGCGCATCCGGCGCGATGCGGATGCCGGCCTCGACGTCGAGGCCGTCGGCGTCGACCGGCACCCGCACCATCGCGTCGCGTCGCCCCGTGCTGTCGAGCAGCGCGGTGATGCCGCGATAGGCGGGATTCTCGACCCACGCCTGATCGTCCGGGCCGAGCAGCACCTGGCTCGCGAGATGCAGCCCCTGCTGCGTGCCGCTCGTGATCACGACCTGGCCGGCATGGCAGCGCACCGAGCGCGACCGGCGCACGTAGTCGGCAATCGCTTCGCGCAGCGGCAGCGCACCTTGCGGATCGGCATAGCCGGACGGCGCGCCGGCGCCGCGTGCGCGCAGGCGGTTGCCGAGCCGGCGCCAGATGTCGTCGGGTGCGGTGAGGCCGATCGGCACCGAGATCGCGAACGGCATGGCCGGCAGCGGGCGGAATTCGCCGGCGATCCGCGCGAAGGTGGCGGCCGGCTCGGGCAGCCCGGTGTGCGCCGGCGGGCGGCGGGTGGGCGGGTCGGCAGGCTGGGTGGGTGGCGGCTCCGCGAGCGCGTTCGCGACCCGCGTGCCGGCACCGCCGCGCGATTCGAGGAAGCCTTCGGCGATCAGTTGCGCATACGCATCGACGACGGTGCCGCGCGCCACCTGCAGCGCCGCGGCCAGCAGCCGCGTGGACGGCAGCGCGTCGCCCGGCCGGACGTCGCCGCGCCGCACGGCTTCGCGCAGCGCCTGCGCGAGCTGGCGGCTCAGGTCGCCGGCCGTGCGGTCGAGCGCGCCGAGCGACGGGATGTCGACGTTCCGGGCCGTTCTTGCCATGATTCTGGTCTGCTGAAATTGTTCCAAACCGGCTCTACAGCATAAACCAGTTTGGAGCCACAATCGACGCATGCCGGGCCATCGCCTGATCCATTCCAACCCCCACACGACCGTGGAGCCGACATGTACGTACCCGCCGAATTCAACGAATCCAACCCCGACGCGTTGCGCGAGCTGATCGTGCAGCATCCGTTCGGCAGCCTGATCACGCACGGCAAGAGCGGGCTCGACGCGAACCATATTCCGTTCGAGCTGCTGCCCAGCGACGGCGGGCTCGGCGAACTGCATGCGCACGTCGCGCGCGTGAATCCGGTCTGGCAGGACGTTGCGAACGGCGACGAGGTGCTCGTGATCTTCCGCGCGGGGGACGCGTATATCTCGCCGACCTGGTATCCGAGCAAGCATGTGGCGCACCGGCAGGTGCCGACGTGGAACTACGTGGTCGTGCATGCGCACGGCCGCATCACGGTGCGCGACGACGAGAAGTTCGTGCGCGGCGTGGTCGCGCGGCTGACGCGCACGCACGAGGCATCGCAGCCGGTGCCGTGGAAGATGGGCGATGCGCCGACGGATTATCTCGACGAGATGCTGCAGTCGATCGTCGGGCTGCAGATCGAAATCACGCGGCTCGTCGGCAAGCGCAAGCTCGGGCAGAACAAGGACGAGGCCGATATCCGCGGCGCCGGTGATGCGCTGGTCGCCAACGGCAACCTCGCGATCGGGGAGGCGATGGTCGAGGCGGCCGACGCGAAGCGCGGGTAAGCGCCTTCGACAGGCAGGAACGCGCGGGCAAGCGCCACGCCCGCGCGCCGGCCCGTTACTGCGTGCGCACCGTGCCCTTCGCGCCTTCGCCGGCCTGCGCGAGCGCGCCGCGAATCGCGGCCTCGGTCTTGTCGTACTCGCCTTCGCCATAGCGCGTATAGACGACCTTCCCGTTCGCGTCGATCAGGTACAGCGCGGGCCAGTACTGGTTGCCGTACGCACGCCACGTGTCGTAGCGGTTGTCCTGCGCGACCGGATACCGGATGCCGAAGCGCTTGATCGCATCGGCGACGTTGCCCGCGTCGCGCTCGAACGGATACTCGGGCGTATGCACGCCGACCACGACGAGCCCCTGGTCGCGATACTTCCGGTCCCACTCCTTCACGTACGGAATCGTATGAATGCAGTTGATGCATGAGTACGTCCAGAAATCGACGAGCACGACCTTGCCGCGCAACTGGCCGAGTGTCAGCGGCGCGCTGTTGTGCCAGCGGTCGATTCCGGTGAAATCGGGCGCCGCCGTACCGGCCTGCGAGGCCGGCATGCCCGCGTCGTCGCGGGTGCCCGCGAAGGCGGCGAGCCCGGCCGTGGCGGCCAGGGCGATGACGAGGGTGGCGATCTTGAGTCGGGGCAGCATGGCGTTCTCCTGAGCGGGAGGCCGCGGCTCGGTGGCGGCGGCCGGACGGGTTTCGACAGGCCCCATTAGGCGGCGCCGACGTATCTGCGATGTGTCCGGCGAGCCACGCGTGTGCAATGTTGTGTGTCGTCGCGGCGACGCGATACATTGGGATACAAACGCATGCCCGCCGTGCGGTATAAAAGCGGACATTGCCTGCCCGACTACCTCGACACCGACAACGACTCATGGACAAGATCGACCACGTGCTGATCGTCGACGACGATCGCGCGATCCGCGAACTGATCGCGGACTATCTGGAGAAGAACGGCATGCGCGTGTCGCTGGCCGCGAACGGCCGCGAGATGCGCAACGTGCTGGACGACGGCGCGCCCGACCTGATCGTGCTCGACCTGATGATGCCGGGCGAGGACGGCCTCACGCTGTGCCGCGACCTGCGCGCCGGCAAGTTCCGGACGGTGCCCGTGCTGATGCTGACCGCGCGCGGCGAGGAAACCGACCGCATCATCGGCCTCGAGATGGGCGCCGACGATTACCTGGCCAAGCCGTTCGCGGTGCGCGAGCTGCTCGCGCGGATCCGCTCGGTGCTGCGCCGCGCGCGCATGCTGCCGCCCGGCATGCAGGTGACGGAAACCGCGGAGATGCTCGCGTTCGGCGAATGGCGGCTCGACACGACCGGGCGCCATCTGCTCGATGCGGAAGGCACGCTGGTCGCGCTGAGCGGCGCCGAATACCGGCTGCTGCGCGTGTTCCTCGACAACCCGCAGCGCGTGCTGACGCGCGACCAGTTGCTCAATCTCACGCAGGGGCGGCAGTCCGATCCGTTCGACCGGTCGATCGACCTGCTCGTGAGCCGGCTGCGCCAGCGCCTGCGCGACGGCGCGCGCGAACCGCGCTACATCAAGACGCTGCGCAACGAGGGCTATGTGTTCTCGTCGGCCGTGACCGCCGTCGACGGTACGCCATGAGCGCGCGCATGCCGTGGCACTGGCCGCGCTCGCTGTTCGCGCGGCTCGCGCTGATCCTGTGCGTGGGCCTCGTGCTCGCGCAGACGCTGTCGTTCTGGCTCACCGTGACCGAGCGCGACCAGGCGACCACCAACCTGATGATGGGCTACATCGAGCGCGAGGTCGCAAGCTCGGTCGCGCTGCTCGACCACCTGCCGCCCGCCGAGCGGGCCGCGTGGCTGCCGCGCCTCGCGCGGCGCAGCTATGCGTTCATCCTCGGGCCCGGCGAGACCGGCACGCCGCCGGAAGCGCGGCTGTCGGCGCGCGTCGAGCGGTCGATCTCGGACGGCATCGGCGGCGACTACCCGCTGACCGCGAACGCGATTCCCGGCGATCGCGAACATCTGCAGGTGCATCTGCGCCTGACCGACGGGTCGCCGCTGACGATCGACATCCATCCGATGTCGACGGTGCCGCTGTCGGGCTGGCTGCCGGTCGTGCTCGTGCTGCAGCTCGCGGTGCTGGCCGCGTGCTGCTGGCTCGCGGTGCGGCTCGCGACGCGGCCGCTCAAGCAGCTCGCGCAGGCCGCCGATGCGCTCGGCCCCGACTTGAAGGGCGAGCGGCTGAGCGAGGGCGGGCCGTCGGAAGTCGCGCGCGCCGCCCGGGCGTTCAACGCGATGCAGGATCGTATCGCGCAGTACATGGCCGAGCGCATGCAGATTCTCGCGTCGATCTCGCACGACCTGCAGACGCCGATCACGCGGATGCGCTTGCGCGCCGACATGATGGACGACGACACGCAGGGCGCGAAGCTGCGCCAGGACCTGCTCGAGATGGAGCACCTGGTGAAGGAGGGCGTCGCGTACGCGCGGACGCTGCACGGCACCGAGGAGGCCGCGCGCCGCATCGATCTCGATGCGCTGCTCGACAGCATCGTGTGCGACTACACGGATGCGGGGCAGGACGTCGCGCTGCACAGCCGTGCGCCGCTTGCGCTCGTCACGCGCCCGAAGGCGCTGCGGCGTATCGTCGGCAACCTCGTCGACAACGCGCTGAAGTTCGCGGGCGCGGCCGAGATCGACGTGCATGCCGCGCCGGATGGCGGCGCGGTGATCGCCGTACTCGACCGCGGGCCCGGCATTCCGGACGATCAGCTCGACGCGGTGTTCGAGCCGTTCCGGCGCGTGGAGACGTCGCGTAACCGCGAGACGGGCGGCACGGGGCTCGGTCTTGCGATCGCGCGGCAACTTGCGCTCGCGATGGGCGGCACGCTCACGCTGAATAACCGGACGGACGGCGGTGGGCTGGAAGCGCGGCTCACGTTGAGGAATGCGGGGTGATGTGATGCGGCGCGTGAGCGGCGCGGTTTCGGGTTTGTGTTGAAACCGTAGCTGACGTTGCAGTTGAAACGCGCGACGTCACACGCGCTGCAGATGCGCATCGACGAGCGGTGCGAGCGTGGCCGCATGCACGGCCGCGAGATCGTGCCGGCCGCCCGGCACGACGTGCAGCTGCGCATCGGGCAACCGTTCGAGCAGGCGCCGGCCGGCCGCGACGGGGCTGATCGGATCGTCGTCGCCCCACAGCAGCAGCGTCGGCTGCGCGATGCGGCCGATCTCCTGCGACAGGTCGGCCCGGAACGTCAGGAACCAGTCGGGAAGCTGCGGGTTGGCTTCCGCGAAACCGGTGCGCCAGTCCTGCGCGCCGAGCCCTGCCATGTCGAGTCCGCCGGACGTGACCGTCAGCACGAGGTGCGTGATCAGTCCAGGCTTGTCGAGCGCCGCGCGCATCGCGATCACGCCGCCCATCGATTGCGCGATCACGGCGGTCGGCCGGTCGATCATGTCCAGCACACGACGCACGAGGCTGTCGAAATCGTCGACGGCCGGATCGTGCGGCGTGTCGCCGAAGCCCGGATAGCTGACGATCCGGCGCTCGGCCGGATGCGTCAGGAGCCCGGCGAGCGGTTGCCAGAAGGCGGTGCTGCCCGATGCGCCGGGCAGGAAAAGCAGTTGCGACGGAACGGGCATGGCGGTGCGGTTTTCCGGTGAACGAAGTGAAGCGGGATGATGGGGCGGGCGTGTCAGCAACGGCCAGTGCGCAGTGCGACGACCCAGTCGTCGCGGCCGCGCGTGGCCGCGGTGGCCGCAGCCGTGTGCCAGTCGTATTCGACCGCATGGAATTCGACGTTCCAGCCGGCCGCCGTGCGCGACACCATTGCGTAGCGCGCGTGCGGCGAACCCGTCTCGATGCGGTGCGGATGCGGCAGGTCGTCCGCGTACGCCTGCAGCCCGACGCTGCCCGGGTTGACGATCAGCCGGCCGTCGTCGAGCTTCGCCGTCCGCGGGATGTGCGTGTGACCGCACAGGATCAGCGACGCCGGCGCGTCGCCCGCGCGCTGCGCGATTTCATCGGGCGTGGCCGCACGGCAGCCGTCGGGCGTGACCGTTTCGAGGAAATAGACGAGGTCGCTGTCGGGCGTGCCGTGCACCATCAGCACGTCGTCGCCGAGCATCGCGCGTTCGGGCAGCGCGGCGATCCAGTCGAGATGATCGGCGCGCAGCGTGTCATGCGCCCAGCGATCCGACAGCCGCATCGACTCGCGCTCGCCGGTGAGCAGTTGCCGTTCGTGGTTGCCCTTGATGGTCGGCAGGTCGAGCGCGATCAGGCGGTCGGCCGTTTCGGCCGGGTGGAGCGCGCCCGACAGGATGTCGCCGAGATTGACGATCACGTCGGCACCGCGGCGGCGGACGTCGTCGAGCACCGCGTCGAGTGCGGCGAGGTTGCCGTGGATGTCGGACAGCGCGGCGATTTTCATGGCGGATCGTCGTGGACGGAAACGGCGATTGTCGCCAATTCGGCGCAGGCCGTCCAATGGCGGGCGCCTGCGCAGCCAGCCGTGAGCGGTCTGACGTGAAACCGCGGGGGGCGCGTCAGTCGGTCGCGAGGCGCGCGTACATCGCGAAATCGCCCGGCGTGCCGCGCACCATCTTGTACGCGCGCAACAGCCCTTCGTAGCGGTAGCCGCACTTTTGCAGCACGCGCGCGGAGCCCGCGTTGCTGGTCAGCACGACGCCCTGCATGCGCATGAAGCCGCCGTCCGCGAATGCCCACGCGGTGACGGCCGCGCACAGCGCGCTCGCGATTCCTCGCCCCCAGTGCGACGGCGCGAGATCGTATGCGATCTCCGCCGAGCGGTTCACGGTGGACACGGTATGCAGGCCGATCGTCCCGGCGAGCGCGCCCGATGCGTCGTCGATCACGGCAAGGCGCCGGATCGAATCCGGGTCGGCCGACTCGATGGCGTCGAACAGCGGCAGCAGATCGTCGGGCGAGCGCAGGTTCCAGCTCGTGTGGCGGAAGACGTCGGGGTTCGTCAGGTACGCGTGCCACGCGTCGAGGTCGGCGCGTTCGAGCTGGCGGAGCGACAGGCCGGGAAAGCCGGAGCGGGGCGGTGCAGCGATTCTCATCGGTATCCGCTCCTACGCCGCATGACGCCGGTACAGCGCGAGCGACCCGGCGAGCGCGAGCAGCATCGCGCCGCAGGTGCGTTCGAGCCACAGCGCACCCGCGCGCTTCAGCAGCCGCACCGCGCGTGCGCCGAGCAGCGCGTAGCCGAACATCACCGCGCCGTCGAGCAGCGCGAACGTGACCGCGAGCGCGACGTATTGCGGCGCGAGCGGCGCGGACGGATCGAGGAACTGGGGCAGGAAGGCGGAGAAGAACAGATAGCCCTTCGGGTTCGTCACCGCAGTGAGGAAACTCTTCGCGAAGATCGACGCGTTGCGCCCTCCGGATGCCGCGCCAGCGTGCGCGGCGGCGGCGACGTCGAGCGAGCCCTTCGACATCAGCAGCCGGATGCCGACATAGGCGAGGTACGCGGCGCCGAGCCACTTCACCACCGAGAACCAGAACGCCGACGCCATCAGCAGCGCGCCGAGGCCGAGCGCGACCGCGACGATCAGCACGAAATCGGACAGCATCGCGCCCGCGAAGCCGTAGGCCGCGCGGCGCACGCCGTAGCGCGAGCCGTTGGTCAGTGCGAGCAGCACGGTCGGGCCGGGTGTCGCGATACCGACGAAGGCGACGGCGGCGAAGATCAGCAAGGTCGTTTCATGCATGAAGGCACTCCCGATGGACGGCGCGTTCGATTATCGGCTGCGCCCGCCCGGGCTGTACAGGGCGGCGCACCGCGCACACGGCCGACCGTTCGACTATCTCGATTTTGGAAATGAACTGTTTTCATTATTCCACTTTCGACCGGAACCGGTTCCATTTACCATGACGGCCGCAGCGGGCATGCCCGCCGCGTCGTCGCGCGCGCGTCGCCGGCCTCGCCCGCCGGTGGTTCTCGTCGCCCGCGCGCTACTCGCAACTGACAGCCAGAACAACGGGTTCACCGCCCGGAGACACGACAATCATGAACAAGCAACTGATCGCAGCCCCGCTGCTGCTCTCGCTCGCGGGCATCGCCGCCGCGCAAAGCTCCGTCACGCTGTACGGCATCGTCGATGCAGGCGTGACCTATCGCAGCAACGAGCGGGTCGGCTCGGCGGGCGCGTACACGGGCCATTCGGACGTCGCGCTCACGACCGGCAACCTGTCCGGCAGCCGCTGGGGCATCAAGGGTTCCGAGGATCTCGGCGGCGGCATGCGCGCGCTGTTCGTCCTCGAGAACGGCTTCGACATCACGAACGGCACGTCGGGCCAGGGCGGCCGCCAGTTCGGCCGCCAGGCGTTCGTCGGCCTCGGCAGCGACCGCTACGGCACGGTTTCGCTCGGCCGCCAGTACACGTCGCTCGACGACTTCGTGAGCCCGGTCGGCCCGTCGTCGTACATCGGCGGCTTCGGCGCGCACCCGGGCGATATCGACGACCTCGACCAGACCGCGCGTGTCGACAGCTCGATCAAGTACACGAGCGCCAACTACTCGGGCTTCACGTTCGGCGCGCTGTACGGCTTCGGCAGCCAGCCGGGCAGCATGAAGCAGCGCAACACGTGGAGCGTCGGCGCGGGGTACGCGGCGGGCCCGCTGCGCGTCGGGGTCGGTTTCGAGCGTTCGGACAACAGCAAGACGGGCGCGACCGATCCGACGACCGGCAAGTGGCAGAGCACCGACGACGGGCTGTTCAACTCGTCGATCAACGAAGGCTATGCGAGCGCGCAATCGCAGCAGATCATCGCGACCGGCGCGACCTACGACTTCGGCCCGGCCGTCGTCGGCGTGAACTACAGCAACGTGCAGTACCGCAGCGGCGGCCAGTCGCTGTTCACGGGCCACGCGACGTTCAACGTCGCGGGCGTGTTCACGCGCTGGAACGTGCGCCCGCAGACGCAACTGTTCGCGGGCTACAGCTACACGCGCGGCAGCGATGTCGATGGCGTGGACGACCGCGCGCAGTATCACAACGTCACGCTCGGCGCCGTCTACGACCTGTCGAAGCGCACCAGCGTGTACCTGCTCGGCGCGTACCAGCATGCGTCGGGCATGACGCTCGACGCGCTGGGCCGGCCGGTGGCCGCGACCGCGTCGGTGTCCGACAAGGCGAACGGCCACTCGTCCGATTCGCGGTCGCAGGCCATCGTCAGCCTGGGCCTGCGCCAGAAGTTCTGACGCGCAGCGATCGTTGCGGACGCAACGTTGCCCGCGCTCGATGCCGGCAACGTTGCACGCATGCTTCTATACTGTCGCCTCCTTTTTTCGAGGAGACGACATGACCAGAACACACTCCGCGAGTTGCCTGTGCGGCAGCGTCACCGTGACGCTGCGCGGCGAGCCGGCGGCGCGCGCGAACTGCCATTGCGCGACCTGCCGCGATTTCTACGGCACGCCGGTGCTGTCCGCGACCGCGTGGCCGCCCGAGCAGGTGGCTGTCGAAGGCGGTAGCGCGACGTTCCCGCATCCGGCGAAGTTGATGTCGCGCACGTACTGCGCGTCGTGCGGCGAGATCGTGTTCGGCACCAACCGGCTTGGCATGCGCGTCGTGCCGAACAGCCTGGCCGCGCGTGCGCACGGCGGGCAGTTGCCCGGCGACCTGCAGCCGACGATGCACCTGTTCTACCGGCAGCGCGTGATCGACGTCGTCGACGCGCTGCCGAAATTCGTCGACGGCTGGGACGGCCCGACGCTCGACGACGCGAGCTGAACGATCGCGGCCGCGTGCCGGCATGGCCGGCGCGCGGTTCCGGTTTGCTTCACGGTCTCCCGCTTTTCCCTTCCTGCTTTCCTCCCTTTCTTCCGCCGCATGCCGCTGCGCTGAATCGCGACAACGCGATTGCGCCGGATAATATTTTTTCCCTTTCATTTTAATTTCGATTTGTAATCATCGAGTCCGTCTCCGGGGAATGAAAAAGGCAATGCGGGCATTTCAGAAAAAATGACGCATTCGCATGGATCGACCCGGAAGAAAATGCCGGGGAAAAAGCGCCGAAATCGTGTGGCCGGCAAGCCGCTGCGGCGCGGTGAGCGGGCTTGACCATCGTTGACGGAAAGCGCCGGACGGCAAAAGGAACGGCGTGAATAATTCGGGGTGACGGCGAATGCGCTTTAGCCGGAATCACCAATATTTCATGCGCCGCGATTTACAGTGTCGACAATTGAACGTTCGGGAGAATTATTCATGTCAATGAAACAAATTCGGGCGGCGTTGCTGGGAATGTGCGTGGCGATGCTGGCGCCGGCGAGTCACGCGCAGGTGCAATACTCGACCGACTGGCTCGCGAACACGTACGGCACGCTGGCCCAGCACGTCGGCAATGCGGCGCGCTCGATGTGGGTCGCGCCCGAGGGCGTGATCTACACGGCGTCGCGCTGGGACGAGAACGCGGGCGGCGTCGCGCTCTACCAGAACGGCCAGCCGATGGGCACGATCGGCATCCACGACGAATTCCAGGGCGGCGCGATTACCGGCAACGCGACGTCGATCTTCGTCGCGCTCGGCTACAACCGCACCTTCGGCAGCGGCTCGGTGGGCCGCTACGATCGCAGCACGAACAAGCGTGACCTGCGCATCCCGGTCAGCACGTGGACGGGCCTCCCGAACCCGGACGTGATCACCGGCCTCGCGACGGCCGGCAACCTGCTGTATGCAAGCGATTTCTACGGCAACCGCGTGCGCGTGTACACGACGGAAGGCGTCTGGCAGCGCGACATCGGCGTGAACGGCCCCGGTGCGCTGGCGCTCGATGCGGCGGGCAACCTGTGGGTCGCGCGCATGAGCGCGGGCGTGGTCGTGCAGTACAGCGCGACCGGCACGCTGATGAACACGATCCAGATGGCGGCCGGCGCGCGGCCGTCGGCGCTGTATTTCGACGCGTCGACGGGGCAGTTGCTGGTGGGCGACCAGGGCCGCGACATGAACGTCAAGATCTACAGCCTCGCCGGGTTGCCGCAGCAGATCGGCACGTTCGGCGTGCAGGGCGGCTATCTCGACACGACCTCGGGCATCAAGGGGCAGGTCGGCGACAAGCGCTTCACGCGCGTGGTCGGCATCGGCAAGGATTCGGGCGGCAACCTGTACGTGCTCAACAACGCGTGGGGCGGCGGCTGGGATCTCGGGCGCAACGGCAGCACCGACCTGCATGCATACAGCCCGACGGGCGCGCTGCAATGGAAGCTGCAGGCGCTGAACTTCGAGGCGATCGCTGCGCCCGACCCGGCAACCGACGGCGCGTTCTTCTACAGCGGCAACAACGTCTATACGGGCTCGGCGGGCGGCACGTTCGTCGCGAACACGGTCGACCCATTCACCTACCCGAAGGATCCGCGCCTCGACATGAACGACTACCAGCGCGGCCAGCACTTCGGCCAGCTCGTGACGGTCGGCGGCAACCGGATTCTCGTCGCGTCGGGCCAGAACCCCGGCAACTTCAATTTCTATTACTTCACGCCGGCCACCGGCTATATCGCGAATCCGGCCGGCTCGCTGCCGGGCAAGCCGTTCAACACGACGCTGCAGGTCACGACCGGTTTCGACATCGACGGCAACGGTGACGTATGGGCCGGGCTGAACGGCTCCAACGCGATTACCCGCTACCCGATGACGGGCTTCGACGCGACCGGCAAGCCTTCATGGGGCAAGCCGGTGACGACGCCCGTGCCGAGCACCGTGGCGCCGACCACGCGGATCGTCTACCAGTCGGACAGCGACACGATGATTCTCGCGCAGGGCCTCGCGAACAATTGGGACTGGACCGCGATGAACGGGCACATCGAGGTCTATCACGGCTGGAAGAGCGGCAACACGACCGCGCCGAACCCGGTGATCAACCTGACCAGCGCGAACCCGAAATCGATCGCGGCGGCCGGCCACTACCTGTTCGTCGGCTACGTGCACACAGTGCCGAACGTCGACGTGTTCGATCTCAACACGGGTGCGCTCGTGACGACGCTGACCAACTCGAACACGTCGGCGATGGACGTCGGCAACGACGTCGACTCGATGTACGGGATCCGCGCGTACCTGCGCTCGACCGGCGAATACGTGATCACGAAGGACAACTACAACGGCACGAGCATGATCGTGTATCGCTGGCATCCGTGAATGCGCAAGCAGTGCAGGCCGTGCGGGCCGGATGGCCGGCACGGCGCCTGCGTCACGGTGCGCCGAGCACGCGCCCGTTCACGCTGAGCCCGTACATCGAATCGGGCGAATCGTGGAACTTCGCGCGCGTGTCCTGCACCGAGCCCGTGAAGCGCGGGTCCTGCGGACGCTCGTGGCTGTCCATGAAGGTCGCGACGTCCCATGCCTCCTGATCGGTCAGCGTGCCGCCGAGCCCGAGCGGCATGTTGGCCTTGATGAAGCCGGCTGCATTGCGGATGTCGCCCATCCCCGCGCCCCAGTTGAACGACCGCGCGCCCCACAGCGCGGGGAAGACCGCCTTGCCGCCGCTCGACTGCCCCTGGCCGTCCGCGCCGTGGCACAGCGCGCAGTGCTGCGTGTAGACGGCGGCGCCGCGCGCATAGTCCGCTTTCTGCGCGGGCGGCGGCAGCTTCATGAAACCCTGCCCCGGCAGCTTCGTGCCGACCGGCGCGCCCTTCGCGAGCCAGTACGAATAGGTTTCGAGCGCAACGAGGATCGGGTCGCCGGCCGGCGGCGCCTTGCCGTTCATGCTGTAGCGGAAGCACCCCTGCAGGCGCTCGGCGAACGTGTTCACGTGGCCATTCTTGCTGCGGTACGCCGGATACAGCAGGTACGCGGCCCACATCGGGCTCGAATCGGGCCGGCGGCCCGCGTCGAGGTGGCAGCTCGCGCAGGTCAGCTTGTTGCCGACGTACTTGCCCGCGAATTCGGGCGTGTGCAGGAAGATCTGCTCGCCGAGCTTCACGGTCTTGCCGAACTCGTCGGCGGGTATCGCGGATTCGGCGGGCGGCGCGAAGGGTTTGGCCGCCGTCGCCGTCGTGGCAGGCGCGGGTGCGGCCGCGGCGGCCGGCGCATCCTGCGGCGCGGCCGCAAATGCGAGCGCGGGCATCCAGGCCGCGCCGAGCAGGGCCGCGCGGGCGCGGCGGATCAGCGTCGTGCGTTCGGTCATGGCTTGTCTCCTTGTGCTGCGCCGCCGCGCGCGTAGTACGCGGCCACCGCGTCGATGTCGGCGTCGGACAGCTTGCCGGCGATCGCCGGCATCAGTGCCATCGGCCCGGGCGGGCGCGTGCCGTGTTTCCAGCCGTTCAGCTGACCGGCAATGTACGCGGCGGGCTGGCCCGCGAGCGGCGGAAACGCGGTGCCCACGCCGAGGCCGCCGGGGCCGTGGCACTGGGCGCACGCGGGCAGGCCCTGCGACCAGCGCCCGCGCGTCGCGAGCCACGCGCCGGTGTTCGCCGGAGCGATCGACGTGTCGTCGGCTGCGACGATGCCGGCGGGCGCGGGCAGGCTCGCGAAGTACGCGGATACCGCATCGCGCTCGTGCGGCGTCAGCAGTGTCGAGAGCGGCTGCATGACCGGGTTCTGGCGGCTGCCGTCCGCGAACGCGGTGAGCTGCGCGGACAGATACGCGGCGTGGGTGCCCGCGAGGCGCGGGAAGCCGGCCGCCGCGTTGCCTTCGCCCTGGCTGCCGTGGCAGCCGATGCACGCGGCGACACCCGTCGTCGTGCCCTGTGTCGCGATCGTCTTGCCGAGCGTCGCGTCGTCCGCGCGCGCGTGGCCGGCCAGCAGCGCCGCCGCCGCGAGCAGCAGCGGTGCGAACCGGCGTCGCGGTGTGTCCACCGTATCGTTCACGTGTCCCCTCCTTGTTGTCGGTCGCGTGCGCGCCGCCGGACTGCCGGCGCGGCCGCGCGGTCAGCCCGCGTCGGGCTGCTTCTGCTCCGGCGCGAGGTGCTGCGCCGGTGTCGCCGCATCGTAGCGGCCAAAGCCGTAGCGCTGGAAAATCCGGAACGCTTCCGGCGACCGGATGAACGCGAGCCATGCGCGCGCGGCTTCCGGATGCGGCGCGTCCTTCACCATCGCCCCCGCATAGATCGCCGTCGTATTCTGCTCGGCCGGAATGTCGATGTGCATCAGCGGATGCCCGACCTGTTCCTGGAACGCCGCTTCGGATTGCCACAGCACGCCCGCGTCCGCGCGACCCTGCATCAGGAACAGCGCGGTTTCCCGATGGTGGATGTGCGTGAGCTCGGTCGTGCCGGTGCGCACCTTGTCGTCGTAGACGGTACGTGCGAGCCCGTCGCCGCCGGCCTTCACGAGCGACGCGCGGATCTGCCGCGCGACGCCTTCGAACGCCGGATTGGGCATCGCAAGCTGCACGTCGGGCCGCGCGAGGTCGTTCAGCGACGCGATCCGCTTCGGATTGCCGGCGCGCACCATGATCGTCAGCTGGTTCGTCACATAGGGCACGGCCGGGCCGGCGAGCGTGCCGTCCGCGATCAGCCCGTTGATCTTGCCGAGGCCCGCGAAATACGCGTCGGGCTTGACCGTCCACGTCATGTTGCCGACGGTGATCGTGCCGCCCGCCTGGATCTGCTTCACGAGCAGGCCGGGCGGGATCGTTTCCCAGTAGATGCGGCCGCGATACTCGGGATGGTCTTCCTCGAACTTCGCGACGAGCGGCGCCATCGCGAAGAAATAGTTGCCGCCGACGAACAGCACGAGCTTCGGCGCGGTGAGGTCGCCGTGGAAATCGGCGAGCACGTCGACCTGCGGCACCGTGAATTCGAGGCCACGGTGCGTCGCGTCATTGTTGCGGCCGTCCTGCCACGGCGGAAAGACGGTCGCGTCGGCGCCGGCGGCGGGCGCGGCGAGCGACAGCGCCGATGCGCAGCAGAGCCACGCGGCCAGCACGGCGCGCAGCGTGCGCCGACGGCGGCGCGGCGGCGATGGCGGTTGCATGGGGATCGATGTCATCGCGGGGGTCATTTTGCGTACGTGAAGCCGACCTGCTGCAGTTCGGGCAGCGTGCCGACCGCGCCGGGCGTGACGATCGCCGACGGGATCACGTGGTTGGTCAGGTCGGCCGCAAGCGCATCGAGCGGCAGCTTGTCGGGATTCGCGTTCGCGCCGTCGAGCCGTTCCGCGAGTTCCCAGATCGCGTTGTGGCACGACAGGAACACGACGCCGCGCTGCTGCAGCGCGGCGAGGCTGTTGTCGTGCGACGAGAACGCGCCGTCGGGCAACTCGTGGTCTTGCGCCTCCTTCGATTGCGCGGGCTTCGCGTCGAGCAGCGTGTTGGTCGGGAATGCGGCGCCGGCAAATTTCGCGAGGCCGTATTTGTCCCACGCGGCCTGGTCGAACAGCGCGAGATGCGCGCTGCCGTGCGTGGCCGATACGACGAGGAAATCCGGATGGCGGAACGACCAGATCTGCGCGTTCAGCGAATTGCGCATCAGGTTCAGCCACGGGCCGCCGAGTTCGGTGTTGTCCCACACCTGCTTCGGGCCGCCGCGGTAGCCGGTCACTTCGGCGAGCGCCGCGTGATCCCACTGGTCGGGGCGTTCGAGGATCATCGGCACCGTCTTGAAGTCGCGCCGTCGGGGTGCGGCCGCGAGGCGGCGCGTGAGGTCGGCGAGGTGCGTGGCGCCGCCGGGCAGCAGCGCACCGGTTTCGGGCGCGGCGGCGTGAGCGGGGCGCGCGGCGGCGAGCAGCGCGGTGCCGGCCGCGAGGCCGAGGGTCTTGAGCGCGCCGCGGCGCGCATGCCGGTCGGACATGGCTTATCTCCCGGAATCGTTTTTGTGGGGGCGCGTCGCGTTGCCGTACGACGATGCGGCGTCGCGAATGCGTAGCCAGTCTACGCGGTGCGCGCTCGATACGGAAAATCGCGATATCGGATGGGAGATATTCGAGGGTCTGATGATTCGGCGGGCGGGCGAGGGCGGGGGGAGCGGCGCAACCACCATCGGTTCGAATGTTGCAACGGGCCTGTTGGGGATCGCCGGGTTGTCGAGGTCTTCCAGCGGACGGCTCCGGTTTTTGTCGGCAAATTTCTCACCGTATTGATATGGATGACTGATTATCTGAGATGAGGAGTAGAGGATCGACTTGTATAATTTCCCCCCACGAATGCAAACATGCTTTACCGAGAGAGAACGTTAACCATGAACTGGGACGATGCCCGCGTGTTTCTGGCAGTTCATCGCGCCGGGACGCTGCGCGAGGCCGCTGTCGTGCTCGATGTCGATCAGGCCACTGTGGGGCGACGCCTGACGGCGCTGGAGAAAGCGCTGGGCGCGAAGCTGTTTCTCAAGACGTCGTCCGGCTATGTCGTGACGCCGATCGGCGAGCATTCGCTGCAGGCCGCGGAAGCGATGGAGCAAGCGGCAAGTGACTTCGAGCGGCGCGTCCACGGCTCGGACGACCGGCTCGAAGGCGAGGTTCGGGTGACGACGACCGATTCCCTGGCGATGGATTTCGTCATTCCCGCGATACGGGTGTTGCGGCGGACATGCCCCGCGATACATGTGATCCTGACGACGTCCGTGCAGGTACTGAACCTGACCCGGCGCGATGCGGATCTCGCGATCCGAACCGTGATGCCGGAAAACCCCGATCTCGTCCGCCGGAAGCTGGCCGAGTGGGAGGTCGGGCTGTTTGCGAGCCGCGAGTATCTGGATGCACATGGCGCGCCCGCGATCGGATCGGCTTTCGACGGGCATGACCTGGTCGTCTACCAGCCTTCCATCACGTCCAATCAGGCGCACACGCTGTGCGGCGAACCGATGGAACGCGGGCGCATCGCTGCGCAAGTGAGTTCGAGCCTGATGCTGGCGACCTCGATCCGGTCGGGCATCGGCATCGGCGAACTCCCCGTGTATATGGCGCAAGAAGACGATTCGCTCGTGCGAATCTGGCCCGACAGGACGCGCGCCGCGCCGTATCAGGTCTGGCTCGTGTCGCATACGGACCTGAACCGGACGGCGCGCGTTCGGGCGGTCACCGCCGAGATCGCTGCTTCGTTCGATCGCTATCGATAGCGGCCGGGAGCTCGCCGGTACGGGGCATCTTGCTCAACGGGGCTGGGTTTTACGCATCGTGAGTATGCGTCGCGCGGCATACCAGCGCGGCACGATCGCGACTGCCGCGACGATCGCGAAGAAAGGAATGGCCGTCGCCAGCACGTGGCTGCCGGTACCGAGCAGGCCGCTGGACACGGTGGCCGCGAGCGACGCACTGCCGATCTGGAAGAAGCCGACGAGCCCGGACGCGGTGGCCGCGCGCCCATGTTCGCTCGCGATGGCGCCCGACACGGCGAGCGACAGCGACGATCCGTTCGACAGGCTGACGAGGAACATCGGCAAGACGATCGCGATGATGCCTTTGACGTGCGACGACTCGCACAGGGCGAACGCGATGCCGCCGGCCACGAAGCAGCCGACGCCGGCCACGACGATCGCGTCGTAGGACATCCGGTCGAGCATGCGGCGCGAGAGCATGTTGGCGGAAATGATGCCCGCGGTCAGCGGCAGATAGAGCCAGCCGCTTTGCTGTTCCGACAGGCCAATGCCGGAGAAGATGAACGGCGACTGCGTCAGGTAGACGAACCACGCGCAATAGATCGCGCAGACGACGAGCGTGTACCGGATGAATGCCCGATCCCCGAGCACGTCGGCGAAGCCGGCCAGCGGCACGGCACGATGTTGCCCCGGCGTGACGGCAGGCCGCGTTTCCTTCAGGAGAAGCTGGACGAGCACGAGCGCGACGACGCCAAACGCCGCGACGAAGATGAAATCGCTCCGCCACCCGAACCACGCCGCCAGATATCCGCCGATTGCGGGGGCGATCGCCGGAGACAGCGACACGAGCGGATACACGATGCTGTAGACCTTCGCGGATGCCTTCTTGTCGCAGGTGTCGGCGATGATCGCGCGACCGATGACGAGGCCGGACGCCGCGCCGAGGGCTTCGAGGACGCGCCAGCCGAGAAAGCTCGCGAAGCCGCCGGCGTTTGCGCAGCCGATCGAGCCGAGGATGTACACGAGGATGCCGGCCGTCAGCACGGGTTTGCGTCCCCATCGATCGGAGAGGGGGCCGTAGAACAGTTGCGCACAGGCGAGCGCGATCAGGTAAGCCGATACCGTCTGCGGCATCTGCCATGCGCCGATCGAAAACTCATGAGCCATCGACGGCATCGCGGGCAGGTAGACGTCGGACGCGATCAGGCCAAAGGCGCTCAGCATGGAGACGACGAGGATGAGTGAGAAGTTGGACATGTTCGCTGGATGGTGGTGGCGGAGCGCGTGAACGGATGGAGATGACGACGCGCATCGAGCGGCCCTGGGAAAAGGCCGGAGGCGATCTTACGGCGTGCGATGCGGTTCGGGAGCGGGCGGAATTGCATCGCTTGGATGCATTTTTGCGGGCGTCGAAGCGCGGGGGCGGGAGGCTTGTGCGGGGCGGCGCCGGGTGTCGCGCGGAACGCGGGTCAAGAGGAATCCGGCGCGGGTGTTGGCGGCGAGCAACGAGGTGCTTCGCGGTCGTGCTTGATTCGCCGGATGATCGCGCGATGTTCCGGCGCCGCGTTGTTGTCCGGCACAACGCGCGCGGGTTTGCCGTCATCGATCGAGTGTGAAGCGGCCGGGATGGTGCGCCGAGGAGAGGCGCGGCGAGCGGCTGCGCGTCGAGCGCGGCCGCTGACGCGGGTTTGCGCGCGGGCCGCCACTTGCCGGCCCACCCACGCGCGCGTCAGGAGATCAGAACCTCAGAACGACACCGTCGTCGTCAGCGTGACGAGCCGCGGCTCGCCGACCGCGACGATCAGGTTGTTGTTGCTCGACGGGTAGTAGGTCTTGTCGAGCAGGTTCTTCACGTTGAGCTGCAAGCGCGTCGGGAACTTGCCGATCGTCGTTTCGTAGGCCGCGAACGCGTCGACGGTCACGTAGCCGGGCAGCGTGAAGCTGTTCGCGGTGTCGCCGGAGCGTGCGCCGACGAGACGTGCGCCGCCGCCGAAGCGCCAGCGGCCGGGCAGGTTCGCGATCGCCGTGTCGTACACCGCGAACAGGCTGCCCGTGTGGCGCGCGACGTTGACGAGCGGCGTGTTGCTGTCGCGATCGGTCGCGTTCGTATACGCATAGCTGCCGATCACGCTCAGATGCCGCGTGATTTGCCCCGCGACGTCGAGTTCGATCCCGCGCGAGCGCGCGGTGCCGATCGTCGACGTCAGATCGCCGACCGTGACCGCCACGTTGCGCTTGTCGATCTGGTAGACCGCGAGCGTGCCGGTGATCGCCGGCTTCAGGCTGAATTTCAGCCCGGCCTCGAGCACGCGGCCGTATTCCGGCGCGAGCGGCGCGGCGACGTTCGTGGCGACGTTCGGCTTGAACGAGCGGCTCACGTTCGCGTAGGCGGTCAGCGCGGGCGTGAGCGCATACGCGAGCCCGAACTGCGGCAGCCACACGTTGCCGCGCGAGCGATCGGCGAACGCAAACGGCCGGCCCATCCCCGATTCCTGCTGCCAGTTTTCCCAGCGCAGCCCGCCCACCGCGGTGAGCCGGTCGGTGAGCTTCACCGAGTCCTGCACGATCGTCGAATACGCATGCACGACCGAGCGCGAGTCGCTCTGCTTCGGGTTGGGCGTGCCGCCCGGCGCGAGCAGGTCGTACACGGGATCGTAAAGATTGAAGCCCTTGGTTGCCTTGCCGCGGATTGTGTCGCCGCGGAAGCTGCGCTGCCGCTCGTATTCGCCACCGATGTAGATCGCGTGGTTCATCCCGGCGAGCGTGACGTTGCCGAGCAGGCCGAGCGTCGCGATCTGGTCGGAATCGTTGCGCCCGAGGTTCGCGTCGGACGAGCGCGTCAGTGCGCCGGTCGTGCTGTTGAACGCGGTGGCGCGCGTGATGTATTGATCGTAGCGATCGCGGCCCCAGCCGTAGGTCGCGCGCACGCGCCACGCATCGGAGAAGCGGTGCTCGATGCGCGCGCGCAGCGTTTCCTGGATGCCGGTGCTCTGCGACCACGCTTCTTCGTAGCGGCGATAGCGCAGCGCATCGTCGAGCTGGCCGTTCACGAGCACGGTGCCGCGATCGAATGGCGTCGTGTAGTCGACGTACTGGTAGCTGACGTCGATCGACGTGTTCGCGTCGTGCCACGACAGCGCGGGTGCGATCAAGGCATCGCGCTGGCGGCCGAAGCTGCGCCAGTATCGGCTCGTGTCGTATTGCCCGGTCAGCCGGAACGCGAGCGTGCCGCCCGCGACCTGGCCCGGCTTGCCGAGCGGACCCGTCAGATCGAATGTCGCGCTGCTGCCGCCGTGGCTCGTGCGCGAGGCCGAGATCGAACCGCTGAACGTGTCTTCCGGCTTGCGTGTGACGAGGTTGATCACGCCGCCCGGATCCTGCATCCCGTAGAGCAGCGACGCCGGGCCCTTCAGCACTTCGACGCGGTCGATCGTCGCGAGATAGCTGTGCAGCACCGGCGTGCGCACGCCGTCGACGAGCACGGAGCCGTCGTTGTTCGACCCGAAGCCGCGCTTGATGAACGCGTCGCGCGTGCCGCCGAGCGTGTTGGTCTGCGTGACGCCGCTGATGTTGCCGAGCACGTCGTCGAGCGAGCGCGCCTGCTGGTCCTGCATCACGCTGCTGCTGACCACCGCGACCGATTGCGGAATCTCCTTGATCGAACGGTTGTCGCCGCCGGCGATGCTCGTGGTGCGCGGCTGGTAGCCGATCGTCGGATCGGCGGTTGCCGATGCGCTGACGCTGATGGCCGGGAGTTCGCGCGCGGCCGGCGGCGCGGGCGTGGAAGCAGAGGCGGCGGGTTCGGCGTCGGCGCGTTCGGCGGCGGACGCATGCGTGCCGCTCGCGACGCACAGGGTGATCAGGGCAGGCAGGCTCGTGCGCCACGGACGCAAGGTCCGGGCGCGGTGGGGCGTTCGACGGGATGGCATGAATCGATGCAGGACGGAGTACTAAGGATCGTGTCGCGGGCCGCGGCGTTCCACCGCGACCAGGGGGTGAATAATATATGTAATGAGAATCATTTGCAATTGTAATGAGGTGATCGGCGGCATGCGGGCGTTGGTTGCCGGGCCGTCGGCCGTCTGCTACCTTAGCGACCAAAATCAGACGCAGTGAAATTCAATGAGAGAGCCGGGGGCCGCACCATGTCATCTTCCTGTCACGTCGCGTTCAGCGCGACGCTGCGCACCGCACACGACCATGCGGGTGGAGAAGTGATCGCAGCCGTGTTCCGCCATTCGAACGACTAAAGCAACGGAAGCGAATTCATCGGGCGTTGCGCCGGGCAGCCGGCGAAGCGCCGTATTCAATCACTTCAACCACCACGCTAGACGGGAGACCACCCATGAAAAAGATTTCCGCGCCGTTCGCGGCGGCCGCGCTTGCGGCATGCACGATGCTGGCGGGCGTTTACCAGACCGCCTGCGCCGCGTCGGACACCGAGCCCGCGATCGATGCGCATTACGGCGCCGTGATCGAGGCCTATACGCAGGACATGGCCGCCGCGAAGACGAAGTACGACGGCAAGCGCCTCGTGTTCGTCGGCGCCGTGATCCGGATGGGCAGCGATCCGGGCGGCACCTATTTCGGCGCGCTGACGAGGGACGGCGAGCAGTTCGACACGCATTTCGACGTGGCCGACCAGGATGCACTGAAGCCGAAATTCCCCGGCGGCGAAATCAAGCCGTTCGTCACGTCGGCGGGGTTCCGCTTCAGTTGCGTGAACGAAGGCTATATCGATGCGCCCGTGCTGCCGGGGTTGAAGCTCACGCACTGCCGGCTTGCCAACTGACCTGCGCTGGTGCGGTGTCCGGCGTTCAGAACTTCTGCTGGATGCCGGCCATCACGCCGAGCTGGTTCATCCCGGTCCCGACCGTCCCGCCGGCAGCGACCGCGTTCGCAGCCAGCGTGCTGTTGAACATGTAACCCACCGACGTATAGACGGTCGTCCGCTTCGACAGGAAATAGTTCGCGCGGCCGACGAGCAGCGTGGCATTCGTGCCGCCTTCACTGTTTTCGCGGCGCTGCAGGTAGCGGACGCCCTGAAGGTCGAGCGCGAGGTAGGGCGTCGCGTAGTACGTGCCGCCGGCGAACACGACATCGGCCTGCAGGTGTTCGGCCGCCGCGAGGTTGCGGCGGATCCACCCGGCACCCAGTTTCGCGGGGCCGATCTTCACGTAGCCGGCGACGATGTCGCGCGTGTCGGTGTACGCCGGATTGTTCAGCGGGGCCAGCGCGCCGCCGCCGCCGCGCATCACGTCGTGCGACGCGGCGAGCCCGAAGTTGCTCGCGTCATACGCGAGCATCGCCGTGTACTGGCGGCAGGCGACGATGTCACCGGGCACCTGTCCGGCGCAGCCCGTCGCCGACGGCCCTGCCGGCCCGGCCGCGTCGCGGCCGAAGCTGTAAGTGGCGCCGAGCGTCACGCCGTGGAACGTGCCCTTGTAGCCGATCGCATTGTCGCTGCGCGCGTTCGGCAGATAGGAATCGAAATCCGCCATGGAGTGAATCGACGGGCCGATCACGTCGGCATTGGTCAGCACGATCATCGACATGTTCATCTGGCGGCCGAGGGTCAGCGTGCCGAACGGACTGTTCACGCCGATGTTCGCTTGTCGCCCGAACAGGCGCCCGCCGTAGTTCAGTGCACCGGTGCCGGGCTGGAAACCGTTTTCGAGCACGAAGAAGGCCTGGTAGCCGCCGCCGAGATCCTCCGTGCCTCGCAGCCCCCACCGTGACGGCACTTCGCCGGTCAGCGTCGGCATGCCCGTGAACGATCCGCCGTGCGCGGCGTTGTTGTAGTAGGACACGCCGGTATCGATGATCCCGTACAGCGTGACGCTGCTTTGCGCGCAGGCCGGTCCGGCCAGCGCCATTGCCGTCGCGAGTGCGACGCCCAGTTTCGTTTTCATGGCTGTCTCCAAACAGTATGTAGATATGCTTATCGATTTTTTTATTGAACCGGGCGGATCCGGAATGCCGACGCGTATCGGCAGGACTGCAGGCGTCGCGTGTTACGAGATCGCCGGATCGTGTTGCCGGCGCGGCGCCGCCGCACGCGAGCCCGCCATGACGACGGCGATTGCCGCGCCGGCCATCGGCACGAGGAACGCGAGATAGAGATGGGATACGGACCAGCCGTCGTCCAGCAGCGCACCGACCGTCATCGGCGACAGGATCGCGCCGAGGCGGCCGATGCCGACCGCGAGGCCGATGCCGGTCGTGCGGATTTCGGCGGGGTACGGCGTCGGCGACAGCGCATACATGCCGGCCACGCACGCATTGATCACCGCGCCGAGGAATACCGCGACGGTCATCCCGATGCCGAGCGAGCCCGTGTTCGCGCCGAACACGACCATCAGCGCGCCGCCGAGCAGCAGGGTCGCGCCCAACAGGTTGCGCAGGCCGAAGCGCGTCGACAGCAGGCTGAAGAGTGACGCGCCGGCAATACCGCCGAGGTTGAGCAGTACCCCGCCGGTGACGCCCTGCGATGCCGACAGCCCGGCCTGGACCAGCAGCTTCGGCGTCCAGCTCACGACGAAGTAGAAGCTGCCCATCACGAGGAAGAACGCGATCCACAGCGCGATCGTGCGGCGCGCGAGCGGTGCGCGCAGCACGGCCGTCCAGCTCGATGCTGGGCTCGCCGCGCCGGTGGACGAGGCCGCGATCGGCAGCGAGTCGATCGGTGCGCGCTTCATTCTCGCGAGGATGCGGTTGATTTTCTGCAGCGCGTTGTCCGGACGCCTCGCCAGCAGGAAATCGAGCGATTCCGGCAGCAGCGCGAGTACCATCGGGATCGCCAGCAAGGTCAGGATGCCGCCGAACGCGAACACGCTGCGCCATCCCCACGTCGACAGCAGGTAGCCGGCGATGACGCCGCCGGCGGTGGCGCCGATCGCGTAGCCGGTCGACTGCATGCCGATCGCGGCGCTGCGCCATTTGTTCGATGCGTACTCGCCGCTGATCACGGTCAGGCTCGCCAGCATGCCGCCGATGCCGAGCCCCGTGTACGCACGCGCGATGGCGAGTTGCAGCGTGCTGTGCGTGGCCGCGCAGGCGAGCATCCCGGTCGAGATCACGGCGAGGCAGAGCAGGATGATGCGGCGGCGGCCGACGCGGTCGGCCAGCGGCGCGATCAGCACCGAGCCGATGCCCATGCCGGCCAGCCCGGCACTCAACAGCAGGCCGATTTCCTTGCCGCTCAGTTTCCATTCGGCCGCCAGGTGCGGCGCGGCAAACGCGACGGCCAGCACATCGAAGCCATCGAGCATGTTCAGCACGACGCAGGCCGTGACCGCCATCGTCTGGAACGCGCTCATCGGGGATGCATCGATCGTATTGCGGATATTTGCGCTCACGTCAAAGATCCTTCATAAAATAGTATGACTAATCAAATGGAATGGCATCGAAGCCGACGGTAGCGAATGGGACGAAAGCGAATGCGCGGGATGACGGGCATCCCCGGGGAACACCCGCCGCGGCCGGCAGGCGCCGCTGGTGCGCCGGCCCGATGCTTACGCGGGTTCGGGTTGCAGCAGCAGTCGTTCGATCACGCGCCGCGCGCGATTGGGGCCCGCGTCGACGTGAATGTCGAGCTGGCGACCGTCCGGAAAACGCAACTGATTCCGGTATTGCGCTTCGATCACGGTCTTGTCCTCGTCGAACGTCGCCGCGGATTGCTCGATGACCGTTTGCGCGACGCGCTCGACGTCGTGTTGCGGATTGGTCGCGACGGTCCAGAAGTAGTGCGTCGTGGTTTCCGTCTCGGGCGTGATGCCGTGGAAGCCGCGCATGTGAAAGCCGCCACGCGCCGGATCGTGCAGGTCGCCGGTGCCGGCGTCCATCGCGCCGGTCCAGATCCGGATGTGCGACACGTGGAACTCGATTTCCTGCCAGCGATCGACGCGGGCGTCGAACGGCCATGCGGCGGTGTAGGTCGGCGGCGGAACGGAATCCGGCATCCGGCGAACCAGTGTCACCGTGTCGCCGTCGCTGCTGACGCGGGTTTCCGCACCCATGTGCAGCGGCGCGTTGCCGCCGATCGTGTTCAGATGGACATAGCCGAGGTGGCTCAGGTCCATCAGGTTGTCGTGAATCAGTTGATACGGTGCGTCGTAGTGGTAGTTGCCGCCGCCGAACCGGTATTGCGGATCCCCGTGGAACGCGTAGCGCGGCGGCGCGCAGGTCGGTCGAGTGTGCGCGTCGGCGCCGATCCAGATCCACACGATCGCGTCCTGCTCCTGCACCGGGTACGACGACACGCACGCCTTGGCCGGAATCCGGTCCTGCCCAGGAATCTCCACGCATGCGCCGCCGCGGTCGAACAGCAGGCCGTGATAGCCGCAGCGCAGGCCGCGCGTTTCGAGCGAGCCGCACGACAGCGGCAGCGACTTGTGGCAGCAGCGATCCTCCAGCGCACCGACTTCCCCGGACGGCAACCGGAACAGGACGATCGGATGGCCGAGCAGCGTGCGGGCGACGGGTTTGTCCGTCAGTTCGGATGACAGCGCGGCGACCCACCATCGGTCGACCGGGAATTTAGCAGTATTGATTGATGGCCGGGCATGTTGCTCCATTGATCGTCTCCAGTATTGTGGTTGGCCGCCTCGAGTCGGGCGGTCCGTCTACAGATCGAGTACCAGCAGGTCGCTGCGCGACCGCGAACAGCACGGCATGAACTGGTCGCCGGCCGCCTGTTCCTGTTCGGTCAGATACGAATCGCGATGATCGGGCTCGCCTTGCAGCACGCGCGTCGCGCAGGTGCCGCACACGCCTTGCTCGCACGACGTCAGCACGTCGACGCCGTTCGCGGCCAGCGCCGCGATGACCGTGCATTCGGCCGGCACGTCGATCACCTTGCCGCTGCTCGCGATCCGGACCTGGAACGCGCGGTCCGAGCCGGACGACGCAATCGCACCGCCGAAGAACTCGTAGTGCAGTCGCGTTTCGGCCCAGCCGCGCTCGCGCGCGGCGTTCAGCACCGCATCCATGAAACCGCGCGGCCCGCATACGTACAGGTGCGTGCCGTCGGACGCCGCGGCGAGCACGGCGGCCAGGTCGAAGCGTTGCGCGGGGTCGCCGTCGTCGACGTGGAAGCGGGCGCGGTCATGGAACCCGGCTGCGTTGATCCGCTCGACGAACGCCATGCGGTCGGTCGAGCGCGCGCAGTAATGCAGGTCGAACGGCATGCCGGACGAGAACAGCCGTTCCGCCATGCTGAGGATCGGCGTGACGCCGATCCCGCCTGCGAGCAGCAGGTGGTGCGGCGCGTCGGTGGCGAGCGGAAACTGATTGCGCGGCACGCCGATCCGCACGGTATCGCCTTGCCGCACTTCGTCGTGAATGGCACGCGACCCGCCGCGACCGTCGGCATCGCGCAGCACCGCGATCTGATAGCGATCGCCGTGCTCCGGGTGGTTGCACAGCGAATACTGGCGCACGAGGCCGCCCGGCAGATGCACGTCGATATGGGCGCCGGCATCGAAGCGCGGCAGCGGCGAACCGTCATCGCTGACGAATTCGAAGCCGCAGATGTCGCGTGCTTCCTGCCACTTACGGGCTACCCGGACCGTCAGCGTCGCGGCGCTCATGACGCCTCCTTGATCTGCGCGACCGGAATCACGGGCCGCGACGGGCTCGACGCGTGCTCGTCGGCGAGCAGCCGCTCGATCACCTTGCGCGACAGCACGCCGCCGGCGTCGATGTTGAGCTTGAGCAGCTTGCGATCGGGCCACTTCTCCAGGTTGAGCTGCTGGCGCTCGAGCATCTCGAGATCCTCGGCGAAGATCTTGCCCTGGCCTTCGCGGATCTCGGCGGTCAGTGCGTGATCGTCGGGCCGGAAGTTGCGCGCCATCCCCCAGAAGTACCAGATCGAGGTATCTGTCTCGGGCGTGATGAAATCGACGACGATCGACGACGCCTTCAGTCCGGCCGGCGCGTCGTAGCCGCCGTGGCCCGCATGCGCGACACCGACTTCGATCATCACGTGGCTCGGCGGCGTGAAGCGGCAGATCTGCCAGCGATCGACTGGCACGTCGTCGGCCAGCCCGTTGCCGCGCAGCCCCATCTGCCAGAACGGCGGCGGCATCACGTTTTCCATGAAGCGGCTCGTGACGACTTCGTCGCCGTGGCTGGTGGTCTTCGGCGGTGCTTCGTCGATTTCCTTCTGGCCGATGCTCGTCGCATGGACATAGGTTTCGTGCGTGAGATCCATCAGGTTGTCGATCATCAGCCGGTAGTCGCAGCGGATGTGATACAGGCCGCCGCCGTGGGCCCAGGCCGGATCCTCGGCCCACGCCAGCGCGGGCAGTTTGGCGGGATCGGCTTCCGACGCATCGCCGGGCCAGACCCAGATGAATCCGTAGCGCTCGACCACCGGGAAGCTGCGAATCGGCGGGAAGCCGCCGACACGCTGGCCCGGCATGCCGGCCGCCTTGCCGTTGCAGCCCATTTCCAGCCCGTGATAGCCGCACACGAGTACGCCGTCGCGCACGAATCCCAGCGACAGCGGTGCACCGCGGTGCGGGCAGAAGTCCTCGAGCGCGGCGACCCGGCCATCCGCCGCGCGGTAAAACACCATCGACTCGTTGCAGATCTTGCGGCCCAGCGGCTTGCCGTCGATTTCATCCGGCGTGCACGCCACGTACCAAGCATTCTTGAGAAACACGTTCGTCGTCTCCGTCAGGTCAATGCCGCCGGTACGCGGCATCTCTTCATTCCGTGTACTGAATGAGATTCAGTGTACTCATTGAGATTGGCTGGAGCAAGGCGGGCGGTATACTGGTTTTCCCGGGAAATGGCGCGAGGCAGCGCCATGCCGTCGGCGCGCGCAACCGGCGCGCGCCGCTTATGTCATCGACTATTCATGGAAAAAACGAATCCCGCCGACCAGCCGGTTTTCCCGCTCGATCTGTACGACGAGCCCGGGCACCTGATCCGGCGCGCACACCAGATCGCGGTTGCGATGTTCTACGAGAAGCTGGGCCGGGACGTGACGCCGGTGCAGTACGCGGTCCTGCGGATGCTGTACGAGTGCCCGGGGCTCGATCAGGTGACGCTCGCGCAGCGGGTCGCGCTCGACACGTCGACGACCGCGGATCTCGCGGTGCGGCTCGAAGCGAAAGGATTGATCGTGCGCGAGGTGCTGCCGCGGCGCCAGCGCCGCTTGCTGCTGACGCCGGCGGGCGTCGAACTGCTCACGCATCTGATTCCGTCGGTGAAGGAGCTGCGTGCCGGCCTGTTCGACGGAATGGGAGAGGACGATTCGCAGGAACTGGTGCGCCTGTTGCGCAAGTTCGTCCATTTGAACAACGAGCAGAGCCGCGCGCCGCTGCGCGTCGGCGACGAGTCGTAGCGCCCCCGCCCCCGCGACGGTGACGAAGCGGCGATGAGGCGGCGGGCGCGCTGCCCGCCGCGCGTCACCCGCGCGTGCTGTCGCCTTCCAGCCGCCGCACGGCTTCCGCCACTTCGTTCCTGAAGCGCACGAGCGCCGCCTGTTCCGGCGCCGGCGGCTGCACGGCCGCCCACAGCATGTCGACGAGCTGGGTGGCCGTCGTTTCCGTATCGAGCTTGCGGTGCCCGAGGATCGCATCCCACAGCACGTGCTCGATCGGCCCGAACACCATCGAGCGCAGCAGGCTCAGCGGCAGGTCGGTGCGCACCTGCCCGGCCGCCTGGCCACGCGCGAGCACGTCCATCAGCGGCGCGGTGTAGCGGCGCTGCAGCGCGGTGAGCTCGTCGCTCAGCGCATGCTGCTTCGCGCGCCCTTCCGACAGCACCAGCGCGCACAGGCCCGTGCCGTTCACCAGCATCAGCCGCAGGTGGGTGCGCACGATGAACGCGAACTGCTGCTGGACCGACGCGTCCTGCGGCATCCCTTCCTCGAATGCGGCGATGTTTTCGTCGTACCAATCCGCGATGACGCGCGCGCACAGCTCGCGCTTGCCGCGGAAGTAGCTGAACACCGTCGCCTCCGAGACGCCCACGCGCTGCGCGATCTCGGCGGCCGTCGCATGCTCGTAACCTTTTTCGGCGAACACTTCCCGGCCGGCGCGCAGAATGTCCTGCACGCGTTGCTGGGATTTGCGCCCGGCGGGCGCGCGCGACGTGTCGGCGCGGTCGGCTTTGGCGGTGGCGGTCATGGTGTCGGCGGTAGCGGCTGTCATCTCGGCATGATATCTGAGTGGCACTCAAAAAACTATTGACGCCGAACCCGACGAGGCGCGAAACTGTGCAAAATTTACGCTGTATTGGTCAATGAATCGGTGCATTCATTCGATTTGAGCGAAACTCAGAAATCGGTGGGTGCCACACACTTTCTGGAGACGGAGGAGACATGATCAACCTGCCCGGTGTGCAATTCATGCTCGGTGAAGACATCGAGATGCTGCGCGACGCCGTCGCGACGTTCGCGGCGAAGGAAATCACGCCGCGCGCGGCTGAGGTCGACCGCACCGACCAGTTTCCGATGGATCTGTGGAAGAAGTTCGGCGATCTCGGCGTGCTCGGCATGACCGTGGCCGAGGAATACGGCGGCTCGAACATGGGCTACACCGCGCACATGGTCGCGATGGAGGAGATCTCGCGTGCATCGGCGTCGATCGGCCTGTCGTACGGCGCGCACTCGAACCTGTGCGTGAACCAGATCCACCGCAACGGCACCGAAGCACAGAAACAGAAATACCTGCCGAAGCTCGTGTCGGGCGAACACATCGGCGCGCTCGCGATGAGCGAGCCGAACGCCGGCTCCGACGTCGTCAGCATGAAGCTGCGCGCCGACAAGCGCGGCGATCGCTACGTGCTGAACGGCACGAAGATGTGGATCACCAACGGCCCCGACTGCGACACGCTCGTCGTCTACGCGAAGACGGACGTCGAAGCCAACTCGCGCGGCATCACCGCGTTCATCGTCGAGAAGGGGATGAAGGGCTTCTCGGTTGCGCAGAAGCTCGACAAGCTCGGCATGCGCGGCTCGCACACGGGCGAGCTGGTGTTCCAGGACGTCGAAGTGCCGGAAGAAAACATCCTCGGCCAGCTCAACGGCGGCGTGAAGGTGCTGATGAGCGGCCTCGACTACGAGCGCGCGGTGCTGTCGGGTGGCCCGACGGGCATCATGGCCGCGTGCCTCGATGCGGTGGTGCCGTATATCCACGACCGCAAGCAGTTCGGCCAGGCGATCGGCGAATTCCAGCTGATCCAGGGCAAGGTCGCCGACATGTACACCACGTTCCAGGCATGCCGCGCATACCTGTATGCGGTCGGCCGCCACCTCGATTCGGCCGGCAGCGACCACATCCGCCAGGTGCGCAAGGACTGCGCGGGCGTGATCCTCTACACGGCCGAGAAGGCGACGTGGATGGCCGGCGAGGCGATCCAGATCCTCGGCGGCAACGGCTACATCAACGAATACCCGGTCGGACGCCTGTGGCGCGATGCGAAGCTGTACGAAATCGGCGCCGGCACGAGCGAGATCCGCCGGATGCTGATCGGCCGCGAGCTGTTCGCGGAAACGATGTAACGCCCCACGTCACGCGAACGGAGCCCCGTCGATGCCGATCATCGAATCGAAACTGAACCCGCGCTCGGAAGATTTCCGAACGAATGCCGCCGCGCTCGAGGCGGTCGTCGCCGACCTGCGCGCGAAGATCGAACAGCTCGCGCAAGGCGGCGGCCAGGCCGCGCGCGACAAGCACCTGTCGCGCGGCAAGCTGCTGCCGCGCGACCGTATCGCGCAACTGCTCGATCCGGGCGCGCCGTTCCTCGAGTTCTCGCAGCTCGCGGCGAACGGCATGTACAACGACGACGCGCCGGGCGCGGGCGTCATCACCGGGATCGGCCGGATCGCCGGCCGCG
This sequence comes from Burkholderia sp. AU30198, assembly GCF_020419825.1. NCBI lineage: Bacteria > Pseudomonadati > Pseudomonadota > Betaproteobacteria > Burkholderiales > Burkholderiaceae > Burkholderia > Burkholderia sp. AU30198. The sequence goes on along the minus strand of NZ_JAIZSA010000017.1, from coordinate 107,641 downwards.
AGTGCGTGATCGTGTGCAACGACGCGACGGTCAAGGGCGGCACCTACTACCCGGTCACCGTGAAGAAGCACGTGCGCGCGCAGGAGATCGCCGCGGAAAACCGGCTGCCGTGCGTGTACCTCGTCGATTCGGGCGGCGCGAACCTGCCGAACCAGGACGACGTGTTTCCCGATCGCGACCACTTCGGCCGCATCTTCTTCAACCAGGCGACGATGTCGGCCGCGGGGATCGCGCAGATCGCCGTCGTGATGGGCTCGTGCACGGCGGGCGGCGCGTACGTGCCGGCGATGAGCGACGAGTCGATCATCGTGAAGGAACAGGGCACGATTTTCCTGGGCGGGCCGCCGCTCGTGAAGGCCGCGACCGGCGAGGAAGTGAGCGCCGAGGATCTCGGCGGCGGCGACGTGCATACGCGCCTGTCGGGCGTGGCCGACCATCTCGCGCAGAACGATGCGCATGCGCTGTCGATCGCGCGCAACATCGTCGATCATCTCGCACCGAAGATCGCATCGCCGGTGGCGCTGCGCGAGCCGAAGCCGCCGCGCTACGACGCAAAGAGCCTGTACGGCGTGATTCCGGTCGATACGCGCAAGCCGTTCGACGTGCGCGAAGTGATTGCGCGCATCGTCGACGATTCCGAGTTCGACGAATTCAAGGCGCGCTACGGCACGACCCTCGTCACGGGCTTCGCACATATCTGGGGCCATCCGGTCGGGATCGTCGCGAACAACGGCATCCTGTTCTCCGAATCGGCCGTGAAGGGTGCGCATTTCATCGAGCTGTGCTGCCAGCGCAAGATTCCGCTGGTGTTCCTGCAGAACATCACGGGCTTCATGGTCGGCCGCAAGTACGAGAACGAAGGCATCGCGCGGCACGGCGCGAAGATGGTGACGGCCGTGTCGAATGCGAAGGTGCCGAAGTTCACGGTGATCATCGGCGGCTCGTTCGGCGCCGGCAACTACGGGATGTGCGGCCGCGCATTCGGCCCGCGCTTCCTGTGGATGTGGCCGAACGCACGCATTTCCGTGATGGGCGGCGAGCAGGCTGCGTCGGTGCTCGCGACGGTGCGTCGCGACGGCATCGAGGCGAAGGGTGGTTCGTGGTCCGCCGAGGAAGAGGATGCGTTCAAGCAGCCGATCCGCGACCAGTACGAGCGCCAGGGCCATCCGTATTACGCGAGCGCGCGGCTGTGGGACGACGGCGTGATCGACCCCGCGCAGACACGTGACGTGCTGGGTCTCGGCCTCGCCGCGTCGATGAACGCGCCGATCGAAGACACGCGCTTCGGCGTGTTCCGCATGTAACGGCCGGGAGGGCTGAACGATGCGATACGAAACGATCAAGGTAAGTGAAGCCGGCCGCGTGGCGACCGTCACGCTCGCGCGTCCCGACGTGCGCAATGCGTTCAACGAGACGACGATCGCCGAGCTGACCACGGCGTTCGAATGGCTCGACGCGCACGAAGGTGTGCGCGCGATCGTGCTCGCCGCGGAAGGCGCGGCGTTCTGCGCGGGCGCGGACCTGAACTGGATGAAGAAGATGGCCGGTTACTCGGACGACGAGAACCGTGCCGATGCGCGCAAGCTGGCGCGGATGCTCGAGGCGATCCATCGCTGCGGCAAGCCGGTAATCGCGCGCGTGCATGGCGACGCGTATGCGGGCGGCGTCGGCCTGGTAGCGGCGGCCGACATCGCGATCGCCGCCGACGGCGTGAAGTTCTGCCTGTCGGAAGCGCGGCTCGGGCTGATCCCGGCGACGATCGCGCCATACGTGGTGCGTGCGATGGGCGAGCGCGCGGCGCGGCGCTACTTCACGACGGCCGAGGTGTTCGACAGCGCGCGCGCGGCGTCGCTCGGTTTCGTTCACGACGCGGTGCCGGCCGACGCGCTCGACGAAACGGTCGCGAAGCTGGCCGCGACGCTCGTCGCGAACGGTCCCGACGCGGTGAAGGCGTGCAAGCGGCTCGTCGCCGATGTGGCCGGCCGGCCGCTCGACGCGACGCTGATCGAGCAGACCGCCGACTGGATCGCGCGAACCCGCGCCGGCGCGGAAGCGCGCGAAGGGATTGCGTCCTTCCTCGAAAAGCGCACGCCGTCGTGGCGTGAATGATCGCGCAGCGCGCGTGACCCCCTCTTTCCGGACGACACCGAAGCCATGTTCGACAAGATTCTGATCGCCAACCGAGGCGAAATCGCGTGCCGCGTTGCCGCGACGTGCAAACGTCTCGGGATTGCGAGCGTCGCCGTCTATTCCGACGCGGACGCGAACGCGAAACACGTGGCCGCGTGCGACGAGGCCGTGCACATCGGCGGCTCGGCCGCGGCCGACAGCTACCTGCGCATCGAGCGCATCATCGAAGCCGCGCGCGCCACCGGCGCGCAGGCGATCCACCCCGGCTACGGCTTTCTGTCGGAAAACGAAGATTTCGCGCATGCGTGCGAAGCGGCCGGCATCGTCTTCATCGGGCCGCCGGTCGACGCGATCGCGGCGATGGGTTCGAAGGCCGCCGCGAAGGCGCTGATGCATGCGGCCGCCGTGCCGCTCGTGCCCGGTTATCACGGCGACGACCAGGTCGCGGCCAACCTGCATCGCGAAGCCGACGGGATCGGCTATCCGGTGCTGCTGAAGGCCAGCGCGGGCGGCGGCGGCAAGGGGATGCGCGTGGTCGAGCGCTCCGACGATTTCCCGGCCGCGCTTGCATCGTGCCAGCGCGAAGCCGCCAGCAGCTTCGGCAACGATCGCGTGCTGATCGAGAAATACCTGACGCGCCCGCGCCACGTCGAGGTGCAGGTGTTCGGCGACACGCACGGCAATACCGTGTACCTGTTCGACCGCGACTGCTCGGTGCAGCGCCGTCACCAGAAGGTGCTGGAAGAAGCGCCGGCGCCGGGCCTGCCGGACGACGTGCGCCGCGCGATGGGCGAGGCGGCCGTCGCGGCCGCGCGTGCGGTCGGCTATGTCGGCGCGGGCACCGTCGAATTCATCATGACGGGCGACGCGTTCTACTTCATGGAAATGAACACGCGCCTGCAGGTCGAGCATCCGGTCACCGAGATGGTCACGGGGCTCGATCTCGTCGAATGGCAATTGCGCGTCGCATCCGGCGAGCCGCTGCCGCTGAAGCAGGACGAACTGCGCGTGCAGGGCCATGCACTCGAGGCGCGCCTGTATGCGGAGAACCCGGCGCGCGGCTTCCTGCCGTCGACGGGTACGCTGAAGCACCTGCGGCTGCCGGCAGGCGTCGAGTTCGCGATCGGGGCGTCGGTGCGCGTCGACAGCGGCGTGCGCGAAGGCGATTCGATCACGCCGTTCTACGATCCGATGATCGCGAAGCTGATCGTCCACGGTGCGGATCGTGCGGAAGCGCTGAGCCTGATGCTGCGCGCACTGCGTGCGTGCGAGGTGGTCGGCCTGCACACGAACGCCGCGTTCCTGCAGCGGATCGTTGCGTGCGCACCGTTCGCGACGGCCGATCTGGATACCGGCCTGATCGAGCGCAACCACGACGCGCTGTTCGCGCCGCAACAGCCGCCGCGCGCGATGCTGGCGCTTGCGTGCGCGGCGCTGCTCGCACGCGAACGCGGCGCGGCCGCGCAGGGGTCGTCGCCGTGGGGCGCGCTGCCGGACTGGCGACTGAACGGCGGCTATCGCCGCACGCTGGAATGGCATGCGGCCGAGCGCGAAGCGGACGTGACGGTCACGTACGAGGACGACGGCGCGGTTGCGCGCCTCGCGACCGGCGACGCCGCCGCGCAACCGTTCGCGTGGACGCGTGGCGCCACGCCGTTCGATTTCGACGTGACGCTCGGCGGTGTGCGCAGCAGCGGCCGCGTGTATGCGGACGGCGACAACTTCCACGTGTTCACGCAGGGCACGGCCGAGACGTTCGAATGGCGCAACGTGCTTGCGCATGCGGGTGATGCGGAGCAGGGCGGTGGCCGCCTGACTGCGCCGATGCCCGGCAAGGTGATCGCGGTGCTGGTCGAGCCTGGCCAGAAGGTCGAAGCAGGCACGCCGCTGATCGTGATGGAAGCGATGAAGATGGAGCACACGATCGGCGCACCGAGCGCGGGCGTCGTCGCGGAAGTGCTGTACGGCGTCGGCGACCAGGTGTCGGATGGCGCGCAGTTGCTGATGATGGCGGAAGGCTGAGCGTCGCCTGTTTCGCTGTGAGCGGGCCGGCTGCAGCGGCTGCCGGCCCGCTCAAACCGCCTCGCGATGCATCGCAGGCGCGCGGTTGCGACAGCGCCGCATCGCCCCCCACGACAAGCCGCAGCAGTGCGAAGCTTTCGATTGAATTACGCACGCGCTGGCGCTGATGATCCGCAGCGCCACACATTCCATCGCATCACGCGCGTCTGCCGCGTGCATACCGGTCTTCGCCGCCACACGACACCATTGTGTAACACGTGGTAATTAGCATCTCGCCGTTGATATGACCGGTGCGCACCCGCGCCTGTGTCACGTCATCACATCCACGGAGAGACGTTATGCGAAACTCGGCCCTACGGCCTTTCGCGGTCGTTGGTCTGATCGCGCTGACAGCACTCCTCGGTGCCTGTAACGACGACGTGACGGCACCCGCCGCTCCCGTCGCGCAGCAGAAGGCCGCCTGCGGCGGCGGCGTGGTTGCCACCGCGCAGATGCACTGCCCGCCCGGATTCACCGCACCTGCTTCCTCGCCCGCTTCCTGATCCCGGCTGTTTCCACCAGAAATCCAATCAAGAGCAACCAGCATGGCCACCCATTCGCGACGCGACTTTCTGAAGTTCTCCGCCGGCCTCGCCGGCGCGACCGCCGCCACCGCACTGCTGCCCGAATCGATCCGCAAGGCGCTGGCGATCGAGCCGAATTCCGTCACGGGCACGATCCAGGATGTGCAACACATCGTCGTGTTCATGCAGGAGAACCGTTCGTTCGACCACTACCTCGGTCACCTGAGCGGCGTGCGCGGCTACAACGACCGCTTCCCGGTCACGCTGCCGAACGGCAAGCCGGTGTGGTTCCAGCCGCGGCAGGAAGACAAGACGAGCGTGATCGCGCCGTTCCGCTACGACACGACCAACCCGGGCGTCAACGCGCAGTGCATCGGCGGCCTGCCGCATACGTGGGCGACGACGCACGGCGCGATCGACAACGGCCGCGCGGACCAATGGGCGGTGCAGAAGTCGAACATGACGATGGGCTACCACGTCCGCGACGACATCCCGTTCCATTACGCACTCGCGGATGCGTTCACGGTGTGCGACAACTACTTCTGCTCGATCCCGGGCAACACGCACCCGAATCGCATGTACCTGATGACGGGCATGGTCGACCCGCTCGGCACGGGCGGCGGCCCGCTGCTCGACAACACCGACTACATCGACAACCAGTTCGACAAGATCCAGTTGCCGCCCTTCAGCTGGACGACCTACCCGGAGCGCCTCGAGAAAGCGGGCATCTCGTGGCAGATCTACCAGCAGGGCACCGGATTCGACAACTTCACCGGCAACTACGGCACGAACATGCTGGCGTGTTTCAACAACTTCGTGAATGCGCCGGCCGGCTCGTCGCTGCAGACGCGCGGCATGAGCACGCGCCCGATCACGCAACTGAAGGCCGACGTGCAGGCGAACGCGCTGCCGCAGGTATCGTGGCTGCTGCCGCCCGCCGCGTATTCGGAGCATCCGAAGTTCACGCCGCTCTACGGCGCGTACTACCTGTCGACGATTCTCGATGCGCTGACGTCGAATCCGGACATCTGGAGCAAGACCGTCCTGCTCGTCATGTACGACGAGAACGACGGCTTCTTCGATCACGTCGTGCCGCCGTCGGCCCCGACGCTGCCGGGCTCCGGCATGAGCACGGTGGATGTGTCGCTCGAGCGGCACAACGTCGTGACCTCGACGCAGACGGGCACGTACACGGCCGACAACCTGCCGTACGGCCTCGGCCCGCGCGTGCCGATGTTCGTGGTGTCGCCGTGGTCGAAGGGCGGCTTCGTGTGCTCGCAGGTCTTCGATCACACGTCGGTGCTGCAATTCATCGAGAAGCGCTTCGGCGTGATGGAAACGAATATCTCGCCGTGGCGTCGCGCGATCTGCGGCGACCTGACGTCGGCGCTCGACTTCTCGAAATCGGATGCCACGCTGCCGACCCTGCCGAGCACGCAGGCGTATGTCGCGCAGGCGGACCTGCAATGTTCGCGCGCGTCGTCGCAGACCGCGCCGGCCAGCACCGCGCAGCAGGTCGTGACGGCACAGGAGGCCGGCACGCGGCCGGCGCGCGCGCTGCCGTACGAACTGCACGTGACGGGCCAGCTCCAGGCGCAGGGCTACGCGCTGACGTTCGCGAACACCGGCACGCAGGGCGCACACTTCTGGGTCTATACGGGCGACCCGACCGCGATGCCGCGCCGCTATACGGTCGAAGCGGGCAAGCAGCTGACCGATACGTGGGCGCTCGACGCGAACGGCAACTACCTGGTGAGCGTGTGGGGGCCGAACGGCTATTTCCGGCGCTTCGCCGGATCGGCCGCGGCGGATGCCGGCGCGAAGCCTGAAATCACGCCGTGCTACGACACCGCCAACGGCGACGTGTACGTGACGATCGCCAACGCGGGCACCGGCACGCTCACGGTCACGGCGACCGATGTCGCATATGGCGGCGCAGCGCGCACGCTGACGGTTCCTGCCGGGCAGCGCGTCGAAGCGCACTGGGACCTGTCGTGCAGCAGCCACTGGTACGACCTGCAATTCGTCGTGGCAGGGAACGCGGGCTGGACGCGCCGCATCGCGGGGCACGTCGAGACCGGCAAGGCCAGCGTCACCGACCCGGCTGCGGTCGCGCCGACGATCGCGGCGATCTGACGGCACCTTCGCGCGTGCCGGCCGCTTGCCGGCACGTGAGGCGGGCATGACGGCACACTCGCGGCGCATCGAGGATGGGTCGATGGGGTGCTTTCACGGGGGAGCGCGCGGTTTCTGACGCCGCGAGCGTTTCGTCAGTCGTGAAAAAGGCGCCGGGTGGCGCCTTTTTCATTCGTCGCGCAAGCAAGACGCATGGATTCCGGATTGAATCGCGATCGCGCAATCAAATCGGGCGAAATATTGCATATTGGTCGCCGTCGAGTTTTTCCTTGTACCGGTAGTCATGGAGCGTCAGGTTGACGGGCTGGAGGAATTTTTCATTGGCGGCCTCCTGTTCGTTGTTGGCGCGCGTATTGAACAGATTCGACGAATTTGCGGAGTTCACCAGCGAATCGAGACCCTTCGCGTTCCAGTCGAGGTGCCCTCTGAGCACATAGAAGTGCATGATCCCGCATTGCTGATGCGCCCAGAAATCGTGCCACATGAACGAATCGGGCCGCCATACGGAGTTGTGGCTTTCGAAATACGACGCCCCGCTCATCGGCATGCACTCGGGGGTCGAGATGATGATGTATCGCGATCGATAGTTCAGAAACTCCAGCAAATCGCGACCGTGCGAGTGACGCATGTGTTCAATGACATCGCCCAGAATGACCGTATCGTACGAGTCGCCGGATCGTTCATAAAGCGTGTCGCTGACCCCGGAGATGATGTCGTCGTAGCCGTTCTCGATCAGGAAGGGATGCGTCTCCTCATCGCATTCCAGCGCCGTGAAATGACAATCCGGCACGACCTTTTTGAGCAAGCGCCCGTATTTCCCGCCACCGGCTCCGATGTCCAGAATCCTGTTCGGGTTGATTGACTTGACCAGATGCTGAGTGAGCTGATCGAAGGTTGGCCACGAATATCCGATCTGTTCCAAGCTGATCTCCCGTTAAGGCTGGTTTGAGAAATGAATCGCAGTCGTGTAGCGGATCCACGTATTCGACGTCGGTTTGCCGTCGCCGGCAACCAACCGGGCATCGATCGCGCGCCGTCGCCCGATTCCGGACGACGACGCAAACGCCGCGATCAACGGTTCGAGGCCCCACCGCACTGCATTGCGCGCTCTTTTCCCGACATGCCACAAACCGTATGGGACCCACATCCGGTCGGCGTCAGCCGCTCCAGACGAAGGCGCTAGTGCAGCAGCCCGTCGTCGTGCGCCATCATCAGCGCCCGCATCGCAGACCACATGCCGTAGTAATGCACGATATAGCTGTCCGCGCGACGAAACAGCCAGGGCGTGTTGACGCGGACGAGATCGGCCACGCCTTCGCCTGCCAGTTGCCCGTCACGCTCCATCGCGCGAATGAATTGCACCTGGTCGCCGTCGCTCGCATAGACGCTCGACCGGTCGTGCAGCGCGGCGATCGTCGTCATCATGTCGCGCAGCATCGAATCGTTGCGCGCGGTGCGCCGGAACGCCATCACCCCGGAGTTGAACGCCCACTGGCCGATGTCGTGCGCGAGCAGCCAGTCGCGCCCTTCGAGCAGCGGCTCCAGCGCTTGCTGCTGATCCGCGATCAGCACGTCGGCGTCGATCCACACGACCCATTCATGATGCTGCAGGTACGCATGCAGCAGCCACGGCTTGAACCAGTTGCCGGTCGCGTTCAGGCCGATCTCGGCGGGAATGTCGCGATGCACGTAGAGCGTGTAGCCGTGTGCGTCGCAGTAGCGCCGGACATTCCGTTCGGCGATGCGCGCATAGCTGCCGATGTTCGGCGTGTAGAGCATCATCAACGCGATCGGGCGGCCCGGATTGAAGGTGCTGCGCTCGGCGGCTTCGTCGGGCGTGTCGGCGGTGTCGTGATCGAACGAGAACAGTGGCCGGCCGGCGGCGCGGCATCGATTGACGTACGCGACGAGCGTGTCGCGGAAACGGGCCGTCGTGCCTTTGCGTTCGGGATCGTGCGGCGTGTCGTCGATGCTGATCGCGAACGTCGGTTCGCGGCCCCACATCGGATCGAGATCGGGGCTGGTCGGCATGACCGGATACAGCCCGTCGATCGGCGTCATGTAGCGATGCGTGTCGAGTTCCGCGAACAACGCGGCTTCCGAGGTCAGCCGCGGTTCACCGCCGAGCCTGCAGCGCTGCACGAGCCGCATCACGATCGCCCGAACGGCTGCCGTATTGCGCCAGATCTGTACGTCGACCTGCGGCAGCGGGGACGCGAACGCATCGACGAACAGCATGTCGCGGCCGCTCATCAGGCGATCGAGCGCGACGGGCTCGATGATCGCCGCGTCTTCGCTGAGCAGCAGCACGAGTTCGTCGGGCTGCGCGCCGCGCAGCACGTGGAGCAGTGATTCGTAACGATAGAGCGGCCGCAACGGCAGCGCCTGCGGCATCGCGGAGGCATCGACGAACGCGTGACGATAGCCGTGCGCGCGTGCGTACTGCCGGTGATTTTCGAGGCTGGCGGGCGCGTCGTGACAGAAATGGCTGAGGACGATCATCGCGCGCTCCGAAGGCCGCGCAGCGGATGGCGGCGGGCGCCGGGCGTGGCGTGTTTTCGCGCGGCATCGCGGCCCGGCACGCTTTCCTGCGCGTGCCGCCCCTGTTCAAGATGGATTGCCCGGAAGACTTGCGCGACGTCGCGTTCCATTCTGTCAGCCATTGTTTCAGCAGCGTTGCTGCAAGGTCGTTTTCTGCCCGCCCTGGATGCCGATACCGCCCGGCAACCCGGTAGCGCGGCCGGTCGCCGGAGTATCGCACAACCGTCTCGCGGATTCGCAGGCGCCGGCCGCGCGCTGACCATCCCTGACAGTGTGCGGCCGGCGCTCCGCTAGAATGCCGGGTTGCCGCCGGCGTGCGCTGCTTGACGCGGTCGGCGTTTCGCGCGCTACACTGCGTCCATTCCATCCCCATCCATCCTTCCATCCCGCCGACGATGACGTCCCCTGTCCTGAACGGTCTGCGCATCGGTATCACGATCGGACTGCGTGCCCCTGACGAAAGCCTGTGGATCAACGGCATCAAGCAGAACGCGCTGTTTCTCGCGAAGCTGCTGATGGCGTCGTCGCACGGTTACCGCGTGACGCTGGTCAACACCACCGATGTGCCGCTCACCGATGCGCTGCCGTGGGATCGCAGCGTGTACGACACGCGTGCGTTCGCCGACGTGAAGGATGCGCTCGACGTGGTGATCGAGCTCGGCGGGCAGATCGACGGCGAGCAGACGGCTTACCTGAAGGCACGCGGCGCGAAGCTCGTCAGCTACTGCTGCGGCGTCGAGTACATCAACGCGATGGAATCGATGCTGTTCGGCCGCCGGCTGTGGGATTCGCTGTTCATCAACCGCGGCTACGACGAGGTATGGGCGATTCCGCAGATCGCGCCGTCGTCGCTGCCGTTCCTGCAGTCGCTGCGCCGCTGCCCGGGGCGCGTCGTGCCGTTCGTGTGGGATCCGATGTTCCTGAGCGCGCGCGCGCAGTCGCTGCCCGAGCGCGGCGAATACCGGCCGCGCAGCGAGCCCGGCAAGCGGCTGACGGTGATGGAGCCGAACCACAACGTCGTGAAGTTCTGCGTGTATCCGATGCTGATCATCGACGAAGCGTATCGTCGCGATCCCGACGCGATCTGCTTCACGCACGTGACGAACGCCGACCGCCTCGCGCACGACAGCCCCGAGTTCGTGATGCTGATGAACTACCTGGACATCGTGCGCGCGGGCAAGGCGAGCTTCGTCGGGCGCTTCGATACGCCGCTGTTCCTGGCCGACCTGACCGATATCGTCGTGTCGCATCAGTGGTCGAACCCGCTCAACTATTTCTATTTCGACGTGTGCTGGCAGGGCTATCCGCTCGTGCACAACGCGAGCCTCGCGCCCGATCTCGGCTACTACTATCCGGACAACGACGTGCAGCAGGGCGCCGATGCGCTGTTGCGCGCGCTGCACACGCACGATGACGACTGGGAAGCGTACACGCGGCGCCAGCGCGAGATCCTCGGCCGCTATACGTCGGCGAATCCGGCACTCGTCGCCGAATACGACGCGCTGCTCGCGAACCTGGTCGGCGCATCGGCCGCATAAGGCCCGATTTTTCGCGCGGCGCATACCGTTGCGCCGAATCCCGCCATCGGGATTGTCCCGCCCTCATGTCTGACGAAATAATGCCGTTAAAAAAGAAACCGCCGAACCCGATCGGTTCGACGGTTTTTGAAGGCACGAATTTGACGGCTCCGAGGGAAGTCCGTCAGAAATCATTTTAGAGGTTAACAAGTCTTTAAGATTGTTAAAAATGTTTCGATCGATAATCATCATATGATTTAAATTGATATTATTGATTCATGGCTGCTCGATTCTGTTTAGAAATTTAATAATTCGTTTGAAACGAGAAAATTGAATGCTGCGATGATCGAATGACGTGCGGCGGACGATTTTCAGCGCAGGGCAGGCCGGGCGGCTGGCCGTCGCGGTGGGCCTGGCGGCGAGCGAGTGCGGTGCTTCCCGGGCCGGTATTTATCGGATCAATTGAAAATTTCCTGATTTGCGAGGCATGCAAAATGCGGGAGAATCGATTCGGGTAAGGTTGTTTAGATCGAACAAATAAACGACATCGGGATCGGGGTTTGGTAATTCGCATTTGTGTGGTCTGTCGCACAGTCGGGATCGCGCGGGCATGGTGTATTTCCAGTAACTGAATATCGTTGAAAATATCGAATTTGACGGCGCGCCGAAGCGAAAAGTACGCTCCCGGAAAAGATCGACATAACAGGATGGGCCGGGTAGGCGGCGGAGCGCGTCATGATCGGCTTGCTCCGCATGTTTCTTGAGGTCGAGCCGCTCGCGGCGGCTCGCCATTTGCCGGAGCGCCGGATGAATGCGGTCGAAGCTCGCCTGGTGGCGAATCGGGAAGCGAATCGTGACGAAATCGATCTCGTCTTCGGCGCGCCCGACGATCATCCCGACCTTGCGTCGGTACGCAGTTTCGTGGAAAGCAGGCTCGGGTTCGCGCAAGAGCCCGTGTGCCGGGCCGACCTGTCGGGTGGTGTGCTGTATCAGGAATGCCTGGCGCGATTGCGGTGGGGCGAGCGCGAGGCGCTGCCGCCGCTCGCGTTCCTGCCGCGCCTCGAGGCGCTCGGGCTGATGCGGTGGTTCGACCGGCTCGTAGTTGGCCGGACGATCGACGCGCTGCGTGCCGATCCGGCTGCCGTCTACGGTTGCAATGTGGCGGCGGCAAGCGCGGTTGTCGATGACGCGTGGCTGGCCATCTTCAGGCGGCTCGAGCGCGAGCCGTCGGTCGCGGCGCGGCTGGTGGTCGAGATCACGGAGACGGGGCCGCTGAATCCCGTCGCGGGCCGTTCGTTCGTGAACCGCTTCCGGCAGGCCGGGTGCCGTATCGCGATCGACGATTTCGGGGTCGGTTTCAGTGCATTGAACAACCTGGTGGTCGGCAATCCCGACATCGTGAAGCTCGACCGGTCGATCCTGTCGATGATCAAGCGCAACGCGATCGGGCGCTACCAGTTCCGCAGGCTGATCGCGTTCGCGCATGAGGGCGCGCGGCACGTCGTCGTAGAAGGCGTGGAAAGCGAGGTTGACCGGCAGATCATCGTGGATGCCGGCGTCGCGTGGGCGCAGGGCATCCGTTTTTCATGGCGGTCGCCGGCCGCCGCGTGACGGCGCGGGAACAGGCGCGGTGGCGTGCATGATGCGCGCCGGTGTCGGGCATGGCCGGCGTGTCGCCGGAACGAATCGCAAAGGGGCGTGGGCATGGCGGGGACGAAGGCCGGAGGCGGAACGGGCACGCAGGCGGCCGGTGCGCGCGACCTTGTCGCGATCGCCGAGCTGGCCGACATGCTGTGGCAACTGGGCGCCGAATCGACCGACGTGCCGATCGACGTCGCGCCGTATCTCGACGGCCTGAAGGCCATCGCGCGTCGCATTCAGCGAATGAAGCCGCTCGACGCCGGTAGCCGCGAGCTGGCGGCGCGACACTATTACGCGGGCGTCATCGCGGGTGCGTGCGGTGAAGAGTCGGCGATCGCGCGTGGCGTCGCCGACAGCCTCGTCAAGCAATCCGGCGGCGCCAGCCGGCTGGCGGCGCATTGCTTCGCCGTGCTTGCGCGGACGGGGCGGTGGCACGGCCGTGTGTTCGCCGCGCAGAGCGGCGATCGGGTACTGGTCTAGCGCCTGTTCACGCCGGTCACGGGCGCTGGCACGGCGCGATGGGCGCCGCGCGCGTCGTCATCGTCTGCGCAAAGCGACCCGGACTTCAGGCCAATCGATCGATCCCTCCCTCCCGAATCCGCCGAGCACGCACGCTATTGCGTGCTCGACCGCGTGGTCGCGCCGTCAATCACCCGCAGGATCGCGTCGAGTTCGCCCTGGATGGGCGGCCGGCCGGTCTCGATCGGCGCCTCGGCCAGAACTGCACAGTGCCGGTCGATGACGAACGACCGCGGATCGAATCGATTACGACGAAATCGCGGACGGCCAGATTCACGGGCGGTCGCGTGGACGAAGGCGGTCAGCCGAGCGCGCGGCCGGCGAACAGCCGCTGGATCTGCGCGGAATACGCGTGGACGTTGTGCTCGGCGAGCGTGTCGACCTGGTGCAGGCAGCGGCGGGCCGCCGCTGCGTAGTCGTCGAGCCGCGCGTCGTGGGTCTGCGCGGCGGTCGCGATCGCACGTGCCGCATCGAAGATCTCGAAGTCCGGATAGTAGTAGCCGACGTCGCGCAGGAACGGCGAGTTGTGCACGAGCGGGTAGTTGCCGTACAGCGCGTCGTACAGCAGGTAGTTGAGGCCGTTTTCCCAGTGGTGGGACACGACGATGTCGGTGTGATGCGCGGCCCACGCGACGAACGGCGCACGCACGTCGGCGGTCGCCTTGCCGTCGCGCACCATTTCGAGCCCGAGCGCGAGATGCTTGAAGGCGACGTTTTCCTTCTTGTCGAACGTGTTGGTCATGTACACGTGTTCGACGAGTTCGGGGTGCTCGACGTAGCACGCGTTCGCGGCGAGCATCGGCACGATCGAACTCTTCACGACGTTCAGGTTCGGCTCGAAGAACGCGATGCGCTTCGCGGGGCCATGGTTGCGATAGCCGAAGCGCGCTTTCAGTTCAGGATCGGCGTCGAGGCTGCGCTCGATGAAATACGGCGACCAGATGTGCGGCAGCTCGATCACCGGCGCGCGATAGACGGCCTGGAAGTAGGCCGCGCACGTGTGCATGTGCTGCGGGTTGGTCCAGATCTCGTCGAACTGCACGCGGTGCGGGTTCGGGCGCCAGTCGTTCTTCTCGAAGTTGATCGTCTCGACCGCGATCACGTAGTCGTTGCCGAAGCGGTACGACACGCACTTGCCGCCGCGCTGGCGCACGACCTCCGTGTGGGTCGGATCGATGAACGCATTCATCTCGATCAGCAGGTCGGTCTGGTGGATGACGGCCGACAACGGCCGCAGCGCGTCGCCGAACGCGTCCATCATCAGCGCCTGCGGATACTCGGTGATGCCGTTGTCGTGCGTGAGCCAGACCTCGCCGATCAGCGGCGACTGCTTCAGCAGCATGTACAGGTACACGCAGTGCTGGTTCGCGCCGTTGTACCAGATCGACTGCGTCGCATCGCGCTGCACGTTCATCGTTATCGCGACATTGAGTTTCATCAGTTGCTCCGTGGTGCGGACGATGCGCGGATTACGGCGTGCCGCTCGGCGATGTGGACGGCGCGTAGCCGGTCAGGCGCCACTGGCCGGCGTCGAGCGGCTCGAGCCCCATTGCAGCGTCGCTGAGCAGCGTGTCGGCCGACGTGCCGATGGATTGCGCGTGCGCACCGATCGCGATCGGCGCGACGTCGCCGCCGATCGGCCATGTCGCGCGGGCGACGGGCAGGCGTGCGGTTATGTCGGCGTCCGCAAAGGGCGGCCGCGTCATGCGTCGCGATAGAGGGTGGTGATCGCGTCCGTATAAGCGGCGACGTTCTCGGGGTTGTAAATGCTGACCGAGCTGAGCACGTGCTTCGATTGCTCGCGGTACGCTTCGAGGTTCGCGTCGTGTTCGGCGAACGCCTGCAGCAGCGCGCGGCCGCCGGCCTGGCAGTCGAAGTCCGGATAGAAATACCCGGCCTTGCCGAGGAACGGCGAGTTGTGGATCAGCGGGTAGTCGCCGTACAGCAGCTCGTAGTACACGTAGTTCTGCGCGTTTTCCCACGTGTGCGACACCACCGCATCGCCGTAGGCCGCCATGAATTCGTACACCGCGTAGCGGCTTTCGAACGTCGTGATCCCGTGGTTCACGATGTCGAGGCTCTTCGCGAAGTGGACGAACGTCGCATGTTCCTTCAGGTGCAGCGTGTTGCACACACGCACGAACTCGAGGAAATCAGGCTTCGCGCGATACGCTTCCTCCGTCACCAGCATCGGGATGACGCTCGTCTTCACCATGCAGATGTTCGGCTCGAACATCGCCACGCGCCAGCGCGGCTTGCCCGGCTGATAGCCGAACGACCAGCCTGCGCCGAGCGTCGCGCGGGCCTTGTCGAACAGCATCGGGTGCCAGATGTGCGGGACGATCGTGACGGGCGCGCGCAGGCCCGTCTGGTAATAGTGCAGGCACGAGCGCTCGAATTCGGGAATCGTCCACACCGCATCGTATGGCGCGCCCGAGAACAGGAAGCCCGACGGCTTGTCGAACATCGCGCGTTCGATGTCGATCACGTAGTCGTTGCCGACTCGCATCGTGACGACCTTGCCGCCGCGCTCGCGGAACGCGCGCAGGTAGTCCGCGCCGAACTGCGCACTCATTTCGATCAGCACGTCGCAGCGCTGCATCGCTTCGTCCATCGACAGCAGCGGCACGTCCCATTCGCCGAGCATCATCTGTGGATCGGCGATCTGCTCGCCGCCGTTCACCATCACCGCTTCCGCGACGAGCGGCGACTGGCGCAGCAGCAGGATCAGCAGCAGGCAGTTCTGGAAGATGCCGTTTTCCCACAGCGACTGGCCGGCGCCGCGCACGAACAGCGACACGCCGACGACGAGACGCTTGCCCTCGCCGGGCGCTTGACGGGCATTGGAGTCCGACATGCGTATTCTCCGGTTCAGGCGACCAGACGCGAGACGAACGCGTCGAGGTTCGCGGGGTTGTCGATCGAGACCGACTGCAGCAGCCGGCCGGCCTTCGAGCGGTAGTCGTCGAGGCGTTCGTCGTGATGCAGCCACGCTTCGAGCAGCGCACGGCCGCCCGCGGCGGAATCGAAGTCCGGGTAGTAATAGCCGGCGTCGCCGATCAGCGTCGAGTTGTGGATCAGCGGATAGCCGCCGTACAGCACGTCGTAATACAGATAGTTCTGCCCGTTTTCCCAGTGGTGCGACACGACCGCATCCGCGTGGCGCGCCATGAAGCCCGGCAGGTCGAGGCGCGGCTCGAAGGTCGCCTTGTGCTGGCGCACGAGATCGAGGCTGTTCGCGAAGTGCACGAAGGTCGGATGCTCCTTCATGTGCAGCGAGTTCACGACGAACATGTGCTGGACCGCGTCAGGACGCGCGCGATAGAACTCGTCGCACGCGAGCATCGGGTAGTGGCAGGACTTGGCGACCGAGATGTTCGGCTCGAGCATGGCCAGTTGCCACGGGCGGCGGCCGGGCCGATAGCCGAACGTCGCGCCTTCCGCGGCGAGCGCGGCGATGCGGCGCTCGAGGAAGTACGGCGACCAGATGTGCGGCATCAGGTGGACCGGCGCACGCAGGATGGTCTGCAGCATCGGCGCGGCCGTCTTGTCGTATTGCGGCAGCAACCACACTTCGTCGAACGGCGCACCGTTGAAGACGTGTCCCGACGGTTTGCCGAAGATCGGGGTTTCGCACAGGCCGGCGTACACGTGCCCGCAGAAGAACGCGGCGATTTTCTTGCCGAGCGCCTTCATGTGCCTGAGCCATTCGACCGGCAGCTGTGCGCCCATTTCGATCACGACGTCGAGTTCGTGCGTGACGTCGGCGGGCTTGACGAGCGGGATGTCGAGGCCGTCGAGTTCGAGGCCGGCCGGCAGTGCGTTGGCGTCGCCGCCGTTCAGGAAGTAGACGGGGCCGACGCGATCCGAGCGCTTGAGCATCATCGCGAGGAACGCGATGTTCTGGTGTATGCCGTTTTCCCAGATCGCCTGGCCGTCGCGCGCAAACAGCGAGATGCCGACGGCCGGCCGTTGCTTGCGAGTGCCGCCCGAGGCGGCTTCATTGATGTCCGTCACCGGTTGGTTTCCTCTGCGGCGTCGTGCGTCCGGGCGTGGCGTCGAGCGCCTGGCCTGGAAGCGGCGCGCCGTGGATTGTCATGAGTGGATTCGCGCCGGTGCGCCGCGGCAGGCGAATCGTGTGACGTGGATCGCGGGGGCGGCAGCCGGATTCCGGCGTGTCGTCGGGCACGCCTGGCACGGCGCGCGATTCGGGCAGGCAGCCCCGGCGACTGTCTGCGGCGATTGTGGCATGGAAACCGCCGGTTTGTGGAGGGACCTGACGAACTTTGACATAGCCGCCGGCCAACGGGAGCGGGGCGCCGGCGAAGCGGCGCCCGGGTGGTCCGGCGGCGGTCAGGTGCCGGTCCGGCGCGGCGCAGGCGGCCTGCCGAAGCGGGGCGCCGCGTGCGGCGGCGGTGCGCTCAGTGCTGCAGGCGGATTTCGACGCGGCGGTTGCTGGCGCGGCCTTCCGGCGTTTCGTTGGACGCGACCGGATCGGCCTTGCCGCGGCCCGAGACCGTCAGCGAGTCGGTCTTCAGGCCGTGCGCTTTCAGGTATGCCGCGACGGATTCGGCGCGGCGCTTCGACAGCGCGAGGTTGTAGTCGTCGCTGCCCACCGAATCGGTGAAGCCGGTGACGCTCACCTGCGAGTACGTGTGGTCCGCGCGCTCGCTCAGCAAACGGTCGAGCGATTCGCGCGCGGTCGGGGCGAGCGTCGCGTGGTCGGTCGCGAACAGCGCGTCGCCCGACAGATTGACCTGTTCGACGACGGCAGCCGCCGGCGTGGCGGCCGACGCTGCTTCGGCCGGCGCGGCGCCGCACTGGAACACGAGCGTCGCGGGATCGGATTTGTCGCGCAGCGCGCGGGCCGAGTCGAGTGCGCGCACGGGCTCTTCGCCGCAAATCTTGCGGGCGGCCTTCATGCAGGTCTGCGGGCCCGACAGCAGGCCGTGGCAGTCCACCTGGAAGGTGCGCACGCCGTCGCGCGGCTGCAGTTCGGAGGCGCTGAAGGTCGGGCCGGATGCGGTCGAGCACGCGGCGAGGGCCGTTGCGGAAAGCGCGAGCGCAAGAGCGAGTTTGTTCACGGTTACATCCTCAATGCTTGGGTTGACTGAAGCCCGCCACGGTTTGCGCGGCGGGCTCGTCTGGCCGTCGGGGCCGCCGCGGGCCGTCCGGCTGGCGAGCCGGGCGGCCTGGCGGCGCGACGCGTTACTTCCACTGGTACAGCATGCCGGCGCCGATCACCTTCTGACCGCCGCTGAAGCCGCCGTTGATCGACGCCTTCAGGTTCTCCGTGATGCGGGCCTGCATGTTGACCGCCATCGCCTTCTGGCCGAGGAAGGTCGACGTACCCACGCCCATCCCGAAGTTGGCGTCGCGATCGAGCTGCGGGATCGACGCCATCGCGCCGACGGCCGCAATACCCTGCTTCGCCATCTGGTCGGTCTGCTGCAGTTGCGAACCCAGCGAGTTGATCTGCGCCTGCTGGCCCGACAGTGCCGTCGACAGCGTCGTCTGCACCTGCGTCAACTGGTTCACGTTCACCGCGTCGGTGCCTTGCGTACCCGGCGCGACGTTCGTGATCTGGCGCTGCTGCTGGTCGTTGCCGACCGACACCACGTTCGAGCGGCCGCCGTCGTTGGAGCCCGCGCCGATCGCCACCGAGTTCGAACCCGCGGTGACGGTCGGGACGTCGGTGCCCTTGCCGTTCATGTCGGCCGCGATGCCGTTGTTGTTGGCGGTGCGCGTGTTGTTGTTGTTGATCGTCGTCGACAGCGAGTTCAACGTGTTGTTGATGTTGGTCACGCCGGTCGACAGCGACGCCACGTTGCTGTTCGTCGTGCTCAGGCCGGTGGACAGCGAACCGATGCCGGTCGAAGTCGACGTCGACAGCGAGTTGACGTTGCTGTTCGTCGCGCTCAGGCCCGTCGACAGCGAGTTGATCGCGGTCGAGGTCGACGTGGACAGCGACGCCACGTTGCTGTTCGTCGCGCTCAGGCCGGTGGACAGCGAGTTGATGCCGGTCGACAGCGACGCGACGTTCGACGCGGTTGACGTCGACAGCGCATTCACCGCGTTGTTCGTCGCGTTGAGCTGGCTGCCGTTGATCGCGTCCGTGCTGCTGGCCGAGATCTGGCCGGCGGCGACGTTCGTGATCTGGCGTTCCTGGCCCGGTGCGCCGACGCTGAGCGGACCCACTGGCGAGCTGCCCGCGAAGAAGTACTGGACGCCGCCGATCGTGGCACTCGACACGGCGACCGCAGGACTCGTGACCGAGTTCATGCCGATTGCGACGGAGTTCGCGATGTTGGCCGTTGCGCCTGAACCGAAGGCCAGCGCACCTGCGCCGCTTGCCGTTGCGCCCGCACCGAAGGCCTGTGCGTTGGCCGCGTTGGCCACCGAGCCGTTGCCCAGCGCGATCGTGTTGTCCGCGGTGGCCTGGTTCGAGCTGCCGAGGGCGAGCGCGCTGGCACCGTTGGCCGTGTTCGCGTTGCCGAGCGCCACTGCGCCGTTGCCGGTCGCCGTGTCGTTCGCGCCCATCGCCACCGCGCCGGTACCCGTTGCGATGCTCGGGTCGCCGATTGCCACCGCGCCGTCGCCGCTTGCCGTGTTGCCGGAGCCGATCGACACGGCCTTGCCGCCCGTTGCCGATGCGTTCTGGCCGATCGCGACCGCGCCTGCCGACTGCGCGTTCGAACCGTCGCCGACCGCGACGCTGCTGGTGCCTGCTGCGCTGGCGTTCACGCCGGCTGCGATCGCGTTGGTGCCCGTCGCGCCCTTGTTGTCGTAGTTGCCTTGCTGCACGCCGTTGTCGTTGACGCTGTAGTAGTGCGTCTTCGCGTCATTGATCGCGGTCGAGGTCGAGGTCGACAGCGACGACACCGAGCTGTTCGTGCTGCTCAGGCCGGTGGACAGCGAGCCGATGCCGGTCGACGTCGACGTGGACAGCGACAGGATCGTGCTGTTCGTGCTGCTCAGGCCGGTGGACAACGAGTTGATGCCGGTCGAGGTCGACGTGGACAGCGAACCGATCGAGCTGTTCGCCGACGACAGGCCGGTCGAGGTCGAGGTCGACAGCGAGCTGATCGAGCTGTTGGTCGAGGACAGGCCCGTCGAGGTCGAGGTCGACAGCGACGACACCGAGCTGTTCGTGCTGCTCAGGCCGGTGGACAGCGAGTTGATGCCGGTCGAGGTCGAGGTCGACAGCGAACCGATCGAGCTGTTGGCCGACGACAGGCCCGTCGAGGTCGAGGTCGACAGCGACGACACCGAGCTGTTCGTGCTGCTCAGGCCAGTGGACAACGAGTTGATGCCGGTCGAGGTCGAGGTCGACAGCGAGCCGATCGAGCTGTTGGCGGACGAGAGGCCGGTCGAGGTCGAGGTCGAGAGCGAGCCAATCGAGCTGTTCGCCGACGACAGACCCGTCGAGGTCGAGGTCGAGAGCGAGCCAATCGAGCTGTTAGCCGACGACAGACCCGTCGACGTCGAAGTCGACAGCGAGTCGATCGAGCTGTTGGCCGACGACAGGCCGGTCGACGTAGAAGTCGACAGCGAGCCGATCGAGCTATTGGCCGACGAGAGCCCTGTCGAGGTCGAAGTCGAGAGCGAACCGATCGAGCTGTTAGCCGACGACAGGCCCGTCGAGGTCGAAGTCGAGAGCGAACCAATCGAGCTGTTAGCCGACGACAGACCCGTCGAGGTCGAGGTCGAGAGCGAGCCAATCGAGCTGTTGGCCGACGAGAGACCGGTCGACGTCGAGGTCGACAGCGAACCAATCGAGCTGTTAGCGGACGACAGACCCGTCGACGTGGAAGTCGAAAGCGAATCGATCGAGCTATTCGCCGACGAGAGACCCGTCGACGTGGAGGTCGACAGCGAACCAATCGAGCTGTTGGCGGACGACAGACCCGTCGAGGTCGAAGTCGAGAGCGAACCGATCGAGCTATTGGCCGACGACAGGCCCGTCGACGTGGAAGTCGACAGCGAACCAATCGAGCTGTTAGCCGACGACAGGCCGGTCGACGTGGAGGTCGAGAGCGAACCAATCGAGCTGTTAGCCGACGAGAGGCCCGTCGAGGTCGAGGTCGAGAGCGAACCAATCGAGCTGTTGGCCGACGACAGACCCGTCGAGGTCGAGGTTGAGAGCGAGTCAATCGAGCTGTTAGCCGACGACAGACCCGTCGACGTCGAGGTCGACAGCGAACCGATCGAGCTATTGGCGGACGAGAGGCCGGTCGACGTGGAAGTCGACAGCGAGCCGATCGAGCTGTTAGCCGACGACAGGCCCGTCGACGTCGAGGTCGACAGCGAACCAATCGAGCTGTTAGCCGACGAGAGGCCGGTCGACGTCGAGGTCGACAGCGAACCAATCGAGCTGTTAGCCGACGACAGACCCGTCGACGTGGAAGTCGACAGCGAATCGATCGAGCTATTCGCCGACGAGAGGCCCGTCGACGTGGAGGTCGACAGCGAGCCGATTGAGCTGTTGGCGGACGACAGACCCGTCGAGGTCGAAGTCGAGAGCGAACCGATTGAGCTGTTGGCCGACGACAGACCGGTCGAGGTCGAAGTCGACAGCGAACCAATCGAGCTGTTAGCCGACGACAGACCGGTCGACGTCGAAGTCGACAGCGAGCCGATCGAGCTATTGGCCGACGAGAGACCGGTCGAGGTCGAGGTCGACAGCGAACCAATCGAGCTGTTAGCCGACGACAGGCCGGTCGACGTGGAGGTCGAGAGCGAATCGATCGAGCTATTCGCCGACGAGAGGCCCGTTGACGTCGAAGTCGACAGCGAGCCGATCGAGCTGTTAGCGGACGACAGACCCGTCGACGTGGAAGTCGACAGCGAGCCGATCGAGCTATTGGCCGACGAGAGACCGGTCGACGTGGAGGTCGACAGCGAATCGATCGAGCTGTTGGCCGACGACAGACCCGTCGAGGTCGAGGTCGAGAGCGAGCCGATCGAGCTGTTGGCCGACGACAGACCCGTCGAGGTCGAAGTCGAGAGCGAACCGATCGAGCTATTCGCCGACGAGAGGCCCGTCGACGTTGAGGTCGAGAGCGAATCGATCGAGCTATTGGCCGACGACAGACCGGTCGACGTCGAGGTCGAGAGCGAACCAATCGAGCTGTTAGCCGACGACAGACCGGTCGACGTGGAGGTCGAGAGCGAACCAATCGAGCTGTTGGCCGACGACAGACCCGTCGACGTGGAGGTCGAGAGCGAGCCGATCGAGCTGTTGGCCGACGACAGACCGGTCGAGGTCGAAGTCGAGAGTGAACCAATCGAGCTGTTAGCGGACGACAGGCCGGTCGACGTCGAAGTCGACAGCGAACCGATCGAGCTGTTAGCCGACGACAGACCCGTCGAGGTCGAAGTCGAGAGCGAATCGATCGAGCTGTTAGCCGACGACAGACCGGTCGACGTGGAGGTCGACAGCGAACCAATCGAGCTGTTGGCCGACGACAGACCGGTCGACGTCGAAGTCGACAGCGAGCCGATCGAGCTATTGGCGGACGAGAGGCCGGTCGACGTGGAGGTCGAGAGCGAACCGATCGAGCTGTTGGCCGACGACAGACCGGTCGAGGTCGAAGTCGACAGCGAACCGATCGAGCTGTTGGCCGACGAGAGACCGGTCGACGTGGAAGTCGACAGCGAATCGATCGAGCTGTTAGCCGACGACAGACCCGTCGAGGTTGAGGTCGACAGCGAACCAATCGAGCTGTTAGCCGACGAGAGGCCGGTCGACGTGGAGGTCGAGAGCGAACCAATCGAGCTGTTGGCCGACGACAGACCGGTCGACGTCGAGGTCGACAGCGAGCCAATCGAGCTGTTAGCGGACGACAGGCCGGTCGACGTCGAAGTCGAGAGCGAGCCGATCGAGCTGTTAGCCGACGACAGGCCAGTCGAGGTCGAAGTCGACAGCGAATCGATCGAGCTGTTAGCCGACGACAGACCCGTCGAGGTGGAGGTCGACAGCGAACCAATCGAGCTGTTAGCCGACGAGAGGCCGGTCGACGTGGAGGTCGACAGCGAACCAATCGAGCTGTTGGCCGACGACAGACCGGTCGAGGTCGAAGTCGACAGCGAACCGATCGAGCTATTGGCCGACGACAGGCCCGTCGAGGTCGAAGTCGACAGCGAATCGATCGAGCTGTTGGCGGACGACAGGCCGGTCGACGTGGAAGTCGAGAGCGAGCCGATCGAGCTGTTGGCCGACGAGAGACCGGTCGACGTCGAGGTCGAGAGCGAGCCGATCGAGCTGTTGGCCGACGAGAGACCCGTCGATGTCGAAGTCGACAGCGAGCCAATCGAGCTGTTAGCGGACGACAGACCGGTCGACGTGGAAGTCGACAGCGAACCAATCGAGCTGTTCGCCGACGACAGGCCCGTCGACGTGGAAGTCGAGAGCGAATCAACCGAGCTGTTAGCCGACGACAGACCGGTCGACGTCGAAGTCGACAACGAACCGATCGAGCTATTGGCCGACGAGAGACCCGTCGAGGTCGAAGTCGACAGCGACGAAATGGCGCTGGTCGCGCTACCAACCTGGGCGGCGACCGAATAGAGCTGGCTGCCGTTGACCGCGTCGGTGCTGCTCGACGTTACCTGGCCGGCGGCGACGTTGGTGAGTTGTCGCTCGTTCTTGTCGCTGCCGAGGCTCACTGTGCCGACCGGCGAAGTGCCTGCGAAGCCGCCGAACGTGACGCCGCCAACGGTCGCGCTGCTCGTGGCAGTCGCCGTGTTGGTCTGCGAGTTGGCGCCGAGCGCAACGGAATTGTTGGTGCCGGCGACGGCGCCGGTGCCGATGGCGACGGCGTCGGTGCCGGTCGCGGTGCTGTCGGCGCCGGTCGAGTTCGCGTGGAAGTACTTGATGCCCTGGCTGTTGATGTTGTTGATCGCCGAGCCGACGCTGTTGGCGGTCGTCGTCGTGCCGTTCGCGTTGTAGGTCGTGTACGCCGGTGCGGAGACCGTCCCGGTCGTCGGATCGTACTTGGACCCGCCGCCGAGTGCAGACGCCGTGCTGTTGCCGAGGTTGTCCGTCTTGACCGTGACCGAGCTCAGGCCGGTCGACAGCGAACCGATCGAGCTGGTGGCCGACGAGAGGCCGGTCGACGTCGACGTGGACAGCGACAGGACCGTGCTGTTGGTCGAGCTCAGGCCGGTCGACAGCGAACCGATCGAACTATTGGCCGACGAAATGCCGGTCGACGCGGAGGTCGACAGCGACGTGACGCCGGTGGACAACGACGAGATCGAGCTGTTAGCCGACGAGAGACCCGTCGACGTGGAGGTCGAGAGCGAACCGATCGAGCTGTTAGCCGACGACAGGCCGGTCGACGCGGACGTCGACAGCGAAGTAACACCGGTGGACAGCGACGAGATCGAGCTGTTGGCCGACGAGAGCCCCGTCGACGTGGAGGTCGAGAGCGAGCCGATCGAGCTGTTCGCCGAAGAGAGGCCAGTCGACGCGGAAGTCGACAGTGACGTGACGCCGGTGGACAACGACGAGATCGAGCTGTTGGCCGACGAGAGACCCGTCGACGTGGAGGTCGAGAGCGAACCGATCGAGCTGTTAGCCGACGACAGGCCGGTCGACGCGGAAGTCGACAGCGACGTGACGCCAGTGGACAGCGACGAGATCGAGCTGTTAGCCGACGAGAGCCCCGTCGACGTGGAGGTCGAGAGCGAACCAATCGAGCTATTGGCCGACGACAGGCCCGTCGAAGCGGAAGTCGAGAGCGACGTAACACCGGTGGACAACGACGAGATCGAGCTGTTCGCTGACGACAGACCGGTCGACGTCGAGGTCGAGAGCGAGCCGATCGAGCTATTCGCCGACGAGAGGCCCGTCGACGCGGAAGTCGACAGCGACGTAACACCGGTGGACAGCGAACCGATCGAGCTGTTAGCCGACGAGAGACCCGTCGACGTCGAGGTCGAGAGCGAACCGATCGAGCTATTCGCCGACGACAGGCCGGTCGACGCGGAAGTCGACAGCGACGTGACGCCAGTGGACAGCGAACCGATCGAGCTATTGGCCGACGAGAGCCCCGTCGACGTCGAGGTCGAGAGCGAGCCGATCGAGCTATTCGCCGACGAGAGGCCCGTCGACGCGGAAGTCGACAGCGAAGTAACGCCAGTGGACAGCGAACCGATCGAGCTGTTAGCCGACGAGAGCCCCGTCGACGTGGAGGTCGAGAGCGAACCGATCGAGCTATTCGCCGAAGAGAGGCCCGTCGACGCGGAAGTCGACAGCGAAGTAACACCAGTGGACAGCGACGAGATCGAGCTGTTGGCCGACGAGAGCCCCGTCGACGTGGAGGTCGAGAGCGAGCCGATCGAGCTATTGGCCGACGAAATGCCGGTCGACGCGGAGGTCGACAGCGACGTAACACCGGTGGACAGCGAAGAGATCGAGCTGTTGGCCGACGAGAGCCCCGTCGACGTAGAGGTCGAGAGCGAGCCGATCGAGCTATTGGCCGAAGACAGGCCGGTCGACGCGGAAGTCGACAGCGACGTGACGCCGGTGGACAGCGAACCGATCGAGCTATTCGCCGAAGAGAGGCCCGTCGAAGCGGACGTCGACAGCGAAGTAACGCCAGTGGACAGCGACGAGATCGAGCTGTTAGCCGACGAGAGCCCCGTCGACGCGGAGGTCGAGAGCGACGTAACACCGGTGGACAGCGAACCGATCGAGCTGTTGGCCGACGAGAGCCCCGTCGACGTGGAGGTCGAGAGCGAGCCGATCGAGCTATTAGCCGACGACAAACCGGTCGAAGCCGACGTCGACAGGCTCGTGATGCTAGACGTCGTCGTGCTCGCGACCGAGTAGAGCTGGCTGCCGTTGATCGCGTCGGTGCTGCTCGAGGTGACGAGACCAGCGGCAACGTTCTGGATCCGGCGCTCGTTGCCTGCCGTACCGACGCTGACGACGCCGTTGGCACCGTTTGCGCCGGCAAAGTTGCTGAACGTCTGGCCACTGATCGTGGCCGAGCTCACCAAACCGGTGCCACCGGTCGCCGTGTTCGCCGCACCAATCGTCGCCGAGTTGTTGCCAAGGGCAACGGAGTTTGCCACGTTGGCCACCGACAGGTAGCCGAGCGCCAGCGCGTTGCCGGCCGAAGCGGTCGACTGGTAGCCCATCGCGATTGCATTGCCGTTACCGCTTGCGGTCGCGAAAGACCCGATCGCAATATTGCCGGCTTGGGACGCCGTGGTTGTCTGGCCGATTGCAACGCTCTGGAGCGCACTTGCCGTGGCGACGCCAAGCGCCACGCTGCCGCCGCCGGCAGCGCTGGCATTGACACCGATCGCGGTCGCATAGTTCGCCGTCGCGGAACTGCCGTTACCGTAAGCGGAAGCCGCTGCCGAAGCGCCGCCCGCATACGTCGACGCGCCGATCGCGGTCGAACCCGCGGAAGCCGCCGTCGCGCTGCTGCCGATACCGACCGAACCCTGACCCGTCACGCTGTTGGCACTGCCCAACGCAACCGCGCCCGTGCCGTTCGCCGAGTTGCCATTGCCGAGCGTGACCGCACCCGTGCCGCTGGCCGAGTTGCTGGTGCCGAGCGCAACCGCGCCGTCGCCGCTGGCCGTCTGCGCGCGACCGATCGCCACGGCGCCGCCGTTCGCGGAACCGCTGTTGGCGGTCGTGCCCGACGAGCCGATGGCGACGTTCTGGCCCGTCGCGCCGGAGGTGACACCGTCGCCTTGCGCGATGCCGTACGCGCCATTGACGGTTGCACCGCGGCCGACCGCGATACCCGAGGTGGCGGTCGAGGCGACGGACGACTGCCCGCCGATCGCGATGCCGTCCGAAGCGGCCGACTGAGCGCCCTTCGTGGCGTTGCTGCCGATTGCGATCGAGCCCGCGCCCGATGCGAGGGTCGAGTTTGCCTGCGACAGCGGTGTCGTGCCGTTGCCGCCCGCGCCGCCGATGGCGACCGAGTTCAAGGCGCTCGCCGTCGAGCCGAAGCCGAGGGCGGTTGCACCGGCGCCGCTGGCGGTGGTTTCGAGGCCGGCCGCGACGCCCCACAGGCCGGCCGATGACTGCATGCCGGTGGCAACGGCGCCGTTGCCGTTCGCCTGTGCGAATGCGCCATAGACGGTGACACCGGTCCAGCCGTTGCCGTTGGAGTTACATCCGGCCACGACCGAATACGTACCGGAGCCGTCGCCGGCCTGGTTTTGCGTGCCGCCCGGGTTCACGCGGCCGACCGCGCTGTTGCTCCCCGTGAAGCAGGTCTGCTGTGTGTTGATTGTATTGGCCTCGGCGAGGCCGGGCAGGCTGATCGCCAGCGCCGCGACTGCGGCGACCACGACAGCCGACTTGTTCGGCTTGCCCCGTGCCGAATCGATTTCCGATGCCGCGACCCAGGCGCCAAGCGCTTCGTTCCAGATCGAGCGGTATGTGCGGTTCATGTCCTGCTACCTCCAAATGTGCACGCCACACACCGGTCTCTTTCGTTAGAGGATTACTCCGTGCGCTCGCGCGAATCTCAAAATTGATGGGCGGAGTTTATTGGATGGCGATTTTTGAGATTGACAAAAAGTGATAAATGAAGGGTTTCGAAAGTTAAAAGATGGTTAATACATCGCGTTTTGATGTATTGGTGCCGAATGCATTTGAATGGTGCAAGAATGCTCGTTGTAGCGTTCGGTGACCGTGCTGGAAATTATATTTTCATCATAAAAATCAAGTGCTTACATCGATTTTGTGCGGTAGATTACACATCTTCCTGGTCAAAACGTAAGACAAATGAAATAGCAAACGTTTGCGCATCATGCGATTCTTTCATCAATGTAATGTTTCGTGGTGTGCGAATGGATAATATCGTCACCATTTTGTTAATTTGTTAATTTGTTATTTGTCTGTCGATTTTTCTTTGATTTTATGGATTAACGGTAAATCGATTTAATTTGGAATTTCGACAATCGGGCTGTGCTGATTTGCGCATCCTGGCCGCTACGGTGGCCCGCGTGGCGGGCGTTTCGGGCCGGTTGGGGCATCGAATTTGTAAAAAAGTGCTACAGAGCGGCGGGCCGGGCCGTCATCATTCGCTTTTCGGATTTGTCCTATTGACTGTTTCGCTTATGTTGATATTCGGGCGGGATGCGAAGTGGGGGCGGACCCTTCCGGAAGGTGTGACCTGCTGCCGCTTTGGGCCTGCTGGCGACAGGGTGTGAGTGACGCTGGCCGGCATGGGCGGCGGCGCCGAATTGTCAGATCCGGGGTGTGACAATTTGTCCGGGCGCGGCGAGCACGCGCCGAAGCTTCAGAAAAAAGGGCGGGAGCAAATGGGGCGGGCGCGGCACATCCGGCAGGCGGATGCAGGGCGGTGCGGTGTCGTCCCGCGTGCGATGGGCCGACGTCGAACCGTCGGCGAGCCGGGCAACCCAAGGGATGCGGTACGCCGTGCAAGTGCGACGGGCACGCATCGAGGCTCGGACGGGACGCAGGGCACGGAACAGAACAGCCGCATCGATCGCCGCGGATCGCCTGCTGTGCGCCCGGATGCGGACGAAGCGACTGCGGGCCGCCGGATCCCGGCGCGACTTGGGCCATCCCGGCGTGACGATCGTCGCGGGGCGTTGCCCGGTTGTTCGACCGGGCAACCGGGCCCTGTCCCGAGCGGTTGCCTTACTTCTTGAGAAAGCGCAGCGCGAACCGCGCCATGCGCGGTACGAACATCGGGCGCAGCAGGCGCGTGTCGTAGCCGGCCATCCGCCGGTCGTTCTCCGCAAGACACAGTTCGATCAGCTCGCGCGGGTTGAGCGCATCGCCGATGTCGGCGGTGCTGGTCGCCGGGAAGTTCGCGTCACGCGCGACGCCGTCGGAATCGATGCCGCGCGCGATGCCGATGCGTTCCCGGATCAAATGCACCCACACGGCCGCGACCCGCACGAAGAACCATGGCCGGCGCCACCACGGCAGGCTGCGCCAGTACCACGCGTACCAGTTCACGAAGAACAGGATGTGGCGGCCTTCTTCCTGGATCACCGGCTCGAAGGTGTCGACGAGTTCGGGCGGGAAATAGCCGGAGCGCTGCGCGGAGCGGAACAGGCCGAACGCGAAGAAGCTGTCGATGCATTCGCTGAAGCCCGTGACCATCCACGACCACTCGGGATCCTTCGGCGCAGGATAGGGCGGCTCGGGGGCGAGCCGGATGCCGTATGCTTCGACGAGCTTCGACAGCACGACCTTGTGGCGCGCTTCCTCGCCACCGTCCATCTCGAGCGCGTGGCGCAGCAGCGGATCGCCGATGGTCGCCGCATAGGTCGCGACGCGGATCGAGGCGCGGCCTTCGGTCTGCACCGCGATGTCCCAGATCGGCAGCGACGTGAGCCGTTTGAGTTCGGCGGGCTTGAGCGGCGGCCAGTCGATCACCGCCGGTTTGTACGGGTTGTGTGTGTCGAGCAGCATGCGGCAGAACATCTGCATGTGCGCATCGGAACCGATCCGGACCGGACCTGGCCTCGCGAAGGTCCAGTTGCGCATTGCGTGATCTGCCGCTGCATGTTCTTCCTGCAGCGTGTCGCTCATGGCTGTTGCTATGCGATTACGGGTCGAAAGATTCTTGCATAGCTTCCGTAAACGCGTATTTTCGAGCGGCCATGCGCACGCCGGTCAGGCGCGCGTCACGCGTTCGTGTCGACCCAGAGGCGGCCCCAGCGGGACGCGTAGGCCAGCGCGTGCTCTTCCTCGAAGAAGAAATCGATCGCGTCGAACGACACGGCGCGCGGCGACGGGCCGCCGCTCGCCTTCTCGATCGTCAGGTTGGCGGCGAACAGCCCGTTCGGCAACCGGGCGGCAGCGGGGGCGACTTCGTAGCCCTTGTAGCGAATCGTACGGTTCATGGCGTGCGCGGTGAGAGTTCGGAAGTTCAGCGTACGAAAACCCGCCCGCGGCGTGAACCAATCTTTCGGCCAATGCAAATCACGCGGCGGGCTGAATCGTTATTGGTGCGGGGAACGGGCAGCAGGGAGAGGCATCGACGTACACGGTGCGTGGCCGTTCGTCGGAATGTGCACCGCCCGCGCCGGCGAATGGAGTCGGCCGGGCGCGGGCGGTGGAAGGCGGGGGGATTACTGGTTGGCGATCTTCAGCACGGGTGCAAGCGCATCGACCGATGCGGCATGCGAGGCCGCGCGATGCGATGCGAACGCGAGCGCGAACTCGGCCGCTTGCGTGCCGACCGTCTCGAGCTGCGCGACGACCTTCGGATCCGAGCAGCTGTCGGCGCTGTCGAAGCGCGTTTCGAGCGTGTTGACGGTCGCGCCGAACGGCGTCGGCCAGCCGCGCAGCGCGTGCACGATCGAACGCAGCGACGTCAGCACGGTGCCGGCCGCCTGCCAGCCATAGGCGGTGACGATCAGGCCGACCGCGCGTCCGTCGAGATAGGGGCGATCGTCCGCGCGCAGTTCCTCGAGCGTGTCGAGCGCGTTCTTCACGAGGCCGGAGACGCCGCCGTGATAGCCGGGCGTCGCGATGATGATCGCGTCGGCCTGGCGCACGGCGTCGATCAGTTCGCGCTGCGCGTCGGTCAGCGTTTTGTGTTCGGGGGCGTAGTGCGGCAGCGTATGCAGGAACGGGCCGTCGAACAGGCGCGTGCGTGCGCCGGCCGCCTGCGCACCGCGCAACGCGAACGACAGCGCGCGTTCGGTCGACGACGCTGCCCGGGTGGTACCGCCAATGCCGACGACGAACGGGCGGCGGTGTTGATCGAATGCAGTCAAGGGGCGCTCCTTGGGGATGGCTTGCCCGGCTAAGCACAGGCTTAAAACCCAGATGGTAACGACCCCGCCGTCACTCTGAAAACGACTTTTCGTTCTATCGATATGCCGCGCGGTAGGGGCAATCGTGTGTGCGGCCGCCCAGATCGATAGCAGAAATGCTTGGTTGGGACGGTGAGCCTTGGTCGATAAGATGGGCTCGTCTCCTCCTTGATGTCTCTACTGACATGGGTTGGCCCCGCCGCGCGGATGCAGGCGGGGCTTTTTTTTCGTCCCGGTCAGGAAAAGGGGTGCGATGCGCCGGGCCGTTGCCCGTTACGCGTTACTCGAATACCGGCCGGAAGAAGCTGCGCTCGTAGCTGACGATGCAGCGCGTGTCCTCCGCGTAGCGGAACGCGGCCTGGCAGGCCGGATCGTCCATCGAGCGTTCGCGGTAGCGCTCGTATTCGGCGAGGCTCGGGAACGAGAACATCGCGAGCGCGATGTTGTTCGCCCCTTCGGACGGCAGGAAGTAGCCGTGATGCGTGCCGCCGAATTTTTCGACGAGCGGAATCCACATCTTGCCGTAGGTCTCGAACTGGTCGAGCTTGTACGGATCGATGACGTAGCGAAGGAAGCAGGTGACCATGAGCGCGCTCTGAGCGGTGAGAATCCAGCGAGTCTGGATGGCGCCGCCGCATGTGTCAACGGCGCGCGCCGACGCGTGATCCGGCCGCGAGATGCGTTGCTTGCGCAAGCAACGATCGGCGCGTTTTCATGCGTTCGCAACGACCCACGCAGCGCCGCGGCATGCACCGTCGCTACCGTCTCTCACGCACGCATTTCCCCAAACTTTTACGACATTTTTTCTTGCGAGGGCCACCGGCGCGCTCATAGACTTCGGGCATCCCAACCACGGAGCATGGCAATGTCGATACCCTGGAACGCGATCGCCGAACACACACCTGCCGCGCCGCTTTCGGTGTGCGCCGATCGGGTGATCGTGCGGCGTTTCGATCCGGCCTTCGATAGCTATGCGCAACTCACGCCGATGCTGCATCGCGCATTTGCGCGGCTCGGCGCGATGGGACTCAACTGCACGTGCGTCGACCAGAGCGAGGACGTCACGCGCCGTCGCGCGGAAGCGGGCGAGTGCTACGTCGCCGTGTGCGGCGGGCGCGTGATCGGCACGGCCACGCTCTATGCGACCGATCCGTCGTCGGCGTGCTCGCTGTACCGGCGCGAAGGCGTCGCGAGCGTGCGGCAGGTGGCGGTGGACCCCGCTTGCCAGAGTCGCGGGATCGGCGCGTTGCTGCTGTCGTTCGCCGAGCAATGGGCCGCGTTGCGCGGCTATACGCTGCTCGCACTCGATACGCCGCATCCCGCGTCGCACTTGCTCGCGTTCTACGGCGCGCAGGGTTTCGACATCGTCGACGTGATGCGCTTCGACGGCAAGCGCTACGACAGCGCGATCCTCTGCAAGCGGCCGGTCGCGCAGGTCGCGCGCCGCGTGTCGCCGGCGTCGCGCATGGCCGCGCGCGTGGCGGCCGTGCGGCGTCTTGCCTATGCGTTGCCGTCGCGCGTGGTCGCGGTGGCCCGGCGCGACCTGCACGTGCGCCGTGGCGCAGGCTGGGCAGCGCGACGCGCGGCCGGTGCCGCGAGCTGCCGCTCGTCGCCGTGGCGCCCGCGCCAACACGGGCGCTACACGTTCGGCTGAGCGCCGCGCGCCGGTTCGATTTCCTGCTTTGCCGCGTAAACGTCGTATGAGCGGAGTGTGGCGCTCCCGCTCGTGTACGGCCCTTGAGACACCCCCGCCGCGCCGCGGCGAAACGGACGTTTACGCGCTTTTTATACCTTGACGCGATCCTTTGCCGCGATCTTCACGCGAACCTTCATAAGATGGTTTCGTGGAAACGGAAGCCGCACGCGAAAACGCGCGACGGCAGCCGGCTCGCCTGACCGATGCCGGCTGCCGCTGCGCGGGCGTGCCGGCAAAAGGAAACCGCCATGTCTCTCTCTCCCATGACAGGCCCGCGCGCCGCGCAGCCCGGCCACGCGCGCACGGCCGTGCGCTCGATGTTCGATCCCGCGCTCGTGCGCCCGGCGATCGCCGATTCGTTCAGGAAACTCACGCCGCGTACGCAGTTCCGCAACCCGGTGATGTTCTGCGTGTACGTCGGCAGCATCCTGACGACGATCCTGTGGATCGCCGCGCTGTTCGGCCAGGCCGAAGCACCCGCCGGCTTCATCGTCGCGATCGCGCTGTGGCTGTGGTTCACCGTGCTGTTCGCGAACTTCGCCGAAGCGCTCGCCGAAGGGCGTTCGAAGGCACAGGCCGCATCGCTGCGCAGTGCGAAACACAACGTGGTCGCTAAAAAGCTCGCGGCGCCGCGTGCGAAGGCACCCGTCGAGGTGATGGCGTCGACCGACCTGCGCAAAGGCGACGTCGTGCTCGTCGAAACCGGCGACACGATCCCGGCCGACGGCGACGTGATCGAAGGTGTCGCGTCGGTCGACGAATCGGCGATCACCGGCGAATCCGCGCCGGTGATCCGCGAGGCGGGCGGCGACTTCTCGTCGGTGACGGGTGGCACGCGTGTGCTGTCCGACTGGATCGTCGTGCGGGTCGCCGTCAATCCGGGCGAAGCGTTCCTCGACCGGATGATCGCGATGGTCGAGGGCGCGAAGCGCAAGAAGACACCGAACGAGATCGCGCTGACGATCCTGCTCGTTGCGTTGACGATCGTGATGCTGCTTGCGACGGCCACCTTGCTGCCGTTTTCGACGTTCGCGGTCGAAGCGATGAAGGCCGGCCATGTCGTGACGATCACCGCCTTGGTGGCGCTGCTCGTGTGCCTGATCCCGACGACGATCGGCGGCCTTTTGTCCGCGATCGGCGTGGCCGGGATGAGCCGGATGATGCAGGCGAACGTGATCGCGACGTCGGGCCGCGCGGTGGAAGCGGCCGGCGACGTCGACGTGCTGCTGCTCGACAAGACCGGCACGATCACGCTCGGCAACCGCCAGGCGTCGGCGTTCGTGCCCGCGCCGTTCGTGACCGAGGAAGCGCTGGCCGATGCCGCGCAGCTGTCGTCGCTTGCCGACGAAACGCCGGAAGGCCGCAGCATCGTCGTGCTCGCGAAGCAGCGTTTCAACCTGCGCGAGCGCGACATGCAGGCGCTGCATCCGGTGTTCCTGTCGTTCAGCGCGCAGACGCGGATGAGCGGCGTCGATTTGTCCCCCACGGGGACTTCCTCCGGGGCGCCCGGTCGCGAGATCCGCAAAGGCGCGGCGGATGCGATCAAGCATTACGTCGAGTCCCACGGCGGCCGCGTCACGCGCGAAGTCGAAGCGGTCGTGACCGACATCGCGCGCCGCGGCAGCACGCCGCTCGCGGTGGCGGAGCGCGTCGACGGTGTCGCCCGCGTGCTCGGCGTGATCGAGCTGAAGGACATCGTGAAGGGCGGCATCAAGGAGCGCTTCGCGGAGCTGCGCAAGATGGGCATCAAGACCGTGATGGTGACGGGCGACAACCGGCTGACGGCCGCGGCGATCGCGGCGGAAGCGGGTGTCGACGACTTCCTCGCGGAAGCGACGCCGGAAACCAAGCTCGCGACGATCCGGGAGCACCAGGCAGTCGGCCGCCTCGTCGCGATGACGGGCGACGGCACGAACGACGCACCGGCGCTCGCGCAGGCCGACGTGGCGGTCGCGATGAACACTGGCACGCAGGCGGCGAAGGAAGCGGGCAACATGGTCGACCTCGACTCGAACCCGACGAAGCTGATCGAGATCGTCGAGATCGGCAAGCAGATGCTGATGACGCGCGGCTCGCTGACGACGTTTTCGATCGCGAACGACGTCGCGAAGTATTTCGCGATCATCCCGGCCGCATTCGCGACGACGTATCCGCAACTGCGCGTGCTCGACGTGATGCACCTCGCGTCGCCCGCGTCGGCGATCCTGTCGGCGGTGATCTTCAACGCACTGATCATCGTCGCGCTGATCCCGCTGGCACTGAAGGGCGTGCGCTATCGCCCGCTCGGCGCGGCGCCGCTGCTGCGCCGCAACCTGTTGCTGTACGGCCTCGGCGGCGTGCTGCTGCCGTTCCCGTTCATCAAGCTGATCGACATGGTGCTGGTGGCATGCGGATGGGCCTGAGCATGGGCGCGCATGACGCCCCGGACGAAGGCGCTGCCGCATGAGCGAACCGACCGTCGTCATCGTGATCGTCGACGAAGACAGGTTCATCCGGCATTTCGTCCGTGTCGCGCTGAAGGCCGAACACATGCACGTCTGCGAGGCCGAGACGGGTGCGGCGGGCGTGGCGGCCGTCGGCGCACGGCGGCCCGACCTGATCGTCGCGGATACGAACCTGCGAGACCTTGGCGGCATCGAACTGATCCGTGCGCTGCGCGCGTGTTCGGCCGCGCCGCTGATCGTGCTGTCGGCGCTGAGTGCGGAAAGCGACAAGGTCGCCGCGCTCGACGCGGGCGCGGACGACTATCTGACCAAGCCGTTCGGCGCTGCCGAGCTGATTGCGCGGATTCGTGCGCACCTGCGGCGGCAGGCCGGCGGCGGGCGCGTCGACGCGGTGCGCGTGCGCTTCGGCGACGTGACCGTCGATCTAGGCGATCGCCAGGTGTGGCGCGGCGGTGCGCGCGTGCATCTGAGTCCGATCGAATTCCGCTTGCTGGCCGCGCTCGCGCATCACGCGGGCCGGCTGCTCACGCACGACCGCCTGCTGAGCGAGGTGTGGGGCGCGACGCACGGCAAGGATGCGCACTACCTGCGCGTGTATGTCGGCCATCTGCGGCGCAAGCTGGAGTGCGACCCGAGGCGGCCCGAATACATCGTGACGGAGACGGGCGTCGGCTACCGGCTCGTCGGCGTGCAGTAGCGACGCGCTCAGGGGTTCGCGGCCGTCCGCAGCGCGTCGTCACTCGCCGTGCCGCTCGAACGGCGCAGCTGCGCATCGAATTGCTGCACGCGCAGCGCGACGCGTTGCGCATAGCGCTTCGTGCCGCCGTTGTAGCGCACGA
The DNA here is from genome assembly GCF_020419825.1 of Burkholderia sp. AU30198. Lineage (NCBI taxonomy): Bacteria > Pseudomonadati > Pseudomonadota > Betaproteobacteria > Burkholderiales > Burkholderiaceae > Burkholderia > Burkholderia sp. AU30198. The sequence continues at coordinate 71,812 of NZ_JAIZSA010000017.1, read as the reverse complement.
GCGCGGTTTCGACGTCGCCGTCCGCATCGTCGAGATAGCCGCGGAAGATGGCCGCGCCGATCCGCACGTTGGTGGCCGGATCGGACAAGTCCTTCACGTGCGCGACGAGATCGCGATGGGCGGTAGGCAGCACCTGCATCAACCCGCGCGCGCCGGCGACACTGACCGCGTGGCGATCGAAGCCCGACTCGACCGCGATGATCGCGAGCAGCAGCGCCGGTGCGAGCCCGTAGCGATCCGATTCGGTCTGCACCGCGCGGGCGATCGTGCGCGCGTCGGCATACGCGACGTGAAAGCGGTTGCGCAGCGCGGTGACGATCGTATCGAGGGTGGGGGGAGGCGATGCTTCGGGCGTGCTGGCGGCGGTGATCGGCGCTGCGGGCGTGTCGTCGGCATGCGCGGGCAATGCGATCGACAGCGGCAGCACGATCGGGAAGAGCAGCAGAAGCCGCTTCAGCCGCAGGGCCGGGCGCACGCGTGTGCGTGGCAGCGGCCGGTCATACGATGGATAGGTTTCCTGCATGTCGTCGCATCGTGGTTCCGATGCGACGACTGTACGCAGTTATGCATTGCGACCGTCGAAAGAAACCGGCACGCGAGATAAACGGCGCGTAAAGACGGGCGGACGGGCGGACGGGCGACGGGCGGTGCGCATGACCGCGTGGCGTCACTCGTCGCGGCCGCGCGTATCGCCGCCGCCTTTCGCGAGGCGCCATGCGATCGTGCCGAGCACGCCGACCGCGACGACCAGCGCGCCCCACAGCACGAAGCGGCGCGGCGCGTCCGTATCGGCGGCCGGCGCCGGCGCGACCACCGAGACCGGCAACGCCGCGCCGACGCGCGCGGGCCGCACTTCGGGCGCCATGCCGACCAGCAGTGCGTCGCGGCTCACGGCTGACGACACGCGCGACGCGTCGCCGACGCCGAGCGTAAACGGCGGCGTGCCGCGCGCGACGAACGTCAGCGCGGCCGGATGCCAGCCGATCGCGACGGCCGGCTGGCCGCCGCCGAAGCCGCCGTTGCGCATGTCGACGACGATTCGCCACGCGCGATCCGTATTCGCCGCGAACTCGAGCGGCGGATTGCGCTGCTCGCCGGCCTTGCCCTGCAGCCGGAACAGCACGGCGCCCGTGACGTCGCGCCACGGCGCCTGTGCGTCGGCGCGGCTCTGCAGCGTCGCGCGCGCGACGGTATTCGGCTGCGGCAGGTCGATGCGTACGCGGTCGACCGGATACGCGCCATCGGTGTCGAACAGGTACTCGCCGGGCGTGCCGCCGGCCCGTACGCGCACGGCATCGCGCCATTGGCGCGGCACGGATGCGGTGTCGGTCCCGCGCGCGTTGCGCGGGTGCGTCTCGACGTCGATCGACGCGATCGCGGGTGCGCCGTCGAGCCAGTCGAGCCGCAGGTAGCGCGGCGCCGCGCCTTCGAGCGCGATACGCTCCTGCACCAGCATGTCGTCGCCGTGGCCGACCTTCAGCAGCTGCGTGCTGCCGAGCGACCGCCAGCTGCGCAGGTCGTCGCTGGCTTCGACGGCGACACGCCCCTGGTAGCTGTCGTCGCCCACGTGTACGAGCAGCGCGTCGATGTCGCCGTCCGCATGCGACAAGTCGACGAGATCCGCGCCGTGCTTCGCGCGTGCCGGTGCGGCGACGCCCGCGCGCAGCGCGCCGTCCGGGCCGACCGTCACGCCGAGCGGCGCGTTGCCGTTGTCGGCGCGGACGGGCGGCAGCGGGAACCAGTGCACCGGCGTGCGCGCGGGCGGTACGGCGGGCGTGGCGGCGGCGGGCGCGTCGAGCGAATACGGCACCGGCTCGCCCGCGCCGTTGAAGATACGCACGTCGCCGAGATCGTCGCGCCGGCTCGCCGCATAGACGGGCTGCGGCACGGTGAGCTGGTAGTACGCGGCGGTGCCGTCCAGGTCGAGCGAGAAGCGCTGCGTATCGCGCCCGGCACCGGGCGTGCCGTCGGCCGCCGCGAACGACGCGAGCAGGCTCAGTCCGAGCAGGGCGGCGAGTTGTTTCATGCCTTGTCGTCCTGTTGCGCGGCGGCCTTCGGCGGCAGCGGCGAGAAATAGCCGATCAACAGCAGCAGCACGCCGATGCCGATGAACGACACGATGCGCTCGATGCCGGTCACGTGCGACAGGTCGAACAGGAACAGCTTGACGACCGTGAGCGCGAGCAGCGCGGCGCCGACGAACCACAGCGGACGCAGCCCGCGGCGCGTGGCCCAGATCGTGATCGCGAGCGCGCAGAGCGTCCAGTACACGGAGACCGACGCCTGCACGAGCGTCGATTCCGCCATCGCGCCGAGTTCGTACGGCACGCCGGCCCAGTGATGCAGCGTGCGCAGCAGGATCGCGTTCAGCCACAGGAACGCGGTCGCGCCGGCCGCGCTCAGCAGCGCGACGCGATGGATGTCGAACGACCAGCCGAGCTTGCGCGCACGCACGAACCACGTCGCGGCGAGCGCATAGACGACTGCGAGCACGAGGTCGAGCGGATTGAAGAGCGGTACGCGCGCCCAGCTTCCGCCGTCCTGCGTGAAGTTCGCATAGAAGGTCCACACCCACATCACGACGATCAGCGGCAGCGATGCGAGTGCGCACACGCGGGCGATGCCGTCGCGGCGCGTCAGCCACATGCCGGCGAACGCGAACAGGCTCCAGCCGACCATGAACACCTGCTGGATGCCGAACGACGACAGCACGGTGTCGATGTCGTAGACCATGTGGAAGCGGTGATGCAGCGTGCGCAGCATCAGCGCGTTGAACCACAGGAACACGGTGGCGATGGCCGCGTAGTCGACGACGCGCGGATGCCACGCGATGCCGAGCGTTCGCAGGCGGCGCAGCCACACGGCGAACGCGACGAACACGAGGCACTGCGCGATGTCGAGCGGGTTGAGCAGCGGGAGCCAGAAGAGCGGCGCCGCGTTGCCGTCGCTGGTCACGCTGGCGATGCTCCACAGCCACAGCAGCGCGGCGAGCGGTGCCGCGCCCCACACCTGGTACGCGCGCGGGAACGCCGCGACGGGCCAGCGCAGGCGCGAGCCGGGGCCGGACACCAGCAGGAGCAGCGCGCCGAAGCCGTAGGCCCATGCGCTCCAGCTCCATGCGCCTTCGGGCACGTACGCGCGCAGGCGCCAGAAGCCTTCGAGCGACAGCAGCCCGCACAGGGTCCAGAACGTCAGTGTGTGCAGCGGCGCGATGATGCCTGCGGAGATGAAGGGCACGCGGCCGGGCGTCGCGCCGCTCGCGGCATCGTCGCTTGCGGTGCTGCGCGACTGGCGCCACAGCAGCGCAAGGGCTGCGCCAACAGCGACCGGCCACGCGAACGCGCCCATTCCCGACAGCGGCGCTTCATGTGCATCGAACGCACGCAGCGCGAGCAGCGCCAGCACCGGCGTCAGTGCGAGCGCGGGCCATTCGGCGAGCGGCCACGCAAGCCGGCGGCGTGCGACGTGCGCGAGCCACGCGGTGCCGGCCGCGAACAGCGCGGTCGTATCGACGACGAAGCGGTCGGCATGCAGGTCGACGTGACGGCTCGCGTAGACGAGGATCTCGTGCAGGCCGCCGCTCACCCACCACAGCAGCCCCCACGCGGCAGCGGCGGCACCGATCTCGGGCATCCACGCATGCCACGCGCGCGCTTCGCTGCGCCCGTGCAACCACCAGCCGGTGAACAGGCCGGCGAGCGCGATCAGCAGCATCGCGATGAACGGGCTGTTCAGCACGGGCAGCGCGGCGGCGTCGGCCGGCCCGAGCAGGCTCGTGAAGAACGCGCCGGCCGCGGCAACCTGCATCAGCAGCCCGAAGGCGAATCGCAGCATGCGCTTCTCGCGCACGCCGAGCCAGACGACGGCCGCGCCTTCGATCGCCCACGCGGCGCTGGTCGTCGGGCCGGAGAACGCGAGCGGCACGGCCAGCGTCGCGAAGATCACCGCGAGTGCGAGCGTGGATTCGAACAGCAGCGCGAGGCGGTCGCGGCGCCGCGCGAGCCACGCGGTGACCACGACGTAGAACGCCGACAGCGCGACGGCGCTCCACGCGAGCCCGAACGGCATGTCCTTCACGAGCGATGCCTGCAGTGCGGTCGCGACGATCGGCGTGCCGAACACGAGCGTGCCGTCCACGTAGTGCCGCAGCGCGAGTTCGCGCTTCACCGCATACAGCAGCGCGATGCCGACATACATCAGGAAGAACAGGATGAGGAACGGCTCGGTGCTCGCGAACAGCGCGGGGCGGTAGGCCGTCACGCCCCACGCCGAGCCGATCGTGAACGTGAACACGAAGCCGAGCAGGTTCAGCGGACGCCAGGCCTTGAACCAGGCGATCGCGAAGATGCCCGCGTTCAGCAGCGCGTAGTAGCTGAACAGCGCGACGTGGTTGCCCTGGCCGGTCGACAGCAGCACCGGTGCGAGAAAGCCGCCGGCGGTGCCCATGAACGCGAGCGGCAGCGCGTTCTGCCGTACCGCGAGGAACGCGCTCAGCGCGCACACGGCCACCATCAGCGGGAACGCTGCGCCGACGGGCAGCAGCGCATAAAGCTTGGTCGCGGCGAAGATCGTCAGGTACAGGATGCCGACACCGCCGCCTTGCAGCACGAGCCCGTACGCTGCGCGGCGCGCACGCACGCGCCAGCCGATCGCGAGCAGTGCGGCTGCGGCGAGCGCGGTGCCTGCGAGGCGGAATTCGATCGGCAGCATGTTGTTGTCGGCTGCGTACTTGAGCAGGAACGCGACACCGAAGAACAGCACGATGATCCCGACGCGCACGACCGTGTTGCCGCCGAGCAGCCAGTCGCGCGCGGCGCGGAAGGCGCGCTCGACGAGGTCGGGTTCGCGCGGCTTGGGCGGGGCGGGGGGAACCGACGCTGCGGGGGCCACGGGCGTTTCGCTTGCGCGGGTCGCCGCGGCCGGTGCCGGTATCGATGCCGGTGCAGCGGCGCGAACCGGTGCAGGGGCCGGTGCCGAAGCGGATGCCGGTATGTCCGCGCGTGCAGCGGCCGGCTGCGCAGGCGGGCGCGGCGGCAGGGCGGCCGAGGGCGGGAAGGGTGCGGATGGGGTGACGAATGTCGATGCGGTGCCGGTGGGCCTGTGTACCGCCGCGTCGGCCATGCTCGCGCCGGCCTTCGCGCCGGCCAGCTGGCCGCGCAGCGACGCGACTTCGCGCGTCAGCGTCTCGACGGTTGCTTCAAGGCGCGCGACGCGCTCGGCCAGCGGAACCGGCGGCTGTGCGGGCGCGGCCTGCATCGAGAAGGTGTCGGGTGACGCGGCCTTGGTCTTGCGCTTGCGCTGTTGCAGCGTGTTGTCGAGGCAGAACCCGATCGCGGCGCCGAGCACTGCGCCGGTGATGGCGGAGAAATCCCCGATCAATGCGGCAATCCCGCCCACGATGAAGCCGATTGCGGTAAAAGCCCAGTTCATCTCGCCTTGCTCCCTCTCTCGTATCGTTATCGGCCTGCGATCGGACCTGTGCCGATCGAGGCGGTGTCGGCATGGCCGGCAGGCGAACCAGCATGCGCGGCTGACCACGGTGGCCGCGTGGCGGCCTGCGGCGCGATCAGCCTGTTGGCGGGGAATGTATCACAGCGGCCGTCACGGATTCCCAGGGTTGGCGCGGTATCGCGGCGTGCGCCGTCCGGTGTCGTCGCGCGGCTTTTTGCACGGTCATGCTTTTTATGGGTGAACGCCGTGCGCTTTCGTCTGAGCAGATCGACGCGTGATCGGACGTGAAATTGTCGTAAAGCGACGCGCGCCCGATGCGAATCGGCGCAAAACGCGACGCGATCCGCGCTGCGCTGCTGCGCACAAGTCCGATGTGCGATGCCCGCCGTTGCTGGCCGTGCGCGTATTGCACCGCCGCAATTGCGTGCCGCCGCGTGCTGCGGCCCGCCTGGCGGGGCTGGAGGCCGTGTCGTATTTGCGCAAGCGTTTGTCGTAATTCGTCGGCAGGTCGGGGTTTTTTCTGGCAACTATGTAGGCACGCTAAGACAAGCGCGAGTCCCCGCTACACGAGGAGAAGGTTTCGATGGATGCCCCCAAGGTCGTGGTCGAAGGTCTGTGCAAGGTGTTTGGAAGCAACCCGCAGCAGGCGCTCGACATGCTCGCCGCCGGCGCGACGAAGGACGAGGTGCTCAAGCGCACCGGTCAGGTCGTCGGCGTGCACAACGTCTCCTTCGATGTGCAGGAAGGCGAAATTTTCGTGCTGATGGGCCTGTCCGGCTCCGGCAAGTCGACGCTGATCCGCCTCGTGAACCGGCTGGTCGATCCGAGCGCCGGCAAGGTGATGATCGACGGGCTCGACGTCGCGTCGGCGCGCCGCTCGGCGCTGACCGCGCTGCGCCGCAAGGACATGAGCATGGTGTTCCAGTCGTTCGCGCTGATGCCGCATCGCTCCGTGGTGTCGAACGCCGCGTTCGGCCTGGAAGTCGCGGGTGTCAGCAAGAAGGAACGCGAGCGCCGCGCGATGGAAGTGCTCGAGCAGGTCGGCCTCGCGCCGTTCGCGCACAAGCTGCCGTCCGAGCTGTCGGGCGGGATGCAGCAGCGCGTCGGCCTCGCCCGCGCGCTGGCCGTGAACCCGTCGCTGATGATCATGGACGAGGCGTTCTCCGCGCTCGATCCGCTCAAGCGCCGGGAAATGCAGGATGTGCTGCTGCAACTGCAGAAGGAACAGCGCCGCACGATCATGTTCGTGTCGCACGATCTGGAGGAGGCGCTGCGCATCGGCAACCGCATCGCGATCATGGAAGGCGGCCGGCTCGTGCAGGTCGGCACGCCGCAGGACATCATCGCGAACCCGGCCGACGATTACGTGCGCGCGTTCTTCGACGGCATCGACACCAGCCGCTATCTCACGGCCGGCGACCTGATGCAGACGGGCGCCGTGCCGATCGTGTCGAAGTGCGATGCCGCGAACGTCGCGGCGACGCTGAACGGCAGTGCCGAATACGCGTTCGTGCTCGACGCCGCACGCAAGATCCGCGGCTTCGTCACGCGCGATGCGATCGGTCAGGCCACGCCGTCCGTGCGGCCGATCGAAAGCATCCGGCGCGATGCGTCGCTCGAACATGTCGTCGCGCGTGTGGTCGCGAGCCCGAATGCACTGCCTGTCGTCGACGACGACGGCTGCTACTGCGGCTCGGTCGATCGTGCGCTCATCCTGAAGGCCATCACGCGTTCGCGAGGTTCCCATGTCTGAAATGATTCCGCTCGGTACCTGGGTCGACCAGTCCGTTCACTACCTCCTCGACCACGACGCCAAGACGTTCGACGCGATCGGTCAGGCGATCGAGGGGCTCGCGGCATTCGTCGAGCACAGCCTGCAGGCGATCCCGATGTGGATGATGATGGCGATCTTCATCGGCGTCGGGCTGTGGCGGGTGGGCTGGCGCTTCGCGCTGTTCACCACCGCGTCGCTGCTGCTGATCTTCGCGACGGGCTTCTGGGATCAGACCGTCATCACGCTCGGCCTCACGCTGTCGTCGACGATCATCAGCCTCGTGCTCGGCATCCCGCTCGGCGTCTGGGCTGCGAAGAGCAAGTGGGTGGCCGCGATCGTGCGCCCGATCCTCGACCTGATGCAGACGATGCCCGCGTTCGTCTACCTGATTCCGGCCGCGATGCTGTTCGGTCTCGGCCGCGTGCCGGGGATCCTGTCGACGGTGATCTTCGCGATGCCGCCTGCGGTGCGCCTGACGAGCCTCGGTATCCGCCACGTGAACCGCGAGATCGTCGAAGCCGGCCAGGCCTTCGGCTGCACGCCGTGGCAGCTGCTGTACAAGGTGCAGTTCCCGAATGCGCTGCCGTCGATCATGCAGGGCGTGAACCAGACGATCATGATGGCGCTGTCGATGGTGATCATCGCGTCGATGGTCGGCGCGGGTGGCCTCGGCAACGACGTGCTCGCCAGTATCCAGCGCCTCGACATCGGCCTCGGTTTCGAAAGCGGTCTGTCGGTCGTGCTGCTCGCGATCATTCTCGACCGCATCACCGAAAGCTTCGGTCGCGCGCCGGGCACCGTGAAGGCGCCGCTGTTCTCCGGCCTCAAGCAGCTGTTTCGCGTGAAGGCCGCACCCGCACAGGCCTGACCTCCGGCGGCCGGAATCCCCGGCCGCTCGCCCTGAATATAGATAACGGCCTCCGCGGCTTGCGCCGCGGGGCTGGCCCCCTGCAACCTCCTCGCCAGGAGACCGATGTGACGTCCGCCGTCGCTGTCGCGCCCGCTGCCTGCGTTTCACCGGTTTCGTCCCTCGCCCATTTCGGCTTCCTGACGCTGCCGAACTTCTCGATGATCGCGTTTTCGAGCGCCGTCGAAGTGCTTCGGATGGCGAACTATGTCGGGCGTGACGATCACTACCGGTGGTCGATCTACTCGCTCGACGGGAGTCCGGTGCACGCCAGCAACGGCATCGCGGTGCGGCCCACGCAGGCGCTCGACTACACGAACCTGCCCGACGTGATGATCGTATGCGGCGGCATCCGCATCCGCGACGTGGTCGACGAAGGCGCACGCGATACGCTCGCGGCGCTCGCCGAACGCGGTCTGCCGCTCGGCGGCATCTGCACCGGCGCGTATGCGCTGATGTCGAGCGGGCTGCTCGACGGCTATCGCTGCACCGTGCACTGGGAGAACCTGTCCGCGCTGCATGCCGAGTTTCCGCAAGTTGGTTTCGCCGATGAACTGTTCGTCGTCGACCGCGACCGGCTGACCTGCACCGGCGGCACCGCGCCGCTCGACCTGATGCTGAACCTCGTCGGCATGCGGTTCGGCCAGCAGCTGGCCGCGCAGGTCTCCGAGCAGTTCATCCTGGAGCGCATCCGCAGCTCGACCGATACGCAGCCGATTCCGGTCGATGCGCGCGTCGGCTTCTCGCGCGCGGAGCTGATCGAGGTCGTGCGGCTGATGGAGGCGAACATCGAGGAGCCGCTGTCGCTCGAAGAGCTCGCGCGGCTCGTGCGGCTGTCGCAGCGGCACCTGCAGCGGATGTTCAAGGTGTACCTGAACGTGTCGCCGACCCACTATTACCTGACGCTGCGCCTGAAGCGCGCGCGCGACCTGCTGCGCACGACCGATGCGTCGATCGCGCGCGTGACGACGGTCTGCGGTTTTCATTCGCCCTGCCATTTCAGCAAGGCCTACCGTGCGCAGTTCGGCCACGCGCCGAGCTACGAGCGCCGGTTGCCGGGGCGCTGACCGACCCTATTCCACGACGCCGCCGGGATCGCGGCGCGCGGCTTCAATAAACGATCCCGCATTCAAGCAAACGACATCACTTTGAGGAGAAGCAAGATGAAGCGCCTATTGATCGCAGCGGTGTGCGGGATCGGGATAACCGCGCCGATGTCGGCCGTCTATGCGGCCGACCCGCCCGTGTGCAAGAACGTGCGCTTCGCGGATGTCGGCTGGTCCGACATCGCGGCGACCACGGGCCTCGCATCGACGATGCTGCAGGGCCTCGGCTACAACCCGACGAAGACGATCGCATCGGTGCCGATCACGTTCGCCGGCATCAAGAGCAAGCAGATCGACGTGTTCCTCGGCTACTGGTCGCCGACGATGGACCCGATCATCCAGCCGTTCACGAAGGCCGGCCAGATCAAGGTGCTTTCGACGCCGAACCTGACCGGCGCGAAATACACGCTTGCGGTGCCCGACTACGTGTACCAGGGCGGCCTGAAGTCGTTCGCGGATATTCAAAAGTACGCGGACAAGCTGAACGGCAAGATCTACGGGATCGAACCGGGCAACGACGGCAACCTGCTGATCAAGAAGATGATCGACGGCAACCAGTTCGGTCTCGGCAAGTTCAAGATGGTCGAGTCGAGCGAGGCCGGGATGCTGGTCGAGGTGAATCGCGCGATCCGCGACAAGCAGTGGATCGTGTTCCTCGGGTGGGAACCGCATCCGATGAACGTGCAGATGAAGATCGACTACCTGAGCGGCGGCGACGACGTGTTCGGCCCGAACTACGGCGAAGCGAAGGTGCTGACGGCGACGCCGCCCGACTACTCGCAGCGCTGCCCGAACGTCGCGAAGTTCGTGTCGAACCTGCAGTTCACGACGACGATCGAGAACCACGTGATGGTGCCGATCATGAACAAGGAAGATCCGAACAAGGCGGCGACCGAGTGGCTGAAGGCGAACCCGCAGGCGCTCGACAAGTGGCTCGCCGGCGTGACGACGCTCGACGGCAAGCCGGGCCTGCCGGCGGTGAAGGCGTATCTCGGCGTGCATTGAGCGAGGTGTTCGGGGCTTCACGGTCCTGACTGGAGGCCCGACGTGCTTTCGAGCCGGCGGAAGCAGGACACCCATCCTGCTTCCGCCGGCTTTTTGCATTCGGCTGCACGCGCGACCCGACAGTGAACGAACGATGCGCTAGACTGCCCGATCCCGATCGAGGAGGCGGTCATGATCCGCAACATGCGTGATGTATCCGGATGGCGGCAGGAAGGCGGCAGGCGACTGAACGGAGCGTCCACCCGTGTCGACACGCACGGCCGCCGGATGATGCCGCACCCCGGCAGTCCTTTCGCATGAAGCGCATCGAGCAAGTCGTGCTCGCCGCCGATCTCGCGGGCACGGTGGTGTTCGCGATCGAGGGCGCCAATGCGGCGATCGGTGCCGGACTCGACCTGTTCGGGGTCATGGTGTTGTCGCTCGTCGTTGCGCTCGGCGGCGGCGTGATCCGCGATCTGCTGATCGGCGCACGGCCGCCGAGCGCCGTGAGCGATTGGCGCTATCCGGCACTTGCGTTCGCATCCGGGCTGTTCGCGTTCGTGTTTCACGCGCGGGTCGCGACGTTCTCGCCATCGCTGCTCACGACGCTCGATGCGGCCGGCCTCGCGTTGTTCGCGGTCGCGGGCGCGGTGAAGGCGCTCGAATTCCGGGTTCACCCGTTCATTGCGACGCTGATGGGCGCCGTGACCGGTTGCGGTGGCGGCGTCGTGCGCGATGTGCTGCTCGCGCGGGTGCCGGTCGTGCTGGTCACGGACATCTATGCGAGCGCGGCGCTGCTCGGCGCGGTGTGCGTCGTGTCGTGCAGGCGGCTCGGTTGTCCGCCGATCGTTGCGGCCGTGCTGGGCGGCGTCGCCTGCTTTGCGCTGCGGATGGCGGCGGTGCGCTTCGGCTGGCAATTGCCGAAAATTGCCACGGGCGCGTGAGCGTTCGGCTCACGCCCCCTTCGTCGCCGCCGGCACGTCGAAGATGCGATCGAACGCCCACTGGAACACGAACGCGTAGCAGAAGAAGAACGCGAACAGTCCGATATCGACGACGAACGCGTCGAGCCACGAGATGTCGAGCCACCACGACACGACGGGCACGAGGATGAAGATCAGCCCGCCTTCGAATCCGGTAGCATGCAGGATCCGCCGCCCGAGCGTGCGCGCCGGCTGCCGCCGCGACGCTTCCCAGCGCTCGAACAGCGCGTTGAAGAGCAGGTTCCACAGCATAGCGATCGCCGACATCGTCGCTGACAGTGCCCCCGAATAGACGAGATCCTGCTTGAAGATCGCCGCGATCACGGGCGAGATGCAGGAAATGGCGATCGCTTCGTAGAGCACCGCCTGCGTGATCCTGCGCGGTAGGCCTTGCACGTTGTTTCTCCGGTTCGACGACACGCGCCGCGGCACGGTGCCGCGACGTCCCGCAAAGCTACCCGCGTTGCACGCCCGCTTCAATTCACCTAATCTCACCCCGATTGAATCGAATTCAACCCGGCCGCATCCGGCCCGCGAGGCCCCGTGTTCTCGAAAATCCCCCTGACTGCATTGCGTGTATTCGAGTCGTCGGCGCGGCTCGGCGCGTTCAAGGCCGCCGCGGACGAACTGTCCGTGACGCCGGCCGCCGTGTCGCACCAGATCAAGTCGCTCGAAACCCGGCTCGGCGTGCTGCTGTTCGAGCGCGGCGCGAGCGGCGTGCGGCTCACGGACGAAGGCGAGCGCCTGTTTCGCGCGAGTCACGATGCACTGCTCGCATTGAGTCGCGGGCTCGATGCGGTGCGGCCCGAAGCGATCGGCGAGCGCACGCTCGTGCTGACCACCACGCCCGCCTTTGCCGCGATGTGGCTGATTCCGCGCCTCGGCCGGTTTCGTCATGTCGATCCGCACCTGCACATCAAGGTCGAAACCGGCAACACGCTCGCCGATCTTGAACGCGATGCGCGGATCGATCTTGCGATTCGCGCGACGTCGCGCACGTTTCCCGCGCTAAACGAGATGGCGCTGATCGACGAGTATTTCGGCGCGTATGCGGCCGCCGGATTCGACGCGCATCGCACGGACGAGCCGCTCGACCTGATCGAGACCGTGTGGGACACGCCGCTGCCGGTGTCGGTCGACTGGGCGTCGTGGTGTCGCGCGGCCGGTCGCGAATCGTGGCTCGAACGCGCGGTGTTTCGCCACTACGACGACGAGCATTACGCGTTGCAGGCGGTCCTGCACGGGCAGGGCATCGCGCTGCTCAGCTCCGTGCTGGCTGCCGAGCATGTCGCGCATGGGGCATTGATGCCGATCGAGCCGTCGGTGCGGCTCGACGGCGCGCGCTTCGTCGCGCTGTGCCGGCCGGGGCGGGAGCGGGAGCCGCAGGTCAGGTCGTTTCTCGACTGGCTCGAAGCGGAAATTGCGCAGACGCGGGAGGCGGTGGCGCGGATGGCGGGAGGGGGCTGAGCGGGACCGCATGGCCGCATCGCTCGTCATGCGCGGGCGGGTGTGCCGCTCCGGTCATTCCCCGGGGCGTATCGGCGTTGCGAGCTTCGCGTCGCAACGCCAGCTTCGGTCGCGTATCGCTGCGATCTGCGCGACGGCCGGGCTGCGCCATGCGTCGGGCAGCTTGCAGGTGCGGCGGACGGCGCGTTTCGCGGGCGTTGCGTCGCCAGGGATCGGCGCATTGCTGTCGTGCACGTCTCCCGTCAATGCATTGACGCTCGTATGGGATTCGGTGCTGCCGCTGCCGTCCCAGCGGAAGTCCCAACTGTCCTCATCCCATCCCGCGACGATCCATTGGCCGTTGCGCGTCGTCACGCGCCAGGTTTCGCCCCAGCGCATCGAACTGCCGCCGTTATTCCGCACCAGCAGCGAACCATGGCTGATGTCGAGCGGCTGGTACGGATCGCCCATCATGCCGCCGTCGCCCGGCCCCATCGCGATCGAGTCGTTCGTGAGTACGCGCTTGCCGTCGACGAAGATGCGCAGGCGTCGCGGGCCGTCGGGTTGCCCGCGCAGCACGTCGATGCAGGCGGTGACCGGTTGGGTCGAGCCGAACGCGCCGCGGATGCTGTCGTCGAGTGTGTAGCCGGTGTCGACTTTGCCGCACGGATCGTCGGTCGTGTTGGTCGGCGCGGCGCCATGTGCGGTGGAGGCGGCGAGGACGGTGAACGCAAGCAGCGCGCGCAGGCTGCGCGGCGCAGCGTCGAAACGCCCGGGAAACGACCGGAGAAATCGCATGGCGACAGGGGGATGAGAGGCCGGGCGTGCAGTGTAAGCGATTCGGCTGGCCGATCGGGCGGCGTGCGAAGGCGCGGTGTGCCGACGAGCGGGCCACCGCATTTTGCGTCGGCTTCGAAGGCCCGGAGCGTGCCGTCAACCGGCCCGTCGCCCGTCGTCACCCGAACCGCACACAATAAACCGGCGGCAAATGCGCAGACACCAGCCGCCAGTTTTCCCCGCCATCGTCGGACGTCCATAACCCGCCAGTCGTCGACGCCATCGCGAGGCGCGTGCCCGAATCGTCCACCGCGAGCCCGTGCCGATACACGAGGTCGTACGCCGGTGCGGCCGGCAACCCGTTCGTGAACTGCTCGAAACTGCGCCCGCCGTCGCGCGTGCGCGTGACGACGAACCGGCCGTTCACCGGAATCCGGCATGCGTCCTTCACGGCCGGCACGAACCACGCGGTATCCGGCTCGCGCGGGTGTACGGCCACCGCGAAGCCGAAGCTCGAAGGCTGCGCCTCGATGCGCCGCCAGTGTTCGGCGCCATCGGTCGAGCGGAAGATCGCGCAGTGATGCTGCGTCCACAGCACGTCCGGGTTGGCCGCGCACTGCACGACGCGGTGCGGATCCTGCATGTTGGGTTCGCCGCGCCGCTCGGGCGGCATGTAGTCGGCTTCCATGCCGTCGGCGGTCACACGCCACGTCGCGCCGCCGTCGGCGGTCTGCCAGACGCCGCCGCACGAGATGCCGACCGTCACGTGCCGGCTGTCGCGCGGATCGACCATCACCGAATGGATGCCCGGCGCATCGTATCCGCCGCCGCCCCATTCGGCGCGCTCCGGGCGATCCCACAATGCCCGGTTGAGCACCCAGGAACTGCCGCCGTCGTCGGAGCGGAACAGCCCGCCGGGAATCGTGCCAGCCCACAGCACGCCCGGCTCGTCGGCGCCGCCGGCTTCGAGCGACCAGATCTGCTGAAGCGTCCACGGCGGTTGCGGCGGGCGGGGAGGGGCGTCGTCCGCGTCGCCGGTGCCGGCACTCACGCGGGTGCTGGCAGGTGGGGCGTCGGCGGGTTGCGGCGGATAGACGGGAACCGCGCATTCTTCCCAGTCGGCGGCCCCAGTCTGCCTGCGATGTAGCTTGACGCCGAAATGACCGAGGTTCAGCGCCGCATACAGCGTGCCGTCGCGCGGGTCGGCGAGCGCCATGCTGACCGGCTCGCCCGCGAAGTGCGGCTCACCGGGCGTCCAGCCGCCGTGGCGGTCGGGTTGCAGGACGAACAGGCCCTTGCGGGTGGCGACGAGCAGTCGATCGTTCATGTGCGATGTCTCCTGATGGCCCGACCTGATGTTCTGGCACTGGATCGGCGCTTATGTGCAAGTTCCTTTATCCGCCCGTCAGCGCCTGCACGACATAGACCCGGCTGGCGTCGCCGAGCACATCGGACAGATGTTGCCGGTCGCGTATCGGCTGGCCGTCGATGAACACCGACAGGTGTTTGCGCAGCGCACCCTGGTCGTCGAGGATGTAGCCGCGCAGTCGCGGCTGCTCACCAAAAACGGTGTCGAATGCTTCGCCGAGCGTGAGGGCGTCGATTTCGCGCTCGGGCGTTTCGATATGCCGCTGGATCGAAGCGGCGAAGAAGAGGTGCGCCATGGCGGTGGCTGGCAGGAGCCGCGCGGAGGGGACGGTCTGTAGTTTAGGCGATCCATCGGGGGCGGAACGGTGGCGTTGCGTAGTCGCGGTGCGCCGGCGAGTCGGATCCGTCCCGGTCGACACGATCCGGCGATTCGGCAACAATCCTGCCCGGATCGTCATCGCATGCCGGATTCGGCCGCGATGCCGATCGACGGTCACACACGCTCCATTCACCAATGAAGGAAACCCTTGCCATGCCGCGATCCGCGCTGTCGATCGTCAAACCCGCCGTCGACGATATCGTTGCGGGCCGCAAGCAGGTGGAAATCCGGTCGTGGGCGCCGCCGGCCCTACCGCTATGCGATCTCGTGCTGGTGCAGAACACGATCTTCCTGCGACAGGACGGCCAGGAGGATCCAGACGGTATCGCGCTCGCGTTGGTCGACGTGGTGGGGGTACACGACTGGACGCCTGATGAAGCCCGCGCGCAAGGCAAGCAATGGTGTGCCGGGTACGTATGCTGGGAACTGACGAATGTGCGGGCGATCGATCCGCCTTTTTCGTGTGTCGCCCGGCGCGGCATCTATGCGTTGGCGGATGGCTCCGGCAAGGTGTCCTGATGATTGCGTCTGCATCCGGGCTGCGCTGAGTTCCTTCTCGTCACGAGACAGGGCGGTCGCGAAACGAATGGTCACCGGGCGCGCGCCGGTGACGTGCGCTAAACCGGAATCGACCGCCCGCGAATCCTGATCCCGAGCCGCACGACGCCAATCACCGCATTCGACAACCACGTGAGCAGGCGCGGCATTCCGCGCCGGCGGATATCGAGCAGCAGCACGATCCGCACTTCGTCGCTGTCGTTCCACACCTCGTGCATGAACGTGTCGTCCCACAGCAGGAAACGCCCCTCGTCGAGCCGGTATTCGTGGCCGTCGATCTTCAGCACGGCGGCCGGCGTGCCGTCCGCGCGCTTCGGCATCGACAGCACCAGATAGCCGCGCAGGATGCCGCGAAACGGCCCGCGATGCGGGGGAATGTGCTTGCCGGGTGCGAGGAACGACAGCGATGCGGACAACACGTCCGGCGACGCCGCGACGATCGACTCGATGGTCGGGCAGCGCGACAGGTTGCGCGGGAACGGCTGGCCGTACGCCTGCATGATGAACATCCGCCAGTCGCGGGCGTCGTTGGCCGAGATGTCGTACTGCTCGCGCATGATCTCGTGAAAGCGCGGGATGCGCGGCATGTCGCGCGCCACGGCGAATGCCTCTTGCTGGATGTCGGTCCACGCCCGGACGAAACGCTCGGCGTCGGGAAACGCGGCCGTGTCGAGCACTGCGCCGCCGTCGAGATGGCGGTCGTACAGCGTGCGCAGCAGGCCGGCTGCATAGTCGTAAGCGACGGACATGGTCGATCGAAGGGCGATCCGTAAGGGATGACGTCAGTCTGCCCGAAGCGCGGCGGGCGCTGCGTTACGTCAGGTTACGCCGGCTGACGAAAGAATGACAGTTTCATGAACGTCCGTCCCGAGCGCTCCCGGCGCCGGAGAAACCGCGCGGCTCGGGCCGCGACGCGCGGGAATAAATGCACGCGCTCCGTCGTCATACGGGTGTAGCACGTCGTCTCGTTGACTTCTCAAGGAGTGGAACATGAATACGCATTGGCTGGTGGCCGCCGCCGTGGCGGCGATTTCTCTCGCGGGTATCGCGCCGCAAGCGTCGGCACAGGCACTGACGCGCGCGCAGGTCAGGCAGCAACTGATCGACGCCGAAAACAACGGGCTGCGCTTCGTGACCGATACGTCGTATCCGGACGTGAGCCCGCTATTCCAGCGGCAGGCCGAACAGGTGCCGCAGCATCAGGCCAGCACGGCGGTCGGCAGCGATCCGGCCGCCGCCTCCGAAGCGGGCAAGCCGGCGACGATGCCGCCGCGCCAACGATCTGCCGCGTGCGTCGGCCCCGCGAGCTTCTGCTCGATCTATTTCGGGAGCTGACGCAGCCGCCTGCGTGCGCAGGTCAGGCATTCGATACGGTTGATCGATACGGAACATTGAAGGAGTTCATGATGAAAACATATGTCGCAGTCCTGACGATGATCGGAGCGATCGTCGGTCAGTCGGCTTTCGCGCAATCGGCCGCGCCGCTGACGCGTGCGCAGGTGCGCGACGAATTGATACGCCTGGAGGCAGCCGGATATGACCCGGCGAAGGGGGACGAAGGGGAGTATCCGGCGGACATCCAGGCGGCAGAAGCGAAGCTTGCCGAGCAGGACCGGGCGAGGATGGCGGCTGCCGCCGCGCATGCACCGGCGCCCGCTACGCCGGCGCAGACCGGCAACTAGGTGCCGCCATGGTCTTGTGTGACTTCAGGCCGTCGTGTTCGCGGCACGGCAGTACGGCAGCCCTTCGTGCCGCTCGACGCGGCAGAAGGGCACCGGCAGCGGTGCCGGTCATCGCGCGCCGCTTCGCGCGGCGTCGCGATCATCTGGCCAGCCGCGCCAGATGGGCGGGCAGGTCATTCGTGCGATGAACCGGAACGGCAGTCAGTATCGGTCTCGGCGGCCACCCGGCTCATGCGCGCGATGACCTGCCGTGCCGCCAGCGTGGCGATCACCAGGGCATCATGCGCTGCACGACCTGATCGCGCAGCACGAAGCGGTGTGCCAGCGCGGCTGCCACGTGCAGGCAAATACCGCCGAACAGTGCCCAGGCGAGGATGCCGTGCACGTCGCCCATCGCGTGGCCGAATCCGGAGCCGGCCGCCGACAGCGCGGGCAACGGCACGATCCCGAGCAGCGTCACGCCCCATGCGCGCGACGACGCGTTGATCCAGCCGAGCAGCGGCACTGCGATCAGCAGCGCGTAGAGCGCGAAATGCGTGACGCCCGACAGCGCACGCATCGCGGGCGGCAGGTCGCTCGCGGGCGGGCGATGCGTCACGCGCCACAGCACGCGGCAGACCATCGCGGCAATCAGCGCGGTGCCCACGAGCAGGTGCGCGGCGATCAGGCCGATGGGCTGCGTGTCGCGATGCACGTCGGGCATCGTCCAGCCGATCGCATATTGCGCAACGATCAGCGCGACGATCAGCCAGTGAAGAAGGCGTGCAACGGCGTCATATCGGGCGGGCGTGGACATGAGGACTCCTGGCGTACGACGGAGATGGTATCGGTCGGGTGGATTCTACGGTCGTATCCTTAACGAAACGTTAAGCACGCGACGGCCGCTCGTCGGGTTCGCCGGCCGGCACCGGTCCGCCCGCGTCCGCCGACGGCAGCGTAATCGCGACGCCGAGGCCGTGCCCGCCGATGCCGACCCCGAATTGCACGGTGCCGCCGAAGTACTGGGCGATGCGCGTGACGATCGACAGCCCAAGCCCGCTGCCGGGCGACTGCGCGCCGCTGCCGCGATAGAAACGGTCGCCGAGCCGCTCGTGCTCGCCGGGCGCGACGCCCGGCCCGTCGTCGCGCACGACGATGCGTTGCCGCGCACCGTCGTCGTGCACGCCGATCTCGATGCGACCGCCCTGGCGGCCATACTTGATGGCGTTGTCGACGAGGTTGTCGAGCAGGATGCCGATCAGGATCGGATCGGCTTCGATCGCCCGTCCGGCTGCGGTGCCGGCCACGAGGTCGATGGTCTTGTCCGATGCCTTCGCGAGATGGCGATCGATGGCGGCGTCGACGAGTTCGCGAACGACGACGGTGCGCGTCGGGATGCGTTCGTACTCGTCGAGCCGCGCGAGCAGCAGCAACTGTTCGGCGAGCCGCGCGCTGCGGTCGACGCCTTGAACGACCCGCTGCATCGCCAGTTGCTTGCGCGCCGGATCGTTGGTCGCGATCGCCACCTGGGCCTGGATCTTGATCGCGGCGAGCGGCGTCTTGAGTTCGTGCGCGGCGTCGGACGTGAACGCGCGTTCGCGCACGATCGATTGCCGCAGCCTGGCCAGCAGGCGGTCGATTGCGTCGACCAGCGTGCGCACCTCGTCCGGCACGGTGGCGATGCCGAGCGGCTCGAGCGATCGCGCATCGCGCGCGCCGATCAGCGTCGACAGTGTCTTCAACGGCGCGAGTCCGCGCCCGATCAGGTACCAGAGGAGCAGCGCCAGCACCGGGAGTGCGACGATCAGCGGCAGGACGATGCCGCGCGCGATGCCCGTTGCCAGATCGCTGCGCGTGTTGGCGATCTCCATCACGCGTATCCAGCGTCCCGACGCGTCGTCGCGCAAAGTGTGCGTGCGCCATGACGCGCCGCGAACGACGATCATCTCGGGGGTGCCGCGCGGGTTGCGCGTGTCGGGCAACCCGACCGCTTCGGCGGGAAGGCTCGACGCGACGACATGGCCCTGCGCGTCGCGTACCTCGAACAAGACGTCGCGCGGCAGTCGATCGCCGTCGGTTTCAGGGCCGGCACTCGCATTGCCGCGCCCCAGTTCGATGCGTGCGTCCGGCGGAAGACGGGCGAAGCGATCGAGGTCGGCGGGCGACAGATTGACCAGCAGCGACGCATATTCGACGAGGCGGGCGTCTTCCCATTCGCCGATCTCGCGGGTCGCATGACGGAAGCCGCCGAATACGGCGACGAGCCACACGACGGTCACGCAGCCGAGCGCCATCGACGACACGCGTCGCCGAATCGAGCGGGAGATCATGCGAGGTCGACAACGTAGCCGATGCCGCGGACGGTGCGGATCAGTTCCGCGCCGAGTTTCTTGCGCAAGTTCGAGACGTGAACCTCGATTGCATTGCTTTCGATGCCCTCCTGCCAGCCGTACAGGGTGTCTTCGAGGCGCGCGCGCGACTGCGGCGCGCCCGGGTGGCTGACGAGCTGAACCAGGATGGCCCACTCGCGTGACGTCAGTGCGATGCGCGATGCATCGCGCGTCACCGTGTGGGCGGTCAGGTCGATCGTGATGTCGCGCCACACGATTTCGTCGCCGGCGCGGCCCTGCGAACGGCGCACGAGCGCACGACAACGGGCGAGCACCTCGGTCAGCTCGAACGGCTTCGCGAGATAGTCGTCCGCGCCGTCGTCGAGGCCGCGGACCCGGTCGGCCACGGTGCCGCGCGCGGTCAGCACCAGCACGGGGACCGTGTCGCCCGCATCGCGCAATGCGCGCAGCAGCTCGGTGCCCGATTTCCCCGGCAGGCCGAGATCGAGCACGACGAGCGCGAAGCGCGTCGTCGCGAGCGCGGTGGCGGCCGCGTGACCGTCGCGCAACCAGTCGACGTGATAGCCGGCCTGACTCAGGCTGATCTCGAGACCGCTGCCGATCAGGTCGTCGTCTTCAACAAGGAGGAGTCGCATGGTCGATTCGGGTGCAGATGCCTGCGATTGTACGAGTGCCGCCGTGCATGCCGTGCAACGGATTGTAATTGTGCTGCATCAAGCTTCTCCCGATTCTGAAGAACGCTTAAGGTTCGCCACCGTCAATCCCGCTACCATCGGCCACACCATTTCTCGGGTTGTTCTTCGCTTCCCCGGATCCCGAACCGGGTCACGCATGTCCGGCACATGCCGTGTGTGCTTGCCCGTCAATCCTCGACCCCTCCGATCGATCTGCGATCGACGCGTGTCGTCCGCACGGGAGATTCTTTCACCATGGCATTCTCGACGATCGAGCGATGGCGCGCCCACTTGCTGGTCGCCGCACTGGCCGGCATGTTCATTCAGTGTTTCGTGCTGGTGTCGTTGCTCGCATGGCGCGTACCCGAAGCATTTTTCACCACGATGACGTTTCGCGTCTGGGCCGTCATCGCGGTCGCCACGGCGATCCTTTCGGCCCGCAAGCTTGCCGGCGTGGCGTTCCGGGCCGCGGTCGCATGCGGCTGCGTGCGCGTGACAGGAATCGATCGCCGTACGGTAGTCGTGTCATCTGATTGCGCGTATCGTCGCTGGGTCGTCCTTCACATCCGGCTCCACGGGAATCGATACGGCGGCGCGCACGGGTGAACCCGCGTGCGCGCGGCGGCTCCCGGGTGTCGTGGTCGTCCGGGTCACCACTGGGGAGAAGCATGGTTTTGCTGCATGTGCTGCGCGCGCTGGCCGGGGCAATGTCGATCGTCTGCGGGCTGGGCGTGTTGTTGGGCATTGCATACACGGTGACGGCCAGCGTGCTGGTCGGCCGGTTCTTTTCCCGGGCAGCGGCCCAGCCGCGCGATTATCCGGGCGTCACCGTCGCGAAGCCGCTGCACGGCGACGAGTGGCAACTCGTACAGCATCTTGAAAGCTTCTTCGTACAGAATTATCCGGGGCCGGTCCAGCACCTGTTCGGCGTGCACGATGCGAGCGACAAAGCCCTCGCAGCCGTCGAGACGCTGCGCGCGCGCTACCCCGATGCGAACATCAAGGTCGTCGCCGATGCGCGCTTGTACGGGCCGAACCGCAAGATCGCCAATCTCGTGAACATGCTCGAACACGCGGAGTATTCGGTGCTTTGTCTCGCCGACAGCGACGTGCTGGTCGAGCGCGATTATTTGCGTGCGGTCGTCGGCGCGCTGCAGCAGCCGGATGTCGGCATCGTGACGAGCGTGTATCGCGGCATCGCATCGCCGGGCTTCTGGCCCGGTGTCGCCGTCGCGATGACGAACTACCATTTCCTGCCGGGCGTGATCACCGGGCTCTTCATCGGGCGCGCACGGCCATGCTTTGGCCAGACGATTGCGATCACGCGCGCGACGCTCGAGCGCATCGGCGGGCTCGCGCGTTTCGCGCATCATCTGGCCGAGGATCACGCGCTGGGCGAAGCGGTGCGGCAGGTGGGCGCGCAGGTCGTCATTCCGCCGTTCGTCGTCGGGCATGCGTGTGTCGAGGAGACGTTCGCCAAGCTGTACGCACACGAATTGCGCTGGAGTTGCACGATCCGCGCGGCGGACCGGCTCGGTCATGCCGGCTCGGTGCTGATGCATCCGGTGCCACTCGCGCTGCTGGCGCTGCTGTTCTCCGGCGGCACGGCGGCCGCGTGCGGGCTGGCGGTCGCGGCGCTCGCCGCGCGGGCGCTGCTGATGCTGAAGACGAGCCGGGCAACCGGCGCGGGCCTGCGTGGTGCGCTCTGGCTGCCGTTCGTCGATCTCCTGCAGTTCTTCGTGTTCGTGTCGAGCTTCTTCTCGTCGCATGTCGTGTGGCGCGGCACGCGCTTTCACGTCGACCGGGAAGGCCTGCTGTCGCCGGCGAGCGAATCATGACGACGCCGACGAACCCCGGTGCCGATGCCGCGCAGCGGAACGCCGCACGGGGCGACGCGCGGCTGCGCCATGTGGGGCAGGTGGCGGCGCTGGGCGGGCTGGCGCTCGCCGTATGGCTGATCTGGCGCGAGCATCCGCTGGAAATCCTGCATCGCCTGCAGATCGCCGGTGCGGGGCTGTTGCTCGCGGCACTGGCGCACATCCTGCCGATGCTCGCGAACGCGTGGGACTGGCGGATGCTGATTCGCGGCCCGCGCCGGCCATCATTCGCGACGATGCTGAAGCTCGTGTGGATCCGCGAATCGATCAACGGGTTGTTGCCGGTCGCGCGGATCGGCGGCGAGATCGTGTCGTTCGGCCTGCTGAGGCAGGCGGGCGTGCGGCCGGCAACCGTCGTGGCCAGCCTCGTCGCCGACATGCAGCTGACGCTGATCAGCCAGCTGGTGTTCGCGCTGGTCGCGATCGGCTACGTGCTCGAGCACGTGTCGTCGGATGCCGCGCGGGTGGCCGGCAACCTCGCGATCGGCATGGCCGCCTTGGTGCCGGTGCTGCTGCTGTTCGCGCTGGTGCAGCATGCGCGGCCGTTCGAACGCGCGATGCGCGTGCTCAACCGCGTCACGAGCGGCAAGGTGGTGGCGCTGGTCGGCGAATCGGCGCGCACCGATCAGTCGATCCGGATGATCTGGAGAAAGACCGGCATCGTCGTGCGCTATCTCGTGATCTGGCAGACGCTGCAGTTCGTGGGCTATGCGCTGGAAATCTGGCTCGCGTTGTATTTTCTCGGCGCGGAGCCGACCTTCGCGCAGGCGCTCGCGATCGAGGCGCTGATCCAGCTCGTGAGCAGCATCGCGTTTCTGATGCCGGGTGGCCTCGGCGTGCAGGAGGGCGGGTTCGTGCTGATCGGCGGGCTGCTCGGGTTCGACCCGCCGACCTGTCTCGCGCTCGCCGGCGCACGGCGTGTGCGCGACCTGCTGTTCTATCTGCCGGGCCTGCTGGCGTGGCAGTGGGCGGCCGGTTCGGCGAACCGGCCGGGTGGAACGAAACGCGCGACGTTGCCCATCGGGGAATCGGCCCGGCCGCGTTGATGTGACCGGGCAGCCCGTGCCCGCCACGCGCGGCGGGCGGCGCGGGGAATCAGCGTCGTTCGTCGGCGAGATGGCCGCGGATCACGTCCGCGAACGACGTGTCGCCCTTCAGCCCGAGCGCCTCCGCGCGCGACGTGTCCCAGCGGCCCGGCCAGCTGCCGACGATCTTCTCGACACGCTCGTCCGGCACATGACGGATCAGCTTCACGACTTCGTCACCCGCGACTTCGCGCAGTGCCGCGATCATTTCGTCGACCGATACCGAAATGCCGGGGAGATTGATCACACGTTTGTTGCCGAGCTGCGCGCTGTCGATCTCGCAGCCGGCGACGAGCGCTTCGATCGCGCCGCGCGGCGACAGCAGCCACAGCCGCGTCGAACCGGGCACCGGGCACACGCTTTCCTCGCCGTTCAGCGGCTCGCGGATGATGCCGCTCGCGAACGACGACGCGGCCGCGTTCGGGCGGCCCGGCCGCACGCTGATCGTCGGCAGCCGCAGCACGCGGCCGTCGACGAAGCCGCGCCGCGCGTAGTCGCACAGCAGCAGCTCGGCGATCGCCTTCTCGGCGCCGTATGACGATTGCGGGTTCAGCGCGGTGTCGTCCTGCACGACGTCCGGCAGCGCGCCGCCGTAGACTGCGACGGAGCTCGTGAACACGACGCGCGGCCGATGGCCACGCGCGCGGCACACTTCGAGCAGCGTGCGCGACGCGTCGAGGTTGATCCGCATGCCGAGATCGAAATCGGCCTCGGCCTGCCCGCTGACGATCGCCGCGAGGTGGAAGATCGCGCCGGTGTGGGTGTCGATCGCGCTGTCGAGCACCGCGCGGTCGGCGATGTCGCCGACGATCGACGTCACGCGCGCGTCGCCGAAATCGCTGCCCGCGACGACGTCGAGCAGCACCAGCTCGTCGATCTTCTGGCTCCGGCCGTCGGGGCCGGTCAGTTCGCCGCGCTCGAGCAGCTTGCGCGCAAGACGCTGGCCGAGAAAGCCGGCGCCGCCGGTGATCAGTACTTTCATTTGAGTTGCCCTCTTCGAATGCTTTGAATTACAGGTAAGGCTTGAGCCAGCCGAGCCCTTCCGACGTGCCGGCCTTCGGGCGGTATTCGCAGCCGATCCAGCCGTCGTAGCCGAGCGCGTCGATCAGCGCGAACAGATACGGGTAGTTGAGTTCGCCGACATCCGGCTCGTGACGCTCGGGCACGCCCGCGATCTGGATATGGCCGATGCCCGCGAAATCGCGCTTGAGCTTCATCGCGAGATCGCCTTCGACGATCTGGCAGTGGTAGCAGTCGAACTGCACCTTCACGTTCGGCGCCCCGATGTCCGCGCACAGCGCATGCGCGTCGTCCTGCCGGCTCACGAAATAGCCGGGCATGTCGCGCTGGTTGATCGGCTCGATCAGCACCGTGATGCCGTGCGCGGCGGC
The DNA here is from genome assembly GCF_020419825.1 of Burkholderia sp. AU30198. Taxonomy (NCBI): domain Bacteria; kingdom Pseudomonadati; phylum Pseudomonadota; class Betaproteobacteria; order Burkholderiales; family Burkholderiaceae; genus Burkholderia; species Burkholderia sp. AU30198. The sequence continues at coordinate 47,040 of NZ_JAIZSA010000017.1, read as the reverse complement.
CGCCTGCGCGGCGTGGCGCAGGTTCGCCACGTAGGTGTCGCGATGGCGCGCGTGGTCCGCGCCCGGCGCGACCAGGCCGGCCATCACGTGCAGCTTCTTGTTGCCGAGCACGCGCGCGTAGTCGAGCGCCTGGTCGATCCCGCGCCGGAACTCGTCCTCGCGGCCCGGCAGCGACGCGATCCCGCGCTCGCCGGCGGCCCAGTCGCCGGGCGGCGCGTTGAAGAGCGCCTGCTCGAGGCCGTGCGCGTCGAGGCGCGCGCGGATGTCCTCGGCAGCGAAGTCGTACGGGAACAGGTACTCGACGGCCTTGAAGCCGTCGTAGGCGGCAGCGGCGAAGCGTTCGAGGAACGCGTGCTCGGTGTACATCATCGAGAGGTTGGCGGCGAAGCGTGGCATGGCAGCGGGTCCGGTGAATGAATGGGGCGGGGCGCACGGCACCCCGCGTCGAATGGCGGCCGATCCGGCAGATCAGCGGTTCACGAGTTTCGCGGGCGTGAGCCACACGGCGATCGCGCCGATCACGAGCATCGCGGCGAGCACGTACATGCCGGACGCCGTGCTGTGCGTGACGTCCTTCAGGTAGCCGATCACGTACGGGCTCGCGAAACCGGCGAGGTTGCCGACCGAGTTGATGATCGCGATCCCGGCCGCGGCCGCGGAGCCTGCGAGGAACGCGGTCGGCAGCGACCAGAACAGCGGTGCGCAGGTCAGCACGCCGCCCGCCGCGAGCGACAGGCACACGATCGACACCGCTGTATTGTGCGAGTACGACGCAGCGACCGCAAACCCGACCGCACCCATCAGCGCCGGCACGATCAGGTGCCAGCGGCGTTCGCGGCGCTTGTCCGCGCTGTGGCCGAACAGGTTCATCACGACGATCGCGACGAGGAACGGAATGGCCGACAGCAGGCCGATCTGCAGCGTATCGGTGATGCCGGTCGATTTGACGAGCGTCGGCATCCAGAACGTGAGGCCGTACTGGCCCGTGACGAACGCGAAGTAGATCAGCGACATCCACCACATGCGCGGGTCGGAGAACACGGCCTTCAGCGAATGGCCGTGCTTCTGCTGTTCCTGCGGTTGCGCGGCGATCTCGTCCTCCAGCAGTTGCTTCTCGCGCTCGTCGAGCCACTTCGCGCTGCGGATGCTGTTGTCGAGATACAGGATCGTCGCGATGCCGACCAGCACGGCCGGTACGGCTTCGATCATGAACATCCATTGCCAGCCGTGGAAGCCCGAGCCGCCGTGGAAGCGCTCCATGATCCAGCCCGACAGCGGGTTGCCGAAGATGCCCGACACGGGGATCGCGGACATGAACACCGCGATGATCTTCGCGCGGCGGTGCGACGGGAACCAGTACGTGAGATACAGGATCACGCCCGGATAGAAGCCGGCTTCCGCGAGGCCGAGCAGGAAGCGCAGCACGTAGAACTGCGTCGGCGTCTTCACGAACGCGAACAACGCGGAAAGCAGGCCCCATGTGATCATGATCCGCGCGATCCAGATGCGTGCGCCGATCCGGTGCATCAGCATGTTGCTTGGCAGTTCGAACAGAAAATAGCCAAGAAAGAAAATGCCGGCGCCGAGCCCGAACACGGTTTCGCTGAACGCGAGATCCTGCGACATCTGCAGCTTCGCGAAGCCGACGTTCACGCGGTCGAGATACGCGACCACGTAGCAGAGCATCAGGAACGGCACGATGCGCCAGAATACTTTCTTGTAGGTGCGGTCGAGTTCCGCGGCATGGGCGGGCGCGGCGGGCGAGCGGCCTGCAGCCGCGTCGAGAGCAGTCATCGTCGTCTCCAAGGATGTCGTGTGCCGGCGGCGCGTACGTCGCCGGTCGTGTGTGTGCTGACGGAAGGGCCCGCGCACACGGCGGGCATGGGAATCGTTGTGCGGCGCGTCGTTACCAGCGCGCGCCGAAGCTGGTACGTAGTTCGTCGAGCGCAGCGTCGTCGAGCGGCTCGGGTTTCGGGTGCGTCATCAGCCACAGCCGCGCCGTTTCCTCGAGTTCTTCGAGTGCATACGACGCATGCGACACCGACGGCCCCCACATCACCGGGCCGAGGCGCTCGAGCAGCACGCCGCGCACCTGGTCGGCGAGCGCCGCGACTTCGGCCGCGACAGCCGGGTCGCCAGGGCGGCGGTAGCGGATCAGCGGAACGTGGCCGACCTTCATCACGTAGTACGGCGTGATCGGCGGCAGCACGTCGGTGTCGCGCCACACGCCCGCGAGCGTCAGCGCGACGAGGTGCGTCGAATGCGTGTGGACGACGCCGTTTGCTTCGGCATTGCGCGCATAGATGCCGCGATGCAGTGCGAGCGTCTTCGACGGCTTGCCGCCCGATACAGGCTGGCCGTCGAGGCCGACCTTCGCGATGTCGTTCGGGTCGAGCCGGCCGAGGCACGCGTCGGTCGGCGTGATCAGCCAGCCGTCGGCGAGGCGCGCGCTGATGTTGCCGGCGCTGCCGACCGCGTGGCCGCGCGCATACAGGCTCGCGCCGACGACGCAGATCTCTTCACGAAGTTTTGCTTCGTCGCTCATCGTGCGGCTCCGTCCAGCGCGCGCAGCGCCTTGTCGAAAAAGTCCGTGGTGCCGAAGTTGCCGGACTTCAGCGCGAGGCCGAGCGGCTGCGCGTCGATGGTGGCCGTCGCCGGCACGCCGGGATCGATCTGTGCGCCGATCTGCAGCGACTTCACGTCGAGCGCCTGCACCACCGCGCCGGACGTTTCGCCGCCGGCGACGACGAACTTGCGCACGCCGAGTTCGCGCAGGCCGCGCGCGATCGCCGCGAGCGTGGTTTCGACGAGATGGCCGGCCGCGTCGACGCCGAGCGCCTGCTGCACGGCCTTCACTTCGTCGGGCGTCGCGGTCGCGTAGATCAGCACGGGCTGCGGCAGATGCGAGCGCGCGAACGCGAGCGCCTGGTCGACGACGGGTTCGCCGCGCGAGGCCGCGAGCGGATCGATGCGGAAGCTCGGCCGCGTGGCGCGCCAGGCGGCGACCTGCGCGTTGGTGGCCTTCGACGCGCTGCCGGCGAGCACGGCCGACAGGCCATCGATGCGCGGCAGCGACGCCGCGTTGTCGCGCTCGGGCAGTTGCTCCGCGCGGCGGAAATTCGCGGGCAGGCCGAGTGCGATGCCCGAGCCGCCGGTGACGAGCGGCAGGCCCGCGCACGCTTCGCCGAGTACGTAGAGGTCGCGATCCGACAGCGCGTCGGCGATCGCGAAGCGCACGCCTTCCGCGCGCAGTTGTTCGATCCGCGTGCGCACGGCGGCCGCGCCCAGCGTGATCGTGTCATAGCGGATCAGGCCGACCGGCGACTGCGTTTGCCGCTGCAGCACGCGCACGAGGTTCGCGTCCTTCATCGGCGTGAGCGGATGATTCTCCATCCCCGATTCGTTCAGCAGCACGTCGCCGACGAACAGGTGGCCGCGATAGATCGTGCGGCCGTTCTCCGGGAACGCGGGGCACGCGATCGTGAAGCCGCCGCCGGCCGCATCGAGCAGCGCATCGGCGACGGGGCCGATGTTGCCCGCGTCGGTCGAATCGAACGTCGAGCAGTACTTGAAGAAGAACTGGCGGCAGCCCTGCGCGCGCAGCCATTCGTAGGCGGCGAGCGATTGCGCGACGGCGTCGGCTGCGGGAATCGTGCGCGACTTCAGTGCGACGACGATCGCGTCGGCGTCGAGCGTGGTGTCTGCGGCGCCGTCGGCGGGCACGCCGATCGTCTGCACGGTGCGCATGCCGCTCTTCACGAGCATGTTCGCGAGATCGGTCGCGCCGGTGAAATCGTCGGCGATGCAGCCGAGCAGGGGACGGGAAGCGGAAGCGGTCATGGCAGAAGCGTCGTTCGAATCAGCGGGCGGGCGGCAGCGTGATGCCGGGAAAAGTCTTGATCACGGCGGAATCGTCCTCGCCGCCGTGGCCGGCACTCGACGCGCTCATGAACATCTGGTGCGCGGTGGCCGACAGCGGCAGCGGGAACTTGCTGCGGCGCGCGGTATCGAGCACGAGGCCGAGATCCTTCACGAAGATGTCGACGGCCGACAGCGGCGTGTAGTCGCCGTTCAGGATGTGCGGCACGCGGTTCTCGAACATCCACGAGTTGCCGGCGCTGTGCGTGATCACGTCGTACAGCGCGTCGGCATCGACGCCTTCGCGCAGGCCTAGCGCCATCGCCTCGGCTGCCGCCGCGATGTGCACGCCGGCCAGCAGCTGGTTGATGATCTTCACTTTCGAGCCGATGCCGTGCGCGTCGCCGAGGCGATAGACCTTGCCGGCGATCGCCGCGAGCACGTCCTCGCAGCCCGCATACGCGGCGGCCGGGCCCGACGTCATCATCGTCATCTCGCCGGAGGCCGCACGCGCGGCGCCGCCGGACACCGGCGCATCGAGCATCTGCAGGCCAGCCGCCTCGATGCGAGCGCCGAGCGCGACCGCGAATTCGGGCGCGACGGTCGCGCTTGCGATCACGACGCCGCCCGGCTTCATCGCCGCGACTGCGCCGTGCTCGCCGAACAGCACCGTTTCGGTCTGCGCGGCATTGACGACGAGCGTGACGACGACGTCGCACTGCGCGCCGAGTTCGGCCGGCGTCGCGCACGCGATGCCGCCTTCGGCGGCGAACGCCTGCAGCACGGTGTCGCGCACGTCGCATGCGTGGACGCGCAGGCCGGCGCGCAGCAGTGAGCGGGCGACGCCGAGGCCCATCGCGCCGAGGCCGATGACTCCAACATTTCGTGACATGGTCAACCTTGATCGATTCGGAAGAGGGGCGGCGCGGCCGCCGCCGGGTTCAGCAGATGCCGGCTTCCGCGAGACGGCGGGCGGCGTTGTACATGTGCGTGCGTGCCGCGTTGCGTGCGGCCATCGGGTCGCGCGCGCGGATCGCGTCGGCGATCGCCGCGTGTTCCTCGCGCACCTGGCGCGAGAAGTCCTCGCGCGTCGCTTCGTTGCGCCGTGTGACCTTCACGCCGGCTTCGAGGTACTGGTTCAGGAACTGCAGCGTCTTCAGGAAATACGGGTTGCCGGTGACGGCCGCGATCGTGCGGTGGAACGCGACGTCTTCCGCGACGCCGTCGCGCCCTTCGGCCACCGCATCGTCGATCTTGCGCAGCGCATCGTCGATGTCGGCCATGTCTTCATCGGTGTGATTCAACGCGGCTTCGGCCGCCACTTCGGCCTCGATCGCACGGCGCACCGCGAGCAGGTGCGGCAGCGAGGTGGCCTCGACCGCTTCCGCGTAGTCGATCCGCAGCGGCCGGATCGCGCCGTGCTGGTTCACGTACACGCCGCTGCCCTGGCGCGGCTCGACCACGCCTTCGTTCTTCAGCCGCGAGATCGCTTCGCGAATCACGGTGCGGCTCACGCCGAATTCCTGGGCGAGCACGGCCTCCGTCGGCAGCTTGCCGGTGGCGGAGAAACTGCCGACTTCGATCTGCTTGAGCAGTTGCTGCGCGACATGGTCGCTCATCGCACGGGCGGGAATTTTCTCGAACATGGTGCTCTGGTTTGTCAGGTTATGTGGTCATCATACAAATTTGAAGGTGTGACAGCACCCGGGATAACCCTCGGTTAACGGATGGCAACGTCGGTTAAATTGACTGGAACCGGTTCCAATTGAGCCGAAACCGATGCGTTCGAGTGTCGATTCGCGATCGGTTTGGAAAAGCGGCGGGCGCCCGTAGCCGTCAGTCGGCGATGTCCTCGACGGGATCCGCGGCGATCGCCGCGCCGGCTTCCGCCGCTTCACCCCCCCGTTCCCGATACGTCGCCGGCGGCACGCCGTACTGCTTGCGGAACTCGCGCCCGAGGTGCGACGCATCGGCGAACCCGCAGCTCGAAGCGATATCGGCCACCGTGCGGTCGGAACTGGTCAGCAGCCACGCGGCCGTGCGCAGCCGCACCTGCTTCGCGAACGCCTGCGGGCTCTTGCCTGTTTCGGCCTTGAACAGCCGCTCGAGCTGTCGCGTGGACAAATCGAGCTTGCTTGCGAGCTCGTCGAGCGACAGCGCGCGCCCGACATGCTGTTCCATCAGCAGAATCGCGCGCTTGACCTTCGGGTGCGTGGCCGGTTCGAGCCCCGGCGGATGCGGCTGCGGCGCATTGCCTTTCTGCATCTCGCCGACCAGCAGGATGCGCAGCGCCTTCTGCACGGTTGCGTGATCGAAGTGGCGCAGCAGGATCGCGGCGGCGACGTCGATCGACGCGCGGCCGCCCGAACAGGTGATGCGGCGCCGGTCGATCACGAACAGCCGGTCGGCGATCAGCAGATCGGGATCGGCGGCCGGAAAGCGCTCGATGAAATCCCAGTAGTGGAACCAGCTCACGCAGGTGCGGTGCCCGTCGAGCACGCCCGCGCGCATCAGCGTGAACACGCCGGTGCAGATGCCGACCACCGTCGCGCCGCCCGCCGCCGCGCGGCGGATGAAGTCGAGCGTCTCGGGGCCCGCCTGCGGCCCCGAATGCAGCAGCCCGCCGACCACCACCACGTAGTCGAACGGCTCGGCCGCGTCGAAGGTTTCCCACGGCGTGATCTGGATCCCGCAGCTCGCGCGCACCGGCGCGAGGGTCTCGCCGATCACGCTCCACGCGCAGCGCACCGGCTTGCTGTAGTCGCCGTCGTCCGCCGACAGCCGCAGCATGTCGACGAAGCCCGAAAAGGCCGTCAGCGTGAAGTTCGGCAGCAGCACGATGCCGAAGCGGATACGCCGCGGCGCGGGTTCTGCGAGGGGGGAAGCGGGTACGTCAGGTGTCATCGCGGCCAATCTCTTCACGCCCGGCGGGCGGTCTCACTCAGTCTGTTGATACGGGTGATGCGGGTACGGCAGTCGGGCGCGGCCGGGCGGCGCGGATGTAGCCAGCGTCGCTGATCGGTTCCGGCCCGACTTGTGGTTTTCCGTCGCCAACCATCGCCAAAACGCACTTTCGGGGCCGCCGAAGGGGGGCTTGGCGGCGGTATCCCACGCCGATGCCGTTTTTGTTCTATCGGCCGATTTTACGCTTTGATGTACTGGCGCCAACGTCATTTCACGTGTGTCCCACCCAGAGGAAGCCAGATGAACGTCAGCGTCTTCGACCTGTTCAAGATCGGCATCGGCCCGTCCAGTTCGCATACGGTCGGCCCGATGATCGCCGCGTGCCGCTTCGCGTCGCACGTGGAGGACGCGAACCTGCTCGGGTTCGTGCGCCGCGTGCGGGTCGAACTATACGGCTCGCTCGGCGCGACCGGCAAGGGCCACGGCACCGACAAGGCCGTGCTGCTCGGTCTCGAGGGCCACCTGCCCGACACGATCGACCCGGACCTGATCGAGCCGCGCCTTGCCGCGATTCGCGCGGAGAAATCGCTGTCGCTGCTCGGCAAGCAGACGGTGCGCTTCGAGGAAAAGGAACACATCGGCTTCTACCGCAAGCTGATGAGCGGCACGAGCATCGTGCACCCGAACGGGATGCGCTTCCAGGCCTTCGACGAGCACGGCCAGCTGCTCGTCGAGAAAGAGTATTACTCGGTCGGCGGCGGCTTCGTCGTGAACCGCGACGGCGATCGCGTGAACGGCGTGCGCGCGGCGGTCGAGGTGCCGTATCCGTTCCGCACCGGCGACGACCTGATGCGCCAGTGCCGCGAGCACGGGCTGTCGATCGCCGAGCTGATGATGCGCAACGAATGCGCGCTGCGTCCCGCCGACGAAGTGCGCGCCGGGCTGCTCGCGATCTGGCGCACGATGGCCGCCTGTGTCGAGCGCGGCTGCAAGGTCGAGGGCGACCTGCCGGGCCCGATGCGCGTGAAGCGCCGCGCGGCCGAGTTGAACACCCGCCTGCGCGAGCGCTCGGAAGAGTCGCTGCGCGACCCGCTGTCGATGCTCGACTGGGTCAACCTGTATGCGATGGCCGTCAACGAGGAGAACGCGGCGGGCGGCCGTGTCGTCACCGCGCCGACCAACGGCGCGGCCGGCGTGATTCCCGCGGTGCTGCACTACTACGTGAAGTTCGTGCCGGGCTCGAACGAAGCCGGCATCGTCGAATTCCTGATGACGGCCGCGGCGATCGGGATCATCTACAAGGAAACCGCGTCGATCTCCGGTGCGGAAGTCGGGTGCCAGGGCGAAGTGGGCGTCGCGTGCTCGATGGCCGCGGCCGCGCTCGCCGCGGTGATGGGCGGCACGCCCGACCAGGTCGAGAACGCCGCCGAGATCGGCATGGAGCACAACCTCGGGATGACCTGCGACCCGGTCGGCGGGCTCGTGCAGATCCCGTGCATCGAGCGCAACGCGATGGGCGCGATCAAGGCGCTGAACGCGTCGCGCATGGCGCTCAAGGGCAATGGCCAGCACTACGTGTCGCTCGATTCGGTCATCAAGACGATGCGCGAGACGGGCGCGGACATGAAGACGAAATACAAGGAAACGTCGCGCGGCGGTCTGGCCGTGAACGTCATCGAATGCTAAACGAAGGATCACTAACATGAGCCGCTACTCGATATTCAGCCTGTTCCGCAACGGCCTCTCGTATCACGAGAACTGGGAAAAGCAGTGGAAGAGCCCGGAACCGAAGAAGGAATACGACGTCGTGATCGTCGGCGGCGGCGGCCACGGCCTCGCGACCGCGTACTACCTCGCGAAAGAGCATGGCATCACGAACGTCGCGATCCTCGAGAAGGGCTGGATCGGCGGCGGCAACACCGCGCGCAACACGACGATCGTGCGCTCGAACTATCTGTGGGACGAATCGGCCGCGCTGTACGAGAAGGCGATGAAGCTGTGGGAAGGGCTGTCGCAGGACCTGAACTACAACGTGATGTTCAGCCAGCGCGGCGTGATGAACCTGGCCCACACGCTGCAGGACGTGCGTGACACCGAGCGCCGCGTGAACGCGAACCGGCTGAACGGCGTCGACGCCGAATTCCTGACGCCCGCGCAGATCAAGGAAATCGAGCCGACCATCAACCTGAACAGCCGCTACCCGGTGCTCGGCGCATCGATCCAGCGCCGCGCGGGTGTGGCGCGCCACGACGCGGTGGCCTGGGGCTTCGCGCGCGGCGCGGATCGCGCGGGTGTCGACATCATCCAGAACTGCCAGGTGACGGGCATTCGCCGTGAAGGCGGCGCGGTGGTCGGCGTCGACACGGTGAAGGGCTTCATCAAGGCGAAGAAGGTCGCGGTGGTAGCAGCCGGCAACACGACGACGCTCGCCGACATGGCCGGCGTGCGCCTGCCGATCGAAAGCCACCCGCTGCAGGCGCTGGTGTCCGAGCCGATCAAGCCGGTCGTCAACTCGGTGATCATGTCGAACGCGGTGCACGCGTACATCAGCCAGTCCGACAAGGGCGACCTCGTGATCGGCGCCGGTATCGACCAGTACACGGGCTTCGGCCAGCGCGGCAGCTTCCACATCATCGAAAGCACGCTGCAGGCGATCGTCGAGATGTTCCCGGTGTTCTCGCGGGTACGGATGAACCGCCAGTGGGGCGGCATCGTCGACGTGTCGCCGGATGCGTGCCCGATCATCACCAAGACCGACGTGAAGGGCCTCTATTTCAACTGCGGCTGGGGCACCGGCGGTTTCAAGGCGACGCCCGGCTCGGGCTGGGTGTTCGCGCACACGATCGCCCGCGACGAACCGCATCCGCTGAACGCGCCGTTCGCACTCGACCGTTTCTACACGGGCCACCTGATCGACGAGCACGGCGCTGCCGCCGTCGCGCACTGACCACGCATACGAGGAGAAAGAAACATGTTGCTGATCGAATGTCCGTGGTGCGGGCCGCGCGCCGAATCCGAGTTCTCGTGTGGCGGTGAGGCCGACATCGTGCGCCCCGTCAACAACGAGAACATGACCGACCGCGAATGGGGCGAATACGTGTTCATGCGCGAGAACAAGCGCGGGCTGCACAAGGAGCAGTGGCTGCATGCGCAGGGCTGCCGCCGCTGGTTCAAGGCCACGCGCGATACGGTGACCTACGATATCAAGGGCTACGAAAAGTTCGGTGGCGACGCTGCCGGCAACGCACACGAAGAGGGCACGAGCAAATGAGCCAGAAAGACCGCCTCGGCACCGGTGGCCGCATCAATCGCGCGATTCCGCTGACCTTCACGTTCAACGGCCGCACGTATCAGGGCTTCCAGGGCGACACGCTCGCGTCCGCGCTGCTTGCGAACGGCGTGCACTTCGTCGCGCGCAGCTTCAAGTACCACCGTCCGCGCGGGATCGTGACGGCGGACGTCGCGGAACCGAACGCCGTCGTGCAGCTCGAATCGGGCCCGTACACGGTGCCGAACGCACGCGCGACCGAGATCGAGCTGTACCAGGGGCTCGTTGCGTCCAGCGTGAACGCGCAGCCGTCGCTCGAGAACGACAAGTACGCGATCAACCAGAAGCTGTCGCGCTTCCTGCCGGCCGGCTTCTACTACAAGACCTTCATGTGGCCGCGCAACATGTGGCCGAAATACGAAGAGAAGATCCGTGAAGCGGCCGGTCTCGGCAAGGCGCCGGAAGCGCTCGACGCCGATCGCTACGACAAGTGCTACGCGCATTGCGACGTGCTCGTGGTCGGCGGTGGCCCGTCGGGTCTCGCGGCCGCGCATGCGGCGGCCACGGCCGGCGCGCGCGTGATCCTCGTCGACGATCAGCGCGAGCTCGGCGGCAGCCTGCTGTCGTGCCGCGCCGAGATCGACGCGAAGCCCGCGCTGCAGTGGGTCGAGAAGATCGAGGCCGAGCTGCGCAAGCTGCCCGACGTGACGATCCTGTCGCGCAGCACCGCGTTCGGCTACCAGGACCACAACCTCGTGACGGTCACGCAGCGCCTGACCGATCACCTGCCGGTGTCGATGCGCAAGGGCACGCGCGAGCTGCTGTGGAAGGTCCGCGCGAAGCGCGTGATCCTCGCGACCGGCGCGCACGAGCGGCCGATCGTGTTCGGCAACAACGACCTGCCGGGCGTGATGCTCGCCGGCGCGGTGTCCACCTACGTGCATCGCTTCGGCGTGCTGCCGGGCCGCAACGCGGTCGTGTTCACGAACAACGATCGCGCGTACCAGACCGCGCTCGACCTGAAGGCGTGCGGCGCGAAGGTGACGGTCGTCGATTCGCGCGCGTCGTCGAACGGCGCGCTGCCGGCCGCCGCGAAGCGGCAGGGTGTGACGGTGATGAGCGGCGCGGTCGTGACGGGCGCATCGGGCAAGTGGCGCGTATCGTCGGTCGACGTCGCGTCGCTCTCGAACGGCCAGGTGGGCGGCAAGCTGCAGACGCTGCCGTGCGACCTCGTCGCGATGTCGGGCGGCTTCAGCCCGGTGCTGCACCTGTTCGCGCAGTCGGGCGGCAAGGCCTGCTGGAACGACGAGAAGGCGTGCTTCCTGCCGGGCAAACCCGTGCAGGCGGAGGCGAGCATTGGCGCCGCAGCCGGTGAATTCGGCCTGGCGCGCGCGCTGCGGCTCGCAGTCGATGCGGGCGTGGAAGCGGCGAAGGCGGCGGGCTTCACGGCCGCGCAGCGTCCGGCCGCACCGCAAGTCGCCGAAGCCGTCGAAGGCGCATTGCAGCCGCTGTGGCTGGTCGGCAGCCGCGAAGCCGCGGCGCGCGGGCCGAAGCAGTTCGTCGACTTCCAGAACGACGTGTCGGCGGCGGACATCCTGCTGGCCGCACGCGAAGGCTTCGAGTCGGTCGAGCACGTGAAGCGCTATACGGCGATGGGCTTCGGCACCGACCAGGGCAAACTCGGCAACATCAACGGGATGGCGATCCTCGCGGGCGCGCTCGGCAAGACGATTCCGGAAACGGGCACGACGACGTTCCGCCCGAACTACACGCCCGTGTCGTTCGGCACGTTCGCGGGCCGCGAGCTCGGCGATTTCCTCGATCCGATCCGCAAGACCTGCGTGCACGAGTGGCACGTCGAGCACGGCGCGCTGTTCGAGGACGTCGGCAACTGGAAGCGGCCGTGGTACTTCCCGAAGAACGGCGAGGATCTCCATGCGGCCGTGAAGCGCGAATGCCTGGCGGTGCGCAACAGCGTCGGCATTCTCGACGCGTCGACGCTCGGCAAGATCGACATCCAGGGCCCGGACGCCGTGAAGCTGCTGAACTGGATGTACACGAACCCGTGGAACAAGCTCGAAGTGGGCAAGTGCCGCTACGGGCTGATGCTCGACGAGAACGGGATGGTGTTCGATGACGGCGTGACGGTGCGCCTCGCCGACCAGCATTTCATGATGACGACCACGACGGGCGGCGCGGCGCGCGTGCTCACGTGGCTCGAACGCTGGCTGCAGACCGAATGGCCCGACATGAAGGTGCGGCTGTCGTCGGTCACCGATCACTGGGCGACGTTCGCGGTGGTCGGCCCGAAGAGCCGCAAGGTCGTGCAGAAGGTGTGCCAGGACATCGACTTCGGCAACGAGGCGTTCCCGTTCATGAGCTACCGGAACGGCACCGTCGCGGGCGCGAAGGCGCGCGTGATGCGGATCAGCTTCTCGGGCGAGCTGGCCTATGAAGTGAACGTGCCGGCGAATGCGGGCCGCGCGGTGTGGGAAGCGCTGATGGCGGCCGGTGCCGAATTCGACATCACGCCGTACGGCACCGAGACGATGCACGTGCTGCGTGCGGAGAAGGGCTACATCATCGTCGGCCAGGATACCGACGGCTCGATCACGCCGTACGACCTCGGGATGGGCGGGCTCGTCGCGAAGTCGAAGGACTTCCTCGGCAAGCGTTCGCTCACGCGCTCGGACACCGCAAAGGAGGGCCGCAAGCAGTTCGTCGGCCTCTTGACCGAGGACGAACAGTTCGTGCTGCCGGAAGGCGCGCAGATCGTCGCGAAGGACACGCAGGTGTCGGCGGTCGATCCGACGCCGATGATCGGCCACGTGACGTCGAGCTACTACAGCCCGATCCTGAAGCGCTCGATCGCGCTCGCGGTGGTGAAGGGCGGCCTGAACAAGATGGGCGAGAGCGTCGTGATTCCGCTGGCCAACGGCAAGCGCATCACCGCGAAGATCTCGAGCCCGGTTTTCTACGATACCGAAGGGGTGCGTCAGCATGTGGAATGAAACCAGAAACCAGACGCAGGTGGCAGGCGCGGGCGGCGTGACGCTTGAATCGCCGTTCGTCGGTGCGGCCGACGTGCTGAAGCCGCACCAGGCGCGCGCCTCGAAGAAGTTCACGCTGCGCGAGCGGCCGTTCCTCGATCTCGTCAACGTGCGCGGCGAGTTGAGCGATCCGGCGTTCGTGAGCGCGTTCGAGCGCGTGGTCGGCTGCCGGCCGCCCGCAGCGCCGAACACGGTCGCGCGCGGCGCCGAGTACGACGTGCTGTGGCTCGGCCCCGACGAGTGGCTCGTGCGCTCGAACGGGCCCGTGCAGGCCGGCGTGCTGGAGGCGCAGCTCGCGGAGGCCGTGCAGGGTTCGTATGCGGCGGCCGTCGACGTCGGTAGCGGCTACACGGTCGTCGAAATCAGCGGCGAACGCGTGCGCGACGTGCTCGCACGCGGCTGCCCGCTCGATCTCCATCCGCGTGCGTTCAAGCCGGGCCAGTGCGCGCAGTCGCACTACTTCAAGACGTCGATCGTGCTGATCCCGACCGGTGACGATGCGTTCGAGATCGTCCTGCGTCGCAGTTTCGCCGACTACTTCGTGCGCATCATGCTCGACGCGGCCGCGCCGCTCGCATCATGAAGCCGTTCGACGAACCGTTCGTGGCGATCGACGCGCCGCGCCTGCGAGGGCGCGGCTGGAGCGTGTTCGTCGACGAATTGAAGGTGCCTGCGCGGATCGGCATTCATGCGCACGAGCATGAAGCGCCGCAGCCGATCGTGATCGATGCAAGGCTCGGTTATCGGTGCGAGCCGAGCGAGCAGGGCGAGTGGATCGATTACGACGGCTATTGCGCGCGCGTTGCCGCGTTCCTGTCGCACAAGCCGCATACGCGGCTGCTGGAGACGCTCGTCGCCGATATCGCGGTGCTGTCGTTCCGCGAATGGCCGGCACTGGAGTCGCTGACGCTGTCGGTGTACAAGCCGAAGATCCGGCCCGGCACGAAACGGGTCGGCGTGTCGCTCGACTGGACGCGCGGCGATTATTTGCGGTGGACGGGAGCGGCAGGGCAGTTTTGATGTGACGGAGGCGGCCGGCGCGGGTGTCGAAACGATGCCGGTCGGCCGCCGGCGTGGCACTTGTCGGTCTTCATAGTTCCTGAAATATAAGAATAATGTATGGGCCGTGAGTGAGTTGTCATTTGTTCCTGGAATATGAGAACAATTCGCCGCCACCGGCGTTTAAGCCTATAATTCCGATATTCTCGTAACAATGCCGTCGATCTGCATTCGCCGGCGTTGTGTTCCTGGTATCCCGGAATTATGGCCCGCACCTTACCCCGCCCGATCGCATCACCCGACCCGCTTGCACAGGATCTCGCTGCATTGGGGGCGCTCGTCCGCAACCGGCGGGCGCAGAACCAGATGCGGATCGACGACGCGGCCGATATGCTCGGCGTCTCCAAGGACGTGCTGTCGCGGCTCGAAAACGGCCGGGCAGTGAGCCTCGACAAGCTGTTCAAGGTACTCGACGGTCTGGGGCTCAATTTGCTCGTCGTGCCGAAACGCGAAGTGCCCGTCGCACGCAAGGCGTTGCGTGAACTGGCTGAGCCGACTGTTCCGGCGGGGTCGCGGGAGGGCGCGTGATGGTTCATCGCCTGCGCATCTCGACCAACGGTTCGCCCGTCGGGCAACTGACTTACGACGCGCGTCAGGACGACTACGGTTTTTCGTATGACCCGACGTGGCAGGCGCGCGCGGATGCGTTCGCGTTGTCGCCGTGCATTCCGCTCGACGGCAGTGCGCTTCCCGTGGGAGCGGTGCAGCGCTTCATCGGCAACCTGTTGCCCGAGGGGCGGGCGCTCGAAGTGGCCGCGGCGATGTATCAGCTATCGAAGGACAACGTGTTCGGTTTGATCCGGATGCTCGGCAAGGAGCCGGTCGGCGCGTTGAGTTTCCTGCCGGACGACGGAGAGGATGCGCAGGCACCGGAAGCCGCCGAGTCCGAACGTCGCGTGATATCCGCGGAGGAGTTGACCGACCGCATCCGCAAGCGCGACGCGATCCCGTTCCCGGTGTGGGACGGTCAGGTCCGTCTGTCGATTGCCGGCCATCAGGACAAACTGCAGGTGCTGGTCGAGGGGGAGCAATTTGCACTCGCCGAAGGGGCGCTCAGCAGCACGCACATTCTGAAGCCGGAGTCGGGCAACCCGCATGCGCCGTTCATGGTCGCCAACGAACATTTCTGCATGACGCTGGCCGCGCGTATGGGGCTGCCCGTGGCGCCCGTCGAGATTCGCCGCATCCCGGAACCCATTCTGCTGATCGAACGATTCGACCGGGTCGTGACGACCGAGCCGGACGATCCGACTCGCGTCAGTGCGGTGCGGCGCCTTCATGTCATCGACGGATGCCAGGCATTGGACTTGCCGGCGACGCTCAAGTACGAACGCAATCTCGGCAACAATGCGGACGTGCGCAATATTCGCGAAGGCGTGAGCTTCGAGAAGCTGTTCTCGCTGACGTCGTGCCTCGAGACCCCGGCGGCCGCGCGCACGGCCATGCTGCGCTGGGCCCTGCTGCAACTGCTGATCGGCAACAGCGACGCGCACGGCAAGAACATCTCGTTTTTCGTCAGCGGTGGCGGGCTTGCGCCGGCGCCGCTTTACGACCTCGTGTGCGTCAACGTGTATGGCGACGCGTACGTGCAGGATATGGCGATGGCTTATGGGGATGTGTTTCGCGCGGAGGACCTGACCGCGTTCGCGCTCGCGGATTTTGCGCATCGCGCGCAGATCCGGCCAGCATTCGTCGCGCGCGAAATGTCGAAGATGGCGAACCTGGCGAGGAAGCTTGCACCTGAATTGGCGGAGTCCGACGTTTACGCGGGCGACGAACGTGGATGGGTAAGCAATATTTCGGAGTACGTGTGTGCTCAGGCTGACCGTGTGCTGCGTATTGCGCCCTTGGTGTCCAAGGTGAATACCGATCTGCTTTGAAATCGAGCGTTCCACGGGCGATCGCCGCAACACGCGTTCCGGTGTGTCGTTGCGATCACCCTGAGCCGACGCGTCAAGCCGCAGCCGCCCCATCCCGCGCCGGATAGTCGACATACCCGCGCGCAGCGCCGCCAATGACGTTCCGGCTACTTCGTCGGGCTGATAGCCGTGCGTGACCATCGTCTTCAACCGACAGGAATATCTGGATACAAGAATGAAAACACGGCGGAAAACCGCCGCTATTGCGAGCGTCCTTAAAGCGACACCCGCTCCAGGAATTTTTTGACCTCGAGCGAGTAGGCGCCGGGATGCGAAAACCTGAACATGTGACCCGTGCGCGGCATGATGACTTCCTGCGCGTGCGTTATGCCATTCAGGAGGATCCCCGCGGCCTCTTCTCCGATCAGCTTGTCTTCCGCGGGCGTCAGAATGAGCGTGGGAACGTCGATCCTTTTAAGAAGGGACGTATAGTCCGCCGTTTCGACCGAGCGCATGCGGTTGACGTAGGCCATGTGCGGCGTCTCGTTGACGAAGAGTGCACGAGTCTTTCCGGTCGACCATGAAATCTCGCCCTCCTTGTCAAATGTCGAAGCCAGCTGTGCCGCGTGTACGCGAAGGGTCATCTGTCGGTAAAAGGGCCCAGGGAAAAACGGTGCAAGCGCGGCCAGCGTCTTGAGCAACGGCGACGTGATCGGGCTCTTCGCAAAACCACCCGACAGCACCAAGCCCTTCAGGCCCTTCGGCCGCCGCGTCGCAAACACGATCGATGAGACCGCCCCGTAAGAATCGCCGACCAGCACATAGTTCTCGAGGTCCTTCGTTTGGTCGACGAGGAAGTCGGCCAGCTTTTCCAGATCGCTCACGTCGTCCGGCAAACGAAGGGTGCGCATAGTGCGGTTCTGCAACGCGGTCAACTGCTCGAGTTGCCACGGGGCGCCCGAGAAGCAGGGAATCATGACCAAGGTGGGCTCTTTCACTGGGGTACTCCTGTCGGGTTGAATGAACGATGACCCGACTTTAGGAGGACCGCGGCGTTCGATCCAATGGCATTTGCACACGATGTCGATGCACGAGATTCATGGTCTCGTGGTCGCGCCGACGACAGCCAGCCGCTGTCGATGCTCAGCCGGCAATCATCATCCCGGTGAGCCACTGAACGACGGGTTCGTTGGCGCGCCCTCGCGCTCGCATGACGAGCACCTCCCAGGTTGGCAGCGCCAACGGGAGCTCGAACAGGCTGAGTTGTGCCGTCTCCTGCAACCGCAGTGCGACCCGCTCGGCGACGACGGCAATCGATTCCGAAGCGCCAACCATGAACGGAACCGCCAGGAAGCTGGGGCACGTGGCGCTCACCTTGCGGGTACGGCCCATGGACTCCAGCGCATCGTCGACAGCCCCCCGCGCATCGCCGCGCGGCGAGACCAGGATGTGGGGCAGCCGGACGAAGTCGTCCAGGTCCATATGCAGCTTGTTACCTCGCCTGACCAGTGCCGGGTGCCCGTTGCGGGCAATGCCGATGAAGCGCTCTTTATGGACGATCTGGCACTCGAAACGCTGCGGGACCTGAAAAAAAGAACCCGCTCCCAATACGATGTCGAGTTCGCCGCTGTCCAGCATGCGCAGGGCGGATTCGGCGTCGGCCGGCTTGAGCTTCAGCACCGCGCTCGGCGCGGCGGCCTGGATTTTTGCCAGAACCGGGCTGATGACCGTCAATACGGCGTGATCGGTGGCGGCTACCGAGAGCGTCCCTTGAAAACGGCCAGGATCGAACGCGCCACGCGGACTGACGACGCGCCTCACCGACTCGAGCACCGCCGCCACTTGCGGCATCAATTCGACGGCCAGTGGCGTCGGCTCGATCCCGCGGGGGTTGCGAATGAAAAGCTGATCGTCGAAAGCGGCACGCAGCCTCGACAAGGCGTGGCTGGTGGCGGACTGGGACAAATGCAGTTTTTCAGCGGCGCGTCCGACGTGCCGCTCGGCCCAGAGCGCCTCCAGTACAACCAGCAGGTTGAGATCGAAACGCGTCAGATCCAGGGGCGTCATGCTGCACGTGTCGTCGAGTGTCAACGGATCCTAGTTGCCGCGGACCGACGTCGGGCTCGACTTCTCGCTGACCGGCACCATGCGGCCCTTCGCATCGTTCGCGGGGGGCGCGGCTTGCGCGTCGTCGTCCGGTTCGAGCACGAAGCGGAATGCATCGACCCGCTGCATCACCTTCGCCGCATACGCGTTCGAGCCGCCGCTGTAGCTCCTCAGTCCGGCCCGCACGTCGCCACCGGCCGCCCTCACGTAGCCCGACAGAATCGCGGAGCCGACTTCGACGTTCGCGTTCGGTTCGGTCAGGTCCTTCACGTTGCGCACCAGGCCGCGGTGCGCGGTCGGCACGACCTGCATCAGCCCGGTCGCGCCATGCTGGCCGCGCGCCTTTTCCTGGAAGCGCGATTCGATCGAAATAATGGCGTAAACGAGGGCGGGAGGCAGCGAATATTTCGTCGCAGTGACGCTCACGATATCGGCGAGCTTTGCGGCCCGTTCCTTCGCGACGCCGAACTTCTTCGTCAGGTAGGACGTGATGCGGCGGTTTGCTTCGTTCGGCTGATCGTTGGCGTCGGCGAGCGGCGCGGATGCGACGGACGGTGCCGATGCGGCCGCTTCAGGCGCGAACGCAGGCAGTGCGGGCGCCTGCTGCGCCGATGCCTGTTGCGCGATGCCGAGCGAAAGCACGATCAGCCAGAGAAACCGTCGCATGGTGGAGTGCGGGGATTGGGAAGGCGCCTAGTATATCGGCCAATTGCCGCAGGTGGTCGAATGCCGGCTCGAATGAAAGCGGCATGTAGGCTTGTGTCGACTCGCGATCGGGCGGCGGGCCGATCGTTGCGCGGACACGCATCGGAGTCCGGATGAACGTTGCCAGGCGTGGCGTTTCGGTCGTTTTTACAGGCACCTGTGCGTGACAGGATATGTCCCCGCGCGCATTACGTGCGCCGGGCAGCCGCCACCCGTGCAATCGCGCCGATCGCATCGCTGACGAGCACCGCGAGCAGCCCGACGATTACGCCGCCCTGCAGCACGAACGCGGTGTTCGACGTCTGCAGCCCCGCAATGATGACGTCGCCGAGCCCGCGCGCGGCGACCGTCGAGCCGATCGTCGCGGTGCCGAGATTGATCACGACCGCGAGCCGGACCCCGTTGACGATCACCGGAAACGCGAGCGGCAGTTCGACCGACACCAGTTGCTGCCAGCCGCTCATTCCCATCCCGCGCGCGGCGTCGACGACGTCGCGCGGCACGTCCTCGAGGCCGGCGATCGTGCTTTCGAACACGGGCAGGAGGCCATACAGCACGAGCGCGATCAGCACGGGCTTCAATCCGAAACCGACGGCCGGCACTGCGAGCGCGAGCACTGCGACAGGCGGGAAGGTCTGGCCGATGTCGACGACGCTGCGCGCGACCGGCAGGAAATCCGCGCCCCACGGCCGCGTGACCGCGATGCCGGCCGCGACCGCGACGATCGTGCCGATCACGCTCGACAACGCGACCGTGCCGAGATGCGCGAGCGTCAGGTCGAGCAGGCTCGCGCGATCGTAGATGACCGGTGCGCCGTTGTCCGCGAACGGCGCGAACCATCCTTGCAGCCATGCGGGGCGCAACAGCAGCACCAGCAGCAGGGCGAGCGCGGCGGCGCGTGCGACGGTCGCGGGAAGTGCCGACCGCCCAGGCTGCATGCTGCTGCGCGTCGTCATGCGGGCTTCCTGGCGTGCGCGCGGATCGCATCGAGCGTGATGCGGCGCGTGTTGTGGCCGTTGCCATCTTCCACTGGCAGCACATCGACACCGCGCCACAGCAACTCCGACACCGCATCGCGCAGCGTGCGCGTCGCGGCGATCGGTTCGCCGTCGGCATGACCGGATTCGGCGACTGCGTCGATCGGCGTCAACGCGAGCAGGCGCAGCGGCCGGTCGACGCCCGCGACGAGCTGCTCGACGACGCCGGCTGCCGGCTTGCCGAGAATCTCGGCCGGCGAAGCGACCTGCAAGAGCCGGCCGCCGTCCATCACCGCGATCGTGTCGCCGAGCTTCAGCGCTTCCTCGATATCGTGCGTGACGATCACGACCGTGATGCCGAGGCGGCGCTGCAACGCGAACAGGTCGTCCTGCGCCTTGCCGCGAATGATCGGATCGAGCGCGCCGAACGGCTCGTCCATCAGCAGCATCGCGGGCTCGGCCGCGAGCGCGCGCGCGACGCCGACGCGCTGTTGCTGACCGCCCGACAGTTCGTGCGGCAGCTTGTCCGCGAACTCGGCCGGTGCGAGATGGAACAGGTCGAGCAATTCGTTCACGCGAGCGTCAATGCGATCGGCGGGCCAGCCGAGCAAGCGCGGCACGGTCGCGATGTTGCGCGCGACGCTCCAGTGCGGAAACAGCCCGTGCCCCTGGATCGCATAGCCGATGCCGCGCCGCAGCTGCTCGGGCGCAACGGTGGCCGTATCGACGCCGTCGATGCGGATCGTGCCGCTGGTGGGCGCGATCAGCCGGTTGATCATGCGCAGCAGCGTCGACTTGCCGCTGCCCGATGCGCCGACGAGCGCGGTGATCGTGCCGCGCTTCATCGTCAGCGACACGTCGTCCACGGCGACGACGTCGCCGAAGCGTTTGCCCGCACGTTCGATCTCGATCATCCTGCACGCCCTTTCGCGAGCGTGGTCGCGGCTTCGAACATGACGGCCGCCACCAGCGCGAGCGCGATCGTCGGGATCGCGCCGAGCAGCACGAGATCGGCGGCCGATTGCCCGATCCCCTGGAAGATGAAGGTGCCGAAGCCGCCGCCGCCGATCAGCGCGGCGACCGCCGTCAGCCCGATGTTCTGCACGAGCACGATGCGCACGCCGCTCAGGATCACCGGCAGCGCGAGCACGAGATCGACACGCAGCAGCCGCTGTGTGCGCGTCATGCCCATCGCGCGCGCCGCTTCGGTCACGTGCGGCGGCACTTGCCCGAGCCCGACCACGACGCTCGACGCGATCGGCAGCAGCGAATACAGGAACAGCGCGAGCACGGCAGGAGCCACGCCGATGCCGCGGATGCCGAGCGCGGCCGCGAGCGGCACGCGTGCGGCGAGCAGCCCGAGCGGCGCCATCATCAGCCCGTACATGGCGATGCTGGGGATCGTCTGCACGATATTGAGCACGGGCATCGCGACGGTACGTACCGCCGCGATGCGCGCGCACGCGATGCCGAGCGGTACGCCTGCGATTAGTGCGGCGGCCACCGAGCCACCGGCGAGCGACACGTGCCGGATCGCCTCGCGCCAGAAATCGTCGCTGCGCACCGCGTATTCGCGCATCACGGAGAGGCCATCCCACCAGCCGCTCGCGAGCGGCACCGAAATCGCTGCTATTGCAACGACGAGCGCGGCGAGACGTCGCCACGGGCCGAACGAGAGACGTGCGAGCGCATCCGCGACGAGCACGGCCCACGCGAACAGGAGCAGCCAGACACCGGAGGAGGGCGACACGCGGGCGAGCGTGTCATCGGGTGCGACGACGTGCGTTGCGGCCGCACCGACCGCGTACGCGAGCGTCGTAAGCCACGCGCAGCCGGCCGCGAGCCGCCATGTGGGGCGGCTCGCCGTCATCGCCCACAGCGCGCCGACGATCCAGAGCGCGGCGAGCACGGCGCCTTGCAGGGCCGGTAGCGCGGCAAACACCGACAGGTCGGTGCCGGCCGCGATGCGGTTCGGCCGCAGCACCGCGAACGGCAGGCCGAGCACGGCGACGATTGTCAGGACGCCGATCAGGATGCCGACCTTGTCCGCCGTGATGCGCCGCGCGGACGCTGCCGCGCGACCGGTCATTTAACGAAGCCCTTCGCTTTCAGGTAGCTTTTCGCGACGCCGGCGGCCGGTTCGCCGTTGATTTGGATGCGCGCGTTCAGCGTCTGCAGCGTCTTCAGGTCGAGGCTCGCGAATACGGGCTTCAGGTAGTCGGCGATCTGCGGATGCGCTTTCAGCACGGCTTCGCGGATCACCGGCGCGGGCGCGTAGACGGGCTGCACGTGCTTGTCGTCGTCGAGCACCGCGAGGCCGCTCGACGAGATCCCGCCGTCGGTGCCGTAGACCATCGCGGCATTCACGCCGTCGGTCTGGTTCGCGGCGGCCTTGATCGTCGCGGCCGTGTCGCCGCCGGACAGCACGACGAGCTGGTCGGGCTTCAGCTTGAAGCCGTACGCCTTTTCGAACGACGGCAGCGCCGACGCGCTGTTCACGAATTCGGCCGACGCCGCGAGCTTCACCTTGCCGCCGCCCGCCACCCACTTGCCGAATTCGGAGAAGGTCTTCAGGTGCTGCGACTGCGCGACCGGCGCGAGCAAGGCGACGCCCCACGTGTTGTTCGCCGGTGCCGGGGTGAGCCATACAAGGTGGTTCGCCGCGTAGTCGAGTTGCTTCGCGGTGTCGTAGCCCTGGCTCGCGTTCTTCCACAGCGGATCGTCGGCCTTGTTGAAGAAGAACGCGGCGTTGCCGGTGTATTCGGGGTAGATGTCGATCTCGCCGCTCGTGAGCGCCTTGCGCACGATCGGCGTGGTGCCGAGCGCGATCTTCTCGGTGACGGCGATGCCATGCGCCTTCAGCACCTGCGCGATGAGGTTGCCGAGCAGGTTGCCTTCGGTGTCGATTTTCGACGACACCACGACGGGCGTGTCGGCATGCGCGCCGGGCGCGACGAGGGTAGCGGCGAGCGCGAGGCCCAGGATCCGGGCGGGCAGGGCGAGCTTCATACGGGCCATTCTCCAGGACGGGGGCGTACGCCGAAAGTTACTTGACTGAGCCGGCTTTGGCAAACCAGGTGAGGCGGCGTGCCCACAGCCCGTGTGGGGATTACCCGCATCCGTCGTGCGGGCTTGTTACACTGAAATCCGTTCCCGCCTTGCCGACACTTCCTGACATGAAGCCCGAGTTGCTGGTTCTCATCGCATTGCGCGGCGACGCGCATCGCGAGATCGCCGCGTCGTTCGACGTGCGCCTTGCCCCGACATCCGAAGCACGCGAACGCGCGATCGCCGAACACGGCGGCACGATACGCGCGGTGCTGACCAACGGCAGCACGGGGCTCACCGCTGCCGAGATCGATCGTCTTCCGCAACTCACGTTCGTCAGCGCGCTCGGCGCCGGCTACGAGCACATCGACGTTGCGCACGCCAAGGCGCGCGGCGTTACCGTGGTCACGGGCGCGGGCACCAACGACGATTGCGTCGCCGATCACGCGTTCGCGCTGCTGCTCGCGGCCGTGCGCAACGTCGTGCAGCTCGATGCGAAAACCCGCGCGGGCGTGTGGCGCGATGGCCTTGCGATGCCGCCGAACGTGTCGGGCAGGAAGCTCGGCATCGTCGGGCTCGGCAAGATCGGCGAGAAGTGCGCGCGCCGTGCGGCCGGCTTCGACATCGAGACCGGTTATCACAATCGTTCGGCGAAGGACGTCCCCTACCGCTATTTCGACCGCGTCGACGCGCTCGCCCGGTGGGCCGATTTCCTGATCGTCGCGACGCCGGGCGGCGCGGGCACGCGGCACCTGATCGATCGCGCGGTGCTCGACGCGCTCGGCCCCGGCGGGTTCGTCGTCAACGTGTCACGCGGCAGTGTTGTCGATACCGCTGCTTTGGCGGACGCGTTGCGCGAAGGGCGCATCGCGGGCGCGGGGCTCGACGTGTACGAAGGCGAACCCGAGCCGCCGCGCGCGCTGACGGATCTCGACAACGTCGTGCTGACGCCGCACATGGGCGGCTGGTCGCCCGAGGCGCTCGACCGCTCGGTGCAGCAGTTCATCGACAACGCCGCGCGGCATTTCGCGGGGCAGCCGGTGCTCACGCCGGTGTGAGGGCGACGCAGCAGGCTGCGCATCAGGCTGCCTGCTTGCAGAATTCCCAATAGAACGCCGGCAGGTTCGCCGGCTTGTTGGCATCGAGGTCGATCCACGCGAACTGGTTGTGCTCGTCGCTCAGGACGATTTCATGACGATCGACCTGGCACTGGAAGCACACGATGAGCACGCGCTTGCCTGGCACGACCTCGCACGAACGGCTTGCCACGTAGCGGATCGTCGATGCGACGATCCCGCATTCCTCCTGCACTTCGCGCGTGACGGTTTCTTCGAGCGATTCGCCTGCTTCGGGCCAGCCGCCCGGCAACTCCCATTCGTCGCGCGGATTGCGCAGGAACAGGACCGAGCGGCCGTCGCGGACGATGGCTTTGGCGCTGATGGGGATCATGTGGGTTCACCGTTGGCATGCGACTCTCGCAGCCTATCGCAGGTGTTCCCTTCGTGCAGCGCGCCCCCGCCGGCGCCGACCGGCGCGTAGGCGGGGGCGGCCGTGCCGTTGCGCGGGAAGCCGGCGAGGGACGACGCATCCGTGGACGATGAAGCCAGCGGCACCGTCACCGACTGGCCGGCCGGATCAGGCGTCCGATGGTGCGGCAGTTTCCCGACGACGCGCCACGGCATGTCACGGGGCAGCCGGTGCGCATGCCGCTGTGACGGCGGCTCGTGCGGCAGATCCGGCTGCTTCCGTGCGTCGAACCTGAAGTCGGCACGTATTTGTACGGAACCGGCGCGCGAAGATGAAAAAAAGTTGCGCCCAGATGGCCAATTGAGAGCCGAAATATCGATCCACCTGAAATAACATTTCACTCCATCACGTCCGGCAACTGGCTGGATGCGTGCCGCACATGGAGACGATCGATGCATACCCCTGTCGTACCGCAGCCCGCGCTCGAGCTGGATGGAGCGCTGCTTCTCGACCAACTGAGACGGCTCGGCGAAGTCGGTGCCGATCCCGACGCAGGCGGCCGGACCCGTATCGCGCTGACGGACGACGAGCGGGTCGGCCGTGATCTCGTCGTCGAATGGATGCGCGAACTGGATCTCGACGTCCGGATCGACCGCATCGGCAACATTTTCGGCACGTTGCGTTCGGCAACCGACGACGGCAGCGAGCGCCCGCTGATGATGGGTTCGCATATCGACACCGTGAAAAACGCCGGCGCACTCGACGGGTGCTATGGCGTGCTGGCCGGCCTCGCCGTCGTGCGCGCGTTTCGCGACGCCGGGCTCAAGCCGCGCCGCTCGATCACGATCGGCGCCTTTACCAACGAAGAGGGCATTCGGTACCAGCCGGACATGATGGGCTCGCTCGTCCATGCCGGCGGCATGCCGGTCGACGCGGCGCTGGACACGGTCGGCATCGACGGCACGCGCCTGGGCGACGAACTCGCGCGGATCGGCTATGCCGGCGATCTCGAACCCGGCGCGATCGTGCCGCACGAATACCTCGAACTGCACATCGAACAGGGGCCGATCCTCGAGGCCGAGCGGATTCGCATCGGCGTGGTCGAGAGCCTGCAGGGCATTTCATGGCAACAGGTCACCGTGCAGGGGAATGCGAACCATGCCGGCACGACGCCGACGCATCTGCGGCATGACGCAGGCTGGGCGGCGGCGGCGATCGCGACTTTCCTGCGCGAGCTGGCGGTGGCGAGCGGCACGACGCTCGCGACGATCGGCATGCTGCGCATCGAGCCGAACGTCATCAACGTGATTCCGCGCAAGGCCGTGTTCACCGTGGATCTTCGCGATCCGGACGAGCTGCGCCTGCAGGACGCGGAGCAGCGTCTGGCCGACTATCTCGACAAGGTGGCGGCGGAGGAGGGTGTCAGGATCACGACCGAACGTCTGGTCCGGTTCGAACCGGTCGTGTTCGATGCGGGGCTTGCCGAGGAGATCGAGGCGTCGGCCGCACGGATGGGATTCTCGAACCGGCGCATGACGTCGGGTGCCGGCCACGACGCGCAAATGATCGCGCGCATCGCGCCTGCGGCGATGATCTTCGTGCCGAGTCGTGGCGGGATCAGCCACAACCCGCGCGAGCATACCGACGACGACCAGCTCGTCGACGGCGCGAAGGTCCTGCTGGATGTCGTGCTCAGGCGCCTGGCGGCGCACTGAGCGTCGATCGGGCCCGTCGCGCTTGCCGCTTGCCGCGGCCCTGGCGCAACCGGGGCATGCCGGTTGCCGATCCGCGCGCGGTGCACGACTTGCACGTGTGAATCAGCGATTTTGCAGACGGCGTGTTCACGGGATGACGACGTTCCGCTGCCCGTGAAGCACGCCGACAGACAATCGATGTTGCGCATGCGGTCGTTCCCGACCGCATGCGCATCACTTGCTTCAGGTCACGACGACACGAGCGGCACCGTTACCGACGTGCCGGCCGGATCGAGCGTCAGGCCCGTGCCCGGCGTCGGCCGCAGCGTGGCCTCGTTGTCGCTGGACAGCACGACGAGCCCCAGCCGGTGGCCGGCTTCCAGCTTGTAGTCACGCGGCATGAACGTCAGCTTCAGGTCGTACGGCATCCCCGGCAGCACGGGCTCCGAGCGCCACTCGGAGAACCGGTTGCGCGGATCCGTCCACGCACGCGTGACGATCGTGGCCGTACCGTCCGGCGCGCGGTCGACCAGCAGGGCCGTCACGTTGGCCACCGCCGAGAAGGTCAGCCTGACGCGTGCGGTCGCGGCGCCGGAAAGGCGTGTCGCGGCCGTGAGCGGCGCGGATTCGAACCGGCTGCGGTTCTCGCCCGTCGGCGTGTTCGCCAGCGTGAGCGCGGTAATGCGCGCATCGTCGGTGAAGCGCGCGAGCGGGCCGCCGCTCGGCAGCCGCAGCAGCGTGCCGGTGCCCGCGCCGTCGCCGCCCGCGAAATACGTGACCGGCGTGGCGTGGCGGGCGGCCCAGTCCGCTTCCTTCAGCAGCGTGCCGTCCGCCTGCTCGATCACCGCGCGCGGATCGCGTTCGACACCGTTGTCGAAACCGATCAGGTAGCGCGTGAACCAGCGGTTCACTTCCGCGGTCCACGCATCGGCCATCGCCGGCACGCGGGTCGGGTCGGTGTGCTTCAGGCGATGCAGCCACAGCTGCGTCGGCACGCCCTGGCGCCGCATCGCGAGATGCCACGCCGTCGACTG
Source organism: Burkholderia sp. AU30198 (assembly GCF_020419825.1). Lineage (NCBI taxonomy): Bacteria > Pseudomonadati > Pseudomonadota > Betaproteobacteria > Burkholderiales > Burkholderiaceae > Burkholderia > Burkholderia sp. AU30198. The sequence continues at coordinate 20,011 of NZ_JAIZSA010000017.1, read as the reverse complement.
GTCGACGCGCACGTTGTCGTCGGTCAGCCCCTGCGCGACGAGCGCCGGCGCGACCGCGAACGCGGTCGGGATGTCGCGCGCGGCCCAGAACGGCGAATAGTCGCCGGTCTTGCGGTCTTCCTGCTGCAACGCTTCATCGATCAGGTGCGTGCAGCGCTCCGGATGCGCGTTCGTCAGCAGCGCCTTGATGTACACGTCGACGTCTTCGCCCTGATAGCCTTCCGGCGCACGCACGAGCCCGCCCGAGCGGTAGTAGCCGTACATGTTCGTCAGCCCGGCGACCGGCACGATCGCGTCGAGCCCGCGCGTGCGCAGGCTCGCGACCATCTTCGGCAGCGTGCCGTCGTACGACACGCCGTACATGCCGACGTGGCCCGTCGACCAGTTCGCGACGACCGTCTTGCCGTTCGCGTCCTTTGCGGTCGCGTCGCGGCCGAGCCAGCGGATCACCGATGCCATCGCAACCGATTCGTCGCGCGTGAGGATCGTCGGGCAGCCGTCCGAGCCGGCGGTGCCGAGCGAATCCGCATAGACGATCGTGAAGCCACGCGGGATGAAGTAGCCCTCGATCCACGAGCGCCCGGCGGCGGCCGCTTCGACCTGCTGCAGCATCCGCACCTGCGGTGCGGCGGCCATGATGCGTGCGGAGGCGCCGGTGGCTGCCGTGGCTGCCGTTGCCGCATTGGCGGCCGGATGCGGCGTGCCGTCGAGTTCGACGTCGACGTTGTGGTCGGGGCTGTCGGCGAGGCCCGCGTAGTACGGGCTCGCGAGCACGATGACGGGCGTGCGTGCGCCGTTCGCGGTTTCGGTGGGGCGCACGATGCGCACGTGGATGCGGTCGCGCGTGCCGTCGCCGTCGGAATCGACCGGCGTGTCGACCCACGCGTTCTCCTCGATCGTGCCGCCCGACAGCGATGGCTGCACCTGGCCGTTCGCGATCACGGGCCGGTAGCGGCCGCCGCTTGCCGGGTTGGCGTATGGCACGCCGGACGGCGAGATGCGCGATGCCAGCGACTGCTTGTCGGCCGCCGATGCGGCGGCCCCCTCCTGTTGGCCCTGTGCGAGCGCGGAAACGCCCGCCACGCTGCCGCCGTCGTCGCCGCCGCACGCGGCGAGCGTCGCGGCTGCAACGAGCGCGGGAAGCCACGCGCGACGCAATCCGGTTCGATGAATGTCCATTGCTGACCTCTTGTTGTGATTGTCTGGAACCGGACGGCCCGCGATATGCCCCCTGCGGCCCGGCCGGGTGCTGCATCGGATGAAACGGAACGGCACCTTCGAAAGCGCCGGGCGCGAGGCCCGGGTGTCACGGCCGGTGTCGACGCGCGTCGCGCAACCCGGCGGGCAGTCGGGGCGACGGCATCGCCCCGACCGAAAAGCGTCAGTGCGGCGGCTGATTCGGGCCGCCTGATCGATGCGAGGCCGGCTGCGCGGAATGAATGCAGGAGTGCGAATCAAATGCGGGCATGCCCGATCTTCCTTCAGGTTTCAGACGAAACGGAACGGCACGATGCGATGAGGCGGGGATGGTGCGAACGGCGGTGCTGCAACGGCAGGACAGCGCGACTGGCGTCGGCGGGGCTGGCCGGAATGCTTTCCGGAAGCTTGCGCCAAACTTATCTCAGTGAAATCTAGGTGTCAAACTTTTTTAGTTTGAATCAAACAAAGTTTCTAGCGGTGCCCGGCGATCGACATGAGATCGGTCTAAATTTCCGCGAAATATTTCCGTAAACGGTAAAAAACGGATTGAAAGGAGAGAGGGCATGACGATGTCAGTCACGGCAGCGAGCGGCCTTTCGCTCGTGCAGATGGCGCAGGAAGCGGCGCTCGACGGGCGCCAGCAGACGGGCGCGGTGGCCGGGCAACCGCAGGACACGCCGATCACCATCCGCGCGCTGGATCAGGACGCGATGCACGCGGCGCGAATGAAACAGATGTCGATGCTGGGCGATCTGTCGACGAAGCTGCGCGGCGTCACCAGCCAGCTTGCGACGAGCCTGCACGAGATCATCGCGAAGCGCCCGGATCTGGCCGACGCGCAGTTCGACTTCAAGACCGGCAACGGCCGGATCGAGGTCGTGTCGAAGACGATGACGGAAAGCGATCGCGCGTGGGTGGAGGCGACGCTGAACGCGAACGCGGGCCTCGTGCTCGCGACGCGCGAGTTTCACCAGCAGGCCGTCGACTTCGCCGAGCAGGGCGCGGCCGCCGTGGGCGAGACGTTCACGGACGCCGATCGCCAAGTGGCCAGCCAGCGCGCCGACGCGGACTTCCTCTTCATGAAGGAAATCAATACGTCCGTCGCGCGCAACCAGAAGTTCGAAGAGATCGGCGGGCATTTCACCACGCAGGACGGCACGCCGCTGACGTTCGAGCAGTCGGCCGGCAGCGCGCGCGGCACGCTCGCGCTGCTGGATACCGACCGTCAATTGTCGTCGGGCGCGGCGATCTTCGTCGACGATGCGGGGCAGAAGACCTACGGCAGGCGCGCGGGCCTGATCGACGTCGGCTTCGGGGCCGCATTCGAGGACATCCTGAACGGCCGCAACACCATCGGTTTCCACGAGATCGCATGACGGCACGCTTCGCCGAGCCGGACACCTGACACCGCGCGCCTATTCGTCGCGCAGCGCCTCGGCCGGCCGTACCCGCGCGGCACGCCAGCTCGGGTAGAGCGTCGCGACGCACGACATCAGGAACGCGGCCGCGGCGATCTCGATCACGTCGGTCGCCGCCAGCTTCGACGGCAGCGAGCTGAGGAAGTACACGGACGGCGTCAGGAAGCGGATGCCGAGCAGCTGCTCGATCGCCGGCAGCACCCACGGGATGCTCACCGCGATCGCGCAGCCGAGCGCGACGCCCGCCAGCGTGCCGGCGAGGCCGATCGTCATCCCCTGGATCGCGAAGATCTTCATGACCGACCCGGGCGGCGCGCCGAGCGTGCGCAGGATCGCGATGTCGCCCTGCTTCTGCGTGACGGTCATCACGAGCGACGACACGAGGTTGAACGCGGCGACCGCGACGATCAGCATCAGGATCAGCGACAGCATGCGCTTTTGCAGCCGCTCGGCTTCGAACCACGTGCGGTTCTGCCGCGTCCAGTCGCGGATATAAAGCTCGCCCGACAGCGTGTGCGACAGTTCCAGAGCAATGTCCGGCGCGCGCTGCAGGTCATCGAGGCGCAGCCGGATGCCGGTGGGCGCGCGCACGTTGAACAGCGTCTGCGCGTCGCGGAGATGGATGTATGCGAGCGCGCTGTCGTACTGGTAGTGGCCCGACTCGAACGTGCCGACCACGTTGAACTGCCGGAACTGCGGCAGCGCGTCGCCGATGCGCGCGGTGTTGCCGGGCGCGAAGAACGTGATGCGGTCGCCGATCTTCACGTGCAGCGCGTCGGCCAGCGCCGAGCCGAGCACGATCCCCATCTCGCCCGGTACGAGCGCGTCGAGCCGCCCGGTCTTCAGCTTGCGCGCAATCTCGGACACGCGCGGCTCCAGCACGGGATCGATGCCGCGCAGCGCGACGCCCGTCACGCTGCCCGCGTTCGTCAGCAGCGCCTGCGCATCGACATAGGGCGCGACGGCGCGCACCGCCGGATTCTGCAGCGATTCGTGCGCGGTGAGCCGCCAGTCGGGCATCGCGCCCGTCGGCGAGAAGATTTCCACGTGCGCGAGCACCGACAGCATCCGGTCGCGCACTTCGGTCCGGAATCCGTTCATCACCGACAGCACGACGATCAGCGCGGCGACCCCGAGCGCGATGCCGGCCATCGCGGCGCCGGCAATGAACGACACGAAGCCGTCGCCGGCCGAGCGCCGGCCGCCGCGCGCATAGCGCAGCCCGATCTGCCATTCGAACGGGAGTTTCAAGCGGTTTCCTTTCATTTCGATTCGAATCATGCCAAGCCGCGCATTCTAGCGAACGCGGCGCGACCACGCGCAGCGGTTGCGCCGGCGAGCCGAAATCCACCCGACCGGCCGGTTATCCGGCAGCGTTGCGCGCCGGCACACCGATATTTCCATCGTTTCGGGTCTGATCGATAATGGCGCCCAGCATCCGGTCGAACATACCAAGTATTTACGGCGCAACCGGGCCGCGCCGTCACAAGACCCATAACGATTCGGGGAAGGTTGCCGTGCAGGCAGCATGTCCTTGACAAGGAAATAACAATGGATTTGCTGCGCTTTCTGCTGCTCCTGCCCGTTCGCGTGGCGGGCTTCGTCTGGTGGCTGCTCGGCTGCGCGCTGCGGCCGCTGGTCGGCAACGTGTCGTGGACGGCGCCCGCGTGGATGGGCATCACCGCCGCGGCCGTGCGCCGCCGCCCGTGGCATGCCGGCGGCCTCGTGCTGCTCGCGGCCGCGCTCGGCTACGGCGGGTACTGGTTCAAGCACCGCCCGAAGCCTCCCGAGCCCGAAACCGTCAGCTTCACCGTGAAGGCGCCGGCGATCACCACCTATGAGGTGGACGAAACCGACAAGCCGAAGATCACCGTGCATCCGCTCGAAGTCGTGTTCGCGCAATCGGCGGCGCCGATCGAACAGGTCGGCAAGCCGGCCGGCGACGGCATCGAGATGACGCCCGCGCTGAAGGGCGCATGGGAGTGGGTCGACGACAAGACGCTGCGCTTCACGCCGGCGGCCGACTGGCCGGTCGGCGCGCACGTCGAGGTGCGTTTCGCGGTGCACCGGGTGTTCGCGCCGCAGGTGACGATGCGCGACGATCGTTTCGCCTTCGATCTGCCGGCGTTCGCCGCGACATTCGGCAACAACGAGTTCTACCAGAACCCCGACAATCCGGCGGAGAAGCAGGCGCTGCTGCAGTTGCACTTCAACTACCCGGTCGATCCGGCCGAGTTCGAGAAGCGCATCGGCCTCGTGCTGGTCGGTCGCGACGGCAAGAATTCAACGCCGCTGCGCTACACGGTCAACTACGACAAGATGAAGACGAGCGCGTGGGTCTACTCGCAGCCGCTCGAGATTCCGCGCGATCCGCTGGTGGCACGACTCGACGTCGACAAGGGCGTGAAGAGTGCGCGCGGCGGCAACGGCACGCCGGACGCGCTGCACGCGTCGGTCAACGTGCCGGGGCTCTACAGCCTGTCGATCGCGAACATCGCGCCGACGCTCGTCGACAACGAGCGCTACGAGCCCGAGCAGGTGCTCGTCGCGGAAGCGTCGGACGGTGTGCGCAGCGCCGACCTGGCCGCGCGTGCCAAGGCGTGGGTGCTGCCGAAGCGTAAGCCGGGCGTCGATCAGTCGGACGACGAGCCGCCGTACGAATGGAACGTGGCCGACATCAGCGATGCGGTGCTGAAGCAGTCGAAGCCGCTGCCGCTCGACGCGGTGCCGACCGAGAACGACTACGCGACGCTGCAAAGCTTCAAGTACCACGCGACGCCGGGCGATCGCATCGTCGTGCGTTTCGCGGGCGACCTGAAATCGGCGGGCGGCTACCTGCTCGCCGAGCCGGTGACGACCGCGTTCACGGTGCCCGACTATCCGAAGCTGCTGCGCTTCATGGCCGACGGTTCGCTGCTGTCGATGAGCGGCAGCAAGCGGCTGTCGGTCGTGTCGCGCAACCTGCCGGGGATGAAGGTCGAGATCGGCCGCGTGCTGCCCGACCAGCTCCAGCATCTCGTGAGCTTCAACAACGGCACGTACGCGCGTCCCGAGCTGTCGTATTCGTTCAGCGAGGATCACATCGTCGAGCGCTTCGTGCAGACGCGCGCGTTCCCGGCCGGCGAACCCGGCAAGGCGCACTACGAAGGCATCGATCTCGGCCAGTACCTGAAGGGCGGCAAGCGCGGCGTGTTCCTGCTGCACCTGACGAAGTACGACCCGGCCGCCGAGAAGAAAAAGGCCGACGACGCGAAGGACAGCGATGCGTCGTCCGACGGCAGCCAGGATCAGTCCGACAACGCCGATTCGAGCGACAGCAACGGCAACGGCGACGACAGCGACAACGCGCTCGGCGACACGCGCCTGATCGTCGTGACCGATCTCGGGATGCTGGTCAAAAAGGCACTGGACGGCAGCCAGGACGTGTTCGTGCAGTCGATCCGCAACGGCCGCCCGGTTGCGGGCGCAACCGTGTCGGTGCTCGCGGTGAACGGCCAGGCGCTGTTCACGCAGACGACCGGCGCCGACGGCATCGTGCATTTCCCCGCGTTCAAGGGGCTCGACCGCGAGAAGCGGCCGCAGCTGTATGTCGTGAAGAAGGACACCGACCTGTCGTTCCTGCCGGTGGCCGGCCGCGATCGCCAGCTCGATTTCTCGCGTTTCGACGTCGACGGCGAGCGCAATGCGACCGGCCAGGGGCAACTGTCCGCGTACCTGTTCTCGGATCGCGGGCTGTATCGCCCTGGCGATCCGTTCCACATCGGCCTGATCGTGCGCGCGGCGAGCTGGGCGCGCAGCCCGGCCGGCGTGCCGCTGCAGGCGGAGATCGTCGACCCGCGCGGGATCACCGTCGAGCGCAAGCCGGTGACGGTCGATGCGACCGGCTTCACCGAGCTCGGCTATACGACGGCCGAAACGGCGCCGACCGGCACGTGGACGGTCAACCTGTATATCGTCAAGGACGGCCAGCCCGGTGCGGAGCCGATCGGCAGCACGACGGTGCAGGTGAAGGAGTTCCTGCCCGACCGGATGAAGGTCGACGCGAAGCTGTCGCAGCAGGTCGTCGAAGGGTGGGTGAAGCCGAAGGGGCTGAAGGGTGTCGTCGATGCGCAGAACCTGTTCGGCACGCCGGCGGAGAAGCGCCGCGTCGCGGCGACGCTGACGCTGCGCCCGGTGTGGCCGTCGTTCCGCAGCTGGCAGGGCTATCGCTTCTTCGACGCACGTCGCGCGAAGGAGGGCTATACGACGACGCTGCAGGACGGCACGACCGACGACAAGGGCCATGCCGAGTTCGATCTCGATCTCGACAAGTACGCGGACGCGACCTACCAGCTCTACTTCCAGGCGAAGGCCTATGAAGCGGAAGGCGGGCGCAACGTCGCCGCGAACGCGCAGACACTCGTGTCGAACAACGACTGGCTCGTCGGCTACAAGTCGGTCGACGATCTCGGCTACGTGAAGCGCGGCAGCCCGCGCACCGTGCGGCTCGTCGCGATCGATCCGAACGCGAAGGCGATCGACGTGAAGGACCTGCGTGCGCAGCTCGTCGAGGAGCGCTATGTGTCGGTGCTGACCAAGCAGGATTCCGGCGCGTACAAATACGATTCGCGGCTGAAGGAAGTGCCGGTCGACGAGAAGCCGCTGACGATTCCGGCAGCCGGGCTCGACTTCACGCTGCGCACCGACAAGCCGGGCAGCTACGCGCTCGTGATCCGCAACGCGGACGGCGCCGCGGTGAACCGGATCGAGTATTCGGTGACGGGCGATGCGAACGTCACGCGCTCGCTCGACCGCAACGCGGAACTGCAGGTGAGCCTGGCGAAGCACGACTTCAAGCCGGGCGAGCAGGTCGAGATTGCGATCCGCGCGCCTTACGCGGGCAGCGGCCTGATCACGATCGAGCGCGACAAGGTGTATGCGCACGCGTGGTTCCATGCGGACACGACGAGCTCGATCCAGCACATCACGGTGCCGGCCGGCTTCGAGGGCAACGGCTACATCAACGTGCAGACCATCCGCGATCCGTCGTCCGATGAAATCTTCATGAGCCCGCTGAGCTACGGTGTCGTGCCGTTCTCGGTGAACCTCGACGCGCGCCGCAACGCGGTGTCGGTCGATGCGCCGGCGCTCGTGAAGCCCGGCGACACGGTGAATTTCACCGTGCATTCGGCGAAGCCCGCGAAGGTCGTCGTGTTCGCGGTCGACGAGGGCATCCTGCAGGTCGCGCGCTACAAGCTCGGCGATCCGCTGAAGTTCTTCTTCCGCAAGCGGATGCTCGAAGTCGGCACGTCGCAGATCCTCGACCTGATCCTGCCGGACTTCGAGAAGCTGATGGCGATGGCCGCGCCGGGTGGTGACGCCGACGATGGGATCGGCCGCCAGTTGAACCCGTTCAAGCGCAAGCGCGACAAGCCGGTCGTCTACTGGTCGGGGATCGTCGACGTGAACGGCGACACCCGCCTGAGCTACACCGTGCCCGACTATTTCAACGGCAAGCTGCGCGTGATGGCCGTGTCGGTGTCGCCGGACCTGGTTGGCACATTCGAAGGCGCGACGACGGTGCGCGGCGATTTCGTGCTGTCGCCGAACGTGCCGACGACGCTCGCGCCGGGCGACGAGGCCGATGTCAGCGTCGGTGTCGCGAACAACCTGACGGGCGTCGGCAGCCAGCCAGTGCCGGTCGCGGTCACGCTGAAGACGGGCCCGCAGTTGCAGGTGATCGGGCCGGCCACGCAGAACGTCGCGCTCGCGCCGCAGCACGAGGGCGTTGCGATGTTCCGCGTGAAGGCGACCGATACGCTCGGCTCGGGCGCGCTGTCGTTCGGCGCGCGCTACGGCGCGAAGGGCGCGCAGCAGCGCGTCGACGTGTCGGTGCGGCCGGCCGCCGCGTTCCGCACGCAGCTCGATATCGCACGCGTCGATCCGGGCAAGAAGGCGAACGTGCCGAACCTGCGCTCGATGTACGACGCGTATGCGTCGCGCGACGCGAGCATCTCGACTGCGCCGCTCGTGCTGTCCGAAGGGCTGTCGTCGTATCTCGTGAACTTCGAGCACTACTGCAGCGAGCAGATGGTGAGCGCGGCCGTGCCGCGCGTGTTCGCGGCGAAGTGGCTGTCGGTGCGTGCGCTGACGAGCGCGATGCATGCGACCGACTCCGGTGCCGATACGACGAACGCGGCTGCGATCACGCAGTTCCTCGGCGTGCTGCGCAGCCGGCAGAATGCGCAGGGCGGGTTCGGCCTGTGGAGCGCGACGCCCGATGCCGACCCGTTCGTGTCCGCATACGCGATGCACGTGCTGCTCGACGCGCGCGAGCGAGGTATCGCCGTGCCGAAGGACATGCTCGACGCGGGCAACCAGTATCTGCAGAAGCTCGCGGCGAACGATTCGCTCGGCTCGCTCGACCTGCTGCGGCAGCGTGCGTACGCGGTGTATCTGCTGACGCGTCAGGGCAACGTGACGACCAACAGCCTCGCGGCCGTGCAGAAGCGGCTGCAGGATGCGTATCCGAACGACTGGAAGAACGATCTCGCGGCCGCGTGGCTCGCCGCGTCGTATCAGTTGCTGAAGCAGGACAAGGAAGCCGCGGCACTGATCGCGGGCCCGCAGGCGCTGCTCGAGCGCAAGCGCGCGTCCGATGGCGGTTACGTGACGGGCTACTACCTCGATCCGCTGACGCGCGACGCGAGCGTGCTGTACCTGATCGCGAAGCACTTCCCGGAACGCGTGCGCAAGCTGTCGCCGCGCGCGATGGACAACCTCGCCGCGCCGCTCGTCGACAACCGCTTCAACACGCTGTCGTCGGCGATGACGATCCTCGCGCTCGATGCGTATGCGGCGTCGAGCGCGGGCCAGCTCGACCAGCTCTCGATCGACGAGGTGCGCGCGGGTGCCGCACCGAAGGACGTGTCGTCGATCCAGGCGAACCTCGTGCGCTCGGGTACGTGGTCGGGCGGTGCATCGCGTGTCGACTTCGTGAACGGCAGCACGCTGCCCGCATGGTGGGTCGCGAGCCAGTCGGGCTACGACCGCGGCACGTCGACGAAGGCGATCAAGAACGGGCTGGAGATCGTGCGCGACTACACCGACACGGACGGCAAGCCGCTCGACAAGATCACGCTCGGCCAGGAGATCGACGTGCACGTGAAGATCCGCGCGACGGGCTCGGCGAACGTCGGCAACGTCGCGATCGTCGATCTGCTGCCGGGCGGCTTCGATCCGGTGATCGCGCCGCCGCCTGTCACCGACACGCAGGACGGTGACGGCAACGGCAACGGCAACGGCGATGGCGGCGCGTCGGCGCCAGTGGCCGATGCACCGTGGCGTTCCCCGATCGGCGTGAAGGGTTCGACGTGGCAGCCGCAATTCGCGGACGTGCGTGAGGATCGCGTGGTGATCTACGGCACCGCGACGACCGACGTGCGTGAGTTCGTCTACCGGATCAAGGCGAGCAACGCGGGCCGCTTCGTCGCACCGCCGGCATACGGTGAGTCGATGTACGACCGCCGCGTGCAGGCGCAGGCGCCCGGCGGCACGACGCTGACGGTGGAGCGCGTGCGATGACGATGAGGCTGCAACGTCGTTACAGGCTGCGCCGGACGCGAGGAGCGCCCGCGCGTGGCTGACGCTTCCGTGCTCCGGCGCGTGCTGCACGGCGCCGGCCGCTGGCTGCATCGCTGGCAGAACTGGATCGTCGGCGCGCTGCTCGTGTTCGGTGCGCTGGCCGCGTGCCGGCTGTGGCCGCATCCGCCGCTGCGCGACTGGAAGCCGTCGTCGGTCGCGGTGACGGACGCGCAGGGCCGGTTGCTGCGTCTGACGCTCGCCAAGGACGACCGCTACCGGCTGTGGGTGCCGCTCGACCGGATGTCGCCGCAGCTCGTCGAAGCCGTGATGCTGCACGAGGACCGCTGGTTCTGGTGGCATCCCGGTTTCAACCCGTACGGGCTCGCGCGCGGCGCGTGGATCACGTACGTGCGCGGCGGCAATCCGCAGGGTGGCTCGACGCTGACGATGCAGCTCGCGCGCTCGCTGTGGCGGCTGAACACGCGCACGCCGGCCGGCAAGCTCGAGCAGGTTGCGCGCGCGGTGCAGCTCGAACTCTTCTATTCGAAACGACAGATTCTCGAAGCGTATCTGAACGATGCGCCGTACGGACGCAACGTCGAAGGCGCGGGCACCGCGAGCGTCGTCTATTTCGACCGGATGCCCGACGCGCTGACGCTGCCCGAGGCGCTCGCGCTCGCGGTGATTCCGCAGGACCCGGCGCGGCGCGTGCGCGGCGGGCAGGACGAGATCAACCGCGCGCTGGCTGCGTCGCGCAACCGGCTGTATGCGCGCTGGCTGACGAAGCATCCGGGCGATGCGTCGCTCAAGCCGCTGTTCGCGTTGCCGCTGGCGATGCGGCCGCTGTCCGCGCTGCCGTTCGACGCGCCGCACGCGGTCGACCAGGCGCTCGCCGCACGCGGCGCGTGGCGCACGACCTCGGGCGGCGCGGCGGACGATAGCGACGCCGGCACGCGGCTCGTGACGACGCTCGATCTCGACCTGCAGCGCACGCTCGAACGGCAGATCGCACGCTATGTCGCGCGCAACGACACGCGCGGCGTACGCAACGCGGCGGCGATCCTCGTCGATACGCGCGACATGGGCGTGAAGGCGCTCGTCGGCTCCGCGAACTTCTTCGACCGCACGATCGACGGGCAGGTGAACGGCACGCTCGCGCGGCGTTCGCCGGGCTCGACACTCAAGCCGTTCATCTATGCGCTCGGCTTCGACCAGGGCGTGCTGCACCCGCAGACCGTGTTGCGCGACGTGCCGATCGCGTTCGGCCCGTATGCGCCGGAGAATTTCGACGGCCACTTCCTTGGGCCGATCACCGCGACCGATGCGCTGAACCGCAGCCGCAACGTGCCGGCCGTGTGGGTCGCGTCGCAGCTCAAGTCGCCCGATCTGTACGGGTTCCTGCAGGAAGCCGGCGTGCGCCGGCTCGCAAGCGCGCAGCACTACGGGCTCGCGCTCGTGCTCGGCGGCGGCGAAGTGACGATGCAGGATCTTGCGGCGCTCTACGCGATGCTCGCGAATCGCGGCGAGTTCCGGCCGCTGCGGCTGCGCGCGGATGAACCGGCTTTGCCGGGCCGGCGCCTGCTCAGCGCCGAGGCGAGCTACATGACGATGGACATGCTGCGTCAGCACCTGCGCCCCGACGAGACGAGCGGCGCGCAGCCGTCGAGCGTGCCCGTCTACTGGAAGACCGGTACGTCATGGTCGTTCCGCGATGCGTGGACGGCCGGCGTGTTCGGCCCGTACGTGCTGGTCGTGTGGGTCGGCAATTTCGACAATTCGACCAATACGGCGTTCGTCGGCGTCGACGCAGCCGCGCCGCTGTTCTTCCAGGTCGTCGATGCGCTGAATGCCGAGCGCACGCTCGTCGAGCCGTCGCGCGCGGTGCCGCCGAAGCTGAAGCGCGTGCGGATCTGCCTCGCGAGCGGCGATTTGCCGAACGAGTGGTGTCCGCAGCAGGGCTGGACGTGGTTCATTCCGGGCACGTCGCCGATTCGTGTCAGCACCGTGCACCGGCCGGTCGTGATCGACGATGCGACGGGGAAGGCCGCGTGCCCGCCGTACGACGGCAAGCGCACGCATACGGAGATCTTCGAGTTCTGGCCGTCGGATCTGCAGCAGGTGTTCGCACAGGCCGGTATTCCGCGCCGGCGGCCGCCGCAAAGCGCGGACTGCCGCGACGCGGGGCAGGTCGAAGGTGACCCGCCGCGCATTACGTCGCCGCTGCGCGGCAGTACGTATGCGATGCGCGTGAGGAGTACGGAGGAGACGCGCATCGCGTTCAACGCGACAGCCGATGCGAGCGCGCATGCGCTGTACTGGTTCGTCAACGATGCGTTTGTCGGGCGCAGTGCGCCGGGCGATGCGCTGTTCTGGCAACCGCGGACGGCTGGCAGTTATACGGTGCGGGTGGTCGACGATCACGGGCGTAGCGATCAGCGGCCGCTGGCGGTGGGGTTGGAGCAGTAGGCGTTGCGCGCCTGTCGCCTGGGTTGTTGTCGGGTGGTTGCGTCTACTTTTTTGTGCTTTATGGCTTTCCCGGGATGTCGCATGCCCGATTCGAAGCGATAGAAGGGTGTGGTCAATTCCCCACCTTTTAGCGGCCGTCGCAATGCACGGCGAGCGCGCGCGAGTGGTTGACGGAGTCGGTGCCCGGCTGAGTCGGGCGCGGGAACGGGTCACATGTTCGACTGAGTGTGCGGTGTTGGGCCGCAATCAGTCGCTCGACATCAGCGCGTAGATTGCCGACCATCGCTGACGAGAGCGTCGGACGTCATCGTCCGCCGTTGTCGGCAATATCGGAAGCGTGTCCGCACGATGCGGTTGGGGCGTATCGTGCAGTCTGAGCCATTCGTAACCCGCAACAGGAATTTTCATCATGACGGCCACACCGCCGGAGCGCATCGCAATCAATCATGACGAGTTCGACGCGAAGTACGTCGGCCGAACCGTTAGCGGCAGCCAGTTCTTTTTGACTACGCCGTTTGTACCCGAAATCTCGAACCGACCGGGCGCGGAATATGTCGCGCTTTATCTGTTTGATGCCGGAGGCACCTTTCAGGAGGCTCGAATCGAAGCCTTTGGTCCGCGTGCTGCCATGGATCTGACGGCACGCGATGCCTGCTTCGAACGGTATCTGGCCGAGCTTGGCGAAGTGCAGTACGGCCGCATCGAGATCGCCCCTTTCTCTGTCGAACGTTTCGGCGTCACGTTTGGGCTCGTGGCGGATGACAGGGACGAGGATGACGACGCGGCGCTATACATCATGGAGCCAGGCAACTATATGGCTTTCTTCGAGCCGTGGGACAGCGGCGACTACGACACCTGAATTGCTTGCTGGCGACAGCAGGGCAGGCGTACCTGCCTGACGACCTCGTGGCGAGTGGCCGTCGCCGGCAATGCCGGCGGACTGCTTCGGGGCGTCAGGCGACCTCCACGGAAATCCCCGCATCCCTCTCCAGTCCTCTTTCCCGATTCCAGTCACAGCGGCGCACGGGCAGCCCTCCATCACCCATCATCCGCCTTCGCCTGCAGCCTCCTTCAACTCCTGGATCACGATCAGCCGCGTGCGCCCGTGCTCGTCCGACCCGTATCACGGGCGTAGCGATCAGCGGCCGCTGGCGGTCGGGGTGGAGCAGTAGGCGCCGTATCTGTATCCGTATCGCGCGTTCGCGGTCAGCGTGCCGCAATCTGCGCGCTTTCGCGGCGAAGGCTCGTGTGAGTGAGCATCAGCAAGTTGATGACGACGACGGCGATCGTTGCGACGATCATCCAGTTCACGCCGCCGTGGGTCACCAATATGCCTGCTACGTACGGAAATCCGAACAGGCCCGTGAAGTAGGCGATCGTGAAGACTTGCGAGCATGCTGATGCGGACAATCCCTTTTCGCTGGCGAGATTGACCGCCATGCCGTTCAAGGTGGAGTAGCTGAGTCCGTAGCCGATCGCGAAGATGAACGAGCCGATCACATACAGGATTTCACTGCCCGGATTGGACACGAAGAGGACCAGCGCCACGAGCGTCATGGCGAACAGCGTGAAGGCGAGCTTTCGGACCGGCAATCGGCTGATCGTCTGTGCCAGCGTGAATCGGCAGAAGACGGTCGTCAACGTGAATGTCACGAAAAAGAGATCGGGCGACAGGTGTCGCGACTCCGCATAGATCGCCTGGAAATTCGACAACGCGGAAAAGGCGCATGCGGCGAGTCCGATCATGATGATCGGCAGCCGGGTGACATGGCGCAGTATCTCGGCAACCCGCGCGGCCGTCAGGCCGGTTGCATCTGCGGGCGGGTGGGGGAGGCGTTCCGCCCGTTTTCGGACAATCGAAAATGCGATGGCGGCAATCACGCAAAGACACGCCAGGCCTGCGTAGACGATCGAATACGACCCGGAGCGGCTGGCGACGAAATGGCCGATCGGTGACGCGAGACCCAGCCCGACCATTTGACCACCCGAGAGCAAGGTCAGGTATTTGATCCGCGCGGAGGGCCTGAGGTGATGAATGATTTGAAGTGGCGCGAGGATATAAAAAGCCGACCATCCCATTCCCAGAAGCAGGCCGCCGATGAATGCGATCCTCAAGTCGTGCGCTGCCAGGCTGAACGCGAGCATGGAAAGAGCCATGACGGCAGCGGCCGCCACGATGGTCGACATCAACCCGATTCGTTGTGCTACCCATCCGGCGACAAGAGAGCTGACGATCATGGTCAGGATGCCGGTCGAGATCACGGCGCCGGCCATCGACGAATCGAGGCCGCTCTGACGCAAATGCTCGGAGAGGAGAAAGCTGGCGCCGTAGGCGGCGGCAAGCGCGATGCTCGCGATGAGGAATGGAATAAACGTGGCAGCGGCGAGCGAAGACGGAAGCTGGTCAGCGGATGGTTTCATCGAGTTGGCATCCAGTTTTTATCGCCGCCTTGATGCGTTGAGCGGGCCGGATTTCTTTGATCGTCTTGTACCCACGGTTGGCATGCATACGGCCCGTCCGGATTCCATGATCCTGAGCCTGACGGGCATTGTGTTTTAGGCAGAAGGGGGATGAAATGTACAGTGAAGCCGATTTTCTTCTGCACAGTTCCGGTCGTTGCTGATGAGCTTCGGCCCGGAAACTGGAAGTCGATCGAGATTACGTTGGATGGTTTCGAAACGCGATCAACTACCTGCCTGAATCATTCCGATGTTGCTACCGCTCATATTTTTGCCCGCGATGCCGTGCGACGGCCGCCGCAGCACGCGGACTGCCGCGACGCAGGGCAGGTCGAAGGCGACCCGCAGCGCATCACGTCGCCACTGCGCGGGAGTACGTATGCGATGCGGGTGAAGCGTGCGGAGGAGTCGCGCATCGCGTTCAACGCGACGGCTCGATGCGAGCGCGCATACGTCGTACTGGTTCGTCAACGATGCGTTTGTCGCGCGTAGCAGGCCGGGCGATGTGCTGTTCTGGCAGCCGAGGACGGCTGGAAGTTATGCGGTGCGGGTGGTCGACGATCACGGGCGTAGCGATCAGCGGCCGCTCGCGGTGGGGTTGGCGCAGTAGCGGCCCACCCGCGCCGCTTCAGACGCTGTAGCCGATCCTCAGGACCCCCCATGGTCGTCCGCCGACGACGATCGGCGCGGAAACGTCCTTCATCAGCGCGAATTGACCATTGCCCATGTCGCGTCGATAGGTCTGCAGCAGGAACGGCTTGGTGTGCGACACGGAGGTGCGCGCCGTCCGGTCGGTGTAGATCCGGCGGTTCCGGCAATTCGCCGCGTTCCAGGTGGCGTCTGCGCGCTGGGGCAGCGAGAATTTCCGGTTGTGGGTAGGCAGGTAGCACTGTCTGTCGAAGCTGGCGCAATAGACGATGCGCTCGTCGATACCGAGCACCGGCTCCTGGATGGCCGGCAGCACGCGATCGGTGAAGGCCGTGAAGCGCGTCACGAACTGCTGCGGGTCGGTGCCGGGAATCGGCTCGTAGTGCGCGTCGAAGAGCGCGTCGAGCGCGATGTCGCCGCGGCTGACCGCCTCCTCGAAGAGCTTGCTGATCGCGGCGGCGGTGTTCCGTGCGGTTTCGATCAGGCGCGTGTCGGGCGACTCGATGCCGGTCGCGGCCGTGAGTTCGATGAGTGTCTCGGAGACGGAGAGCAGATTGCCGAGGCGATCCTTGGCCTGTGAGAAGTTGTCGCTCGAGCTTTCGACACCGGACGCCATCTCGCCCACCTGTTCGTCGAGGCGGTGGCACTGCGTCTCGATCTCGTCCGTCAGCGACGCGATCTGTTCGGCTTCGCCGGCGAGCTCGGTGATCGCGTGCCCGGTCGCGTGCACGACTTCGCCGATCGTGCGCGTGCCCTCGCGTACGCGGTGTGCGCGCGCGGCGTTGTCGGTTCCGTCCGCGATCAGGTGTTCGGTCTGCTCGGCGAGGCGCGCAAGGGTCGTTTCGATCTGGGCCGTGGCCTGCCCGGTCTTGGCGGACAGGTTCTTGACCTCGGCTGCGACGACGGCGAAGCTGCGGCCCGACTCGCCAGCGCGCGCGGCCTCGATCGCGGCGTTCAGCGCGAGCAGGTGGGTCTGGCGAGCGATGACGGAGATCTCCTCGGACACGGCCCGCACGTGATCGAGCGCGTCGCGTAGTGCCCCCATCTGGCTGCTGATCGCGGTGACGCCCTCGACGAGGACGTGAATGTCCGCGAGCGATGCCTCGATCGTCTGCTGCGACTGCCGGACCGCGCTCGATGCGTTGGCGCTGACGTTGCGCACCTGCTGCGCGGCCTCGGCGATCCGGTGGTTGCCGCGCAACGTAAGGGCCGCCGATTCGCGCAGCGTATGGCAGACCTCCGCCTGCCGGGCGACGCGGGCGGCGACTTCCTCGACGTGCCCCGACACATCGCAGATCTCGATGCCGAGCCTGCCGGCCTGCTCGGCTATGTCGCCGACGAGTGCGCGTGATGAACGGCGGCCGCGACCGATTCCGAAAAGGTTCACGTTGCTGGGTCTCCTTGTGGGCGCACCCGCCCGGTTCCTGGCGGATAGTGGGCGTGCGCTCCTGACTTGACGGCAGCGCGGCCGCAGACTTGAGGTCGGGTAAACATCGAGGCTGGATTGTCGGAGCGACGCCGGGCGCAGCACGTCGCTCCCCGTGCTCGCGGCGTGCGGGGACGACCGTGTGCCGGCCGTCCGTCCGTCCGCAGGCAGCGTCAGAATACGTGGTGGATGCCGGCATTGACGCCGACCGTCGTGCCCGGCAATCCGAACAGCGCGCCGCCCGTTATGCCGAGGCCCGTATTCATCGCGCCGTGGTTGTTGACGACACCGACCTGCGCATACAGGCCGGTTCGCTTCGACAGGCTGTAGTCGGCGCCGATCGCGGCAAGCAGCGAATGATTGTGCGAATCGTTGCGGTCGGTCGTGTACCACGCGCCGGTGTTCAGGTCGAGGGCCGGCGTGACGCGATAGTCGAGCCCGGCGCTATACACGTTGTTGCTGAACGAGCCGGCGACCTTGTAGCTCGTGAACGACGCCTTGCCGGTCACAGGCCCGAATGTGTAGGCGGCGCCGATCGTGCGGCCGACGAATGCGACCGTGCTCGGAACCGGTGTCGGCGACGTGCCGCCGTTGCCGTCGTAGAGCGCCGCGTTGAGCATGAATGCGCCATTCGTATAGGTGAGGCTGCCGGAATACTGGCGTCCCGCCTGGAAATCCCCGGCTTTTCCGCCGAATCCGAACATCGCGCTGCCTGTCAGCCCGGCGATCGTCGGGCTCGTGTACGAAATCGCATTCGGGTTGAAGAGGCCCGTGACGAGCACGTTGTCGACGTAAGGGATCAGCGCGGCGCCGAAGTGCGAGATATTGCGGGGATCCGATCCGAGCACTGCGAGCACGAATGGCGAGAACTGCAGGCCGACCTTCGTCTCGCCGAATCCGCCGTCGATTCCGACCCACGCCTGGCGACCGAAGAAGTTGCCGTTCGAATGGCCGAACGCGCCGTCCGTGATGTTGAAGCCGCTTTCCAGCTTGAATCTCGCATGCAACCCGCCGCCGAGATCTTCGGTACCCGTCATGCCGAAATTGGTCGGCGTCATGCCGGTGTCGGTCAGCGCGAACTGGCGTCCGGCGTTGCCACCGGTTGCCGAGTCGAGCGATCGGCTCGTATAAAGCAATGCGGCGTCGAGGTCGCCGTACAGCGTGATGCTGCTCTGAGCGAAGCTGCTCGTGCTTGCCGCTGCGCCCAGCAGTGCCGCGCAAATCATCCGTGTCATTCGGTTCATCGTCTGTCTCCGTTTTGTTGAGTGTTGTAATACGTATAACTAATTAAATATGCGGCGACGGAATCGATTCGAGCCGCATGCATGCCGTGCCGTCGGGGAACGCACGGCGATGCTTGTCGCGGGCCGGATACGGCCGCGCTCCGGCGCCGCGGCGAGGCGGATTGCCCGCCGCGGCGGGTGGTATTACATCGAGCGGTTCAACTGTTCGAGGATGGCCGGATTCTCGAGCGTGGACGTGTCCTGGGTGATCGCTTCGCCCTTCGCGAGCGAACGCAGCAGGCGCCGCATGATCTTGCCCGAGCGCGTCTTCGGCAGGTTGTCGCCGAAGCGGATGTCCTTCGGCTTCGCGATCGGCCCGATCTGCTTGCCGACCCAGTCGCGCAGCGTCTTCGCCAGCGCCGCCGCTTCCTCGCCTTCCGGACGCGAACGCTTCAGCACCACGAATGCCACCACCGCCTCGCCCGTCGTATCGTCCGGACGGCCGACCACGGCCGCCTCGGCCACGAGTTCGTGCGACACCAGCGCCGATTCGATCTCCATCGTGCCGAGCCGGTGGCCCGACACGTTCAGCACGTCGTCGATCCGGCCCATGATCGTGAAGTAGCCGGTGTCCTTGTCGCGCACGGTGCCGTCGCCGGCGAGATACAGCGTGCCGCCGAGTTCCTCGGGGTAGTAGCTCTTCTTGAAGCGCTCCGGGTCGCCCCAGATCGTGCGGATCATCGCGGGCCACGGACGCTTGACGACGAGAATGCCGCCCTGACCGTTCGGCACGTCCTGGCCGGTTTCGTCGACCACCGCAGCCATGATGCCCGGCAGCGGCAGCGTGCACGAACCGGGCACGGTCGGCGTCGCGCCCGGCAGCGGCGTGATCATGTGGCCGCCCGTCTCGGTCTGCCACCACGTATCGACGATCGGGCAGCGCTCCTGGCCGACGTGCTTGTGATACCACATCCACGCTTCCGGATTGATCGGCTCGCCGACGGTGCCGATGATGCGCAGGCTCGACAGGTCGTAGCTCTTCGGATGCACCTTGTCGTCAGCTTCGGCCGCCTTGATCAGCGAGCGGATCGCGGTCGGCGCGGTGTAGAACACGGTGACCTTGTGGTCGCCGATCATCTTCCAGAAGCGGCCGGCGTCCGGGTAGGTCGGCACGCCTTCGAACACGACCTGCGTGCCGCCGCATGCGAGCGGGCCGTACGTGATGTACGTGTGGCCGGTCACCCAGCCGATGTCGGCCGTGCACCAGAACACGTCGGCGGGTTTCCAGTCGAAGGTCCACTTCATCGTCTGCGCGGCCCACAGCAGGTAGCCGCCCGTGCTGTGCTGCACGCCCTTCGGCTTGCCGGTCGAGCCCGACGTATACAGGATGAACAGCGGATGCTCGGCGCCGACCCATTCCGGCTCGCACTGGTCGGATTCGCCGGCCGTCAGTTCGTGCATCCACAGGTCGCGCTCGGCATGCCAGTCGACCTTGCCGCCGGTGCGGCGATAGACGATCACGCTCTTCACGGCCTCGCAGCCGCCCAGCGCGATCGCTTCGTCCGCGATGCTCTTCAGCGGCAGCGTCTTGCCGCCGCGCGCCTGCT